>NZ_JBEXJI010000002.1:0-747392 GCF_040609015.1 Nocardia sp. NPDC004860 | reverse complement strand
GGGGGGGGCTTTTCCCGGCACATGTGTGGGCTCTTGTTTGTGTGGGGTTGTGGGGGCCCCCGGGCCCCCCCGCCTGGTAGTTGTACTGCGCCGCGGCGCAGTCCTGCTCGCAGGCGGCTCTGTGCATGGCGCAGATGACCCTGGCTGCACAGAGGTCCCATCGATGTCTTCGGGTCTCTGCCGCCACTCTAGGCTTTACGTAACAGTCTGTTACATAACTACTCGTCGCGGTGCCAGGTGGTCTGAACAGGCCATATCTGCGAGGTTGCCGACCTCTGCACCCGGTCGCTGCCCGATTCTGGCCCAGAGAAACGTAGCGTGATTACATGCAACTATGAGCGAGGGAGCGGGGCCGCGAATGGGCCGCCCACGGGACGAATCGAAGGATCAGGCCGTGCTGGTGGCGGCTCGTCGCCTGCTGGCCGAGGTCGGTTACCAGCAGACGACGATCGCGGCGATCTCACGGCAGTCGGGTGTGAATACGCCGGCGATCTACCGCCGCTGGCCGACTCGGGAGGCGTTGATCGAGGAGGCCGTGCACGGCCCCGGCGGGCATCCGCTGCCGATGGAGACCGGTGACCTGCGCGAGGATCTGAAGACCTGGGTCCAGATCTTCCTGGCCCGCGCTGCGCGCCCCGCCGCGCGCGCGGGCTTCCCGGGGCTGTTGGCCGACACCCGGACCGAACAGGCACGGGCTCGATTGACCGCCCTGGGTGCGCCTGTGCGACAAGCATTTTCGGACTTGATCGACCATGCCGTGCAGCGCGGCGACATCAGCGCCGATGTCGACACCGAGTTTCTGTTCGATCTCCTGGCCGATTCCACGTCCATGCGCGGGCTGCGACGGGGGCTCGACGACGCCGACGCCTACGTCGAAACCCTCGCCGGCGCACTCTATGTGGTCGCGGCACGACACAGCGAGGTCGCGGGCGCGAATACGGCACGCAGGTGAGGTGTGCGCTCACCGCCGGTGTGCGGTGAGCTGCTCGGACAACCCCCACAGCGCGCCGGCGGTGTCGAGATCGGTGGCATGGGCACTGGCTTGCGCCGGCGCGCAGTCGGCGAGGTAAGCGCCGTTGAGTGCGGACAGTCGAGCGTCGGTCGCCGCCCAGACCGTGGTTGCCGCCGCGGCGGGCACCGATTTGAGGGTGCGCAGCAGGCCGGGGTCGCGGCTCGACAGCCGGCGCATCTCGGTGAGGTCCGCGCGGGACATGTGCCGGGCCAGGTTGGTGGCGCACACCCCCGGATGCACGGCGAAGGCGTGGACGTCCCCGGTCGGCCGCGCGGCCAGTGCGACGGTCATCAGGATGTTGGCCGATTTGGACTGGCCGTAGGAGGCGAATTTGTCGTAGCCGCGCCGATGGAAGTTCGGGTCACCCAGGTCGGCCGGGTACCGGTGGTGGGCGGCGGAGGAGACCGTGACGATGCGGCTGGGGTGACCCGTGCGCTGGGCACCGGCCGACAGCGCGGCGCGCAGGCCGCTCGTCAGGACGAAGTGGCCGAGATGGTTGATCCCGAACTGCAGCTCGAACCCGTCGGTGGTGTGCCCGAACGGCGTGTACATCACCGCCGCGTTGTTGATCAGGATGTTCAGCCGCTGTCGACGGGCAGTGAGCAGGTGTACGGCCGCCCGCACGCTGCCGAGGTCGGCCAGATCGAGGTGGACCGCCTCCAGCACGGCGTGCGGATGCCGGTCACGGATCCGGTCACGCAGCACTGTGGCGGCCGCGATGTCCCGCACCGCCAGGATCACCTCGGCGCCGGCCGCGGCCAGTGACCGCGCGGTCTCGGCACCGAGCCCGCTGGTGGCGCCGGTCACCAGTGCGACGTGGCCGGTGAGGTCGGTGTCGGCGAGGACGTCGTCGGTCACCGTCGTCGCACCGAATCTGCTGGTGTTTCCCATTGCCGGAGGGCCTCTTCTCTTACTCGGCGTGGTCGTGGATCGCAGGTCCCGCCGGGGCCCATCGGGGAGCGCGGCGCTCGAGGTGGGCGCGCACCCCCTCGCGGGCATCCGGGGTTCCCATCAGCGGCCGGTGGACCGCAGTCTCGCAGGCGGCCACGGCTTCGGGGTGTCGGAGTTGCGGGCGGCGTTCACCGCAGCGATCACCGATGTGGGGATCGAATGCGAACAGAACCCTCCGCCTTATTGTTACGTTACATGACATTACGTAAGTCGGCGGATCTTGGGTAGTACCCGAAGCGGGCCCGGTGGTGGCGGTCGGTTTGTCGGTGACCAGACCTATCGTTTGGGCGTATGACCGATATCGCTCCTCTAGCCTCCGCCGCGCGGGCGGTGTTCGGCGACCTGGGTGTGCACGCCGTCGTGCGGTCCGGGCGCACCGTGCACGCGGTCAGCCTCGGGCACTGGGTCGAGGGTGAGGAGGTTCCGGAGCTGTTGTGCCACACCGGTGTTGCCGGGTGGTCGCCGACTGCGCTGGAGCCGACCCGGGCGGAAGTCACGTGCGCCCGGTGTCTGCGCAAGATCGGGGGATCGGTCGCTTCGTCGCGTCAGCTCGCCCTGTTCGGGGACGGCAGCCAGGACGGCTAGGTGAGGGTGTCGCTGAGGTGGGCCAGCAGTGCGGCGCGGTGGCGGGCGGCGGCGGTGGTGGCCGCGGTGATGGTGGCCAGGATGGCGGCGGCGGCCTGGTCGGGTGGGTGGGCGGTGATCGACTCGGCCAGTGTCAGGGCGGTCAGGGTGCCGTCGCCGGCAACCGCGGCGGTGATGGTGCCGTGCAGGCCGGTGGCGTGGCCGGTGACCCGGGCCAGGCCGTCGGCGGCGAGGGTGAGGGCCTCGAGTTGGTCGCCGACCTGGGCGATGAGGGCTTGCATGTCGGCGCTCATAGGGCACGCACCCAGCTGTGCGGGGTGGTGTCGGCGGTGGGGGCGTCCAGGCGGGCGAGTTCGGCGGCGACGGTGTGGGGGTCGGGCAGGCCGAGGCGGTCCAGGAGTACGTCGGCCAGGCCGAAGGCGGCCAGGGCCTCGCGGCGGCGGGCGCGGGCCAGCAGGGTGCAGCGCTGGGCCAGGCGCACGATCTCGGCGGCCAGGGCGGCGGCGCCACGGCCGTATTCGGCGGCCTCGAAACGGAGTTCGATGATCTGGCCGGCATCGGTGGCGGTCACGGTGATGGTGCGGTTGCTGCTGGTGGTGGTGAACACCGGAACGTCGGGGTCGGTCATGGCTGAGCCTTGATCTGGATCGTGAGAGTCACCGAATACTCGGCGGCGGAATGCTTTTCGATGTCGTGGTAGGTGGTGTGCGTATCGATGCGCGCGGTGCCCGCCTCGGTGGTGGTGTCGGCCCCGAGCACCGGATCGGTGGCCGCGAGCGGGCCCTGCAGGGCCGCGGCGTGCTCGGGATCGTCCCACAGGGTGGTCCGGTGGCCGGGCCGCGCGGTCGGCAGCTCGTCCCAGCTGTGATCGCGGATATCGCCGGTGACCTCGAATTCCTCGGTCTCGGTCGGGTCCGCGTCGGGGCCGGGCGTGGGCACCGCGACCGGGGTGCCGGGCGGGGGCACGATCGGTCCGCCCGCGAAGCCGGGCAGGTCGCCGAACAAATTCATCAGATCGTGCCTGCCTGTCGGTCGCGCTGTGTGGTGATGTCGTTGTCCAGCGGCAGGCCGGTGGGCACGGTGACCCCGGCCTGGTCGATGCTGGTGATCCGGGCCGTGAGGGCGTCCATGCGGCCGTCGGCGGCCTCGGCCACGCTCACCCCGTCGCGCACGTAGTCCGCGGCCAGGCTCACCACCGAGTCCAGATCCGCTTGCGAGCGTGCGGCTTTCACCAGCGGCGTGGCCTGCGCCCGGAAATCGGCGATGAGGACGTCCAGGTCGGCGGCGGCCTCGTCGCGGGTGGCGTAGGCCGAGATCACCAGCGGCGCAAGGGTTTCCGCCACGTCGGCCAGGGCACCCACCTCCTCGCCCGTTCGCTTCAGGACGGGCACCGCCGCCGCCGCGGTCTCGGTGGACGCCAGCGGCGTGATCCCGCCGCGGTGGGCGTCCAGGGCCGCGCGCACGGTGCCCGGCACCGCCGCCAGCGCCGCCAGCGCCGTCGCGCCGGGGCGGGTCCCGTCGCCCAGGGCCGCACGCAGCTTCACCAGCGGCGCGACCAAGGCTGTGACCAGTGCGGGTTCCTCCACCGCGGTGAGGTCTCCGCCCTGAATGCCGGTCTGCATATCGGTTGTCCCCCTGATCCTCTGACGGGCCTACGCCTGGATCTGGTCGGTGCCGGGGACGGCGCCCGCAATCGTGGCCGCGGACTCGGTGTCCACCCCGCCGAGCACGGTCCCCCAGGTGGTGATGGCCTGGCCGTAGGCGCCGGTGAGCGCCGACGCGGTCTGCAGGTGGCCGCCGTGGGCGCTCCAGGCCGCCGCCCAGGCCGCGGCGAACCCGTTGCCGAGGGTCCCCAGCCCGGACAGGTCCATCCCGGCCACGGCGTGCGCGTGATCCTTCGCGGTGCCCAGCAGGGCCGCGGCGGCACCGGCCGCACGCACGTACCCGGCGGCGGCCGGGTGGTCCCACGCCACGCGTTCGATATTGCCGTCCATCGAATGTCCCTGCCTGTCGGTGGTGTGTCGGAAACTGTTCGGACAGCACGACATTCCAGATATAGCCCGAGTCGTCGGCGTTGTCGCCGATGACGGTAACGCCACAACCCGCCGTCCGCCACCAAGAGACATCTCACAACCGCGCAGCCCCCGGCGAGTGCGGCTCGTCGGGGGCTGCGCGGTGAGAGTGCTACCGGCACACCGCTATTCGGCGGTGTCCTTGCGGGCCTTGCTCGGCTGCACGCGCGGCGGCTCGCCCGGCATCTTCGGATAGACCGGCGGCCAGGGCGCGTCCATCAACCCTGCGGCCATGTCCTTCTCCGACATCTCCAGCAGTGGTTCCAGGGACTGGGGGACACGATCGGCCCAGGGGTCACCCAGTTCGGCGACCCGGGCCGGGACCGTCGCGATGGTCAGCTCGTCGGGGACGATCGTCTCCAGCGCCTCCCACGAAATCGGGGTGGACACCTGCGCGCCGACCTTCGGGCGGACACACCAGGCACCGAAAACCGTTTTGTGCGGGGCATTCTGGTTGAAATCGACGAACACCCGCGAACCGCGCTCTTCCTTCCACCAGGCGGCGGTGATGCGGTCGGGGTGGCGGCGCTCGAGCTCACGGGCCAGCGCGACCGCCGCGGCACGGACCTGATAGCCGTCCCACTCCGGTTGCAGCAGCGCGTACAGGTGCAGACCGCGCGAGCCGGAGGTCTTCACGCGCACATCGATACCCAGTTCGGTGCACAGCTCGCGGGTGGCGAAGGCGGCCGCGCGCAGATCGTCGAAACCGATGCCGGGGGAGGGGTCCAGATCGATACGCAGCTCATCGGTCACACCGGTCGGCGGCAGGACAGTGCCGGCCGCGTCCATGACCGGTGGAAACGTGGAGGCGGCCTCGGCGCCGGCACGGGTGGGCCAGACGTGGAAACCCAGGCAGCCCAGGTTCACCGCCCACACGATGTGCGCCATGTCGACTGCGACCAGCGCGTCGCTGGTGGTCCCGTTCGGCGTCGACACCACCGTGGTCTGCAACCAGTCCGGCACCGACTTCGGCACCCGCTTCTGGAACCAGGACTTCCCCGAGGCCCCATCCGGATACCGTTCCAGCAGCACCGGCCGCCCGCCGATGGTCCGCATGATCGGATCGGCAACGGCCAGATAGTAGTTCACCAGATCCAGCTTGGTTTCCCCGCGCTTGGAGAAGTACACCTTGCCCGGATTGGAGACGCCGACCGTATGCCCGGCCACCTCGAGCTCCACCGAATCGCTCACCGCGCAGTCCCTTTCGCGTTCCTGGCGTCGGCGAAGATGTCGGCCAGCTCGGCGGGGGCCACCTCGTCGAGCTGGGCGTAGGTACACGATTCGGGGGTGCGGTCGGTGCGGAACCGCACCAGCCGGCCACCGTGGCGCAGCCGGCCCGCCATCACATGCTCGTAGCGCACCTCGGCCACCAGCTCCGGGCGCAGCGCCTCCCACGACAGATCCTTGCCGCCGGTCCAGCGGCTCACCCCGCCCGGCATCTTCCCGTCCGCCTTGGCCTGTGCGGCCGCATCGGCCCACGACCGCCACGGATGCTGTTCGAGCGCGTTCTCGCGCAACGGTTCCAGCTCACCCACCAGTTCGGTGCGCCGCGCCGCGGTGAAACTCGACGCCACCCCGACGTGATGCAGATTCCCCTCGTCGTCGAACAACCCCAGCAGCAGCGACCCCACCCCCTGCCCGTCCTTGTGCCAGCGGAACCCGGCCACCACGCAGTCGGCGGTCCGCTCGTGCTTGATCTTGAGCATCACCCGCTTGTCCTGCAGGTACGGCAGATCCGCCGCCTTGGCCATCACCCCGTCGAATCCGGCGCCCTCGAACCGGGTGAACCAGTCCGCCGCCACCTGCGGGTCCTCGGTCATCGGCGTCAGATGCGTGCCCGGGGCCTGCCCGTCGAGCACGGTTTCCAGCATCCGCCGCCGCTCGGCGAAGGGCCGATCGGTCAGATCCTGCTCGCCCAGCGCCAGCAGGTCGAAGCCGACGAAGCTGGCCGGTGTCTCCACCGCCAGCTTCCGCACCCGCGAGGCCGCCGGATGCAGCCGGTTCTGCAGCGTGTCGAAATCCAGGCCGTTCTCGGTGACGACCACGATCTCCCCGTCCACCACGCACTTGTCCGGCAGCGCCCGACCCAGTAGTTCCACCAGTTCGGGGAAGTACCGGGTCAGGGGCCGGTCGTTGCGGGAACCCAGTTCGATCTCGTCGCCGTCGCGGAAGACGATGCAGCGGAAGCCGTCCCATTTCGGTTCGAACAGCAACCCCGGGTCACGGGGCAGCTCCGAGACCGATTTGGCCAGCATCGGTTTGACCGGTGGCATGATGGGCAGTTGCACACGACCTCCTCGGTTCGCGATGGACCCGAGACCGATCGTAATGCGAACCGGTCAGTTCTCGATCCACCCGTGCTGATCGGCGAAGGCGGTGAGCCGGTCACGGATGGTGATGATCTCCGCCGCGGTCAGCTGCGGCGAGGCATCCAGCAGCAACTCGGTGATCAGCCGGCGATGCTCGGCCGCGCTCATCTGCCCCGACCCGCGATGATCCTTGCCCTTGGCGTGCCGCACCGGAGCCGACTGCCCCGGCACCACCGCCAGGTTGATCGCCTTGGGGCCCCGATCACCCTCGGTCACATCGAATTCGAACACCCGCCCCTGGCGCAACTCGTCCTCGTCCAGCCCGATGTCGTTGACGTGCACGAACACATCCGGACCACCGTCTTCCGGACGGATGAATCCGAAACCCCGAGAACTGTCGAACGACACCAATTTCCCGATGGACACCTAAACACCCGCTCCTCGTCGCCGCGTCCCTCTGGCGGTCACTCTAGTCCGCGGGCTGATCATTGTTGGAGGAAAGTGCCTTTTGCAACGAATTGAAGACCGTCAGCCCCTGGCCCACCATGCCGTTCACGATCTCCGAGACCCCGTCGGGGCCGTTGAGCACGGTCAGATTCGCCTTCGACAAGCCCACCGACGCCTGTTTGACGATCTCGGGCAACTGCTCGATCAGCAGCTGATCCAGCGCGATCCGGTTGTTCGACGCCGCCGCCTCGGCCTGGATGCGGGTGCGATCGGCCTCGGCCTCGGCCAGGATCCGCACCCGATCCGCCTCTGCCCGAGCCGGTTTCACCACCTCGGCCTGCAACTGCTGCTCGCGCAGCTCGGCCTGCTTGCGCGCCTGCTCGGCCTGCGCGGACAGCACCTCCTGCAGGGCGGTGGCCTGCGCGAGCGGACCCGCCTGCGCCGCTTCGGCATTGGCCTTGTCGATATCGCGCTGATACTGCGCCTTGAGGATCGCGGTCTCGCGCTGATACTCGGCCTGCTTGCGCTGGGACTCCTGCTCGGCCTGGGCCGCCAGCTGCGCGGCCGCGGCCTGCGCGATCTGCGCGTCACGCTTGACCGCGGCATTGTGCGGGGCGGCCAGGGCCGCGATGTAGCCGAGGTTGCCGTCGTCGATGTGCTGGATCTGGAACGAGTCGACCCACAGCCCGATATTGCTCATCTCCACCTTGGAGGCCACCAGCACCTCGTCGGCCAGTTTCTGGCGTTCGCGGATGATCTCCTCCACCGTCATCGAACCCACGATCGAGCGCAGATGCCCGGAGAAGATGCGCCCGGTCAGCACGCTCATCTCGCGCTCCTGCTCGGACAGGAACCGTTGTGCCGCATTGACGATCGACTGCGTGTCGTTGGCGACCTTGAACGCGATCACCGCCCGCACATCGAGCTGGATGGCCTGCTTGGTGACGCAGCGTTCGCCGATCTCGGCCTCGAACATGGCCAGCGACAGATACCGCACCTTGCGGAACAACGGCACCACCCACGCGCCGTGCCCGATGATCACCCGGAACGGTGCGTTGTCCTTGCCGCCGCGGCCGCCGCTGACCAGCATCGCCTGGTCCGGCGCCGGAACGTGGTACCCGAGCATCGCTGTCTCCCTCTACTCATGGAAAGAAGTTCTCGATCTATCGATCGCCCGGAAGGGGAATCCACGCAACAACATCGACGATGCGCCCCGGATGCACGGCCACGACGAGCACGGTCGCGCCGGCCGCCAACGGCTCCTCGGCGCGGGCGATGTAGAGCTCGGTCCCCCCTCGAATAGCGACCTGCACCTCACCGAGGAGTCCCTTGCCCCGGATCGGCGAGGTCAGCGTACCGGTCAGGCCCACTACCGGGTCGGTCATCGCGAATGATCTCCTCGACTGGATCGCTCGAGAACGCCAGCGTACGCGCGCCGCGGGGCCCGACCGGGGCGCCCGGGAAATCGCCGGACATTTGCTACTGCTGGGTATGATCGGTTGATCCGGCTCCTGGCGACCATCGCGCTGCAGAGAGGATCCCCTCGTGAGCACCGATCGCATCCCCGTCGATCCCGTTGATTCCGAGGGCAGAAGCGATGTGCGCGAACCGGATCCGGGTGACCCCTCCGAGTTCGAGATGCGGGCCGAGGCCGCCGCCGACGCGGCCGCGGAGAACTTCTACGACAATGACGACGGCTGGCCGCCACCGGCGGAATGAGACGCGATGGCGATGCCGCCCGGATGCCGCCGAAACGCCGATATCAATATGTGCTGGTTTCGTAACCGACCGGCTGGCAGGCTGAAGCGGTGACCACCCCTCCGGATACCGTGGCGGCCGATTCCGCCGACGACAAACTGGACATCGGCGTCTTCAAAATCGCCGGTGTCGTGGTGCTCGGCGCCATCATGTCGATCCTCGACGTGACCGTCGTGACCGTAGCGATCCCCACCTTCCAGCACGACTTCGACACCACCTACGCCATCGCCGCCTGGTCGATGACCGGCTACACCCTTGCCCTGGCGACCGTCATCCCGCTCACCGGCTGGGCAGCCGACCGCTTCGGCACCAAACGCCTCTACATGATGGCGCTGGTGTTCTTCGTGCTCGGCTCGGTGCTGTGCTCGACGGCCTGGAACATCGAGTCCCTCATCGCCTTCCGCGTCCTCCAGGGCCTGGGCGGCGGCATGCTCATGCCGCTGGGTATGACGATCATGACCCACGCCGCGGGCCCGCAGCGCATCGGCCGCGTCATGGCCGTACTGGGCGTGCCCATGCTGCTGGGCCCGATCGGCGGCCCGATCCTGGGCGGCTGGCTGATCGAATCCTTCAGCTGGCACTGGATCTTCCTGATCAACCTGCCCATCGGCATCATCGCGCTGATCCTGGCCTTCGTCGTCTTCCCGCGCGACAACCCCGAACCCTCGCAGAGCTTCGACTTTCTGGGCATGCTGCTGGCCTCACCCGGTCTGGCCGCCTTCCTCTACGGCGTGTCCTCGATTCCCGGTGAGGGCACCGTCAAATCGGCCAAGGTGCTCATCCCCGCGATCATCGGCCTGGCGCTGCTGATCGGATTCGTCTTCCACGCCCTGCGCACCGAGCACCCGCTGATCGAACTGCGGCTGTTCCAGAACAAGTCGCTGCGCTACGCGGTGATGACCATGACCCTGTTCGCCATGGCGTTCTTCGGCTCCGGTCTGCTGCTGCCGTCGTATCTGCAGCAGGTGCGCGGGGAATCGACCCTGGCCGCCGGTCTGCTCATCGCCCCGCAGGGCCTGGGCGCCATGCTCACCATGCCGATCGCGGGCCGGCTGGTCGACAAGATCGGGCCCGGCAAGATCGTGCTCACCGGTATCACCGTCATGGCGGTGTCCATGGCGTTCCTGACCCAGGTCAAGGCCGACACCCCATACACACTGCTGTGCGGGGTGCTGTTCGTGATGGGTCTGGGCATGGGCTGCACCATGATGCCGACCATGACCGCCGCCATCCAGACGCTGACCCACGGCGAGGTCGCACGCGGGTCGACGCTGATGAACATCGTCAACCAGACCGCCGGATCCATCGGCACCGCAACCATTTCCATGGTGCTGACCAGCCTGCTCAATCGGGGCGACACCCTGGGCGACAAGGGCGTGCAACTGCCCCCGGGCGCCCCCGACCCGTCGCTGGCCAACGCGGCCATCGGGTCGCGCTACAGCGGCCAGCTCGCGCAGCTGCCGCACACCCTGCTCGGCGAGGGCTTCGACCTCGCCGCGCGCGCCTTCGCCCACACCTTCGTGGTGGCGCTGTGCCTGCTGGTGGCCACCTTGATCCCGGCGTTCTTCCTGCCCCGCGCCAAACCGGCCGCACCCGCCGAGGCCGACGTGCCCGTCGCGGTGCACTGACTCGAAAACCCGTGTGGCCCATCCGGAAACGCTTCCGGATGGGCCACACGGCATTTCCGGGTCCCAGGGCATGTCCGGGTCTCAGGGCAGCCGTGAGCCGGTGGTGGTGAGGTGCTCACCGTAGAAGGCGATCAATCCGGTGGCCGAGGCGATCGCGGCCAGCAGCCAGAACCGGATGATGACCGTGGTCTCCGGCCACCCGGTCAGCTCGAAATGGTGATGGAACGGCGCCATCTTGAACAGCCGCGTGCGGGTGGTGCGGAACATGACGATCTGCAGCAGCACCGACAGGATCTCGGCCACGAACAACGCCCCCACCGCCACCATCAGCAGCTCGGTGCGGGTGGTGATCGACAACCCCGCCAGCAGCCCGCCCAGCGCCAGCGCCCCCGTGTCACCCATGAAAATCTTCGCCGGAGCCGCGTTCCACCACAGGAATCCGGTACACGCCGCCGTCCCGGCCGCGCACACCAGCGCCAGATCCAGCGGATCGCGCACCGTGTAGCAGCCCGGCACCGCCTTGACCGCGCACGAATGGGTGTACTGCCAGAACGTGACCAGCACATACGACCCCAGCGCCAGACCCACCGAACCCGCCGCCAGCCCGTCCAGGCCGTCGGTGATGTTGACCGCGTTCGACCATGCCACCACCAGGAAGATCGCCGCCAGCAGGAACCCGGTCAGCCCCAGCGAGACCGTGGAGATGTCGCGCACGATCGACACCTGCCGGCTGCCCGGCGTCAGCCCCGAACCGCCCCGGAAATGCAGGGCCAGCACCCCGAAAAGCACAGCGGCACTGACCTGCCCGAGATACTTGCCCGACGCGGTCAGCCCCAGGCTGCGCTGCTGGGACAACTTGATGACATCGTCGAGGAAACCCACCGCGCCCAGCGCGGTCGCCAGCCCCAGCACCAGCAGCCCCGACGCGGTCGTGCCGGTCCCCCCGTAGGACATCCCCACCAGGTGCGCGGCCCCGTACCCGCACCACAGCGCGATCAGGATCGCCAGCCCGCCCATGGTCGGGGTGCCGCGCTTGGCCAGATGGCTCGCCGGGCCGTCCGCCCGGATCTGCTGCCCCAGCCGATGGCGGGTGAACACTCGGATGAGCAACGGCGTCACCGTGATCGACACCGCCAGCGCCACCATCGCCGCCACCAGAATCTGCCGCATCCGCCCCCCTCGAGACCCGAATTCGGTCTGATGCTAGCCGGGACCCGAACGAAACGGACCTGCGTGATTGTTAGCGTGAAGTATGGACACAGCGGGCCGACGACGCGACCACCTGCGAGAGTTCCTGCGCGACAGGCGCTCCCGCCTCACCCCCGATCAGGTCGGACTGCCCGCCGCGGGCCGCCGCCGCACCCCCGGCCTGCGCCGCGAGGAAGTCGCGGTCCTCGCCGGCGTCGGCGTCTCCTGGTACACCTGGCTCGAACAGGGCCGCGACATCACCGTCTCCACCGACGTTCTCGACGCTGTCGCCGCCGCCCTGCGGCTCACCGCCCCCGAACGCGCTCACCTCTACGTCCTGACCGGCCTCAACCCGCCCTGCGCCGCCACCGACAGCGGCACCGGCATCAGCGCCGAGACCCGCAACCTGCTCGACGCCTGGAATCCCCGCCCCGCCGTTCTGCGCGACCGTTACTGGAATGTGCTGGCCTACAACGACACCGCCCGCGCCGTCTTCGGCTACGACGGCCCCGGCGGCAACTGCCTGGTCACCTACTTCACCAATCCGCGCTACCTGGCCATGCCACAGACCTGGGCCGAGGCCGCACCCGCGGTCGTGGCCGCCTACCGTGCCGACTCCGCACTCTGCCCCGGCGACCCCGGCTTCGACTCGGTCATCACCGAACTCGCCTCGCGCAGCCCGGAATTCGCGCGCCTGTGGTCGCGCCACGATGTCGGCCCGGCCCAGCAGGCGGTCAACGCGCTGGCACACCCCGAGGCCGGTGCACTCCACTTCGACGCCACCACCCTCATTCTCGCCGACCAATCCGACCGCCACCTGGTTCTCTACAACCCCCGCGCCGGCACCGGTACCGCCGACCGTCTCGACCAGCTCCACCGCCTCCGCCTGGCCCCACCCGCCTGAGCTCGCCGGCACCGTGTCCGTGTCGTCCTCGCGGGCCTCAACCCAGTAATGTTGACCCTGCTCACATTTCTGGTAATGTATGCAGCGCTAACTCGACTCCGGCGGCCATCGTAGAAGGCTGCAATGCACCAGGGACAAGGGCAGGCGTTGCACAAGTACGCACTGAAAGACGGCGGGGCCAAACTGATGAACCTCGCCCACCGGGTCGTCCTCACCGTCAGCGGGAACAAACTGCTGGCCAACCCATTCGGGATGCCGGTGGTCGAATTGCACACGGTCGGGCGGAAGTCGGGACTGCCGCGTTCGTGCTACCTGACCGCGCCTGTCCATGACGCCGACCGGGTCGTGCTGGTCGCCTCGAAGGGCGGCGACGACCGGAACCCCGACTGGTACCGCAACCTGCAGGCGCACCCCGATGCCGAACTGGTGATCTACGGCCGGCGGCGAAAAGTGCACGCACACACCGCGGATCGCAGCGAGCGAGCCGAACTGTGGCCGCAGATCACCTCGGCATACAAGGGCTACGCGAACTACCAGGAGCGCACCACCCGCGAGATCCCGGTCGTCATCTGCGAGCTGAGGGACTGACAACGGTCACGATCGGCGGCGCCGGCGCGAGCCGTGCTCGGCAAGGTGGTGGTGACACACCCACGATAACTGGGCACTGTTTACCCATCGCGCGGCCCGGCAGGCTGAAGCCATGACACACAACGGGTTCCGGTTCCAGGACAAGGTCGCGCTCATCACCGGCGGTAGCAGCGGGATGGGGCTGGCCGCCGCGCGGCGGCTCGTCGCGGAGGGGGCGTGGGTGATCGTGACCGGGCGTGACAAGGACCGGCTGGACACCGCGGTGGCCGAGCTGGGGGAGCGGGCGATCGGGGTGGCCGGGGACGCCACCGAGCCCGAGGATCTCGCGGCGCTGGCGCGGGTGGTGTCCGAGCGGTTCGGGCGGTTGGACGTGGCGTTCGTGAATGCGGGAATCGGTGCGTTCCAACCGGTTTCGGCGGTCACCGGCGACGAGTTCGATCGGGTGGTGGGAATCAACTTCAAGGCCGCGTTCTTCACCGTGCAGCACATGCTGCCGCTGCTGGTCGACGGGGGTGCGATCGTCCTCAACGCCTCCTTCGCCCCGTATCGGGGCGCGCCCGGCGCCGCACTGTATTCGGCGACCAAGGCGGCGGTGCAGAATCTGACGCGGACGCTGGCGGCGGAGTTGGCGCCCCGCGGGATCCGGGTGAACTCGGTCAGCCCCGGCTACATCGACACCCCCGCCTACCGGGCCGAGGCCTCCGCCGACGCGCAGGCCACCGCGGGGTCACGGGTGGCGCTCGGGCGGGTCGGCGACAGCGACGAGGTGGCCGCCGCCGTCGCATTCCTGGCCTCCGTCGACGCCTCCTACATCACCGGTCAGGACCTGCTCGTCGACGGCGGCCTGACCACGGTGATCCCGTCTGCGATGGTGTGACTCAGGACGCGCGCGGATCGGCGGTGATGCGGCCGGGATACGACCGCAGCGCGGTTCACTCCTCGGCCTCCACCCGCAGCGGCACGGTGCGCCACCCGACGCTGGTCACCGACGGCTCCAGGCTCAACCGGCTCACCGCGGCCTCCATCTGCCGGTCGTCGCGGCGGTCACCGGTCAACTCCGCCCGCACCTGCACCCGGCCCGGGGAGGTGTCGTGGCTCGAGATCGACACCAGCCGGAAATCGGTGCGCGTCAGCGACTGCACCAGCAGCGCCCGCACGTGCGCCTCGTGCGCGTCGTCGGTGTCGGCGTGGAAGGCGTACAACGCCTCCTGCGCCTCGACCTCGTCGACACCGGGACGATCCACCGTGCGCGCCACCGTGCGCAGCGCGGTATTGACCACCACCACCGCCACCGTGCCCGCCACCGCGGTCGAATACATGCCCGCGCCCGCGAGCGCACCCACCGCCGCCGCACACCACAGCGTCGCGGCGGTGTTCAGGCCGCGGATATTGAACCCGTCGCGCAGGATCACCCCCGCGCCCAGGAAGCCGATACCCGAAACGATCTGCGCCGCAACACGAGTCGGATCCGCCGAGGCGCCGCCGAAGCCGTGCGCGGACAGCAGCACGAACAAGGTCGCCCCGGCGGCGACCAGCGAATTCGTGCGCAGTCCGGCCATCCGGGCCCGGAACTGACGCTCGAACCCGATCACCGCGCCCAACCCGACACCCGTGCCGAGCCGCAGCAGCATTTCCCACATGGTCATCTCGATCTCCCAGCGGAGGACGGCGCGCTCCGGACTCGGACGCTACCGGGGTAGGGGCAGCGGCCAGGAGAGGGCAGGAGTGACGCCGAGTGAACGATTGGCTAACGGAACTCGATCCGGTCCATCGGGCACGACCACCACCTCCTCGACGCCACACGCACGCATGCCGGGGGAGTGGGACCGGCGCGACATCGCCGGTACGGGTACCACCCCTCGTAAGACCTTCAGCACTCCACGGCGTAAACCCGCCACGGGTGGCGGGAGCCGGTCGGGGCATCCCCTTAGCTCGGGGAAACCTGTCCTGATCCGGGGCGTCTCTCGACGTTCGGGATCGCCGGCCTGTATCCGTGAAGGAGCCTCAGCTAACGACGGCACCTTGCGACCAGAAGTAAACACCCGCCCGCCGCGATCGGCAACCCGACGTGAGCGCCGTCGCATTCGTGCTCCAGTCAGCGTCGCGCCTCGACCGCGACCCGCGCCACCAGCCGCACCACACACAGCACCGCCACCACCGCCGCGAAGATCTGCACCGCGGCCAGCAAACCGGCCGCGCCCGCCAGCAGGCCGACACCGATGACCGGGCCGCCGCTGCCGCAATAGGCCATCACGAAATAGGTCGACAGCACATCGGCGTGCCGATCGGCCGGCGCGGCCGCATTGATCGCGGTCAAGCCCGACAGGAACACCAGACCGTGACCGGCCCCGGCCAGCACCGTCGCGAACAACAGCAACGGCAGCGAGGAGACCGCCCCCGCGACCGCCAGCAGTACCAGGCCCACCGCCAGCAGTGGGAATCCCGTGAAGTCCAGGGCCCGTTCGGGTTTGCCGTAACCCACCAGCTGCGCCACCGCCCACGCCGCGGGCAGCAGCGCGGCCGCCGCGCCACCGACCACCAGATTCGCACTGCCCGACAGGGTCGCGGCATAGGTCGGGATCAGCGTGAGGAAGACGCCGACCACCGCGAAACCCAGGAACGCACCCGTGCCCGCGGCCGTGAAGACCGCACCCATCCCGGCCGGGATACTCGGCCGCCGCGGCCGCCACCGGGTGACCGTCGCGGTCTCGGGCAGCGCCGCCACCGCCACCGCGGCCGGGACCAGCAGCGCGAGCTCCACCACGAACGGTGTCACGTACGGAGCCGGAAGATATTGCGCCAGAACGGCTCCCAGCACCGGGCCCAGGCCCATGCCGCCCGCCGAGGCCACCGCCGACACCAGGGCCGCGCGGCGGCGGTCACCGTGCGGTTCCAGCTCGGTCAGCGCGGCGGTGAGCGCGCCCGAGGCCGCCCCGACCGCCATCCCCTGCAGGATGCGGGCCGCGAACAACCACACCACGTCGGTGGCCAGCGCGAAACCCAGCGTGCCCAGCGCCGCCAGCGCCAGCGCGGGCAGCAGAATCCGGCGCCGCCCCAGCGCATCCGAGGCCGGACCGGCGATCAGCAGCGCGGGAATCAGCACCCCCATGTAGACCGCGAACACCAGCGTCATCACCAGCGGTGAGAATCCGAACCGATGCGCGTAGCCGTGGTACAGCGGCGTGGCCACATTGGTTCCGGTCAACAGGATCAGCAGCGTGTAGGCGGTGCCCCAGAACCGCATACCGCTCCCGGGCGGTGAATCCTGCGGGGCGGCAGCGTCTTCGGGGACGGCTGCGGGGGATTGCTCGACGGTCATGGCGTCCTCCCGGCACAGACATGTTCGATAATTCCGAACATAACAGGATGTTCGGAATTTGTGAACATGTGGACTAGCCTGGACACCATGGCAAGCCGAACCGCGACCGAACTGGTTCACCCCGCCCGCGACGAACTGCGGTTCAGCACCGTGCTGGCCGCCCTCGCCGACCCCGTCCGGCTCACCATCGTCACCCGCCTGGCCGCCGCCGAGCCCGGCGAACTGGCCTGCACCACCTTCGACCTGCCGATCAGCAAATCCACCCAGAGCGGGCACTTCAGAACCCTGCGCGAAGCCGGCGTCATCCGTCAGCGCGACGAGGGCACCCGCCGCCTCAACCGGCTGCGTACCGAGGACCTCGAGGCCCGCTTCCCCGGGCTGCTCGACCTGGTGCTCACCCACGGCCGCGGTGCGGCCCTGAGCGTCTAGCCCGAATCTCGCGGCGACTCCGCGCCGTCCGGCGCCGATTCGTACGCGGTCGGACTCGGGGCGGTCAGCACCCGCCAGATCTCGTCGACGTAGGACTCCCAGGCCTCCTGGTCGGCCGGCAGCGTGCCGCGCATCGTCCGCCACAGCTGGCCCGTGCCCAGGTATGCCGAATATGCCAGTGCCGCACGATGTTTCGCCACCGGTGCGGCGAAACCGAGCCGGGTGAACAGTTCGGCCAGATACTCGATGCGCCGCACGGTGACCCGGGTGAGCACCGGCTCCACCAGCGGATCGGTCGCCCCGGCCAGCAGCACCGCGAGCTTCTCCTGCGGATGCGCCAGCGCCGCGCCCAGCAGCGTCCGCAGCCCGACCGCCGGATCGGGTTCGGCCGACACCAGCGCGATCACCGCATCGGTCTCCTCGTGTTCCCAGCGCTGCAGGGCCGCGGCCAGCAACTCGTCCCGATTCGCGAAATGCCAGTAGGCGCTGCCCTTGGTCGCGCCCAGCCGCGCGGCCAGGGGTTCGATGGCGACCGCGCCCACGCCGCCCTCGCCGAGCGCCGCCAGCGCGGCCGCGACCCAATCGTCACGGCTGAGCCGTCGCCTCTTCTCCGCCATAGCTCCGTACGGTACCGTATGGAACCGGAACATACGGTACCGTACGGAACGGGTGAGTCGATGATCTGGAACATTCACCAGCGAGAACTACCGGTGTCGGCGCAGCAGGCCGGAGCCCTGCTCGACACGGTGGCCGAGCCGGGCAATCCGCTCTGGCCCGGCGAGCACTGGCCGCCTCTGATCCTGGATCGGCCGCTACAGGTCGGCGCCGACGGCGGGCACGGCAGCATCCGCTACGTCTGCACCGCCTACGAACCCGGGCGCGCCGTCGAGTTCACCTTCGCGCCGAGCATGCCCTTCGCCGGCACGCACACCTTCGAGATCATCGATCGCGGCGAACGGGGTTGCGTGATGCGGCATCTCATCGTCGCGCGGGCCCGCACGTCGCGGGGCCGGCTGCTGTGGAGCCTCGCCATCCGCTGGCTGCACGACGCGGTGCTCGAGGAGCTGCTCGATCGCGCCGCCACGGAAATGGGGCACCCGCCCGCCGAACCGGCCCGATGGTCACCCTGGGTGCGCATACTGCGCCGATCACTCGACCGCGTCCACGCCGCGGTTCCGTCCGCCTGACCGGCCCGCCCGAACCCGCTGCGCCGCAAGCGGATCCGGGCGGGCCAACCGCCCGGGTCAGCCGCGATACACGCCGCGATAGGCGTCGATGGTCTCCACCAGATGGTCGACGATCTGCTCGCGCGTGGCGCGCAGCGTGCCATTGAGCCATGCCGAGAACATGCCCGCATTACCGCTGGCCATGGTGACCGCCGCCAGCCGCCGCCGCACCGGATCCTCGATATGGGCGAACAGGTGATCCTGGATCAACCGGGTGAACGCGGGCATCACCGCGATCGTCGTCTGCCCCAGGCCCGTCGAGGAATACGGCTCCACCAGAAACAGCCTCGACTTGCGCGGATCCTCGAGCACCTTCGCCACCAGCGTCTCCGACAGCGCGCGATCGCGGTCCGGATCGTCGGCGACCGCGAAGGCCGTCATCGGATCCAGGAACTCCTCGGCGATCTGGCGGTAGAGCACGTCGAGCAATTCGTCTCGGCTGGCGAAGGATTCGTAGAAATAGCGGTCGGTCAGGTTGGCGCGCCGGCACACCGCGCGCATGGTCACCGCACCCGCGCCGGACTCGCCGATCAGATCCAGTGCGGCCTCGAGCAACGCGGCGCGGCGCGCCTCACGGCGTTCGGTGAGGGTCGTTCCACCCCAGATACGGGGCTCGGCGTCGGAGGGAGGCTGCTCGGTGTGCACCGGGTCAAGAGTAATGCCCGGTGCCGGGCGGTATCGCGCACCCGGCACCGGCGGGCGGATTCGCGGCGATGTCGGCAGTGCCGACTACCGTGGGTGGATGGACATCAGCGCGTTCATCGCGGGCCGCCTCGACAAGCAGCAGGAAGCCGCCGAATTCGCTCTGAAACTCGAGCGCGACTTCCAGGACACCGGCCGCGAGATCAAATACGAATGGGTGCGTTACGTGCGCCGCCGCGGCAGCCGCACCGCCCCGTCGTCGGTGTTCCTGCCCGGCGCACCGACACCCAAGGAACTGTTGCGGCACCAGGCGGCGCTGCGGCTGATCCTCGGCCAGCACACCCCCGACACGGGCGGGCATTGCTCGGTGTGCCGGCAGCCCGACTCCCGTGGCGGCCAGGAACCGGCGGCGTGGCCGTGCCCGACCGTCCGCGCGGTGGCCGGCATCTGGTCCGATCACCGCGACTACCCGCTCCCGCGTGATTGATCGGCGCACCGGGCCGAAACCATCGGCCCGGTGCCGGATGCGATCGCACACCCGGCACCGGACCACCGGGTACTCGCGTGGACCGGGCCCGCGCCGCTAGCCGGTGACCACGCAGGCGCTGCCGAGGTTGATGCCGGTGTTGACCGTCACCAGCGCCCACTGCGAGCCGTTGTAGGTCCAGGCCTGGATGTAGTGCACCCCGGTCGAGGTCGGCGTCCAGCTCGAGGTCCCGGTGCCGCCGCTGCCGAGGCTGAACTGCTGCTGACCGAAGGTGGCGGTGTTGCTGTCGTAGAGCCAGACGTATTCGTACGGGCTGCCGTTCACGGTGACCGTGTACGAGCAGTTGGTGCCGTAGCCGCCGCCGAGACCGATGCTCGACCCGCTGGACACGCTGACGCTGGTGACATACGCCGACGCTTGCGGCGCGGCGAGCACGAGCGCCGCGGCTGCGGCGGCGAAGGTAGTGAATGCGGTGAGGGCCGACTTCCGTGACCGGATCATCGTCGATCATCTCCCCAGATATACGGAGGAATGGGATCTTTCGCGCCAATGGCGCATTCCACCAGTGTCGGCGTTGAGGACCCCCGGCACGCGCGTATCGGACTACTCGTTCCGGACCATCCAGGTGGTCGCGGCGGCCTCATGATCAGCGGTTATCGTCCAGCTGCACCCGATCGGCCCGAAAAGTCCGATGCCCCTAACGATCCCCTAATTCTCGCGCTCGCCGAGCGGTGCAGCTACCATGTCGCTACCGTTCTTGTCGTCCGAATCGTGCCCGGGCGGACACGCGCAGACGCCCACGGCACCGGATGCCCGCGCGTCTCTTCCCCGAGGCCCGCACCCGCGTCCCCGCGTCTGGCGGCGCCGCGAACACGGCGGCGCCGAGGCCACCCCCGATCCCGGCCTCGGCGCCGTCGCACCGCAATTCGAAGCCGCGACACCTGCCCGGCATCGCGACTGTGATCGACCACGATTCCGCCGCAAAACCATCGGAAACCGCCCGCTGCTGCAATGATCGACCCGGATTTGTCTTCAGTTCGGGTCGGCACCGCGAATCAACCTGTGCCCGTGGACTGTTCGAGGTGCAGAAGGATCGACCTGTATGACCGCAAGCCGGTACGCCAGCAAACCCGTCGTCGCCGAGGTCCCCGAGCCCTCCAGCTGGGGACGGCATCTGGGAATCAACGAGGACGTCGCCGACGGGCTCGACGCCGGGCAACTCGGCGCACTGATCTTCGTCCGGAAACTGGTGCGCTGCTGGTACATCGCCAATGTTCTACTGGCACTGTCGATCTGGGCCGTGATCACGTTGTGGGCGCGCCTGTACGGGCAGGCTACCTTCGGTGACTGCGCCGCGGTCACCGGGTTCACCAGCCGCTGCGATCCCGGCTTGCAGTCGCTGATCATGGGGCTGGTCAGCGGATTCGTGGTCGCGACGGCGGTATTCGTGCTGACCTCGCTGCCCTGCTTCATGATCGGCTACGCCATCCGCTGGTCGGCACGCGCCATGGCCGACCGCAACGAATGGCGAATCACCGACTGACCGCGCACACCTCGCCCGCCCGGTAGCGGCTAGCCGGCGGGGGTCCGCGGTGGCGTCGCCCCGGCGACGATCTCCCGCAGCGCCGCGATGTGCCCGTCGAAGGCGTCGCGCCCGGCGCGGGTCAGGCGGGCCCGAACCCGGCGGCGGCTGCCCTCGAGACGGCGCTCGGTCGCGACATACCCGGCGTCCTCCAGTGTCGCCAGCTGCTTCGACAACGCCGAATCCGACAGAGTCAGCCGCTCCTTGAGGAAGGCGAACTCCGCCCAATCCGCGGCGGCCAAGGTCGCGACCAGATTCAATCGCGTACTCGGATGGATCAATTCGTCGAAGCGGGCCACGCTCACGTGCGCACCCAGCGACGTCCCGCCCGCAGCAGCTCCGGCCCGCCGAACCCGATGACGGCCGCGATCAGCACCGCCGACCAGGTCCGCGGATGCCCGGCCCCATCGGCATCCAGCAGCAGGGCCGCCACCACGGTCAGCGCGACCAGGACCAGCAGCATGGTGATCACGACCAGCGGTGTGCGCCGCCCGGCGACCTCCGCGCTGACCTGAACCCGGCCGGTGCGATGGCGCCCGTCCAGCAATCGCGACGCCAGCGCCGAATGCCCCGCGCCGAACATCAGCGTCGCGACCGCCGTCAGCCAGCCCGGCCCGAAATCCCCGATCACCCCCAAAACCACCCAGCCGCAACCCATTCCCCACCAGTACCCCCGCGGCAGCCCGACCTCCTCGGCCACCTGCCGCCGTGCCCGCCCCGCCGCATCCAGCGCCGCACGGGCCTGATCCGGAGTGATGCCGTCCATGCCGACCCCTCACTTTCCTACCCGGAAAGTAAGCGTCCACTTTCCCAGCAGGAAAGTCAAGGGTGGCCGGTGACCGACCGGGCTGTCCGGGTCCGCGAAGAACGTTGCGCACGAAGACGATCGACCGGTGCGACCGAACGCTGCGACGTCCCACCCCGTGCGCCGGCCACCCATGTCGCGACGACCCGCTCGCGACCACCCGGGCCGAGGGCGGCCGACGGGGGAGACTGTCGGTCATGGCGGATGGGATCGAGTGGGCGCCGGCGGATCGAGCGGCCGGGGTGAATCGGTTGTCGCCGCTGCGGTTCGTGATGGCGTTCGGTGTGGTGAGCATGCTCGCCGACGTCGTCTACGAGGGGGCGCGGTCGATCACCGGCCCGTATCTGGGCACCCTGGGCGCCTCGGCGGCACTGGTCGGCTTCGTCACCGGGGCCGGGGAGGCGGTCGCGCTGGTGTTCCGTCTCGTGACCGGCACGTTGTCCGACCGCACCGGCCGGCACTGGGCATTGTCGATCGCCGGGTACACGCTGACCGTGGTGTCGGTGCCGCTGCTGGCGCTGGCGACCTGGCTGTGGCCCGCCGCGGGCCTGGTGGTCGCCGAACGGTTCGGCAAGGCCGTGCGCGCCCCCGCACGCGACACCATGCTCGCCCAGGCCGCCGGATCGGGCATCGGGCGCGGAAGGGCCTTCGCGGTGCACGAGGCACTCGACCAATCCGGGGCGCTGCTGGGACCGCTGCTGGTCGCGGGCATGATCGCACTCTCCGGCTTCCGTCTCGCATTCGCAGTACTCGCCATTCCCGGCGCGTTGGCGCTGCTCACCCTGGCCTGGCTGCGGCGTGCGGCGCCCCGGCCGGTGGCCTACGAAACCGACCATCACGACGCCGGGACCACCGTGCGAGCCGACGGCCGGTTACCGGGCCGATTCTGGCTCTACGCGGCGTTCACCGCGACCTCGATGGCCGGGTTCGCCACGTTCGGGGTGCTGTCGTTCCACCTGCAGGCCCGTCACGTGCTGCCCGACAGCTTGATCCCGGTCACCTACGCCGCCGCCATGGGTGCGGCGGCACTGGCCGCACTGGCCTCGGGACACCTCTACGACCGGATCGGGTTGCGGGGGCTGGTGATTGCGCTGCCGCTGTCGGCGGTGGTGCCGCTGCTGTCGTTCTCGACCCATGCCGGTCCGGTGTGGGCGGGAGCGATCGTGTGGGGCGCGGCGATGGGCATCCACGAATCCACCCTGCGCGCCGCGGTCGCCGACATGGTCCCCGCCGCGCGCCGCGGCACCGGATACGGCGTGTTCACCGCCGTCTACGGTCTGGCCTGGCTGGCCGGCTCCACCCTGATCGGCGTGCTCTACGGTCATTCGGTGACCGCGGTCGTCGTGTTCACCCTCGCCACACAGGCGATCGCCCTGATGTTGTTCGTACCCTTGGCCTTCGGCCGCCCATCGCGCCGTCGACCTCGCCGTCAGCCCAGCAGTTCGTCCAGATAGCACCAGCGCCAGGATTCACCGGGCTCGACGCTGCGCATGACCGGGTGACCGGTGTTGTCGAAGTGCTTGGTGGCGTGATTGCCGGGGGAGGAGTCGCAGCAGGCGACATGGCCGCAGTCCAGGCACATGCGCAGGTGGACCCAGACCAGGCCCTCGTCGAGGCATTCGCCGCAGGCGTCGGGGGTGTCGGGAGTGCGGACGCACGGCGCCTCGCGCAGGTGCTCGCAGGCGCCGGCGGTGACGGGGGAACGCAGGGGGGTGCCACCGTCCTCGTCGGCCTCGGCGACCCGGTCGATGGTGGACTCCTCGATGTCGAGGGTGGCCATGACCGCCTGCAGGACCTCCTGATCGACCTGGCCCGAATCACGGATGCGCAGCACGGCTTCGCGTTCGGCGGCCAGCATGGCCAGGCGCAGGCGCCGGTACTCGCCGCTGGGGGTGACGCGCTGGGATTCGGAGCGGCCCAGCAACTCCCACGCCGCCTGGGCGCGCACCACCACGCGGTTGCGCAGGGCGTCGACCACGTCCGGCGGGGTCTCGGGGGCGATGTTCTCCTCGAGCGCCTTCAGTCCCGCGACAGTGGCCTGTTGCAGCAGATTCGCTTCCTGCAGGAGGTCTTCGGCCTGACTGGGCCCGCGCAACCGCAGCAGCCGCACCAGCCACGGCAGCGACAAGCCTTGCAGCAGCAGGGTTCCGCCCACCACCACGACCGCCAGCAGCCGCAGCGTCGCCAGCTCCGGGGTGTCACCGGGCAGCAGCAGCGCCGCGGCCAGCGTCACCACCCCGCGCATGCCCGCCCACGCCACCACCGCCGGACCGGTCCACTCCGGCTTGGGTTTGCCCTGCCGCCGCCCTTCGACCCGCCAGGCCGCGTAGGTCGCCGGGAACACCCACACCGGGCGCACCACGATCACCGTCACCAGCACCGCCGCACAGGTCCACAGCAGCGTCGAATGCGACAGCCCGCTGTGCCAGGCATCCTCGACCAGATGCCGCACCTGCAGGCCGATCAGCAGGAAAACCGCGCTCTCGAGCAGGAATTGGATGGTGCGCCAGTTGGTGTGCTCGGCAATGCGCGAGGCCGCGCTCTGCCACTGCGGGGCGCCGTGACCCAGGATCAGGCCACAGGTCACCACCGCGATCACACCCGAGGCGTGCACCCCCTCGGCGGGCAGATACGCGATCCACGGCGCCAGCAGCGACACACTCGTGTCCAGCACCGGATCGCTGATGCGCCGGCGCAGGAACGCCAGCACCATCGCCGCCACCCCGCCGATGAGCGCGCCACCACCGGCCGCGCCGACGAAACTCGCCCCCGCCTCCCACATCGTCACGCTGCCGGCCATGGCGGCCACCGCGGTGCGCAGGGTCACCAGCGCGGTCGCGTCGTTGAACAGCGACTCACCCTCGAGCAGCGTCACGATCCGGCGCGGCATCCCGACCCGGCGCGCCACCGCCGTGGCCGCCACCGCATCGGGCGGGGCCACGATCGCCCCGATCGCCACCGCCGCCGAGAACGGCACCGGCAGCAGCCAATACACCACCCCGCCCACCGCGAACGCGGTGAACAGCACCAATCCCACCGACAGCAGGGTGATCGTGGTCTTCTTCGGCCGGAAGTCCACCAGCGACGTGCGGATCGCCGTCGTGTACAGCAGCGGCGGCAGCAACCCCAGCAACACCAGCTCGGGCGCGACATCGAACTCCGGCACCAGCGGCAGATACGAGCCGATCACCCCGGCGACGGTGAGCACGAACGGCTCACCCAGCCCCAGCCGGCGCGCACCAGCGGCCAATGCGACCGCCACCGACACCAGCAATACGAGTCCGAACGCCCACTCCACGAGATCATCGTGCCAGCCGCCATGACCGATTCCGGCATCGGCTCGCCACCAGCGAACAACCCCGCCCGCCATCGGCGTGCACGGACCCCGCCGGAGTCACCCCGCCGGGCGACCGGAGCTACTCCGCGTGCCCGGACCGCGACCGGGTGATCGCGAAAACCCCGAACCGGGCGGCCAGCGCCACCAGCCACAGCACCACACCGACGAGGTTGAACACCGTCCCGGCATCGGTATAGGTACCGATCAGGATGGAGACGACACCCGCCGAGAAACACACGACGGTGGCGGCATGACAGACGGTCAGAGTGATGCGCAGGTCGGTGTCCGGACCGGCGGCTGGCTCGATGCTGATGGTGAAACTCCTGGCAACGCTGGTGAATTCGACCCCCGGCACCTTAGCGCCCCGCACGCCGAAGTGCAGATTCCACGAGTTCACCGACTTCGCACCGGCGCCCGCCCCGATCCCGGTTACCCTGTTGCTCAACACGATTCACCGGCGGGGACCGATGCACGAGGACATCGATCACTACTGGCCCTTCTCCAGTCCAGCCCTTGGCCTCGGCGGAGTGGTGGTCATCGATATGGACCACATGCACAAGTGGGGAGTCTGCCCAGCTGAGGGTGCTATCGGTCAGGATGCCGGGTCCAAAGAGGCGCCACCGCTGGACAAGGGTTGCGGTAGTTATCGCGTGATGGTTCTCTACAGTGGTTGAAGTCGTGGTGGCTCGGGCGTCAGCCGAATTGGTTGACGGCACCACCCCGTAACGCCGCCAACCACACGGTTGTGTCGCTGGTTCAACCTTCGCCGTCGCGTTGCGGCGCCCATTCCCGGATCGCGGCGATGATCTGCTCGGGCGCGTCTTCCTGGATGTAGTGGCCCGCGCCCTCCAGGATGACGGTGCGATGCTGGGGAAAGACCCGCTCCCAGCGGCGACGCTCCGGTTCGCGGAACGCCACATCCTTGGTCGGCCACACCAGCAACGCGGGCTTGTCACCCAGGGCGGGCAGCCCTCGCTCGATCTCGGCGAGAAACGGTCGGCTGCCCAGGATTTCGCGAGGGAACACGTGCATCGGACGCCTCGACTCGGACGTCGGGAACGGCCCACGGTAGGCGTCCATCACCGACTCCGACAGCTTCCGGCGCCGGACACCGAGCGGTATGAGCCTCTCGACGAAGAAGTTTCGACGCAGAATCAGATAGCTGCCGATCGGACCGCCCAGCGTCCGGGAGAACACCTGCGTTCCCAGATCCGATTTCGGCCAGGCCCAGGTATTGCCGATCACGAACGCGGCGAACCGATCCGGATGCCGCGTCGCGACCGCGAACCCGATCGGGCCGCCCCAATCCTGCACCATGAGCGTCACGCCCGACAGGTCGAGCTCGGTGACGAATCGCTCGACGACCCTCGCGTGCTCGGCGGGCGTGAAACCGTATTCAGGGCCCGGGCGTGAGAGGCCGAACCCGGGGTAATCCAAAGCGATGCAGCGAAATTGGCCGCTGAGATGGGTGATCAACTCACGGTAGAGAAACGACCAGGTGGGGTTACCGTGCAGAAGTAGCAGCGGTGGACCGATGCCTTCGTCGACGTAATGGACGCGAGCGCCACCCAGGTCGAGATAGCGGTGCTCGAAGGGGTATGAGTCTCGGGGCACCCAGGACGGAATTGCCGGTGTGTCATCGGACATGTCCACCTCCTCGGGCGAAGCATACGGAGTAGCTGCTGCGGATCACGTTCGCGAAACACCCACTCGACCTGATTGATCACCATTGAACGGACTGCAAGCTGAAAACCCGCCGCCGCAAAGAGGCTTTCATGACCGAAAGCGGTGGGTTCCCGACGAAGTAGCTTCAGTCCGGCTGAACCCACGGGAAACGCGCCAGTAAGGAACGTGTCACCAAGTAGGTGAGCGCCGTAGGCGCTGTGCCCGTGGCGCGGTGCCCCACCGGTCGGGGCCGCCGAGGAGCGGCTGCCCCGTGACTCATTCGGGTCGCGGCGCGGATTCCATGGGTTTGCCCGCATCCCGCCACGCGGTGATGCCGCCCGCGAGGCTGTGCGCGTCGTACCCGGCGCGGCGAGCCAGGGCCGCGAAGCGCCGCGATACCTCACCGACCGGGCAGACGAAAACCACGGGGCGCGAACGCGAGAACGGGATGCCCTGGGTGAGCATGTCGTCGAGGTGGTCGTCGCGGATGTTCAGCGCGCCCGGCACGTGCGCGATCCGGTAGGCCATCGCGCCCCGGGTATCGACGATGGTCGGGCGGGCCGTGCGGTCGAGCTGCTCGAGCTCATCGGGGGACAGCACCGGGGTGGCCGACAATTCGGCCGCGGTCGGGGCCGGCGCGCGCCCGGGTTTGCCGAACAGTTCCGGGCGGCGCTTGCGGATGTAGGACAGATACGGTTCCAGGCGGTCGCAGACGATGACCACCGCGACGAGCGGATCGGCCTGGGCGGCATGCTGTTCCAGGGTCCCGAGGAACTCCAGGGCCGCGGCATAGGCCGCGCCGCTGGTGGGTCCGGCGAGCACACCGTGCCCCGTGGCCAGTTCGAGCGTCGCGTCGACCGCGCGCCCGGCCTCGACCGCCATGATGCGGTCGTAGAAATCGGGCTGGAACAGCCCCACATCCCACATCTCGGTCTCCGAGCGGATACCGGGAATGAAATCGGAGCGCTCCGACACCACCGCGATGGTCTTCAATTCCGGATTGTGTTTGCGCAGAAACGTCGCCGTGCCGCGCGTCGACCCGGTGGTGCCCAGCCCGCCGATCAGATAGTCGACCCGGGTGATGCCGTCACGCGCCAGATCCTCGTGGATCTCCCGCCCGGTTCCGTGATGGTGCGCCTCGATGTTCTTCTCGCTGGTGTACTGCGACGGGTGATACCAGCCCCCGGGCGTGCGCGCCATGGTCGATTCGATGACCGAGTACACGTCGTTGGGCGCGGTCGGATCCGGGCACTCCGACAAACCGGGCAGCTCCTCGATGTCGGTGCCCAGCAACTGCAACAGCTCCCGCACCTCGGCGACCCTGATCCGATTGGTCACCGCCCGCAACCCGATCCCGTGCATGGCCGCCAGAATGCGCAGCGCCTTGGCGGTATTGCCGCTCGAGGCCTCGATCAACGTCTTCTTCTGCGCGACGATGTCGTCCAGATCGTCGCGGATCATGCCCCACGCCACCCGGTCCTTCACGGACCCGAACGGGTTGTAGAACTCCAGTTTCGCGTACAGCTCCACGTGCGCGAGCCCGTGCACGGCCGGATCCAGCCGCAGCAGTGGGGTATTGCCGATCAGTTCGGTGATGTGGTCGTAGCGCATCAGTGCACCTCGTGCCAGTCGACGTCGCGGCCCACCGAGAACGTCCCGGACCGCTGTACCACCGCCAGTTTCGGCGGCACCGGATGCATGGACGCACGCGCTGCCGACAAATCCATGTGGTAGGCAGCGGTATTGGGGAAGACCACGAAGTCCCCGGGAGCAGGCAGCCGCGGCAGCCACACCTTGTGATTGGTGATCAGATCCCGCTCCAGGCACAAACGCCCGGCCAGGAACACCCCCGCCGCACCGGAACTCGGGTCCGGGACATCGCGGGCGGGGACCAGGATCGGGTCCACCATCACCTCCTGATCGGCCGGGGTGACGGTGTCGCGACTCAGATCCAGATTCACCAGCGTACTGCCGTCCGCGGTCTCCTTCACGAATTCCACCCGCGCCACCGTGATTCCGGCATGATCGACCAGCGCCTTGCCCGGCTCCAGCCAGATCTCGATCGAGTTCTCCCCAGCCACCTGTGCAAAAGTGCGGCCCCCTTGCGATTCCAGCCCCGTATCCAGCAGGTCTGCCAGCATCCGGTCGGCACTCACAATGTTGGCGTATTTGTGAAAAACCGGTGTCCCGTGCACCGCGCCGTCCTCGAGATGGAACCCGAAGGTGTTGCCGCCCCATGTCATCGGCTCACCACGCCCCACCAGCGATTCCCGCAACGCGTGCACATACGCATCGAACGCATCCGCGTCCGCGGTGAACACCTGCCGGAACCCGCCCCCGATATTCAGCACCGACGGCGCGAGCCCGTACCCGTACGCGCGCTCAGTCAACATCAGGCAACTCTCCACCGCCCGCACCCGCTCGGCCGGTTCCCCCGAATCCAGGTGAAAGGCGAACCCGCGGAACTCGATCCGCTCCCGCTGCGCCGTCAGCAGCGCCAGCACGGCATCGACGCGATGCAGCGGCACCCCGAACCGGCTGACCGGAGTCCCCGCGAACCCGCACACCCGCACCAGCACCGGCACTCGCGTCGGCGCCAGCGCCGCAATGCGTTCCAGCTCCCACGCATTGTCCACGTTGATCGTCACCCCGCTGCCCACCAGCTCCCGCACGAACCCCTCACCCTTGGGTCCGGTCACCTCGATCCGCTCGGGCTCGAACCCCGCCTTCAGCGCACTGTCGAGCTCCGCCGCCGAGGCCACATCGATCCCGGCGCCCGCCGCCCGCGCCGCCTCCACGAATGTCCGCGACTGATTCACCTTGTGCGCGTAGCAGATCCGGAATCCCGGCACCCGGGCGGCCAGCTCCGTGCGCAACCGCTCCAGGTTCTCCGCGAACACCTGCGGAAACACCAGATGCGCGGGCGACCCGAACTCGGCCACCGCGTCGGCCACCGCGTGCGGCGCGGCCACGAACTCCCGCACCAGCGCATGCATCTTCGCCGGCAGTCCCGGCGGTGCGGCAGCCGTCATACGGCGGATTCGCTGGTCGCGGGTGTGACCGCGGTCGGGTTGTAGCCGCTGTCGCGCAAGGCCTCGAACACGCGATGGCGGTTGCGGGGGCTGCGGAACTCTGCGACCACCCGCTTGCTGTTCAGGTCGATGTCCTGCACGCCCACACTCATCGACTCCAGCACCCCGGTGATGGTGCGGATGCAGTGCTTGCAGGTCATGTCGGGCACATAGAACACCTGGTCCTCGGCGGCGAGTTCCGCGGTGTCCGAACCGGTGTCGGCCGCCACCTCGGCGACGGTGACCCGGTCCACGATGTGGGTGAACACATCGGTGAACGTGTCGATCACCACCGGCAGGATGCTGTAGTGCTCCCCGTCGAGCTGATGCGGCATGGCCGCCAGGCACGCCGGGCGTGTCCCGGGCGGCAGCAGTGCGTACTGGCGCGAGATCAGATCCAGCTCGTCGTGGTATTTCGTGATCGCCTCGGCCACGGTCAAACCCTCGGTGTGGGTGGCGCGGCGCATGACCCGGTGCGCGTCCTCGATGGTCATGTCCTTCATCGCGCGCAGCGTCGCCACCGTCTCGGCCGAATACCGTACGGTCCCATCGGGTTGGGTGGACAGCCTCACCGCGATCATGCCGCGCCGATAGCTCGAGGCCTGCAGCTCCCAGAACCAGCGCGTCGCCACCGCGCCGTAGATCCCCGAATCCCGCATGCCGACCGCGAATTCGGCCGGCGTCCGATACGGCGTCCACCGCGCCAGCAGCGCGTGCTGGGCCAGCGCTCGCCCCGCCGCCTCGATGCCCACCCGGAAGATCTCCGACGGCTCGTGGTCGGTGGTGGTGCCCTCGAGTACCGCCTCGTCGCGCGGTGTCAGCTCCGAGATGCGCTGGGCCAGTGCGGTATCGGCCTGCAGCGCGTGCCACAGCGTCAGCACCGTCTCGCGCATGGCGATGGGCACGATCGCGCCCAGGCCGCCCACCCGGTAGTGCCCGGTATTGGGGATCCCGTCGGTGTCGGTCCAGGCGATGCGATGGGTCGCGCTGGTCACCTGGTCGGCGCGGCACGGGCGCATGAACCGTTCCAGGTACAGCCGCTGCGACAGCGTCAGGTGCGAGCCCGGTTCCGATTGCAGTGCCGCGCACGTGTATTCGATGTGCCGCGGCGGCGGCAGCACCGGGGGCGCGCCCAGGCCGGGCCGGGCCAGCGCGGCCAGCACCCGGGAGGCGGCACGCCGGTCGTAGCGGGGTTCGGGGCCGGACATGGTCAAGAGACCTCCTCGGCAATCGTGGCGACACACTCGGTGAACCGGTCGATCTCGTCGACGGTGTTGTAGACATGGGTGCTGACCCGCACCGAGTCCTCGTCCATCGGCACATCGTCGGCGGGCACACAGTGCGCACCGGTGCGCACCAGGAACCCGAGCTCGCTCAGCACGAACCCGAGATCGGTGGCGCTGATCCCGTCGAGGGTGAAAGACACTATCCCGTAGCCGGTTTCGCACGGCGCATGCGCCGGACCCGGCAGGAACTCCACACCCGGGATCGGGCGCAATCCCGCGATCAGCCGCTGCGTCAGCGCTCGATTGTGGCCCGCGACGACATCCAGGCCCAGGTCGTCGAGCACCTCGAGGGCAGCGCCGAGCGCGAGGATGCCGGGGATGTTGTGGGTGCCGCCCTCGAGCAATTGCGGCATCGAACCGGCCAGCAGCCCCGAATCACCCAGCGACACCGCCGAATTGCCGCCCGGCAGAAACGGTGTCAGTTCATCGTGGCGCCGCCGGCGGCAGTACAGCACCCCGGTCCCGGGCGCCCCGAACATCTTGTGCGCGGAGAACACCGCGAAATCCGCGTCCAGCTCGGCCACCCGCACCGGCAGATGCCCGCCGGACTGGCTGCAGTCGAAACACAGCGCGATCGCCGGATCGATGCGCCCGCGCAACTCCTCGAGGGTGGTCAGCGCCCCGAACACATGATGCAGATGCCCCACGGTGATCAGCCGGGTGCGCGGGGTGATGCGCGCGGCCACATCCTCGACATCGGCCTCGCCCAGCTCGGTGACCCGGTAGGGCACCAGCCGGATCGTGCGCCCGAACCCGCCCAGCAACCGCCGCAGATGATGCCACGGGTACACGTTCGAGGCGTGATCGCGTGGGCTGTAGAGGATTTCGTCGCCGTCGCGCAACGTGGTCAGCCCCCACGACAGCGCCACCGCATTGAGACCGGCCGTGGACCCGCTGGTGAACACCACCTCATCCGCTGCGGCCCCGATGAATTCGGCCATCCGCTCGCGCACCGTCTCGATGCGATGGGTCAGGCTGCTCGCCCACGGGTAGGTGCCGCGTCCGGCATTGGCGGTGCGTTCACTGTGATAGCGGTGCACCGCGCGGATCACCGGCAGTGGCTTCTGGGTGGTGGAGGCCGAATCGAGGTAGATGTTCGAGGTTTCGGTCAGCGCGGGGAAGAGCCCGCGCAGAGGTGTGCGCGCCGGTCCCCGGGCGGCGGCGGGCGGCGTGGGCGTAGAGGTCGCGGCTGCGGAAGCGCGCACCGGAACCCTCCCTCCCAGGAGTTCGCGCTGGACGTCACCAACGATACGCACATTTGCCGGTGCGCTCGAAGGTTCTCGCGGGCAACCGCTTTCGTCGGTACGGCTTCGTTACCGCATCGAACGACCGCTCAGCGGTCGGGTCCGCCCGGATTGCACAGGGCCGCCACGGTCGCGTCGTACCCCACCGCGGGCCGCCACGGTTCGAGATTCCAGCTGGTCTTGTCCGGTTGGACCACTCGTGCCCACTCCCAGTGGCAGCGGAACTGGTCGTACATGCCGGGGGAATCGGCGTCGGGCGTGGAGGTGAGCACCTCCTGCCAGGCCCGCCCCAGCGCGGCGGGGAAGGTGTCGGAGCGCCCGGCCTGGGTCGGATAGACCCGCAACCGGCGGCCGTCGGAATCGTCGGACCACTGGGCGTGGTCGATGAGCGGCTGATCCGGGAACGGATCCGCCGCCGGCACCCCGGGCGTGGTCGGCGACGGATTCGCGATCGGCGCGGACGAACCGGTGGGCTGGGGTGTGTCGGTGGCCTGGGCGGAGGCGGTGGGCGGGGAACCGGCGACGGTCGAGGGGTGCGGCGCCAGCGTCAGCGAACTCACCACCACCGGCGGCGAATCCTCGGCCGCCCCGCAACCGGTCAGTACCAGTGCCAGCGCGAGCACAGGTGGGCCACCCGCGAGCTTCCAGCGCCGCCGCATGGGCATTCGCCCCTTTCTTCCGATCCGTCGGGCCTGGATCCGACGCTACCAGCGGAGATTACGCACATACCGTACTCGCGAGTAGATAGGAACTTCGGCGTTCCGAGTCCGCCCGCGCTGGTGCATTGGCCCAGACAGCACCTACGATGTCACGCGCAGGGCGGTTCGTGAAAGACAGGACCGTCCGGCACCCTTGGTACCGGATGGTTGCTGACTGGCAGGGGAACAATGAACGCCGCGACTGTGAAATTGCTTGTGTGGGAGTGCGACAACACCCTGTGGGACGGGGTGGTCTGCGACTCCACCGCAGGCGCGCTGCGCGCCGAGGCCGCGCGCTCGCTGCGCATCCTCAACGAGCGCGGCGTCATGCACGCCGTCGCCTCCCGCGGCGAATGGGCCTGGACGGTAGAGCAATTGCGCCGCCACGGCGTGGCCGAGCGCTTCGCCGCCGTCGAGGTCGGCTGGGGCCGCAAGTCCGCGGCCATCACCCGCATCGCCGAAACCCTGGGCGTGGGCCTGGACCAGGTCGGCTACATCGACGCCGAACCGCTCGAGCGCAGCGAGGTCGCCCACGCCCTGCCGCAGGTGCGCTGCTACGCCGCCCGCCACGTGGATGTGCTTGCCGCGCTGCAGGAATTCCGCGCTCCCGTCGGCGACGTCCCGCCGCCCACCTCCCCGATGGCCCACATCCACGCCCGCTGACCAGCGCGCTGTCGCCGGCACCGACCAGCGCGACGTCACAGGCCCGCCGATCGGAAACGATCGACGGGCCTGTGCTGTAGCCGGTGTGGATCAGGCGGGGGTGGATTCGGTCCCGCCGCTGCGGATCTCGACGATGGGCAGTATCAGCGCCGCCGGGGCGGTCGCCGGGACCATCGGCTGCACCGGTGCAACGGGTGCAATACGGGCGTAGCCCGCGGCCTGCGACGGGCGGGTGTCGGCTTCGCCCTTGTTGGGCCACAGCGCCGCCGCGCGCTCGGCCTGCGCGGTGATGGTCAGCGACGGGTTCACGCCCAGGTTCGCCGAGACCGCCGCACCGTCGACCACGCTCAGGGTCGGATAGCCGTAGACGCGGTGGTAGGGGTCGATGACACCGTGGTCGGCGTCCGCGCCGATCGCCGCGCCGCCCAGGAAGTGGGCGGTCAGCGGGATATTGAACACCTCACCCCAGGAACCGCCGGCGACACCGCCGATCTTGTCCGCGACGGCGCGGGTGACCTGGTTGCCGACCGGGATCCAGGTCGGATTCGGTTCGCCGTGGCCCTGTTTGGAGGTCAGCTTGCGCCCGAACAGGCCCCGCTTGGTGAAGGTGGTGATGGAGTTGTCCAGATGCTGCATGACCAGCGAGATGATGGTGCGCTCGCTCCAGTTGCGCACCGACAGGAACTGCAGCAGCGTCAGCGGGTGTAGCAGCACCGTCCACAGGAACCGCAGCCAGCGCGGGATCTTGCCGCCGCCGTCGACCATGAGCGTCTGCAGCAGGCCCATCGAGTTCGAGCCCTTGCCGTAGCGGACCGGCTCGATGTGGGTGTCGGGGGTGGGGTGGATCGAGGAGGTGATGGCCACGCCGCGGGTGAAGTCCACATCCGGGTTCACCTTGCGGGTGGCCGCGCCCACGATGGACTCGGAGTTGGTGCGGGTCAGCACGCCCAGCCGCGGCGAGAGCTGCGGCAGCACGCCCTTGTCGCGCATGGCGAACAGCAGCTGCTGGGTGCCGCGGGTGCCGGCGGCCAGCACCACGTGCTTGGCGGTGTAGGTCTTGGGCTGTTTGCGCAGCCAGGCGCCGGTGCGCTCGGTCTCCACGTCCCAGGTGCCGTCGGGCAGCGGTCGCACGGTGGTGACCGTGGTCATCGGGAAGACCTGCGCGCCACCCTTTTCCGCCAGGTACAGGTAGTTCTTGACCAGGGTGTTCTTGGCGTTGTGGCGGCAGCCGGTCATGCACTCGCCGCATTCGATGCAGCCGGTGCGGTCCGGGCCCGCGCCGCCGAAGAACGGGTCGGGCACGGTCTTGCCCGCCTCGCCGAAGAACACGCCGACCGGGGTCTGCACGAAGGTATCGCCCACCCCCATGTCCTCGGCGACCTGCTTGAACACCTCGTCGGCGGGGGTCATGTGCGGGTTGGTGACCACGCCGAGCATCTTGCGGGCCTGGTCGTAGTAGGGCATGAGTTCGTCGTGCCAGTCGGTGATCTCGCGCCACTGCGGGTCCTGGAAGAACGGGGCCGGAGGCACGTAGAGGGTGTTGGCGTAGTTCAGTGAGCCGCCGCCCACGCCCGCGCCCGCGAGGATGAGGACATCGCGCAGCGGGTGGATGCGCTGAATCCCGAAGCAGCCCAGCTTCGGCGCCCACAGGAACTTGCGCAGGTCCCAGCTGGTGTCGGGAAGCTGGTCGTCGGCGAAACGCTGACCGGCCTCGAGCACACCGACGGTGTAACCCTTCTCGGTGAGGCGCAGTGCGCTCACACTGCCGCCGAATCCTGACCCGACGATGAGCACGTCGAAATCGGTGTCGCGTTGGGTCATGGATTCTCCCTTGTCGTCGTCGACAGTGTGGCGGCGGTTACGCTAATGCGGACAGTTGTAGCTGTCAACGTCCGTCGACAGTGGTATCTATGCTGTTCGGGTGGATCGATACAGCCGCCTGCAACTCGCCGAACTCAGCGGTGTGGCCGCCCGCACCATCCGGTATTACCACTCGGTCGGCGTGCTGCCCAGGCCCGGCCGGGCCGGCAAGGAAGCTGTCTATGGTCCCGAACACCTCGAACGGCTGCACGCCATCACCGCCATGCAGGCGCGCGGGCTGCGCCTGGACGCGATCCGCGAGGTGTTCGAGGCCGAGGTACCCGGCGACGGCGACTGGCGTGAGGTCTTCGATCCGCGCTACAGCGCCGAGGCCGACACCGGCACGATCCTCGACGACGAGGCCCTGACCGAACTGCTCGGCGATCGCCGCCCCGAGATCCTCGACGATCTGCTCGCCGCGGGCTACCTCGAGCGCGCCGGCGAGCGCTGGCGGGTGCCCGAACCGGCCATGCTCACCGGAGCGCTCGTCCTCTACGACGTGGGCACCGACATCGCCCTGTCGGGCGTGCTGCGCAAGCTGATCCGCGCCCATATCGCCACCCTGGCCGACGAGATGATCCGCGTCGTCCGCGAGGCCGCGGGTGCGGAGTACAGCGGCGAGGGCGTGGACCTGGATCTCGATCGCTTCCGCGACCGGTTCCGGGCCGCGGCCCGGGAGGTCGGCGGGGTCACCCTGGTGGAGGAGATCGAACGCGCGGTGCGTGAACTCGACCGCTGAACCCCGCCGCGGCGGCTGTGTCAGGGCGCGGGGGCCGGGACAGCGCTGGGGACGGTGACGGGGGAGTCGCAGCTGGCGGGCGGATCCACCAGGTGGCAGTCCGAGGGGAGGCGCACCGGCTCGTAGCCGGCGGGCACGCCGCCCGCGGTGATGATCTGGCGGTAGGTGCCCACGGCGTCGGTAGGCTTGCGGGTCAGGCTGGGATCGGTGAGCACGTCGACGGTGTAGAGGCCGAAACGCGGTGTGTAGGAACCCCACTCGTAGTTGTCGGTGAGGCTCCAGTAGTTGTAGCCGACCAGGTTCATGCCGTCGGCCTTGGCGCGCTGCAGCCAGTAGACGGTGTCGCGCAGGTGATCCGAGCGGGTGTAGCCGTCGGCGCGGGGTTTGCCGTTCTCGGTGGGCATCCCGTTCTCCACCACCCACAGCGGCTTGCCCGGGAACTTCTGCGAATAGTGTTGCAGCGCGTAGTAGATGCCCTCGGGCCGGATGGGCAGCTCCCACATCCCGGGCGGCGGGGCGGCCGAACCGTCGGGCAGGTTGACGGCATTGGTCTTCGGCGGCTCGAGGCCGAAGTAGTAGTCCACGCCGATGAAGTCGAGCTTGTCGCCGATGCGGTCCATGAGCGGGCCGTTGACCTGCGACTCCGAACCGGCCACGTACCCGACGTTGCTGGTGACCAGCGCCTTGGGCTGCACCTGGTGGATGTAGTCGTAGATCTGGTTGTGCACCTGGGCGACCTTGCCGAGCATCTGGTCGGCGTCGGTGTCGTTCTGGCGCACCTCGTGCATGATGTAGGCGACCGGCTCGTTCACCGTGACCCACACCGGATTTCGCGAGGCGTAGCGGTCGACCACCTTGCGGGCGTTGGCCAGCCAGTCGTCCACCATGCCGGGATTGCGCCAGCCGCCGCGCTCGGCCTCCCAGCCCGGATACACCCAATGGTCCAGTGTCAGCATGGGTTCCATGCCGTTGGTCACGATGTCGTCGACGAGCCGGTCGTAGAAGGCGAACCCGTCCTCGTCCCAGACCCCGGGCTCGGGCTGCAGCCGCGCCCATTCGATGCCGATGCGGAACACCTTCGACCCCAGGCTCGCGGCCAAGGCGACGTCACCGGGGTAGCGGGAGCGGAAGTCGATGGCGTCGCGGTAGCGGTCCCAGCCGGGATTGGCGTCGATGTAGCGCATCCAGTTGCTGTCGGGCGCATGCCCCTCGGACTGGAATCCCGATGCGGCCACGCCCCACAGGAAGTCCGGGCCCAGGCTGCCGCGCGAGCCGGCCGCGGCCGCGGGCGGGGGTGTGGCCGGGGTGGCGTAAGCGACGCTCGCCACCGGGAGCAGCATCGCCGCGGCCGCGAGCCCGGCCAGGACGAGGCGGTGCAGTCGTCTGCGCATCGGGGCTCCTCCTCCGGGACGGGTGGTCGGAATGTCCCGAATCGGAGCGTAGCTGCCGGTTAACTGAATTTCGGGGCAGCGGCGGGCGTGTCGCGCTGTGCGACCGGTCTCCCCGAGCCCGGATCGGTGTCCGGTTTTCCGGTCCGGAAAACCCGATCGGGGCCGTCACCAGCCACTTTACCCGTCTGCGCGCGGTATGAGGTGGCGGTGCCGGTCGGTGGACGCCTACCGTTTCGAGTCGTACCGGCCTGTGGCCCAAGCAGTTCCACGAGGGGGAGTCGCAGTCCGGCACAACCAGCCGGCTGTCGAGTGTGTTGCGGAGTCAACGGGGCAGGGTGACCGGGTCGGCGCAGCTGTCGAGGGCGTCCACCAGCGAGCAGGACGCGGGCGGCCGGGTCGGCAGGTAGCCGGCGGGCACGCCGGAGTTGTGGGTGATGGCGCGGTAGGCGTCCACGGCGTCGGTGGGGCGGCGCGTCAGGCTCGGATCGGTGCGCACGTCCACCGTGTAGAGGCCGAAACGTGGTGTGTAGGAACCCCACTCGTAGTTGTCGGTGAGACTCCAGTAGTTGAAGCCGATGACGTTCATGCCGTCGGCCCTGGCCCGCTGCAGCCAGTAGACGGTGTCGCGCAGGTCGTCGGCGCGGGTGTAGCCGTCGGCGCGGGGTGCGCCGTTCTCGGTGGCCATACCGTTCTCGACTATGTAGAGCGGCTTGCCGGGGAAGCGGTGGGCGAAGTGGCGCAGCGTGTAGTACAGGCCGTCGGCCTGCAGCGGCAGCTTCCACAGCGCCGAGGAGGCGAAATTGGTGTACTCGGCGGCGGTGTCGGGCGACAGACCGTAGTAGTAGTCGATGCCGACGAAATCCAGCTTGGCCGCGATCGCATCGAGCATGGCGCCGTTGACGATCGGGTCCGCGGCGGGCACGTAGGCGACATTGCTGGTCACCATCGCGTCGGCCTGGCGGGCGTGGATGTAGTCGTAGATGCTGTTGTGCGCCTGCGCGAGTCGCGCCTGCATGGCCGGTACGTCGGCGGCGGGCAGCCCGCCGTTGCGGACCTCGTTCATGAGGTAGGCGAAGGGCTCGTTGATGGTGACCCACATCGGATCGTCGCCGGCGTAACGGTCGACCACCGTGCGCATGTTCGCCAGCCAGTCCTCGACCATGCCCGGATTCGCCCATCCGCCGCGATCGGCTTCCCATCCCGGGTACACCCAGTGGTCGAGGGTGATCATCGGCCGCATCCCGGCGGCCCGGATGGCCGCGATCACCCTGTCGTAGAAGGCGAATCCGTCCGCGTCCCACACCCCCGGCCGCGGCTGCACCCGCGCCCATTCGATGCTGAGCCGGTAGGTGTCGACGCCCAGATTCGCGGCCAGCGCGATATCGGAGGCATACCGGTCGTAGAAGTCGACGCTGTCGCCGTAGCGGTCGTCATCCGGGTGGGTGTCCACGTACCGGCGCCAATTGCTGTCGGGCACACGGCCTTCGTTCTGGAACCCCGCCGCGGCCACACCCCAGTGGAAGTCGGCGCCCAGTGCGGGCAGGTCCGCTGCCGCGGGCACCGCGCCGGCGGGAGCGCCGGTCGCGAACAAGGCCGTGGCGGCGGCCAGGATGGCGACGGCATGGCGGCGGGAGTGCGTGCGCATGGGCTCCTCATTCGGCGGGCAGCGAATCGGGCAGGCGTCCGGCATTATTGCCGACGCGCGCCCACACAACCCGAGGTTCGACCGAATAGTCCGGTCCGGGCGCGACGCCGAGATAGCGGGAGGCTAACGCGCCCGCGGTCAGATCCGCCAAAACCACCCACCCCGTGTCGCGCAAGAGCCGTTCGACACCGGTCGAAGCCTCCGGCGGCATATCGAAGACGATCTCCGCACCGCCAGGACACTGCGACAGCATCCGCAATACCGACTCGACCGCCCGGCCCTGGCAGTGGGTGAAGCCACTGGAGCCGAGGCTTCCGCCGCCGATACGACGCCGCCGCATGCCCGGCACTTCATGGAGACCATCGAATCCCGATGCGCGCCGGGCAAAGTCGGCCGCCTCGCGCGCCGCCGCCTCGCCGCATCCTGCACGAGTGCCCGGATCCTCGGAGCGCGGATCCGCGAGGACGATGACGAACACGGACTGCTCGGGACGGAATCCCGGTGTGTGTCGCGGGATTTCCGCGATGCCGGCCCCGGACGCCGCGTCGTTGCGCGACGAGACGGAGCGGGACCGGCCGAAATCGTTTGTCGCCGCGTTGCTTTCGAAATCCTCGGCGGTGGCTCGGTAGACGTGGAGGCCGAGATAGGGATTGTGGCCGGCGAACGTGTCCAGTGCCGTGCCGAACACCACCACCTGGCGCGTCCCGGCGGAGACGGCGTCGGCGAGCCGATCCTCGGCGTAGCGCTGCCGGGCGGCCGCGAGCAGCCGCCGGCGCGCCCGGTCACAGCGGGCGCGCGGGGTCTCGGTGGCGGACACGGCGAGGACGCTCACTCGGCGGGCTGGTCGCCGTGCGGATTCGGGCCCCAGCCCGGGCGGCCGGGGCCGCAGTGCTGCGGGTGGTCCGGACCGCCCGGTTGCCCGGGCCCGCCGAAGGGCCGGCCCGGAATCTGCGGCATGCCGGGCATTTTCGCCCAGTCGGGCGGCTCCGGCATGGGTGGCAGCTGTGGCATCTCGGGCCTGGGCGGGATCGGCGGCGCCGGCGGGATCTGGATGCCCGCGGCGGGCCCGCCGAAGCGCTGGAACGCGGCTTGGCGTGAGGTGCCGAAGATTTCGCCGATCTCGGCCCAGGTGCGGCCTTCCTCGCGGGCCTGGCGGACCAGGGAGCGCAGCACATCGTCGACGACGCCGTCGAGGCTGCGAGCCGCGCGCAGTGCCGCCATGACCGACGGCGCGGGTTTGCCGTCGCCGGGCCGCAGCACCTCGGCGACGAAATCGGCATTGGTGGACAACAGTTTTGCCAGGACCGCGCGTTCGTCGGCGGGGTCTCTGTGCCGGGGATCAGTCATATGTCAATGCTGCCTTTACATGAAATCTCCTGTCAAGAAATGATTTACACGCTCGCGGATACTGGTCATTAGCTGAAAGAGGGGCGGCGGGTTTGCCACACCTATAACGTGGTCGTCAGAGATCAGGAGGTGCTGGGTGAGGACGCCGACGACATGACCGATCCCGAGAGATCTGCGGCCGAGCACGAGCTGTTCGAGCTGGTCCGCAAGGCCGGATTCGAGGGGCCGGCCTGGAAACTGCTGGCGGACAGTCTGGTTCGCCACGCATTGGCGGTGCTGGGGCCATGGGTGCGCACCGGCTGGATTTTCTCGGCGGCCGAGCAGAAGCGCATGCCGCTGCGCCCGACCACGCAGGAACGACTGCTGGTGGAGACCCGCTTCGCCGAGGACTTCGTGCAGGAGACCATCACCCGCGCGCTGGAGCGCTTCCGCCGCAATGCCCGCGACGGCGACGGCTGGAATGCCGACGGTGGCCTCAGCCTGGGCAGCTACTTCATCGGCGCGTGTGTGCTGGCCTTCGTCGAGCACTTCCGCCGCAGCCGCCGCACCGGTGACCTCTATCAGTTCCGGGCCGCGGCCTCGGTGACCATCGTGACCGAGGACGGCCCGGACCTGATGGAGGTGCTGGCCTCCACCGAGGACGTGGCCGGTGCGGTGGTGGACCGGCTGGCCTTCCGCAGCCGCCTGGCCGGGCTCGGCGACCGCGACCGCGGGCTGGTGTGGGGCAAGGCCATGGGCCTGACCGGCCGTGAAATCCAGCACCTGTTCGACTTCCCGTCCGTGAAGGCGGTCGAACAGCGCTGGGCCCGGCTGAAACGCGACCAGGGCTGGATGACCGGCCTCGACAGCAAGGAGGCGGCCGAATGAGCCCCGACCACGCCCCGGACCCGGTGGCGCGCGTCGCCGAGCTGCTCGAGCGGTCCTCGCTGAACGAGCCCGCGCTGCAACGGCTCTACGCCCGCATCCCGCACCGCGCCGCCGAACTGCACGCCACCCCGGCCACCGCCCCCGCGCCCGCGTCCGGATTCGCGGCCCGGCTCAACAGGCTCTTCGAGGTCGTGCATGCCCCGGGCGAGCGCCCGCACACCAACTCCGAGGTGGCCGCCCAGCTGACCGCGTGGGGCCACCCCATCTCCAAGCCCTATCTGAGCCAGCTGCGCTCGGGCGTGCGCACCGATCCCTCCCGCGAGACGATCGCCGCGCTGGCCCGCTTCTTCCGGGTCCGGTCGGCCTATTTCGCCGACGACGCCTACACCACCGCTGCCGACCGGGACTCGGACTTGATCGCCCGGCTGCAGTTCCACGGCCTGCGCAAACTGTCCACGCGGGCCTTCGATCTGAGCGAGGAGTCCCAGAACCTGCTGACCGCCATGGCCGATCGCCTGCGCGTCACCGAGGGGCTGCCCGAGGTGGGCGGCGGCGGGGTCGATTGATCGCCGAACCCGGCCGCGCCTGATATACGAGATATCTTGCGGCGACGCGGTGCTGCGCAAGCGCCGGTCTGTCACTGTGTCCGGGTGCCGAACCGCGACCGTCCGCTGATCGATCCCGCCCCCGACACCGTGCCCGCCGAGGCCGGAGTGTCGCTGGGGCGGCGCTCGGTGGCCGAGTTCGCCGGAACCGCGGCGCTGGCGGCGGTCGTGATCGGTTCCGGGATCGCGGCCGAACAGCTCTCGCCCGGCGATCTCGGACTGCAGCTGCTGGAGAACTCCACCGCCAGCGCCTTCGGCCTGGCCGTGCTGATTCTGGCGTTCGGCCCGATCTCGGGCGCCCACTTCAATCCCGTGGTGTCACTGGCGGATTGGCTGGGCGGACGGCGGCGGCACACCGGGCTCGGCACCCGGGAACTGGGAGCCTATGCGGCCGCACAGTACGCGGGCGCGATCGTCGGCGCCCTGCTGGCCAACGCCATGTTCGACCGCACTCCACTGCAGATCGCGAGCCACCATCGCGTCACCGGCGGCCACCTGCTCGGCGAAATCCTCGCCGCCGCCGGCTTGATCGCCGTGGGCGTCGCGGCCGCCCGCCACGGCCGCGGTGCGAGCGCCGCAGCCGTGGCCGCCTACCTCGGCTCGGCCATCTGGTTCACCAGTTCGGGTTCCTTCGCCAACCCCGCACTCACCGTGGGCCGCATGCTCTCCGACTCCTTCACCGGCATCGCCCCGGTCTCGGTGCCCGCGTTCGCCGCGGCCCAGATCGTCGGCGGCCTGGCCGGCTCGAGCCTGATGACCCTGCTGTACCGGCCGGCCGGGGCCGACTAGGGGTTGCGCGTCGTCGAGGGGACCGCGAAGGAAGTGCGGTCGCCCGACCAGCCTTCGGGCGGGACCAGCTTGTCGAGTTCGGCGAGATCCTCGGCACCGAGCTCGACCGCGGCGGCTGCCGCATTCTCCAGAATGCGCGCCGCACGGCGGCTGCCGGGAATCGGCATGATGTCCGGTCCTTGTGCCAGCAGCCAGGCCAGCGCCAGTTGCCCGGCCGAGATGCCCAGGCGCGCGGCCAGGTCCCGCAGCGCCGCCACCTGTGCGAGGTTCTCGTCGAGATGCTCGCCCTGGAAGCGCGGGTCGTTGCGTCGGAAGTCGCTGTCCGCGACCGTGGCCGAATCCAGTGTGGCAGTGAGCAATCCGCGTCCGAGTGGGCTGTAGGTGACGATTCCGACCCCGAGTTCGCGTGCCACCGGGACGATATCGCGCTCGGGCGCGCGCCACAGCATCGACCACTCGAACTGCACCGCCGCGATCGGATGCTCGGCCACCGCCTCCCGCAGTTGCTGCGGGGTGGCCTCGGAGATGCCCAGGTGCCGTACCTTGCCGGCCTTCACCAATTCCGCCATGGCTCCGACGGTCTCGGCCACCGGCACCTCCGGGTCGATCCGGTGCAGGTAGTACAGGTCGATCGTCTCGCGCCCGAGCCGCTGCAGCGATTCCTCGCAGTACCCGCTCACATGCTCGGGCCTGCCGTCGAGTCCCACGCCGGTCTCGGTCCGCACGATCCCGAACTTGGTGGCCACCAGGGCGTTCGTCCCCGCCAGCGCCTGCCCGACCAGCCGCTCGTTGTGCCCGCGCCCATAGCTCATCGCCGTATCGAACACGGTGATTCCCGCCGCCGCCGCGTCCCGGATGGCCGCGGCGGACTCCGCGTCGTCGGCTGCCCCGTACCCCTGGGAGAACCCCATGCACCCCAGGCCGATCGCCGACACCGTCAAACCATTCCCGAGCCGCTGTTCACGCATGCCGCCCATCGTGTCAGCCGCGCCCGCCGTCCACCAATCGGAACTCGAATGAAATCCATTGATTGCCAGATGGATCGGTGCATCGGGGTCAGTCGGCGGCGGTGAAACGGGCGGCGATGTCGGCGGCGGTGATCTTGGCCAGATCGACCAGGAACGGGAGCCGTTCGGGAATCATGAGCGTGGTCGTTCCGCGCAGCCCCAGCGCGAACCGGCAGGGCGCGCCGGGTGTCAGGATGGGCACGGCCAGCGTGCGGAAGCCCGGATCGAGCTCCTCGTCGTTGTAGGCGTAGCCGCGTTCGCGGGTGCGGACCAGCTCGCGCCGGAGTTCGGCCGGGGTGGAGACGGATCGGGCGGTGCCCTCGTCGTAGGGCAGCGCGGCCAGCTCGGCGTCGCCGGCGTCGTTCCATGCCAGCAGGGTCTTGCCGAGCGCGCTGGCATGCAGTGGCAGCCGGACGCCCTGGAGCCGGTGGCCGTCGGTGTCGCGCCAGCGGCTGGTGGCCAGCAACACGGCGTGGATGCTGTGGCGCAAGGCGATCGAGACGCTGGCGCCGGTGGTCGCGGCGAGCTGTTCGAGCGCGGGTTCGGCCAGATAGATGCGGTGCTGGCGATAGGCGATCTGACCGTACCCGGCCAGTGCGCCGCCCATGCGGTAGCGGCCGGAATCCTCGCTCTTGTCCAGGAATCCGGCCTGCACCAGCGCGGTGAGCAGCCGGTGGGTGGTGCTGACCGCCAGTCCCTGCTGTCGTGCGACCTCCGAGACGCCACGCTCCGCACCGTCGCGGAAGCAGTCGAGGACCGACAGGGCACGGGCGACGGTCTGCACTCCGGAGGCTTCCACGGTTGGGACGGTAGCACGGCGTGCCGGTCCGGCAGACCCGAGCTTTCCACTATTCGGAAAGACGAAAGGGAAATGGCCATAAGTCCTTCGATGGAGGCCTGTCAACCCTTCCAATCCCCGGAATGGATTACCTCGCTCCGGTCGCGTGGGATCCCTACTGTCCCAGGGCATCGCTGGACCGTTTCCGAATCGAAGAGGTGCCCACCATGTTCCGCACGCGCCGGCCACACCGTTGGCGTCACGCCCTCGTCCTGGCCCCCGTTGTCGCCCTGCTCGCCGCGTGTGGCTCCGGCTCGACCGGCACCGGTTCCGGTGAGGTGGTGCTCAAGGTCGTCGACCCGGGCAATGCCGGGCCGCTGGCCGTCGGCAAACGCGACGGCACCTTCGACAAGGCGCTCGCGCCACTGCACGCCCGCGTCGAATGGGTCACCACCACACCGGGTTTCAGCTCCATGCTGAAGCTGTTCAACACCAGGGAGCTCGACGTCTCCGATGCTGCCTTCAGTCCGGTGGTGGGCGCGCTGTCCAAGGATGTCGCCGTGCGCATCGTGTCGGTGTCCGATCCGGCGGGCAAGGATCAGAGCGGCATCCTGGCCGCCCCGAACGCGGGGATCCACTCCGTCGCCGATCTGGCCGGCAAGCGGGTCGCGGTGAATCCGGCGGGCAAGGGCGAGTACATCCTGCTGCAGGCCCTCGCACAGGCCGGGGTGCCCGCCGACCAGGTGACGCGAGTCCCCTTGCAGCAGAAGGACGCCGCCACCGCCTTCGCCACCGGCAAGGTCGACGCGTGGGCCTCGTTCCTGGTGCCCTATCAGGAGGCCAAGGCCAACGGCGGCGTCGAGATCGCCACCGAGCAGTCCATCGGATCCAAGGACAACACGGTGTTCGTGTTCCGCACCGAGGTCGCCGACAAGCACCCCGACATCGCCGCGAAATTCCTGCAGACGGTGCAGCAGCTCACCACCCAGCAGCGTGGCAATCCCGCCGACTTCCAGAACGTCTTCGACAAGACCGGCCCCCGCGCGCTGAGCGGCCCGCGCCTGACCGACGCCATCCGCCTGGGCGGCGAGGCGACCGTGCCGCACCTCCCGACCGACAGCGACGCCGCCGACCTCGCCACCATCGTGAAGCTCTTCCGCGACAACGGCGTCATCTCCCGCGACATCACCGCCGGCGACATCTTCTACGACCTGAAATCCAAACTCACCCCGGAGCAGCTGGCCGGGCTGCAGCCGGGACGCTGACATGGCCACTTCCGCCGCGCCCGCCCCGCAGCGGGCCTCGGGAATCGACGACGACCCGCCTGGCACGACCGAGCATGAGAACCATTCGGCCGCAGCCGATCCCGCCTCGGACGCGATCGGTGACAACGCGGCCGGACGTGCGACCGCGGCCGCCCCGGACCCGGGCGCGGATCGATCCGGATTGGCCCCGCCCCGGGCGCGGGTCGAACGGCGCAGGCCCGCATGGGTTTCGCTGCCGCTGCGATTCGTGCTGCCCGCGCTGATCATCGCCGCCTGGTGGATCGGCTCGGCCACCGGGGCATTGTCGCCGCAGGTACTCGCCGGTCCGCCCAAGGTGTGGTCGGCGCTGCTCGAGCTGGCCCGCAGCGGCCAGCTGACGGACTTCGCCCTCGCGTCGTTCACGCGCGCCGCGCTCGGCGTCGCGCTCGGCGTGACGGTCGGGATGGCGCTGGGCCTGCTGGCCGGATTGTCCAGTCTCGGTGAGGAACTGGTGGATTCGACCCTGCAGATCGTGCGCGCGGTGCCGTTCCTGGCGCTGGTGCCGTTGTTCATCGCCTGGTTCGGCATCGACGAGCTGTACAAGGTACTGCTGATCGCCGTCGCGACGGTGGCCCCGATGTACGCCTACACCTACCTCGGCGTCCGCAATGTGGACCGCAAGATGGTGGAGGCCGCGCGTGGTTTCGGGCTCACCGGAGTCCGGCTGGTCGCCGAGGTGATCCTGCCCGCCGCGCTGCCGGGGGTGCTCATGGCCCTGCGCGTGTGCCTGTCCATCAGCATCACCGGCCTCATCGCCGCCGAACAGGTGGGCACCACCGAGGGCGTCGGCTATCTGGTGACCCTCGCCCAGGAATACAACCGCACCGACTACATGGTGCTGTGCGTGGTCCTGTACGCGCTGCTCGGACTGGTCTTCGACGGCGCGGTGCGGCTGGTCGAACGGCTGGCCATGCCGTGGCGGCGGCAGGTGGCCATGCGATGACGACCCCGCGCGCGACGACCACCCCGCACGACCCCGCGTCGCCACTGGCGGTCTCGATCACCGGACTGCGGAAAGCCTTCGGGGAGAAGGTGATTCTCGACGGTGTCGACCTGACCATCCGCCGCGGCGAGTTCGTGGTGCTGCTGGGCCCCAGCGGCACCGGCAAGACCACCCTGCTGCGCCTGCTGACCGGACTCGAGCAGCCCGACGCCGGCGAGGTGCTGGTCCCGCCCGCCCGCACCACCGTCTACCAGGAGCCGCGCCTGGTCCCGTCCAAGCGGGTGCTGGCGAATGTGACCATCGGGCAGCGCCGTTCGCGTACGACACGCGAAGCCGGGCTGCGCGCGCTGGCCGAGGTGCAGCTCGCCGGCAAGGCCCGCCAATGGCCCGCCACGCTCTCCGGCGGGGAGGCCCAGCGGGCCGCCCTGGCCCGGGCGCTCGTCCGCGAGCCGGATCTGCTGCTGCTCGACGAGCCGTTCGCCGCACTCGACGCCCTCACCCGCCTGCGCATGCAGGACCTGGTCGGCGACCTGGTGGCCCGCCACCGCCCGGCGGTGCTCATGGTCACCCATGACGTGGACGAGGCGGTACGGCTGGCCGATCGGGTGCTCATCCTCGACCGCGGCCGCTTCGCCGTGGATCAGGCCATCGACCTGCCGCGACCGCGCGACCGCACCGATCCGGCCGCCCTGCGCCACCGGTCCGCCTTCCTCGCCCAGCTCGGCGTCGACCGTCCGGACACCGAAAACCCCAGGAGCACTTCATGACCGACACCCTCTGGTACACCCGCTGCCCGGTCCCCACCGCCAGCGGCCTCGCCCACAGCCTCGGCTGGCTCGGCGACACCGCCGAACGCAACGGACTGGCCTTCGGCGTCCTCCAGGACGCCGCACCCGAACTCGCCCTCCGCCACTTCGACCACGATCTGCCCGGCCTCATCCGCGAGGGCGGCAATGTGCCCGCCCTGGCCGCCCGCGCCCAGGGCTCGCCGACCCGGCTCATCGGCCTGACCTGGATCGACGAGGCGCAAGCCATTGTGGTGGGCCCGGATTCGCCGGTCACCTCCGCCGCCGGGCTGGCCGGGCTGCGCGTCGGCATTCCGGCCTGGGCGCGGGACCGGGCGCGCAGCTTCCCGCGTGCGATGGCGCTGCACGGTTTCGCCAGTGCCCTGCGCCTGGGCGGCCTGACGCTGGCCGACGTGCGCGTCATCGAGCTCGGCGTGGAATCGAATCCCCAGGTGCGCACCGAGATCCAGCAGCGCGACCGGAGCCTCACCTGGGGCGTGGCGGAACTGCTCGACGGCGCCGTGGACGCGATCTACGTCAAAGGCGCACGCGCACAGGAGGTCGCCCAGCAGCACGGGCTGCGGATCACGGTCGACCTCGACGCCACCGAGTCCAAGCGGCTACGCGTCAACAACGGCACGCCCCGCCCGCTGACCGTCCACCAGCACCTGCTAGACACCCGCCCCGACGTGGTGATCGGCTTCCTCGCCCAGACCCTGCGCGCCGCCGACTGGGCCACCACCCACCGCGACGACGCCGCCGAGGTCCTGCAACGCGAAACCCTGTCCGGCCCCGAGGGTGTCACCGCCGCCTACGGCACGGACTTCAACATCGGCCTGCACCCGTCGCTGTCCGATGAACGCCTCGAGTTGCTCGCCGTCCAGCAGCAGTTCCTCTACACCCACGGCTTCCTCGCCGCCGACTTCGACCTCGGCTCCTGGATCGCCCCCGAACCCCTCGAGCAGGCGCGCGCCCTCGTCGCCGCCGGACAGGCCGCAGCATGACCGAACCCCGATGGCGCTCAACCGCTCCCGCCGACCTCGCCGCGCGCCACAAGCGCGGCGCGCGCAGATCGACCAGCGCCGCCGCGGAGGTGCGGGCATGACCGAATACCTGTGGCGGCTGCCCAGCCGCGGCGACGGCCGCCGCGCCGATGCCGGGCTGCGGCACCGCGGCCGGAGCGACAGCCCGATCCCCGCCGTCGATGCCGAGCGGAATCGGGCCGGGCGCAACGGTATCGGCGGCACGCCCGACAACGGCCGAGCACCCGCTCTCGGTCTGGCTGATCCGGCCGAGGTGGGCGGCTCGGCGAGCGCCGAGGCCCGCACGGTGGATCGTGCCGTGACCGATGTCCGGGCCGGGCGGTTCGGGCCGTTCGACGACCTGCACCAGGTGGTGCACGCCGCCGAGTTGTCCGGTCTGGACGGGGTACTCGCACCCTACGACCCGGCGGGCGAGGAGTCGTGGATCGTCGCGGGCGCGGCGCTGCGGGCCACACGGCACACGCGCGTCGTCGTCGACTTCCATCCCGGCTTCGGGACGCCGGTCTACGCGGCGAAGGTTTCGGCGTCCCTGCAACGGTTCTCGGCGGGGCGACTGGGCTGGCGGCTGTCCGTGGACACCGATGCCGACGACGCGCGACAACGTGGTGACCGCGTCACCGGGGACGATCGGTACGCACGCGCAGCGGAATTCCTCACCGTGGCGCGCGGTGTCTGGAACGAGAACCCGGTGCCCGCGGCCGGATTCCGCGGCACCGGGTTCGACTACGCGGGGGAGTACTACGAGGTCGTCGACGGCGGATTCCGGGGAATCCTGTCCGGCCTGCCCTTCCCGGTGGTGTACCTGAGCGGGGATTCGACCGCGGCGCTGGAACTTTCGGCACGGCACGGCGATGTGCACGTCTTCACCGAGACGCCGCAGGGCCTCGACGCGTCCCTCACCGAACTGCGGGCGCTGTCCGCCGCGGCCGGGCGCACCGTGCGGGCGGGCGTCGAGGTGCCCGTCATCGCCCGCGCGACCGAGACCGAGGCGTGGGCTCGGGTCGAAAGGCAATGGCGCGAACTGTATCCGGACGGACCGGGTGCGGAGGCGCTGGATCTCGGCGACGGGCGCTGGGCGGGCTTCACCCAGCTGGGATATCCGCAGGCCGTCGGCTTGGTCGGCAGCTACGAGCAGGTGGCGCGGCGATTGCGGGCGTACGCCACGGCCGGCGTCGACACCGTGGTGCTGTCCGGGCACCCGCACCTCGAGGAGGTCTACCGCGCCGGGGAGCACCTGCTGTTCCTGGCCGACCCGACCGGCCGCACCCTGAAGGAGGCCACCGCATGACCATCGACATCTATTGGCGCATCGGCATGGAGGGCGATCACGCGTCGCTGCGCACCCCGCGCCGCTACAACCGCGGCCACGCGGGCGGCTACGGTCCCGGCAATATCGCCCCGGCCGTGCGCGCGGGCGAACTCGACGGCTACAGCTACCTCGATCACGCCGCGGCCGTCGCCCGCGCCTCGGAATCGGCCGGGTTCCTCGGTGGCCTGCTGCCGTCGTTCCCCATCACCGAGGACCCGTGGGCGGTGGCCGCCGCCCTGGCCCGCGAGACCACCACCTACCGGTTCATGGTCGCCTTCCAGCCCGGATTCCTGCACCCGGTGCAGGCCGCGCGCATGTCGGCCAGCCTGCAGCGCGCCACCGGCGGGCGGCTGGTCTACAACATCATCAGCGGCGGCGGGGGACCGGCCCAACTGTGGTGGGGCGACAAGGTTTCCCACGACGACCGCTACGCCCGCACCAGCGAATTCCTCGAGGTGCTGCGCGGGGTATGGGACGGCGAACCCCTCGACCACGAGGGCCGCTTCTTCCGCACCGAGGGCGCGGCACTGCCGCCCGCCCTGGCCGGGCAACCGTTCCCGGAGGTGTACTTCTCCGGCTCCTCGCCCGCCGCTGTGCGGGCCGCGGGCCGCCACGCCGACTACTACCTGTCCTGGCTCGAGCCCTTCGCCGACCTGCGCGCCAAATTCGACGGCGTGCGCGCCCACGCCGAACGCACCGGCCGCACACCGAAGTTCGCCGTCCGCATCGACATCGTGGCCCGCCACACCGCGGAGGCCGCCTGGGCCGAGATCGAGCAGGGCTGGGCCTTCGTCGATCGGGACGCCGCCAACCGCGCCGCCCAGGGCGACTCGGTGGGTGCGGCCCGCATCCAGGGCTGGGTCCCCGAAACCATTACCGGCTACCGGGATCTGGAGGTCCAGCCCAATGTCTGGTGCGGGTTCAGCCTGATTCGCGGTGGCCCGGCCTTCGGCCTGGTTGGCAGCTACGAGCAGGTCGCCCAGCGCCTCGACGAACTCATCGACCTGGGCGTGGACGCGTTCATCCTGGCCGGGAACCCGCACCTGGAAGAGGCCTACCGGGTCGGTGAGGAGGTGCTGCCGCTGCTCGGCCGCTCCCGCCTCACCATACCCGGCCCGGCCGCCACTCTCGCCGCCACCCGCTGACCACCGTGACCACATCCCCGAAAATCCACATTCACCAGGAGATTTCATGAGCATCCGGGTCGGGTACTTCCCGCACAACAACTCCCTGTTCGTCCTGCGCCACCGCGGCATCCTCGAACGCGCTCTGCCCGAGGTGGAATGGGTCGATCTGCGGGCACTGCCCAAGCCCTCACCTGTCGACGTGAAAGCCGCCCTGCCGTCCCAGCATTCGGACTGGCTGTTCGCCGAGGGCGGCTACGACTTCATCGGCACCGGCTTCACCCCGCCGATCACCGCCCTGGGCAACGATCGCGACATCGTCTATGTCGGCATCTCCGGCCCGCGTATCGAGAACGGCCGCCTGGTCGCCCCGGCCGGTAGCGGCATCGAGACCGTCGCCGACCTGAAGGGCAAGCGGGTGGGCATCGCCCACGGCTCCTGGCAGACCACCCTGCTGCTGTTCGCCCTGGACCGCGCCGGCCTCGGCTGGGCCGATATCGAACCGGTCGACACCGATATCCACGATGGCGGAAACCTGCTGCGCACCGGTGAACTCGACGCCTGGGTCGGCGCCTACCCGGCGCTGGCGGCGCTCGAGGCCACCACCGAACTGCACACTCTCGTCGACACCGAATCGGTGTTCAGCCACCCGTCACTGTGGTTCACCCGCCGCGGGTTCGCCGAGCAGCACCGTGCGGAACTGGAGACGATCATCGCCGCCCTGCAGGAATCCGACGCGTGGATCGCCGAGAACCCGCGCGCGGCCGCACAGTACTTCGTCGACGATATCGTCGCCCGCGGCGGCACCGCCGATCTCGATGCCTGGGAGGCCGCCCTGCGTGGCCGGCCCTTCGGTGTCGGACCGGTGACCGCGGAGTTCCTCGATGAGCAACAGCGTGCGGCGGATCTGCTGACCGCCAACGGCTTGCTGCCCCGGCGGATCGATGTGCGCGTGGCGGTCGTTCCGTGGATCGCCGATGCGGTCACTGCCGCGACGGTGCCCACCGCCGGCTGAGGTCCGCGCGAGCAGTGCCGGTTGCCGCGTGGCATCCGGTGGAGACGATTTGCTGTCGCGGTCTCCACCGGGTGCCACGCGGTGTTCTGCTGCGGGAACCGGGAGGTTGCTGGCGTGCACGCAGGGCCGGGAGCGCAGGTGAGGGGCGGGGACAGCATGGAATCCGGGGCGATGGTCGAGTGACCAGTTGTCGGGCCGTGGACCTCGGGTTCGGATCGCCCGGGTGACCGGGTTCTTCCGCGCCGGGGCTTCGGGGTGCAAATCGCGGTGAAATGCTGTGAGCTGCACGGGCTCCGGGTTGCGGTTTGCTCGGAGATACCGAAAGGTTAGGGGAGACAGAGGATTCTGCTATGGTGGCTCCGCCGATTTCAGGATCGGCCGGACGACAAGAGAATTGATGAATCAAGACAACGCCGTGCTGCTTTCCTGGGTTCTCGCTGCCGCGCTGCTATTCGCCGTGGTCGGGCTGCTGTTTCTGTGGCGTGCCATGCGCGCTGAACGCGGGCGGGTTGCCGCCCTGCGTGCGGAGCAGGCCAACCGCGACGTCGCGGTCGAGGACATGATCGTGAACCTGACCGAGAACGTCGTGCCCGCCATCGGTGCCGCCGTCCGACGCTCGGACCCCGACAACCCCACCGTGGACCTGCCGATCGTGCTCGAGCAGTCGCGTATCGCGGAGCTGGTGTGGCAGTGGACCGCCCGCTGCGGCGAGGAGCTGCAGAAGGTGGCCGCCGAGACCCGCGACCGGGTCCGGCGCGAAGCCGAGACCGAAGCCCAGCTGGCGGTGGCGCAGGCCGAATCCGAGCGGGAGACCGCGGTGGCCCAGGCCGAGGAGGTGGCCCAGCTGGCCATCGCCCAGGCCGAGGAGGCCGCCCGCGTCGCCGTCGCGCAGGCCGGGGAGGCCTCGCGCAGCGCGGTCGCCGAGGCCGCCGACACCGCCCGCGCCCAGGTGGAGGGCTCCGCCCGTGAGGCCACCTCGGCCGCGGTGCGCGCCTTCGGCGCCTCGGTGGTGAGCCTGGGCGCGGACGTCAGCCAGGTGCTCAGCGCCGCGCTGCGTCAGCACCGCAACGACGAGACCTTCGAAACGCTCACCCGCATCGACCATTCCGTGCAGCAGATGATCCGCCAGGCGCAGTCCTATGTGATCGTCTGTGGTGGTCTGCCCGGCCGGCGCTGGCCGCAGCAGACTCTCACCGACGTGGTGGGCGGCGCCACCGGCCGGGTCCGCGACTACACCCGGGTGCGCGCCACCGAGCTGGACCGCCCGGTCGTGAGCCGCGCGGTGGAACCGCTGGTGCACACCGTCGCGACGCTGCTCGACAACGCGCTGCGCTACTCGCCGCCGACCTCGTACGTGGACATCGGTTTCCAGGAGGGTCACCACGGCATCACGGTGATCATCGACGACGCCGGTGTGCGGATGAACCCCGAGCAGCTCGAGGAGACCCGCCGCGTCCTCGCGGGCGATCAGCTCGTCGACATCCACGCGCTGGGCCCGACCCCGCGAGTCGGGTTCCCGGGCGTGGCGGCGCTCGCGCGCCGCTACGGCTTCTCCGTCTACATCGACGGCCCCAATATGTACGGCGGCATGCGCGCCATGGTCTTCATTCCGGAGACCCTGCTGGCCGCGCCCGCCCCGACACCCGTGGCCGTTGCCGCCCCGACCCCCGTGCCGGCGCCCGCCCGGATTCCGGCACCCGACCCGGAACCCACGGTGGTGGCCATGGATTCGGCGCCTCAGGAACTCACTTCCGGTGGCCTGCCCAAGCGGCGCCGCCGCTCGGCGTCGGTGTCGGTGGCGGCACCCGTGCGCCCGGTCGTCGTGGATGAGACGTCCGCGCGACCCGATATCGCCGCTGCCTGGCACAGCGGCTCCCAGCGCGGTCGAGCGGCCGCGTTCGACCACTCCGAAGGGATGACATCGTGACCGGTACGCCCGCGACGGCTGTCAGTGACACCAACCGGCTGGCCTGGTTGCTCGACGATCTCGAAGCGCCAGGGGTCCGGTTCGCCGTTCTGCTATCGGAGGACGGCCTGCGCATCGCGCACACCGGTGGCGTGAGCATCGACGACGCCGAGCGCTTCGCCGCGGCCGCCTCCGGCCTGCGGGCCCTGGGCAAGGCGCTCGCCGAGTTCTGCGGCGGCACCTCCGACAATGCGGTGCGCCAGAACATGACCGAGTACGCCGACGGCATGATCTTCATCACCGCCGCCGGTGCCGGTGCGCTGCTGGGTGTTTCGACCACCCAGGACGTGGATGTCAGCCTGGTCGCGCACCGGATGAACGAACTGGCCCTGCGGGTCGGGCGTGAGCTCGGCAGTATGTCGCGGACCAGGGCGGATCTGCCGCGCTCATGAGCCGGCCGCGGCGCGACCCCGATCTGGTCCGGGCGTATGTGCGCACCGGCGGCCGATCGCGCCCCACGCGGGTGCTGGATCTGGTCAGTCTGGTTGTCGCGGTGGCCGATCCGGCCCCCGGCGCGTCGGCCGACGCCCGCCGCATCATCCAGCTCGCCCGCCGCGGCGTGCTGACGCTGGCCGAGCTGGCGGCCTATCTGGACCTGCCGCCTTCGGTCGTGAAGATCCTGGTGGCGGATCTACTGGACAGCGGTCATCTGGCCGTCCCGACCCCGGTGGAAGCGCTGCCGGGCAAAGCCCTCTTGGAGGAGGTACTCGATGGACTCCGCGCTCTCTCCGCATGAGCGCGTCGTCGACTATGTGCCGCAGACCGTCACCCGCACCGTAAAGTTGCTGGTGGCGGGGAACTTCGGCGTCGGGAAGACCACGTTCGTGGGCAGCGTGTCGGAGATCCGGCCGCTGCGCACCGAGGAGACGATCACCGAGGCCAGCGTCGGCGTCGACGATATGGCCGGGCTGCCGGGCAAGACCACCACCACGGTGGCCATGGACTTCGGCCGCATCACCCTGAATCCGCGTCTGGCGCTGTACCTGTTCGGCACGCCCGGCCAGCGCCGGTTCGTGCCCATCTGGGAGGACCTGGCCGTCGGTGCGCTGGGCGCGCTGGTGCTGGTCGATACTCGCCGGCTGGAGAAGGCCGACGAATCGCTGTCCATCCTCGAGGAGCGCGGTGTGCCGTTCGCGGTGGCCGTCAACGACTTCGAGGGCGCGCCCAAGCATCCGCTCGACGAGGTCCGCGATGCGCTCGACCTCGACCAGGGCACGCCGCTGATGCGGCTCGACGCCCGGGACCGCAATCCGTGCCTGCAATCGCTCATCACCCTGGTCGAGTACCTGTTGGAGCCGCGCGTCTAGCCGTATTTCCCACGGGCAGAACATCATTCGTGGTGAAAGGCCCGGCCGGGCCGCTCGCGTGACGCATCTCGCAACGCCATCCATCCGAGCTGGAATCTGCGCTACGGTGAGCGCTTCCTGCCGGGTGAAGCGAAAGAGTTTCGGAATGCCGTTTGCGAGCCGCGGATCGGTCAAGATCCACTACACCGATACCGGCGGGCCGGGGCCGGCCGTGGTGTTCGGGCACAGCCTGTTCATGGACCAGGAGATGTTCGCCCCGCAGATGGACGCGCTCGCGCCCGACTACCGGATCATCGCCATCGACTCACGCGGGCACGGGGCCAGCGAGGACGACGAAACCCCGTTCAGCCACTGGGATCTCGCCCGGGACGCGTGGGCGGTGGTGGACGAGCTGGGCCTCGAGCGCGTCGTGGTGGGCGGGGTCGCGCACGGCGGGTTCACGGCCGTGCGCATGGCGCTGCTGGCGCGGCCGCGGGTGGCGGGGCTGATCGTGATCGGGTCGAGCGCGGCGGCCATGACGCCGCAGCGGCGTGCCGGGTACCGCGAGGTGCTCGACATGTGGGCGAGCAGCGCGACCCCGGGGCCCACCATCAGAATGGTGTGCTCGCTCATGATCGGGGGCACCGCCGCCGATCAGCAGCCGTGGCGGGCGAAATGGGCGACCGCACCGCGCAATCGGATGCGGTTGGCGGGCGAATGCCTGGTCAACCGTGACTCGGTGCACGAGCTGCTCGGTGACATCGACTGTCCGGCGCTGGTGATCCGCGGGCTGGCCGATCAGGCCACCAGTGCCGAGGAGGTCGCGGAACTGGCTGCGGCGCTGGGCAGTCCGGCCCCGGTGCACACCATCGCCGGGGCCGCCATGACACCGAACCTCACCCACCCCGGCGAGTTCAACGCACTGCTGCGGGAGTTCCTGGCCGCCCTGCCGTCCTGATCAGGTCTCGATCAGTCCGAGGAACAGCTGGTGCGCCGGACCCGGCGCGGTCCCGCGATAGCGCTGCACCCGCACGTCGAACACGGTGGCGGTGCGCGGATCGCGCAGCGTGAAGGTGGGGTCGTGGCGGCCGATGTGCACGTGTCCCGCGGTCCACAGCCGCTGGAAATCGGGCTGCTCGCCCAGTTCCCGTAGCAGTTGCTCGATCTCGTCGCGGTCGCGGGAACCGGCGGCGTAGGCGCGGAAGCGCCCGACCATCAACTGGGCCTCGCGCTCCCACTCCTCGACCACGAGGCGTGCTCGCGGGTCGGTGAACATCCACCGCAGCACGTGGCCGTGCCGCGACAATCCCGGCAGCGCCGCGTCGAAGGCGCTGTTGCACGCCACCACATGCCAGCCGTCGTCGAGGGCCGCCGCCAGATGCGGCAGCAGCGCGTCCAGAATGGCGCGCACCGCGCCCACCGCCGGATCCCCGACGCGCAGCGCCCGCGCGGACGAGGCGGCCGGGCGCTGCTGGGCCAGGTGGTAGAGGTGGATGCGCTCGGCCACATCCAGCTCCAGCACCGCCGCCAGCGAATCCAGAATCGCCGGGCCGGGATTGAGCGCCTCACCCTGTTCGATCTTGGCGATATAGCCCAGGCTGGCGTGGGTGGCCTCGGCCAGCTGCCTCCGGGTCAGCCCCGCCGGATGCCGGCCGGTGGCCCGTGCGCGCCGCTCGCGCACGAACTCGGCCAGCGTGGGCGCGCGCAGCCCCTCGGCGGTCGGCAGCCCGAATTCGTTGTCGGCCAACGGCATCCCCTCGAACAGATCAGCGTGCCTCCACCCTAGGTGCCCGCCCGCCGCCGAGTGCGGTGGAACGACGAGCCGGGGTGCCCGGATGCGGCGGTACCACCGCCGGTGGTCGCGGTGCGGAAACCTGTTTCGCGCAGTGGTGCTCGCGAATTCGCCTGCTCATGACTGGGGTATCCGAGCGGTTGCCAAGCGGGGAGCTCGCATTCGATATTGGCCGTGCGAGGGACGGCAGCGGCGCCGGCCGGGGAGTCGATGGGGGTATCGGCGAATAGCGAGGAGCGGCACCGGAAATGGCCAGTAATTCATTGTCGGGCGATGAGTCGGGGCTGCGGTCGCGCCCGATAGTGATCGGGGAACAATCGTTTCCCTATTATTTCGGCCGCGACTGCATCACCGAGATCGGTGCGGCCATCGCCGCGCTGGGCGCGGACCGGCTGGTATTCGTCACCGATGACGAGGTGCTGTCCCGCTATCGCCGTGATATCGACCGGCTGGCCGGATCGATTCCGTCCCTGATCCTTTCGCATCCCTCCGGCGAGTCGATGAAAACGCTGACCTGCCTGTCCGGCCATCTGGAAACCGCCTTGCGCGCGGGCATCACGCGACGGTCGGTGGTGGTGTCCTTCGGGGGTGGTGTGCCCGGCAATCTGGCGGGGCTGATGGCGAATCTGCTGTTCCGGGGTGTGCGGCTGGTGCACGTACCGACCACGACCATCGCGGCGATGGATTCGGTGCTCTCGCTCAAGCAGGCCATCAACAGCGGAGTGGGCAAGAACCATCTGGGCACCTATTACGCGCCCGAGGCGGTATTCACCGACGTCGAATTCTTCACCACCCTGCCCGAACGTGAATTGCGCTCGGGCCTGTGCGAAATGGCGAAGAACTGCCTCGCCATCGACCCGTCCGCATTGGCCGGGTTGCGAGCGGTGATCGGCAACATGACCGCACCGGATTCGCTGCTGTGGCTGCTGGACGCCAGCATCGCCGCGAAATCCGCGGTCACCCGGGACGACACGTACGAGCGCGGCGCGGGGCTGGTCCTCGAATACGGTCACACCGCCGGCCACGCCATCGAGATCTGCGATCATCGCGTGCGCGGCGCGGCGGGTCTGCCGCACGGCGCCGCGATTGCGCTGGGAATGCTGGTGGCCGCGCACATCTCGCACGCGCGCCGGTGGCTGTCCGACGACGAGGTGAGCGTCCACTACGAGATCGTCACCGGTCTGGGGGTGGAACCCGCGCTGCCGGATTCGGTGCGTATCGACGATGTGCTCGCGGTGGTCGCCGACGACAACAAGAGGGGCTATCTGCCGCCTCGGCCCGACGCGGTGCCGTTCGTGCTGCTGCGCGCTCTCGGACGCCCGGAGTGCACCGGCGGCCTGCCGCTGGTGCCGGTGGCGGTGCGCGAGATCCGCGCCGCCCTCGACGTGATCGCTCAGCCGTCGGCGTCCGCGCCGGTCGTGGTCGGGTAGGCCCGCCGTGCTCGCGATACTCGGCGGCACGCCGGTGCGCGCGGCGCGCCCGTGGCCACGCTGGCCCCAGTACGACAATCGCACCGCCGCGGAACTGCTTGCGGCACTGCACTCGTCGCGTTGGTCGGTCACCTGGTACAGCCCGAACGGCGGCAAGTCCCGGGAGCGGATGTTCGGGGAGGCGTTCGCCCGCTACAACGGCGCGGACTACGGGGTCAGCGTCGACCACGGCTCGAGCGCCCTGGTCATCGCGCTCGAAGCGCTCGGCATCGGCCCCGGCGACGAGGTGATCGTGCCCGCCATGACCTGGGTTGCCCCGGCCACCGCGGTGCTGCGGGTGGGCGCGGTCCCGGTGCTCGTCGACGTCGATGCCGCCACCGGCTGCCTCACCGCCGACCACCTCGGCGCCGCGGTCTCACCACGCACCAGAGCGGTCATCGTGGTGCACCTGGCCTGTACCGCAGCCGAACTCGACCGCATCACCGCGGTCACCGACGCCGCCGGGCTCGCGCTGATCGAAGACTGCTCGCAGGCCCACGGCACCCGATGGGCCGGACGCGCGGTCGGCACCTTCGGCCAGATCGGCGTCTTCAGCCTCGGGGCCGCCAAATCCCTCGCCGCCGGGGAGGCGGGGGCCGCGATCACAGGCAGCCCGGAGCTCTACCGGCGAATGCTCATGCTGCGCGCCGACTCCCGCGGATACACCGACGACGGTCCCGCGCCCGGGGAATACGAGCTCGTCGAGGACGGCACGGTCATGGGCGCGAACTATTGCATGTCCGAACTGACCGCGGCGCTGCTGCTCGACCAGCTGCCACGCCTGGACGACCAGCACACGATCCGCGAGACGCGCGCCAAGGAACTCGAAGCCGGCCTGCCCGGAATCCCCCGCCTGGCACCCATTCCGGTGCCCGCCCCGGTGGATCGGCGAGCCGTCTACGAATACGGAATCCGTTTCGAGCCCGGCACTTTCGGTGACGCCACCGTCGACCAGGTGGCCGCGGCCCTCACCGCCGAACTGGGCACCAGGGTCTACCCGCCGCGCGCGCCCCTGCACCGCAGCGCCCTGCTGCGCCCGCACACCAAACCCCGCTTCGCGCGCTGGTGGGCCGGCGCCGTCGAACGCGCCGCCGGTCGCCCCTTCCCCGGAGCCGACCACTACCGCGACCACACCCTGCTGCTGCACCACAGCGTGCTGCTGGGCCGGCGCGGCGACGTCGACGACATCCTGACCGCGCTCGACAAGGTGCGCACCCACGCCGCCGACCTGCCCGCGCACCCCGCTCCCGACCCGAAAGGCATGGCATGACATCGGAACTCATGGCGGACTGGGAGAGCCGCATCATCGACGGCATCATCACCCGCCGGGCCGTCGAGTCGGACTGGGACGAGCTGCGCGGGCGGTATGCCCGCGCATTCGGCGGGGTGAAGACCCACGATTTCGAGGCATGGAAGCGACAGTTCCGGCTCGAGGACATCGCGGTGGTCGAGGACGTCTCGATGGCGCGGCAACCGCGCATCGTGGGGACCGCCGCGATCATCCGCACCACGGTGACCGTGCCCGGCGGCGCGCAGTTGTCGGTCGCGGCGTGCGCGCAGGGCATGGTCGCCACCACCCACCAGAAGCGCGGCATCTACGCCAAGGTCCAGGCCGAGCTCATGACCATCGCCATGGAGACCGAAGCGGATGTGCTGGCTGCCATGCCCGGCCCGGGCGGCAGCTACGCCTATGTCGGGGTCACGACGCACACCCGGCACCTGCGCATCGACCGGGGACGCGCGAAACTGCGAGTCTCCGAGCGGGATTCGGCCTCGGTGCGCGAGGTCGGGCTGGCGGAATCGGTGGGGGAGCTGCGGCAGATCTACGCGCTGTGGCAGCAGGCCACCCCGGGCGCACTGGATCGCGGCGAATCCTGGTGGGCGAGTGCCATCAGCCCGCAGTCCTTCATCATCGTGCACCCGGACGGATATGTGATCTACGACCTGGCCGGGAATGCGGTGCTGGTCAAGGACTTCTGCGCACTCACCGTCGCCGCGCACCGGGAACTGCTGCGGTGCCTGCTCGGGCAGGGCGAGTACACGGAGATCCGGATGGACACCGCGCTCGACGACCCCACCCCGCTGCTGCTCGAGGACTCCCGCGCGGCCGCGGTGACCGGAATCGACGCGGGCATGTGGATGTGGATCCTGAACCTGCCCAAGGCCATCGCTTCGCGGGAGTTCCGCGGCGACTTCCACGGCGTGGTCGAGGTCGCCGATCCATGGGGCCTGAGTTCCGGCGCCTACCTGCTCGATATCGCGGGTGGTCGCGGCAGCTGGTCGCCCCTCGAGGAGGCCGTGGCCGATGTCCGCATCGGCCCGCTGGAACTCACCACCGCCTACTTCGGCGCACACACCCTCGGCGAGCTCGCGCGCGCCGGCCGCGTGGAGGAGATGACCACCGGTGCCCTCGAGGCGCTGGACCGTGCCTTCACCCCCGCGCGGAAACCGTTCAACACCACGCCGTTCTGATCGAACTCCCCTGAGGACAGCACCGCCATGACAATGCCGCTCCCTCCGTCCATCTGCCCGGTGACCGGGGTCGTCGGATCCGGGGTCACCCGGGTCACCACGCCCACGGGCGACCCGGCCTGGCTGGCCACCGGTTACGAGCTGGTGCGCGACCTGTTCACCGATCCGCGGCTGGGCCGCGCGCATCGCACGCCGGAAACCGCGGCGCGGCTGGGGGAGTCGGCCTTCTCGGGCGGGCCGATCGGCAATTTCGACACCGAGCTCGAGGATCACGCGCGCATGCGCACCCTGCTGCAGCCGCACTTCTCGCCCAGGCGGATGCGGGAGTTGCGGCCGCGGGTCGAGCAACTCACCTCGGAGCTGCTCGACGCGATGGCCGAGCAGGGCTCGCCCGCCGATCTGCAGGCCGCGCTCGCCCTGCCGCTACCGCTGCTGGTGATCTGCGAGCTGCTCGGGGTGCCGTACACCGACCGGAACCTGTTCCGGGACTGGGTCGACGCGGTCGGCAATGTCGCGGACCGCGCCAAGGTCGAGCAGGGGGTGGCCGAGCTGTTCGCCTACTGTCTGGAGCTGGTCGGGAAGAAGCGCCGCGATCCCGGCGGCGACGTCGTGTCCCGGCTGTGCGCGATCGACGGCGTCGCCGACACCGAAATCGCCACGCACGCCATGGTTCTGCTGTTCGCCGGGCACGAGACCTCGGCGGTGCAGATCGGGGTCGGGGTGCGCATGCTGCTGGAGAATCCCGGCCAGTGGTGGCTGCTGCACGAACGGCCCGAACTGGTGGCCTCGGCCGCCGAGGAACTGCTGCGCGCCTGCGACGCCAGCAGCCTGCCCCGGTACGCGCGCAGTGCGCTCGAAGTCGCCGATGTGCAGATCGCGGCCGGTGATCTGGTGCTGCTGGGCATCGCCTCCGCCAATCACGACCGGGCGCTGTTCACCCATCCCGAACGCGTGGACATCACCCGGCAGGAGGCCGCACACTTCCTGTTCGGCTACGGCCCCCGCTACTGCCTCGGTGCGCCGCTGGCCCGGCTCGAATTGCAGGTCGCCTTCGGGCAACTCGTGCGCCGATTCCCCACCCTGACCCTCGCCGTCGACCCGGCCACCCTCGCCGAGCGAGACGAGGTCTTCACCGGCGGACTGACCGCGCTGCCCGTGCGCTGGTGACCACCCTTCAGCACCGAGGACTCACGAAATGGCTCTCGTCACCACCGATTCCGCGCCCCTCGTCATGACACGGCGGCGCATCTGGCTCATCTTCGCGGCCCTGTCCGCCGGACTGCTGCTCGCCAGCCTCGATCAGATGATCACCGGCGCGGCCATGCCCACCATCGTGGGTCAGCTCGGCGGCGTCCCGCACATGGCCTGGACCACCACCGCCTACCTGCTGGCCACCACCCTCGTCATGCCGCTGTACGGCAAGTTCGGCGACCTGTTCGGGCGGCGCCGGCTTTTCCTGTTCGCCATCACCGTGTTCACGGCGGCCTCCTTCGGTGCGGCGGTGTCGACCGGGTTCTGGGAGTTCATCGCCTTCCGGGCGCTGCAGGGCGTGGGCGGCGGCGGGCTGATGATTCTCGCCCAGGCCACCATGGCCGATGTGGTGCCCGCCCGGGAACTCGGCAAATACGGTGCGCCGATGGGCGCGATCTACGGGCTCACGGCGGTCGGCGGACCCATCCTCGGCGGCGAGTTCGCCGACCACCTGGGCTGGCGGTGGTGCTTCTGGATCAATGTGCCGATCGGGTTGGCGGCCTTGATCATTGCCGCACGATATCTGACCTTGCCCAGCAAGCGGCCGGCCGTGCGGCCGGACTATCTCGGGGCGGCGCTGATGAGCGCGGGCACCACCCTGCTCATCCTGATCAGCGACTGGGGTGGCAAGCGCTACGGGTGGGGCTCGCCGACGATACTCGCCATGATGGTGACCGTGGCGGTGGTGATCTCGGTATTCATCGGCGTGGAATCGCGAGCCGCCGAACCGATGCTGCCGCTGCGACTGTTCCGCAACCGCACCTTCGCGACCACCTCGCTGCTCGGTTTCATCATGGGGCTGATCATGTTCGCGTCGGTGGCGTTCGTGCCGACGTTTCTCCAAATGGCCACGGGCGTCTCGGCATCGGCGTCCGGGCTGCTGTCGATCCCCATGACCATCGGCATGTTCCTGACCGTGTCCGTCACCCTGGGTGCGGTGACCCGCACCGGCCGCTACCGGGTCTACCCGCCACTGGGCGTGGTCATCATCGCCGCCGGCATGATCTGGATGACGCGCCTGGACGCGCACACCCCGGCGTGGGTGGTGTCGGCGATGCTGTTCGTCATCGGACTGGGGCTCGGCATGGTCATGCAGCTGCTGGTGCTGCTGGTCCAGAACGCCGTTCCCGCAACGGATGTCGGGACCGCGACCAGTGCGAACAACTACTTCCGTGAGATGGGCGGCGCGCTGGGCGTCGCCATCTTCGGTTCCATCTTCACCCACCGTCTCACCGGCAACCTGGACACCGCCTTCCGGGCGCACCCCGGCGAGGTGCTGTCCACCGGGGCCAACCCGGCGGCCCTGCCGCCGGCGGTCGTCGACCACCTTCCGGCGCCACTGCGCGATGCCATCGTCGGGTCCTACGCCCATGCGCTGGTTCCGGTATTCGCCTACCTGCTCCCCGGCCTGGCCATCGCTTTCATTGTGGCCCTGCTGATTCCGCACATCCCCCTGGCGGACGTATCCGGCCTGGTCGCCCGCAACGAGGCGATCCACGACGCCGACCGCGATCCGCGCGACGAGAAGGAGCCCACGACGATCCTCGGCACCCCGCCCGCCTGACCCGATCCCGCGCTCCGAATGGCCATCCGCCGGCAACTGCTGGCCGTGACTCGGACTCGAGAATTCGCCGATCCGGGGCTCAGACTCCACCCCCACAGCGGCAGTCAGTAGTACAACTACACCATGGGAAGAGCGCCGACAGTCGTTCTCTACGTCCTCGCACTGATAGTCGTGGTCGTCGGCGTGGACATCCTCTTCTTCCGAAACCATTTCTGGGAACGCCTGATGGTGAACGTCGGCATCGTCCTGATCTTCGCAGCCTTCTACCTCAGGTTCCTGAAGAGTTGACGCCGTACGAGGCGGGCCGACCCTGCGGGCTGCGCGGTGCGGGTCAGACGAGTTCGACCTCGTCGAAACGGACGGTGAAGCTGTGGCGGCGTTCGCTCAGGACGCCGCCCTCCCGGTGGACCAGGCCTTCGCTGAAGTCGATGCGTAGTTCTTCCCGGTGCTCGTCGACGGTGCGCACGACGGCGCAGATTCCGATGAACGGCCCCTCCGGGAAGTACACGACGTCGCCCGGACCATAGTCGGTAAAGCCCACGCGGCCACAGTAATCCACGCCGCTGTTCTTTGTCTGTGGGCGCGCTGGCGTGGTCGCCACCGGTGCGGCCGATCGATATGACATGGTGGACCGATGGCCACCTGGAGAGAGTTCGAGCATGCCGCGCCCGAACTGGCCGCCGCCGTGCGGGCCAGGTTCGAGGCGACCACACACCACGTGCTGGCGACCATCCGCCGCGACGGCGCACCGCGGGTGAGCGGTACCGAGGTCGAGTTCACCGAGAAGGATCTGAAATTCGGATCGATGGCCGATGCCGTGAAGGTCCGCGACCTGCAACGCGACGGCCGCTGCGCCCTGCACGCCAACCCCGGCGACGGTTCCATGGATGGCGGCGACGGCAAGGTTTCGGGCGTCGCGGTCGAAATCCCGGTGCGGGACGGCAATTCGTTCCGGCTCGATATCCGAGAAGCCGTGCACACCACGGTCGACGGCGACGAACTGGTCATTCGATGGTGGACACCGAACAACGGATTGCGCGAGATCCGCCGGAAATAGCCGGTCGGGCCCGCGTTGAATCCCCCTCGGTGCGGGCTCGACACCCAGTCAGCCGGTGTGAGAACGGTCTTCGTGCCACTGCTCGACAGCAGTCTGCACAGCCAACTCATCTTCTTTGGCGTGGGCACCCGAGGCCCCCGCCGCGCCCAGAATCACCCAGGGAACTGCCGGATCCGGGCCGGATGCCTCAGCGGACGACGTCGAAGATGTTCTTCTGGATTCCGTTGGAGTAGGTGGCGGCCTCGACCAGCTTCAGCTTCTGGGCGTCCTTGTCGGACTCGGAGAACAGGCGCTTGCCCGCGCCGAGCAGGACCGGGAAGACCAGCAGGTGGTAGCGGTCGATGAGGCCCGCGTCGGAGAGGGCGCGGTTGAGCGAGGCGCTGCCGTGGATGATGATCGGGCCGCCGTCGGTGTTCTTCAGGGCGGCCACCTCGTCGAGGGTGCGCAGGATGGTGGTCTCGCCCCAGTTCGTCACCAGGTCGGCATCGGTGAGGGTGGTGGAGACGACGTATTTCGGCATGCCCTTGTACCCGGCGAAGTCCGCCATGTCCGGCCACACCGGGCTGAACGCCTCATAGCTGACGCGGCCCATCAGCATCGCGGTGGCTTCCTCCTGCTCGCGTCCCTTGAGTTCGTAGGCCTCGGGCACGAATTCGACGTCCTTGAAGGTCCAGCCGGAGTTCCGGTAGCCGGGTTCGCCACCCGGGCCCTCCACGACGCCGTCGAGGGAAATGAAGGCGGTGCTGATGAGAGTGCGCATGCTCTGCTCCTTGATATGTGTTGTGTCGGTTGGTGATTCGAATGGTTCGGCCGGGGCGGCTTCAGCCCAGCAAGCTGGTGAGCCACTGTTGCCAGGCGGCCTCGGCCCCGGCGGTGTCGGGACCGAACAGGTGATGGAACATCAGTGCCAGTCCGGTGGGCGCGTGGTGGAAGGTGTAGAGCCCGTCGGCGGTGCGGAGCTCGAACCGCTCGTCGTCGGCCCAGACCACCTCACCGTCCAGCGGCGGCAGGCCCGCCGGTTCGGCCTGCACCCGCGCGCCCACCACCACCGGGTCCGGTAGCGCCAGCGCCCGGATGAGCGCCGACCGCACCGCCTGCCCGGAAGAGCCCATGGCGACGGCGAATACGGGAGCCGCGATCCGGCCCGGGAAGTGCGTCAGGTATTCGCGCAGCGTGTTCAGGTGGAACGGCCAGCCGCGGCGCAGGGCGTCGTATTCGTCTTGCCAGTCGTCGCCCAGCATGCCGCTGTGGACCACACGCAGCACGGTGCTGCCGCCCTCGCGTCCCTCGAGTAGATACTCGAAGGCCATGAACCGGCCGTCCTCGTCGGTCCCGGTGCGGGTGGCAAAGTGCTTGCCCGGCTCGTACGCGGTGATCACCGACTCTTCCCGCCGGCCACCGGTATCCATGGCAGCGGTCCCGCCGGTCCGTGCCTCGACCTCGTTGCGCCCCATGAACCAGGAGTCGATTCCCGGCCCGGTCGCGATCGCCTCCCAGACCTGGTCCGGGCTCGCGGGCAGGGTCGCCTCCAGCTCGATCTCGAACGGATGCCCCATGGTCAGTTCTCCTGTCCTGCTTCGGATTCGGTGTCTTTCCGCGCTGTGGGTATCTGGTGCATGCCGACAACCACCCGGTGGTCGCGCCCGCCCGGTGCGGACTCGTCGTGGTAGCGGCTGACCAGTGTGGTCACTGTCTGTGCCAGCTCCTCGGCGAATGCCGCCCGGTCGGCCGCCGAGGCGAACCGCACCTGCGCGTCGATTCCGAAGGTCGCGACCCGCCGCTGCGCCCGGGCCGCGCCGGTCAGCAGCGCCCCGACCTCCTGTACCAGCCGCGCGCCCAGCGCGACCAGCCACCGCGCCGACAACTGGTCGGGTGAGCGCGCCGGATCCGGACTGACCGCACCCAGCGCGCTGGGGGAGATCACGTAAGAGGCTGCCGTGGCCCGGAATACACGCTCGGTGACATTGCCCTTGCGCCGTTCCTCGACCAGCTCGACCAGCCCGTGCCGCTCCAGTTCCTTGAGGTGGTAGTTCACCTTCTGCCGCGGTAGCCCGAGCCGACCGGCGAGCATGGCGGCCGAGCCCGGCTCGGCGAGAGCGGCGAGGATCCGGGACCGGATCGGGTCCAGGGAAGCCTCGGCCGCCGCGGGTTCTTCGATCACAGCGACGTCCAGCACCAACCCAGAATCCCACCGACAAAAATATTTGTCAAGGAAGGCGAAATTGTCGGTTGTCGAGTGCCGCGGGTCCCGTCCGCGGTCGCGGGGCACCACCCAACCCTCCCGAGGTGGTCCGGCTGCCCGCCCGATTCCCGAGTCGTCGGCCCGGCTCCTGCGCGACGTCGGTCGCGCCGACTGATCCCCGGTGCCGATGGCACCATCCGCTGGGCGTACCGCCGCATGACGGGCCGGCGCGGATCGCGTGAGAGCCCGCGGCCATCACCCGCCACGCTCGGCACATTTCGGTCATCGACGGTCCGCCCTGACCTGGTCCGAGGCGCTCACGGCCCGCAAGCGACGGCCTCGGTGACGTGGGTGTCGCGGTGCGCCGCGTCACCCGACACGCGCCGCGATGTCACACATCGGGCTCGAATGGTGTCTTCATGTCCGATACCACCAACGGTGAAGGAGGGCGGACATGGAGCGGGTCGTCAGGGTCGTCGTGGTCGGCGGCGGATATGCGGGGATCATCGCGGCCAACCGGCTGCGGACTCGGGAGGATGTGGAGATCACGGTGATCAACCCGCGGCCGCAATTCGTGGAGCGAATTCGGCTGCACCAGTTGGTCGCCGGTTCCGGTTCCGCCGCGGTCGAGTACGACGCGCTGCTCGGCGCGGGGATCCGGCTGATCATCGATGAGGCGACGGTGATCGATGGGGTGCGGCGCAGCGTGGCGCTGAAGAGCGGAGGCAATGTGGCCTACGACTACCTCATCTACGCCGTCGGCAGCCACGGGGCGCCCCCGGCCGTCCCGGGCGCAGCCGAATACGCCTATGACATCGCGGAATTCGAGCATGCCGAGCGGCTGCGCGATGCGCTGGCCGGTGCGGGCGCGGCCGCACCGGTGACCGTGGTCGGTGCCGGGCCCACCGGCATCGAAACCGCCGCCGAGCTCGCCGAGCAGGGCCGCCCGGTCACCCTGGTGTGCGGGGGCCTGCTCGGCCCGTGCCTGACAACGGCCGCCCGCCGCTCGGTCGCCCGGCAACTGACCGCACTCGGCGTGGCCATCGTCGACGGTCCGGATGCCAAAGTCACCGCCGTTCACCCGCACAGCGTCGTGCTGGCCGACGGTCGCGAACTGCCCAGCCCGATCACGGTGTGGACGGCCGGTTTCGGCGTGCCGGACCTGGCTGCCCGCAGCGGCCTGAGCACCGACGCCGTCGGCCGCCTGCTCACCGACGAAACCCTCACCAGCATCGATGATCCCCGCATCCTGGCCGCCGGTGACGCCGCCGCCCCCTCCGGCCAACCCCTGCGCATGAGCTGCCAGGCCGCCATCCCGCTCGGTGCCCATGCCGCCGGAACCATCCTGAGCCGCCTCGCCGAATCCGAGCCCGCCGCAATCGATATCGCGTTCATCGGCCAGTGCATCAGTCTGGGCCGCAAACGCGCGACCATGCAGCTGGCCCACTTCGACGACACCGCTCGTCGGGCCTACCTGGCCGGCCGCGTTGCCGCCACCGTCAAGGAGGCGATCTGCAAATCCACCGTGTGGGGCCTCGCCCGCGAAGCCCGCAAACCGGGCTCCTACACCGCCATCAAGGGCGGCAAACGCCAGCGGCGCATTGCGGCCGCCGCAGCGATGGCCGATCAGTAGAGGTAGCCGGCCCGTCGAAATCGCCGCTACAAGCCCAGTTTCGTGACGGCGTTGTCCTCGAGCGGGTTGGCGGTCCGGATGTAGCCGTGGACGGTGCGGGGGTTGGACCAGCGGCCCTGGCGCATGATCTCGCGGTCGCTGGCGCCGCCGAGGGCGGCCTGGGTGGCGAAGCCGGCCCGCAGGGAGTGACCGGAGAAGAGGGTGGGGTCGAGGCCGGCGCGCGCGGCGTAGCGTTTGACGAGTTCGGCGACCGCGCGGCCGGACATGGCGGTGGCGGCGATGCCGCCGTGGCGTGAAATGGTCGGGAACAGCGGCAGATTCGGGTCGGTGAGGGTGGTGCCGGTGAAGCCGTGGCAGCGGTGGATGTGGGGGTCGGGTGGCGGGGTGGCGTCGAGCCAGGCGCGCAGGTCGGTGGCCGCGTGTGCCTCGCGCAGGCGGGTCCAGTCGGCGAAGGCGCAGACGGGGCAGGTGTGCGGGCGCTGACCGCGGGGCAGGGCGACGCGTTGTTCGTTGACACCGGTGGCGTCGGTCTTGGTGGCGGGCAGCTGGATCAGCAGCAGCGGCTCGCCGGTGGTGTGGTCGGTGGTGACCGCGACATCGGCGACCCGTAGCGCGGCGATCTCGCTGCGGCGCAGCGCCCCCGCGAATCCGACCAGCAACAGCAGTGTGTCGCGGCGGCGGGCCGGTTCGGTGGGCCACTGCGCGTCCGGCAACTCGTTCAGCAGCTGATCGAGGGTGTGCAGCAGCACCGGCCGCTTCCGCTTGGGCCGGCTGCGCCGGGTGCGGCGGATACCGCGCAGGGTCAGCCGCACCACGTCGCCACGGGTGGGGGAGGGCAATCCGTTGGCGGCGTGCACGGCGGCCAGCGCCGCGGCCTTGCGCTCCAAAGTGGCGGCGCTGAAGGCCCATTCGCCGTTCTCCCGCCGCGCGTCCGCCGCCGCGGCCAGATACACCGCCACATCCAGGGCGTCCGCAGGTAGTGCCTGCCGCGCTTCCGCCGCGCACCAGGCCGCCCACGCGATCCAGTCGGTCCGGTACGCGCGCAAGGTATTCGCCGACTGCGACGCCTCGAGATATCGCCGCAGCGATCCGGCCTGCACCTCGTCGAAGCGATCGCGCACCAGCCGCAGCGCCGCCGCGTCGACCAGCACACTGCGCACCCCGCGTCGCAATTCGCCGCGCACCTCGTCGGGCACCGCGATCACCGCGGCCTGTTCCACCGGCTCGGTGACCTCCGTCGGATCTGGCATGTCCCCGACCCTAGATTGAATACGTGCTCCCGTTGCAGCAGACCCCGATTCACGTCTCCGACGACATCCTCGACGACCTCCGGCAGCGCCTGGCCCGGACCCGCTGGTTCGATGACGACGGCAATGCCGACGGCCACTACGGTGTGCCCACCGCCTACCTGCGCGAGCTGGTCGACCACTGGCGCACCGACTTCGATTGGCGCGCACAGGAAAAGGCCATGAACGCCTACGAGCACCACCGCGTCGAGGTGGACGGCGTCCCCATCCACTTCCTGCGCAAACCCGGCGTCGGCGACAACCCGATTCCGCTGATTCTCACCCACGGCTGGCCCTGGACCTTCTGGCACTGGTCCAAGGTGATCGACCCGCTGGCCGATCCGGCGGCACACGGCGGCGATCCCGCCGACGCGTTCGACGTCATCGTCCCCTCGCTGCCCGGTTTCGGCTTCTCCACCCCGATCCGGTCGCGCCCGGATCTGAACTTCTGGAAGATCGCCGACCTCTGGCACACCCTCATGACCGATGTGCTGGGCCATCGCACCTACGCCGCCGCCGGATGCGATGTCGGCGCCCTGGTCACCGGCCAGCTCGGCCACAAATACGCCGACGCCCTCTACGGGATCCATATCGGCTCGGGTCAGCGCCTGGACCTGTTCAACGGCGAACGCGCCTGGGACATCACCGGCGGCCGCCCGATTCCCGAAGGCCTGCCCGGCGACGTGCACGCGCGAATCATCGAGCTGGAGAAGCGATTCGCGGTCCACCTGACCGCCCAGATGCTCGCCCCCGCCACCCTGGCGCACGGCCTGTCGGATTCACCCGCGGGCATGCTGGCCTGGATCCTGGAGCGCTGGATGCGCTGGAGCGACCACCGCGGCGGCGACTTCGAATCCGTGTTCAGCAAGGACGAGGTGCTGACCCACGCGACCATCTACTGGGCCACCAACTGTATCGGCAGCTCGATGCGCCTCTACGCCAACCACAATCGCTACCCCTGGACCCCGTCCCACGACCGCTGGCCCGTGATCGAGGCCCCCACCGGCCTCACCTTCGTCGCCCACGAGAACCCGCCCGGCGTCACCACTGCCCAACGCGCGCGGCACTTCCGCGACAGCGACCGTGGCGCGTGGTACCACCTCGTGAATGTGACCGCCCACGACCACGGCGGCCATTTCATCCCCTGGGAGGTCCCGGCCGAATGGACCGATGACCTCCGCCGCACCTTCCGCGACCGCCGCTAGCCTTGCGCCCCCTCTGCGATGGGGCTTGCGGGGAGGTCGCTCGCAAGCCCCCACGGAACGGCGGCGGAAATCGGGTCAGGGGTCTTGCCGTGATCCGGCGAAACGCGACATTTTCACGCTGCGGCCGTGCGGGTCAGCACGACGACGGGAATCTCCCACGCCACTTTCGCTTGGAAATCCGCGATGAAGGGCGTCACCTCGAGCTGCCGGTCCCACAGCCGCGCCCGCTCGTACCCGCTCGCGACCACGGCGATGACCGGCCAGGTCTCGGTGCCCACCTCGACCGTCCCGGCCGGGTTCGCCACCAGGTTGTGATACCAGCCCGGCCGGTGCGGCCGGCCGCCATTGGCGGCGAAGACCACCAGGCGGTCGCCGTCGCGCTGATAGGCCAGCGGCCAGGTGCGCTCCTGCCCGGTGCGGGCCCCGGTGGTGGTCAGCAACAGGGGATCACGCTCGGCGAACTGCCCGCCGACCTGTCCGCCCCCGGCCCGGAATTGCTCGATCACTTCTTCGTGCAGTCGCTGACGCGCAACGTCGGTCATGGTCGGCATCAACTGTGTTGCCGCCGTGGGTATTCCGCTCCCGGCGGCGAATCCGCCTCAGTGCTGCAACCGCCATTCCGCATCCGGTTTCGGAAGCGGCCAGGTCCACCGGTTCTGCATGCGCAGCTCCAGTAACTGCTGTCGGCGACCACACGACTGCTCGGTGTCACCCTCGCCCTCGACGCAGTTGCGGTGGATCCACATCATGGCTTCCACCGTGCCCGAGAGGCGCATGGCGTCATGCTCGGGCATACGATGATGCTCGAGTACCGACGGCGTGTCCGACATGGCCCAATCATCCCCCAGCCCGGCCGTGCTGTCGTCCAGTCCACGCGTCTTCGCCTCTCGTGAGAGGAGTTGGTCATGTGTCGTCTGTTCGGACTCTCGGCCGCGCCGCAGCGGGTGCACGCCACCTTCTGGTTGCTGAAGGCGCCGGACAGCCTGTCCCAGCAAAGTCACCGCGAACCCGACGGTGTCGGCCTGGGCACCTTCACCGCCGCGGGCGCGCCGCTGGTGGAGAAGCAGCCGATCGCCGCCTACGAGGACAAGCTCTTCGCGGAGGAGGCCCGCGAACGCGAATCCGAAACCTTCGTCGCGCATGTCCGCTTCGCCTCCACGGGCGGACTGATGATGCGCAATACCCATCCGTTCGAGCAGCACGGGCGCCTGTTCGCGCACAACGGAGTGCTGCAGGGGCTCGACGCGCTGGACCACGAGCTCGGTGACTATCGCCGACTCGTCCACGGCGACACCGACTCCGAGCGCTTCTTCGCCCTGATCACCGCCCGGATCGACCATCATGCGGGCGATGTCACCGCGGGCATCACCGACGCGGTCGGCTGGATCGCCGACCGGCTGCCGCTCTACGCGCTCAACCTGATACTCACCACCGCGACCGAGCTGTGGGCCCTGCGCTATCCCGACACCCACGAGCTGTATGTCCTCGAGCGCGCCGCCGGTGGCGCACAGGGCGATCGGCGGCTCGACCACGCGAGTCACCGTCACAGGGGCATTCGCACCAGCAGTGGCGCGCTGACCGACTATCCCGCTGTCGTCATCGCCAGCGAACGCATAGACGACGACCCCGGATGGCGGCTCCTCGCCTCCGGCGAACTGCTCCACGTCGACGGGCGTCTGGACGTGCGGTCCAGCATCATTCGGGATTCCGCACCCCGCCACCTGCTTTCGCTCGCCGATCTCGACGAGACCGCCGCCGCCTCACAGACCGCGCACTGACGATCACCGCTGCGGCATGGTCCGGTCGGTCACTCCGGTCGCGAGACCCGGGCCAGATCGACAGTGGCCGTACGCAAGTCGGCGATGCTGTCGATCGGTGCGAGATAGCCGATACGGGTGACCGCGATGCCACGCGGGGTGGTGACCCGCAGGTCGAGGCCGAAGCGGTCGGCGCGTTCACAGACCGCGGCGGTCGCGTCCGGGTAGCCGCCGCGGGCGTGGGCCATGTCCAGCAACGCGTCCGCGTGATCGTCATTGAGGTGTGCGATGGCACGGGCCGCACCGGGGATGATCGGATCGGCCTGGGCGGCCGCGTATTCGTCGGCGGTCGCGGAATCCATGCGGCCGTACCCGCCGACCCAGCGGGCCCGCTGCACACGCAGCACCCACACCGTGAAATCGCTGAAGTCGATGTAGGTCTTGGCCGCCGGGACCGCGGCCAGGTGGGCCTCGCGGGCCGCTACCGCCTCCTCGCCCTGCGGGCGTTCCGCGGCACCGGCGAGCGTCAATCGCGTTCCGGCCAGCGGGTCCTCCGGCAATTCCGGGGTCACGATGGACAGGCTGGCGCGCGGATCGGCCGCCAGATTTCGGCCGTGCTCGGCCATCCGGGACACACACAGGACCGGTTGTCCCGCAAGCAGTCCATACGTGACGAAACTGGCCCAGGGGCCACCGTCGGCCGACAGGGTGGCCAGGGTGGCCGTATTCGTCGCCGCGGCAACGGTTCTGGCCTCATCCGCCGCGGACGGCCGGGTGGTGATCGCGATGGGGGTCAGCGGCGGGGGAGTCGAGGGCGCGTCGCCCGGGTCGCCGTGGTCGAGAGCCATGCGTCACAGGCTACCCGCGCCGCCGAACAGGACCGATCAGTCGGGAAGGATTGGCACCGACAGCCCTTCGCCCTTCCGCAGCAGGGCCGCACGCGTGACGGTGCCCGCGCCGAAGCGATCGCGCAGTGCGTCCAGGGTCGAATCGAGGGTGGATTCCGCACGCGGCTCGAACGGCAGCGACAGCTGCATGGTGTCGGCGTCGTCCAGATTGGTGAGGGACAGGCCGATGAGAGTGAGGCCGCCGCGCTCCCGGATCAGCGGCAGGGTCGTGGCCAGCAGAGTACGTGCCGCCCGCAGAACGGTCTCGCCGCTGTCGGTCGCCTCGGCCAGCGTGTGCGAGCGGGTGGCGCGCGTGAAATCGTCGAAACGCATGCGCAGCACCACCGTTCGGCACACCCGCCGGGCTTTGCGCAGCCGGTGCCCGAGCCGGTCGGCGAGACCGTGCAGATACGCCTCGAGCTCCTCGTCGCTGCGATGACGGCGGCCCAGCGCCCGCTGCGCGCCGATCGAGCGCCGGCGTCGCCCGGTGTCCACGCGGCGCGGGTCCCGCGCCCATGACAGGGCGTGCAGATGCCTGCCCGTGGCCGGACCGAGCACCGCCGCGAGCGGCCCCTCACCCAGGTCCGCAAGCTGCCCGACCTTGGTGATGCCGCGTTCGCGCAGCTCCCGCGCGGTCACCTCGCCGACGCCCCACAGGCGTTCCACCGGCAGGGGATGCAGGAATTCCAGTTCCCGGTCGGGCGGAACCTCCAGCAGCCCATCGGGTTTGGATACCGCGCTGGCCACCTTGGCCAGAAACTTCGTGCGCGCCACCCCGACCGAGATGGGCAGTCCGACCTCCGCGCGCACCCGCGCCCGCAGCCCGCGCGCGATATCGACCGGAGTGCCGGCGATCCGCCACAGTCCGGCCACATCGAGAAACGCCTCGTCGATGGAGATGCCCTCCACCTCGGGCGTGGTGTCGCGGAAGATCTCGAACACCGCCTTGCTGGCCTCCGAATACGCCGACATCCGCGGCGGCACCACGATCGCATTGGGGCACAAGCTCAGTGCCTGACGCACATTCATGGGCGTCCGCACCCCGAACGCCTTCGCCTCGTAACTGGCGGCCAGCACGACTCCGCCGCCGACCAGCACCGGCCGCCCCTGCAGCCGCGGACTGTCGCGCTGCTCCACCGACGCATAGAAGGAGTCCAGGTCGGCATGCAGAATCGCGGCCCGCTCGGGGCGCGCGCTCATCCTCGTGATCGAACCGGACACGAACATATGTTCGCATACCTGACGGTCTGTTGTCCGCGTGTCCCGCTCACCCGGGTCTCGGTAGTAATCGCGCGAAAAACAACACATATGTCCGGACCAGCAGCGATGGCGTTGTGATCGGTTCGGCCTGCGGGCGGGTGCGGTAGGCGCTCGGCGTGGCTGCCGATGAGGTTGGTCGGTGTGCTGGAGGTCGGGATTCGTGGCGACGCAGGTGTTCGCCGCTGAGGAGTTGGCGCGGCTGCGGGAGTACCCACGTGACCGATCAGCGCACCACCTACGGCACCGAGGTCATCGTCACCACCCGTCGCGAAGCCCATTACGTGCTGGACGAAATCCTGGGCAACGCGACGGATCTGCCGATCAGCGAGCACGCGACAGAGACCGATGGCGTCATCGTGGTCAACTTCTGATGTGAGGGCGGTCGGATCGATCCAGAGGGCGGCAAGTTCGGCGTCGAGCAGCCACCGGCGGCTTCTGCGCCCGGGGCGCCAGACCGGAGGTAGTCCGGATCACCCAGCCTCGCCGCCGCTCCCAGCACAGTGTGTGCCCGCAAGCCGGATCCGAGATCCACTTCGCTACAGTGTAGATGTAGTCTACGATGTAGATAACACGTGGAGGAGTGGTGATCGTGGCTCGTAGCGATGCTTCGCGAATGGTCGAGGTGCCCGGCGCCCGGCTGTACACCGAATCGGCCGGGACCGGTCCGGTCTTGGTGCTCGTCTCCGGTGGCGGGGGTGATGCGGGGATGTACGAGGAAGTGGTGCCGTTGCTGGCCGAGCGGTACACCGTCATCACGTTCGACCGGCGGGGGAATTCGCGTAGTCCGTTCACCACGGCCGATGCTGCGATCGATCCCGCGACCCAGGCCGACGATGTCGTCGCTGTCCTGGATGCCTACGGGATCGACCGCGCGTCTCTGTTCGGCAATAGTGGCGGCGGCATTGTCGCACTGGAAGTGCTTGCCCGGCATGGTGATCGGCTGGTGGCCGCGGTCGTGCACGAACCGCCGGTGATCCAGCTGCTGCCGGAGGACAGTCCCGCTCGGCAGGAACTGCTGAACATCAGCCGGCTCGCCGTGGAGAAGAGCCTGATGCGCGGCTATGCCGCGTTCGGCGCTCTGACAGCGCCGAACATGCCCGCAGTGTTGCGAACGACCGCGGGTCAGACTGTGCTGGCCGGCGCGAGCCAGGCGGCGCTGACGGTGGGATCGATGGTTCGGCGGATCACCGGCCGCCGGCCGTCCACGATGACTCGCCAACTGCTCAATGCGAATCTGCTGCTGACACGGGAAATGCCGGCGTTTTGCTTCGGTTATCGGCCCGATGTGGATGCGCTGCGAAAGGTTGAGGTGCCCTGGCGCCTGGCGACCGGCCGGGACAGCGTCGGCCGGTCGTACTACCTATCGACCGAGGCTCTTGCCGACGAACTGGGGATGGTGTGCGAGGAGTTCCCGGGCGGGCACGTGGCATATCTGTTGCAGCCCGAGGAGTTCGGTGCGCGGCTGAGCGGGCTGCTGGGGGAGTTGACATCGTGGTGACTGCGGATAAGCGGCTCGCTCCGCCGACCCGGACGGTATTGAACCGCGAATACATTGCGATGCGTGCGCTGGCGCTCGTCGATGAGATCGGTATGGATAAGTTCTCGATGCGCAAACTGGGAACCGCCCTGGGTGCGGATCCGATGGCGGCCTACCGGCACTTCACCGACCAACAGGACCTGTTCGACGGCATGGCCGCGGCGATGTTCGACGAGCTGGAACTGGAAAAGCTGCCCTGGCAAGCGGATTGGCGCGAGATGATGCGGACCTACGCGCATCGGCTGCGTTCCATCCTGGCCCGGCACCCGGATGCGGTACCCATCTTCGCCACCCGTCCGGTGCGCAGCGCGGCGGCCATCGACGTCGGCAATCGGATGATCACGCAGCTGACGGCGGCCGGCTTCGCGCCCGCGGCGGCGCTGCAATTGTCCCGTTGTCTCCGCGAATTCGCGATAGGCCATATCCTCAGCCGGGTGGCAGCGGCAGGGCGTGGCCGCAAGCCGGCGCGCGATTCGCCCGAATACAACGAACTCGCCGCCGCGGCCGACGCTGCGGCCGGCGACTATTTCGACATCGGGCTGACCGCCATGTTCGATGGATTCGACCGGAGCATCGGCTAGGTTCCGATCGTTTCGTTCGTCGCGAACGGCGACTGCCTGCGCACTGGCAATGTGCACGGGCAGTGGTCGCGGGGCAGTGGGTCGGGGCGTCACGCCTGCGGCTCGAACGCCGCGTCCATCAGTTCGACGAAGATCCCCATCGGGCCGCATCGCCCGCCAGCTCAACAAGGGCGAATCCTTGCACGCCTTGCGGCGGGACCTGCTGTACGCCCACGGGGAATGATCCGCGCGAGCGCCGCATCTGCTCGACCGCGAGCCCGTAATACTCTGTGGTCCAGGCGATTACCGCGTTCGCGGCGAGGGTCGGGCACCATGCCTGTTCGGTCTGGCCCTTCACGCGAGGGCCGCCGCATCGATGACGATGTACTGTCCCATATCTCGCCAGCCCGCAGCGAGAACATCGCCTTCCGGCGCGATCGAGGTCGACATCGACGCCGAACTTGCCCAGCTCGGCCCCACCGGCTATCGACCTCTGCGGGTGCGCGACACCTTGTTCTGACCCGGCCATCAACCGGCCGGCTACGCCGGGCCGGCGACCCGGCGAGTACCTGACATCGTGATCGAGCCCAGGGACACGGGCGTCGTGTGGCTGGTCAGTGCCGCAGCCGAGCGGCTGCGGCCAGAATCGGGGTGCTCATGGCGGTGGCTGCGGCGCCGAGTGTGGTGTCGGTGGCCAGGATCCACCGGACGGTTTTCATGGCCAGGGTGAGAACTTCGCTGCCACGCCGGCGCATACCGGCCTCGAAATCGCCCACGGCGTCGGTGAGGGTGGTGGTGCCGTGGGCAGCGGCGCTGACGTGCTCGAGCAGGCTGGCGGCGTCGCGGATGGCCGCGCCCGCTCCCATTCCGGCGGTGGGTGGTGTGGCGTGGACAGCGTCGCCGAGTGCGGTGATACGACCCGCAGGCCAGGGCGCGAGATCGGCTGCGCGGGTGGAGGCGGCGTTGAAGCGGAACCCGGCCACGCTGTGCGCGTCGGCCCGGGCGATGACCTCGAGCGTGTGCTCGGCCCAGCGTCGCTCGCAGAACATGCCGAGCAGCGCGGCCTGCAACTCGCCGCCCCGCAGGTCACGCAGGGAATCGCGGACGGCGGATTCGGGGAACATGGCGCCCCAGATGTAGGTGGGTCCGGTGGTGATCGACATCCTCAGCTCGGGGGCGTCGAGCGCGGTGTTGCCGACCGGGTCGAGGAACCCGACATACAGTGCTGCTCCCCGCGGGCCGATCGCTGTCCCCGATCGTGGTTTCAGTCGCCGCTGCTCGCTGGGGCTGAGGTCTTGCAGGAGGGTGCGGCCACAGAACCCGATGATGCCTGCCGGGCTGTTGGTCGGGCCTCCCGCCAGGTGGCGGCCGACCACCGAGTGGGCGCCATCCGCGCCCACCACCAGGTCCGCCGAGACCGGCGCCTGATCGGTGAACAACACCTGCGGCGCGCCGTGGTCGTCGTGGCCGACACCGGACACGCTGCATCCCAGGTGCAGGTCATCTCCGACCGCTTCGGCCAGCAGCGTCCGCAGGGTGATGCGATCGACGTCGATGCTGCCGCTGCCGCTCAGATCCGGTCCGTAACCGAGCAGCCGGCCACAGCGGTCCCAGAACGCGTCACGCTCGCGCAGCCGCAGCGCCGAACCCGATGCCAGCAACCGCCGCATGATCTTCGGTTCCACCAGATCTGTCAGCGCCGACTGAGCCCGCTCATCCAAGGTGATGTGGTAACCGCCCGTCGCCGCTACATCGGTGTCGCGGTCGAATACCGCTACCTCGAACCCCCGGCGACGTAGACCCGCCCCCAGTGCGAGCCCACCGATCCCGCCACCTACCACGACTACCCGCATACCTGACCGTCCTCTCCACCACTGCCCGTCCGAAACAGAACCCCACACTGACACCGGTTGTGGCCACCGAGTGGCCACAACCCGGTCATGATGGGACGATGGCGAACACCTCACGCCGGGCGTTGCGACTGCTGTCCCTGCTCGGAACAGGCCAGCAGTGGTCGCTGCGCGAGCTCGCCACCCGGCTCGGGGCCAGCGAACGCACCATCCGCCGCGACATCGAAACCCTGCGCCGGCTCGACTATCCGATCACCACCATCCACGGCCCCGACGGCGGCTACCGGCTCGGCGCCGGGCGGACCCTGCCGCCGCTGCTGTTCGATCACGACCAGGCCCTCGCGATCGCGGTGGCTCTGCAGACCGCGCCCAGCACGATGTTCGGCCTCGGAGACGACGCGGCGCGGGCACTGGCCACTCTGCACCAAGTCATGCCCCCCGCGCTGCGGGCATCCATGGAATCCCTGCGCCTGACCCGGCTGCGGAACTATTGGGAGTTCCCCGCGCCCCCGATCGACCCGGCCGCCCTCACCACCGTCGGAACCGCGGTCCGCCACCGCCACCTACTGGTCACCGAGACACTGCGTCCCGACGGCACACGCCCCGAACCCGGTGACCCCGACTTCCTGCCCGCCCACCGCATCGAGCCCCATCACCTGGTCGTCTGGGCCGCCCGGTGGTACCTGGTCGCCTACGACGTCACCGACCATCGATGGCGAGTACACCGCGTCGACCGACTGCACACCCGCCCCACTACTCAGCATTTCTCCGCCCGCGCGCTTCCCGGCGACGACCTCGCCCACTTCGTGATGAGCACCCACGACCGCGGCGACACCCCTGCAGACTGGCCATACACGGGCACCGCCCGGCTCAACCTGCCCGCTCACATCGTGGCCCGCTGGGCACCAGGAGGTTCCGTCGTGGAACACCTCGACACCGAGCACTGCCGACTCACTCTCGGCGCCTGGTCCTGGGCCGGCATCGCCGGCATCCTCGCCACCTTCGACACCGAACTCACCGAACTCCACCCACCCGAACTCGTCCACGCATGCCGCCGCCTCACACATCGCTGCCGGTCCAGCCATATGTGTTGTTCTTCGCGCGATTACTACCGCGACCCCCACCCGACCGATTCGCGCCCCAACGGCTGAGGCGTAGTTTTCAAGGCGCGGCAACACTTCGGGCAACACGGATCGAAGAATGGAGTCGATATGTGCACCCAGCCGAAACCTGCGACCCCGGAGACCGCCCGCGTGCATCGTGACGCGGCTGCGCGCTACGACCTGGCGAACGTGCAGGACTACTCGGATGTGCGACGCGGCCTGATCGCCGAACTGCCGGGGAGTGTCATCGCCGGTGACGGTTCGGTCATCTTCGACCCGCACGCCCTGGACTGGATCGAAGAGGGTGCGCCCGCGCCCGACACGGTCGATCCGAGCCTGTGGCGGCAGAGTCAGCTCATCAAACTGGGTGGCCTGTATCAGGTGTCCGATCGGATCTACCAGGTCCGTAACAACGACATGGCCAACCTGACCGTCATCGAGGGCGACGACGGATTGATCGTGGTCGACTGCATGTTCGGGGTGGAGTCGGCGAAGCAGGGCATGGACCTGATCCGCGCGCACGTTTCCGACAAACCGGTCGCGGCCGTCATCTACACCCACACGCACGTCGACCACTACGGCGGCGTGAAGGGCGTGATCGATCCCGCGGACGTGGCGTCGGGGAAGGTTCCGATCATCGCCCCGGGCACGATCAAGTCGTTCGACAAGTTCGCCATCGGTGAGAACGTCATCGCCGGAAATGCCATGTCGCGCCGCAGTTTCTACGCCTTCGGCGGTCTGCTGGACCTGAACGCCACCGGGCACATCACCTGCGGCATCGGCATCATCTCCACCAAAGGCGCGACCGTCTCCTACATTTCGCCTACCGACTCGATCACCGAGACCGGCACGCGGCGCGAGATCGCCGGACTGGAGTTCGAATTCCTCTACGCCCCCGACACCGAGGCGCCCGAGGAACTGCACATCTGGATTCCGGAGCTGAAGGCACTGACCTGCGCGGAGAACGCGAACCATGCGCTGCACAACATTCAGACCCTGCGTGGCGCCCGCACCCGCGATGCCCGCAATTTCGCCCGCTACCTCGACGAGTCACTGGAACGGTGGGGCGACGATGCCGTGGTGCACTACGGACCGCACACCTGGCCGGTGTGGGGCAATGACCAGGTGTGTGCCCTGCTGGAAACACAACGCGACACCTACAAGTACATCCACGACCAAGCGCTGCGGCTGGCCAACAAGGGATATACCCCGTTGGAGGCGGCCGAGATCATCGAACTGCCCGATGAATTGGGCCGCAACTGGGCCAATCGCGGCTATCACGGCACCGTGCATCACAATGTGCGCGCGGTGTTCACCAAGGAGCTCGGCATGTGGGACGGCGATCCGGTGTCGCTGCACCCGCACACGCCGGTCGACTCGGCCACCCGCTTCGTCGAATTCGCCGGAGCCGACGCGATTCTCGCCGAAGGCCGGCGCGCTTTCGAGGCCGGCGACTATCGGTGGGCGACCGAGATCCTGCACAAACTGGTCTTCGCCGATCCGGGCAATACCGCGGCCCGGGAATTGCAGGCCGACGCCTACGAGCAGATGGGGTATCAGGCCGAGGGGCCGCAGTGGCGGGGCGTCTTCCTCAGCGCCGCAAAGGAATTGCGTGCGGGTGTGCAGCCGCCGCCCTATGTGACGGCCGGCCCGGACTCGATTCTGGCCATGCCGATCGACATCCTCTTCGACTTCGTCGCGGTCCACGTGATCGGCGAAAAGGCCACCGGCGCGAACATCGGCATCAATCTCGATTTCACCGATTCCGGACAGCAGTGGACGATGTGGGTGCGCCGCGGCGTTCTCAACGCCCGCCAGGGGCGCGCCGACGATGTCCGGGTGACGGTGTCGGGCCCGAAGGCGGCGCTCGTCGAGGTGCTGCTGACCCCGGGCAGCGCCGGGGAACTCGCCCGCTCGGGCGCCATCACCCTCGACGGTGATGTGACCGCACTCGGCGAACTCGCCACGTTGCTGGACGATTTCGAGCCGACATTCCCGATCGTCACCCCCTGATCGGGCGATACTCGGGCTACCGGCGGCGGTCCTCGCGGACCGTCCCCGCGAGGATGGCGGTGAGGCCGGCGGTGAATCTGCGGTCGCGTCCGCCGGTCATGATGGAGATGGTGTCGCCGGTGGGGTTCGGGCGTGGGGCGCCGGCGGTGAGGGCCGAGACCAGTGGCTGCCATTCGCCGGACCGCTCGAGTTCCAGGTAGGCCTGTTCCTCGATGACGAAACCGGTTGTGTAGGAGCGCAGGACCGATTGCAGGTCGCCGGGTTCGAAGGGCGGTACGACGATGCCCTGCAGGAGTGTCATGAGGGTGCCCGACAGTTCCACCGTGGCCGCGAAGGGGGAGTAGGAGCCCGCGACGATGCGACCGCCGTCACGGAATCGGAGCATCGCCGCGCGCATGCGCTCGCAGCAGGCGACGACCTGGGCGAGCGTCGGGGCGTCGAGGTCGATATCGGACAGGTCGATGGTGGCGTAGACGGCATCGGACATGGCGCGCTGGAGATCTCGGCGATCCTTCAGATGCTTGTACAGCGCGCCGGGAGTCACCTCGGCGGCCGCCGCCAGTCGCCGCATGGTGAGCGCGTCCAATCCGTTCGCCGACACGTACTCGTGGGCGATGTCTACCAGCCGATCCCGGCTCAATCCGCGTTTGACCATCGGTCCAGAGCCTAGCGGTGGGCACGCGGCGGCCGGGTTTGCGTGGTTGACGATACGGATCACCTCCCTTAGCCTTCGTCTGGTGAACAATGTTTACCAGACCGGTGTCGTCATCGCCGGAGCCGGTCCGACCGGGCTGATGCTCGCCTGCGAATTGCGGCTCGCGGGAATCGAAGTGGTCCTGCTGGATGCCCTCACCGCCCGCACCGGACAGTCACGGGCGGGTGGCATCAATGCCCGGACCATGGAGATCCTCGATCAGCGCGGGCTGATGGAGCGAGTGCTGCCGCACGGCTATGTGTTCCGCGGCCGGGGTCCGGGGCATTTCGCCGGGCTGCCCATCGAGTTCGGCGATCTGGCCACCCGGTATCCGACCGGACTGGTCATCACTCAGGCCGATCTCGAGACCCAACTCGACCGGTACGCAACCGAATTGGACGCACCCGTGAGATGGGATTCACCGGTTGTCGGCCTCGAGCAGGACTCCGATGGTGTCGAGATCCGGGTCGGTGGAGCGCACGGCCGCCGCGTCCGGGCCGCATATCTGGTCGGCTGCGATGGTGGCCGCAGTGCGGTCCGCAAGCTGGCCGGGATCGAGTTCGCCGGGACCGACGCGACCATGGTCGGCATGATCGCCGACGCCGAACTGGCGGACCCGCCGCCCGGCTGGATCCTGACCGAGCGTCGCGGGCCGGGTGATTTCTCGGTCCTTCCATTGCAGCCCGGCTGGTTCCGGCTCATGGTCAACCGGCACGACCGCGTCCTCGACCACGCGGCCCAACCTTCCTTCGAAGATTTCCGGGCATCCTTCCGCGAGGTGGCCGGCAACGACTACGGGATGCACAGTCCCCGCTGGGTGTCGCAGTTCGGCGACGCGGCCCGCCTGGCCGAACGCTACCGTTCGAGCCGCGTACTGCTGGCGGGCGATGCCGCGCACATCCATTTCCCCGCCGGCGGCCAGGGATTGAACACCGGGGTGCAGGATGCCGCCAATCTGGGTTGGAAGCTGGCCGCCGTTCTGCACGGCCGCGCGCCCGAGGCCATGCTCGACACCTACGAATCCGAACGCCGGCCGGTCGCCGCGCGCGTCCTGCAGAACACCCGCGCCCAGATCGCGCTCATGCGCCCAGGGCCGCACACCGAGGCGCTGCGTGAAACGTTCGCCGGACTCTTCGACATCGACGAGGTCCGAAACCGCCTCGGCGACATGCTCTTCGGCCTGGACATCCGCTACGACGTCGGCGACGGCCACCCGTTGTCCGGCTATCGCGTCCCCGACGTCGACCTCACGCTGCCCACCGGCGGTACGCGCGTCCACGAACTACTCCGCAGCGGCCGTCCGGTCCTGCTGTCCCTGAACGGAATCCGCCCGCGACTCGGCGATTGGCAAGGTCACATCGACGTCGTCCACGCCCGCTGCGATGCGGGCCGGTGGCCGGTACCCGGCCTCGGCGACATCCCCGCGCCGACAGCAGTCCTGGTCCGGCCGGACGGCTACGTGGCATGGGCCGCGGATGAACCCTGCGACACAGGTCTTTTCGAAGCGCTCAGCGCCTGGGTCGGTCCGAGTGCTACTGCACCACGGGCCTGACCGGAGCAGCGCGCGTTCACGAGGTTCTCCATGGCCGGCCCGGAAAGGCCTCGGCGGCGTCCCCGGATCGATGGGACTCGGTGGGCCGAGCCGGAATTCGGGGACGCCGCCGTAGGGATCAGTGCGGCTGGACCGTCAGGTCGTAGGCCGCCATGTAACCGAAGTGCTGGGTCGCCGTGTAGTGGGCGGTCACCCAGTCGAGGATCTCCTTGTTGCCCGTCGGACGCCAGACGCCCTGCTTCGCACCCGATTGCGCGGGCGCGGCGGTGTCAGCGGGCTTCGGATCCACCCGCCAGGAGTCGGGCAGCGGGACCTCGGGAGCCAGGTAGTAGGTGATCTCGTGGTTGCGGACCATGTCCTCGAACTGGGGCAGCGTCGGCACCGGGTCCTCGGAGGTGAAGCCGCCGATGGCGAGGACCGATGTGCGGCTGGCCAATTCGAGCCCGGCCGCGGGCGACGAACGGTCGATGGCGGCCGACCACTTGGTATTGGTCTGCTGCAGCAGCGTGACCAGCTGCGGATCGGTCTGACCACCGAACAGCGTCTCGAGCTGCTTGCGGAACTGGTCGGCCGGTCCGGCCTTCTTGGGCCGAGGCGGGCCCACGGTCGGGCCGCCGCCGGTGTGCGACTGCGGCAGGGTCGCGGCCGCATACGCCGTGGAGCCGGTCAGGCCCGCGATCACACCGACGACGAGCAGCACCGTGGTCCCGCGGCCGCGCAGCCGGTCCCAGCGGGCCGCGATCGGCAGCGCCAGCACGAGCAATCCCAGCGCCGAGATCACCGTGACCGCCAGCACCGTCCAGCGCAGCCACGGCTGCCAGTCGGAATTGCGTTGCAGCAGCACGAAACCCCAGATCCCCGCCGAGAGGATCAGGCCGGCGCCGCCCACGCGGCCGAACGCCTCGGCCCGTCGCCGCCACACCTCGTACGCGCCGATGGCGAAGCAGCCCGCGATCGCCGGGGCGACGGCGAGGGTGTAGTAGGCGTGCATGCCCGACTTCATCGCCGAGAACAGCACCCCGTCGATGACCAGCCACAGACCGAACACCAGCGCCGTGCCGCGGATCAGATCGGTGCGCGGCCGGCGCCCCCGCGACACCAGCACCAGCACGAACGCGAGCAGCGCCGCCGGCAGCAGCCACGAGATCTCGAAACCGATCTCACCGGTGAACATCCGGTCCGGCCCGTTGCCGAACCCGCCACCGAACCCCCCGCCCTCGAGCGCCTTCGGAATCTGGTAGCCCTCGGGTAGTTCGAAGGGGTTCTTGGCGTTGCCGCCCATGTGGTTCTTGCCCAGATAGCGGGCGAAACCGTTGTAGCCCAGCACCAGGTCCATGAAGGTGTTGTCCTTCGATCCCGCCAGGTAGGGGCGCGAATCGGCGGGCCAGACAATGGTGAGCAGCACGTACCAGCCGGAAGAGACGATCAGCGCGCCCAGCGCCGCCAGCGAGTGCAGCAGCCGGTTGCGCAGCGTGGTCGGCGCGACGATCACATAGGCCAGCCCGAGCGCGGGCAGCACCATGAGGCCCTCGAGCATCTTGGCCAGGAATGCGAATCCCAGTGCGACACCGGTCAGCACGATCCACTTCCGGCTCGCCCGCGGCAGCGCGCGCACCGTGCAGTAGGCCGCGGCGGTCATGAGCAGCACCATGGCGGCGTCCGGATTGTTGAACCGGAACATCAACGCCACCACGGGCGTCACCGCGAGCACCAGACCCGCCAGCAGGCCCGCGCCGCGGCTGCGGGTGACCCGGGTGACCGCGCCGTACATGAGCGCGACCGCACCCACCGCCATGATTGCCTGCGGCGCAAGCATGCTCGCGCTGCTGAACCCGAACAGCTGCCCGGACAGGCCCATGACCCACTGTGAGACCGGCGGCTTGTCGACGGTGATGAAGTTGCCCGGATCCAGCGACCCGAACAGCAATGCCTTCCAGTCCTGCGATCCGGACCAGGCGGCCGCCGCGTAGAAGCCGTTGCCCATCTGGTTGACCGTGATGTTCCACAGGTATGCGATGGCGGTGCCGATGAGCAGCAGCGCCAGCGCCGGCCGTTCCCAGCGGCGGGCAGGGGAGAGGCCTTCCGATGATGTCTCGGACGGCGGGGCGGTCGGTTCGGACGGGGCCAGCTCGGCAGTGGTCACGCTCACCGCGGGAGTGTGTCGCGCCAGCCGGTGAAGACCCTGACTCCTTGCTGGGAGCTTCCTGTGAACCGGGATCTCCCTATGCTGGTCGGATGAGCCCAGGTATGACAGCGCTGGTGCGGATCGACCCGGACCTCGACGCGGTGACCACCCTCGGACCCGAAGCCGACCCCGCCGATGCCGGACTCGCGCCCGGCGATATCGAGGCGATCTGGCGATCCGTGCAGGACTGGTACCGCATGGGGACCACACCCGCCATCCAGGTGTGCCTGCGCCGTCACGGTCACATCGTGCTGAACCGGGCGATCGGCCACGGCTGGGGCAATGCGCCCAAGGATTCCCCCGACGCCGACAAACGCCCGGTGACCCCCGACTCGCCGTTCTGCGGATTCTCCACGGCCAAGGGCGTATCCGCCGCCTTGATGTTCATGCTCATCGAACAGGGCGCCTTCGCGCTCACCGACCCGGTGCGCGACTACATCCCCGAATTCGCCGGCCATGGCAAGGACCGCATCACCATCGGTGACGTCCTCTCCCATTCCGCGGGCGTCCCGTTCATCACCCCTCCCCACCGCGGCTCCGACCTGGTCCTCGACGAGGAACTCGCCGTCCAGGGCCTGGCCGACCTGGTTCCGAGCTGGCCGCCCAACCGGTTTCGCGTGTATCACGCACTGACCGGCGGACTGATCCAGCGCCTGGTGGTCCAGCGTGCCACCGGCAAAGCCATGCGCGACCATCTGCGCGAACAGGTCCTCGAGCCACTCGGCTTCCGCTGGACCAATTTCGGCGTCCGCCCCGAGGACGTCGACCAGGTGGTGCCCAGCGTCAAGGTCGGCCCCGGACCCTCCAAACTCTGGCGCCACCTGGCGGGCCGAGCCCTCGGCGGCGGCCTCTCCGGCCCGACCGACCCGGCCGCCGCCCGCGCCTTCCTCACCGCCGAACTCCCCTCCGGCAACCTCGTCACCACCGCCGCCGAACTCTCCCGCTTCTATGAAATCCTCACCCGCGGCGGCGAACTCGACGGAATCCGCATCATGCGCCCCGAAACCCTCGCCGCCGCAATCCAACCCGCCCCCTGGCTGCCCGGCATGGCGGGCCGGGTCTCCGTGGCGGGCTACGAACTGGGCGCCCGCCGCTCGAAGTTCGGCCGCGACACCGAATCCCACTTCGGCCGCAGCGGCCTCACCACCCAATACGGCTGGTCCGATCGTGCCCGCAATCTGTCGGGCGCCATCCTCACCAGCGGCAAGGCCCAGGCCGACGCCGACCGCCCCTGGCGCCTGGTCAACCAGATATCCGCGACCATGAATCCCCGCACCGATCGCGGATGACGGTTCGGCCACCGTGACAAAACCGGACTTCGCAAGACGATCGCCAGTGTTCGCGCGCTATCGCCCGTGCGGGCCGAGCATGGGGACCAGGAATTGGCGGGCGATGGCGGCGAGTTGTTCGTCGTCGTCGAGGTCGACGACCTGGCTCGGAATTGCCAAGAACGAGGCGCAGATTCGGACCATCAACTCGGCGACCAGTTCGATGTGCAGGTCCGGGGGAATGGTGCCGGCCCGCTGTTCCTGGCGGAGCTGATGGGCTACGAATTCCCGGACCATGGCGACCGCTCGTCCGTCGTCGCCGACCAGTGAGCTGACGAAGTGGTCGGGTTCGGCGGTGATCAGTGCGCCGATGAGGGGGTTGCCGCGCAGTGCGCGCAGGGAGCTCACGAATCCGAGAACGACGCGGTCGCCGACATTCGTCGCCGCCGCGATATCGACGAGGAATGTGTCGAAGTACCGGCGGAATTCACGCAGGATGACGCGTTCGACCAGTTCTTCTTTGGTGGCGAAGCGGCGGTAGACGGTGATCCGTGAGATCCCCGCCGTGCGCGCGACGTCCTCCATGGTCGAGCGCTGGATACCCCACCGCCGGAATTGTTCCTCGGCCGCGTCGAGGATGCGGGTGCGCATCGGGTCGGTGTCGTCGACCTGTTCGACGGCCTGCAGGTAGGCGCGTTCGAGCAGGGATTTCCCGGCGGGGAGCTCATTCGCGGGCGGCGCAGATTCCACGGTGTCCTCCTGAAACATCTTGTCCTGCGTCAGTTCTCGGGCTGCGCCGCGATCGCGCTTCGCCTGATGTTCGCGTTGCACACACTCCACATCGTTGTTGATACGCGGGTACGTTAGCTGTTTCATCGAGTCCAGCGGGGTATCACGCGCCGGGCCGAGTGTCGTCCGTACCGGAATCTTCCTGGGCGAGGACGGCGAATCATCGGTTGGTCAGCGGGATTTCGATACTCAGGGGCATCCGTAGTTCGGCCACATACCACAGGGCGAACTGGCGCAGGAACTCGTCGAACATCCAGTAGGGAGCGTCCACCACCGGCGCCACCGACAGCACTCCTTCCCGAACCGCGACGAACGGGCCCCACGCCACCTCGAGCAGCGGGCTCCAGACCGGTTCCCGAGGAATGTTGAGCCAGTCGGCGACCTTGTCTCCCATGATGAATCGCGTGAACGCGCCCAGAATGCCGCGGCTGAGCAGCGTCAGGTCGAGATCGGCGCCGAGGTTGAGCAACTGGTTGGCCAGGTCGTTGCCCTCGGCGGTCGGTGCCAGGATCGGGTCGAGCTGCTGGCTTGCCTGCGCGTCGGCCTGCTCCCAGGTCGCCGGGATGTACTCGTCGCGAATGCCGAGCAGATGCGCGGCCAGCTGCCAACTGTGCAGGTAGCCATCGGATTCCGCGGCCGGGATGGGGACTTTCCACGCGGTGAGGGTCCGCATGATGGTGGTGGCCAAGCTGTGCCAGGTGACCATCATGTCGTCCTGACTGATCGGCGTGACGCCTGCGGGCCAGTGCGGCGACTGCGGCAGCAGATGCCGCACGGACGCGTGGATGATCCTGGTTTTCACACAGGTCACGATCATCTCGCCACCGTCTCCGTAGGCGTTGACGGTGCCGATGTCGTACCCGAATTTCGCGGTCTTGGCGATGCGCTCCTTCAGGTGCGATCCGCCGCGTGAGTAGTACACCGCGAGCGCCTCGTGCGGGATGACCGTGGACATCATGCCGCTGGCGAACGCATACAGCACGCCGAGATACAGACCGCGCTTCTTGTTGAACTCGAAGGAACTGGTCAGCTTGCCCTGGTCGGTCCACGAGGGCAGCCGACGAGCGGATTCGATGAAGTCCGCCAAGCCTTTCGGCAGGCCGGCGGGCAGGGGCTGGTCGTTGTAGACCCAGGTCGCCAGCAGCCTGTTGACCTCGGGCACATCGGCGTGGTCGATCACGTCCGCCAAGACGGAATCGGCATCGGGGTCGTACACGGTCAACGGGTCGGCGCCGCCACCGGCGCCGACCACCGAATCGGCGGGCGACCACCTCCATGGCTCCGCCCTCGCGGTACGCGCGGTCAGTGCCATCGCACCGACGACGCCCAACAAACCGCCACCTGTCCTCAATGCGTCGCGCCTGCTGAGACGGTGTGCATCCATGCCGATTTCCTGTTCGTGAGTCTGATACAGAGAGACATGAGATGTATCTGTGTATCTTGATGAGAGCACACCGTGACGGCTGTCACAACCAGTTGGCACGAATTTCCAGACGAAGGACCGGCCGATGAATCCGTACGTCGTTATCCAGAACCTCCTCAACCGCCTGGACCTGGGGTCGGCGGGAAGCGGGGTTCCGGTGGAAATCGCGCGACAAACAATGAAGTTGCCTTGACCGGCAGTGGAGACGCCGGACGCCGCCCGGCTACATCGTCGCGCCCGGCGCAGACAACCGAGTAAGTCGCGTTTTCGCCTGTCCTGGTCTCCTGTCTCCGGTTGGCCCTCGACATGTGTTGTGGGACTTGTGTGTTTGTCTGTGGGGGTGATGTCGAGGTTGGTTCGGGTCGGTGTCGGCGTGCTCGCGTGGGTTGCGACACTGTCGGGAGCCGCGGGGGTCGCGTTGCACTTCAGTCGGTCTGGGTCGCGAGTGTTGGTCTTGGCGGCTTCGGGTGCGCCGTATCTGATGGGTGCCGCGCTCGTTGGGACTGTGGCGTTCGTAGCCATGAGACGTTGGATCAGTGCGGGTGCGGCGGTCGTGGTGGTGGCCGCTGCGGTGTGGACTCAAGCTCCGCTGTACGTCCATCGCTCGGGTGGTGGCGAAGGGCCCGCGGTGATGGTGATGCAGGCCAATCTTCTGTTCGACGGAGCGGATCCTCGGGCGCTGGTCGACCAGGTGCGCGCGCGGAACATCGGTGTGCTGACCGTCAACGAACTCACTCCGGCGGAGATTGAGGGTCTCGGCCGTGCGGGGCTCGACCAAGTGTTGCCCTACCGGTATCTCTCCCCGGGCAGAACCGCGGCCGGGACGGGAATCTGGAGCAGCTATCCGCTGTCGGAGACTGTCGAGTATGACGGGTTCGTGCTGAACCAGCTCTCGGCGACCGCAGACATTCCAGGCGCTGGACCGGTCACGGTGTACGCCTTCCATCCGGTACCACCGGTGTTCGGCACCCAGGTGTGGGCCGACGAGTTGTCCCGTTTGCACGAGATTCTCGAGCGGTCGCCATCGGATCGGCCGGTGATCGTCGGTGGTGACTTCAACGCGACCTACGATCATTGGCAGTACCGCGCCTGGTTGTCAGGACGTTTCGCCGATGCCGCCGTACAAGCCGGTGCCGGGCATCTGGTCACCTATCCCACCGACAAACGGTGGCCGCCCGTGGTCGGTATCGACCATATCCTCATCGCCGAGGGGCGAACGGTGACCGTGGAGACAGCGGACCTACGGGGCTCAGACCACCGCGCCCTGGTAGCGCAGATCCGTCTGAACCATGGAAGGCAGTAGGAGCGGCCCCGTCGCGCTGGCAGAACGCTCGGGAATCGCCATTTAGGCTCGGACACAACCGCATCGGATTGGCCTGGACTCCGGCTCGGATGGCGTTCAGCGGTCGGCCGGGGTTGGATCGAAGATCCGGCGGAAGACGTCGTCAGCGTGGCTGGTGGGTTCCGGGGGTGCTGGCTTGAAGGAGAAGGTCCGGGTGGTGGCCGGCACGGAGGAAGAGATCGGTCGGGAGGGCGGATTGGTAACGGCGGTAGGCGAATTCGTAACCAGGTTCGCCCGCACATGAGAATTCGACCTCGGAGCCAACTCGGCCGTCGATCGATGACATCCTGTGCCGCGACGGTGTTGACTGCGTGCCGCACACGGGTGAGGCCTACCGCGGTTCGGGGGGCTTGCCCTGGGCGCGCCAGGTTCGCGGGCTGCAGCCGTGGCGTTTGGTGAACCAGCGGGTGAAGTTGCTGGGGGAGGAGAAGGCCAGCATTTCGGCTATCTGGGTCAAGGAGTGGCGGCGATTCGTGACCAGGTGCTGAGCCAGTTCGGCGCGGGTGGAATCCAGTAGGGTGGTGAAGGTTTCGCCTTCGGCGGCGAGGTGCCGGTGGATGGTGCGGCGGTCGACCCCGAGGCTGCGAGCGATCTGTTCGATCGAGCAGCGTCCGGTCGGCAGCAGGAGTTCGATCAGTTCCCGCACGCGGTCGATGGTGGTGGCGGGGGCGAGGTCGGCGGAATCGAGGAACTGCTGGGTGTAGGTGCGCAGCAGCGGGTCCGACATGGCGTTGCGCGCATCGAGATCGGTTGTGTAGATGATGATTCCGTTGAATTCCTGACCGAATGTGATGCTCGGCCCGAGCATGCGGTGATGGGTGCTGCGGTCGGACGGCGCGGCGTGGGTGAATCGGGTCTCCACCGGCTGCCAGCCGCTGCCGAGGAATCCGCGCAACAGGCCGTGCAGCACTCCGATGGCGAGTTCGATGGACTGGCGGGTTTCGCCGGGTTGTCCGATGTCGAGCCCGAGCCGGATGGTGGCGAGGCCGTTGCGTTCGGTGAGGCGAGTGTGCAACGCCTCGTTGTACATGTGCGCGTGCCGGGACATGATCCGTAGCGCGCTGCGCACATCCGGTTCCTCGCGGATGACCAGGCTCAACGGGCCGAGGTTCGCGATGCGCCGCCGCTCGGCCAGGCGCAGCCCGAAGTCCTCGCACTGCCCGGCGGCGGCGGAGCGTTCGAGCAGCTCGGCGATGGTGGCGGCCGGCACCCAGCGGTCCTGCAGGGTCAGGCTCGCCGGGTCGAGTCCGGATTCGCGCACCAGGCGGACCGGATCGAGGCCGACGGATCGGCCCAGCTCCACGTAGTTGCTCAACGCGGCATAGCGGGCGAGCGGCTTCACCGGGCATCCTCCTGTGTCCCGAAGTGAATGGATTCCTGTCCCGAGAGGATAAGCAATCGAGTGTGATCCGGCTTACTCTGGGTTCATCACAACGAATTGACCAGCGGAAAAGCAGGACATCGCGGTCGGTGAGCGCACCCGGCCCGGATTCTGCGGCCGGTCTTTCGTTCTCGATAGCCCGGGCCTCCGAGCGTCCCCGCAGCCGCGGGCACGCGACGGGTCGGTGCCGGGTACCCCTGTCGGACCCAGAACGCCGATCGCCGCCCCGGCGCGGTCGCGTCCAAAAGGAGATGCACTGTGGCACAAGCTGTTCGCTTTTACGAAACCGGCGGACCCGATGTATTGCGGTGGGAGACAGCCGAAGTCGGCGAGCCCGGACGGGGCGAGGTCCGGATTCGGCACGAAGCGGTCGGCTTGAACTTCGCCGACACCTACTTCCGCACCGGCCTCTACCCGGCGGCGCTGCCGGCCGGCATGGGCGTCGAGGCGGCGGGCGTGATCGAGGCGGTCGGTCCGGACATCACCGATTTCCGGGCGGGTGATCGCGTGACCTACACCGGCAGCCCACTCGGTGCCTACAGCACCGAACGAGTGATGCCCGCCGAGCACCTGATCCGGTTGCCGGAGGAGATCCCGTTCGAGACCGCCGCCTCGATGACCATGCGCGGACTCACCACCGCCTACCTGCTGCGGCGCATTCACCCGCTGCGCGCCGGGGACACCGTGCTGCTGCACGCGGCCGCCGGCGGCGTTGGCTCGCTGTTCACGCAGTGGGCGAAGTTGCTGGGCGTCACGGTGATCGGGACGGTGTCGAGCGAAGAGAAGGCCGCGATCGCCCGAGCGAACGGCTGCGATCACGTGGTGCTCTACACCCGCGAGAACGTCGCCGAACGAGTCCGGGAGATCACCGACGGCAAGGGCGTGCCCGTGGTCTTCGACAGCATCGGAAAGACCACCTATCAGTCGTCTCTGGATTCCTTGGCGCGGCGCGGCCTGCTCGTCTGCTTCGGCACCGCGTCGGGCCCGGTCCCCCCGATCGACGCCATGCAGTTGGCGGTGAAGGGTTCGCTGTTCGTGACGCGCCCCGCGCTCGCCGACTACATCGCCGACCCCACCGAACGAGCCGAACTCGCGGGTGAGCTCTTCTCCCACGTCGCCGCGGGCCGCATCCGCGTCGACATCAACCAGCGCTACGTGCTGCCCGACGCGCAGCAGGCGCACCGCGACCTGGAGTCCGGTCGCAGCGTCGGCACCTCGGTCTTCGTGCTCTGACACTCAGGCCGCCCGTTGCCGCGGCTCACACCCCCTTGGAGGACTGTCATGACAACCCTTACCCCGCTGGAAGATTCGACCCTGCGCTCGTCGATCGGCGTGACGCCGCTGACCTGCACCATCGGCGCCGAGCTGTCCGGCGTCGATCTGGCCGCAGCGGCGCACGACGACGACCTTTTCGCCGAATTGCGCGCCCTGCTGCTCGAATACAAGGTGCTGTTCGTCCGCGATCAGGACATCAGTCGCGCCGACCACGTCGCGCTCGCCCGTCGCTTCGGCGAGCTGGAGGACCATCCGGTCGCCGGCAGCGACCCCGATCACCCGGGCCTGGTGCGCATCTACAAGGATCTGGACAGCGCGCCGGAACACTACGAGAACGCCTACCACTGCGATGCCACCTGGCGACAGCATCCGCCGATGGGTTCGGTGCTGCGCTGCGTGGAGGCGCCGCCCGTCGGTGGCGACACCATCTGGGTGAATATGGCCGAGGCGTATCGGCGTCTGCCCGACGAGGTCAAGAACCGCATCCAGGGCCTGCGCGCCCGGCACAGCATCGAGGCCAGCTTCGGCGCGGCCATGCCGCTGGAGCAGCGTCACGAACTGGCGCAACGCTTTCCGGACGCCGAGCACCCGGTGGTACGCACACACCCGGAGACCGGCGAGCAGATCCTGTTCGTCAACTCTTTCACCACGCACCTGGTCAATTACCACACCCCCGAGCACGTGCGCTTCGGCTTCGATTACGCGCCGGGCGCGGCGGAGCTGCTGCACTACCTGATGCGGCAGGCCGCGGTCCCCGAGTTCCAGGTGCGCTGGCGGTGGACACCCGACAGCTTCGCCATCTGGGACAACCGCTGCACCCAGCATTACGCGGTCCAGGATTACTGGCCCGCGGTCCGAAAGATGGAGCGCGCCGGGATCATCGGCGACCTCCCCTACTGACATCCCTTCCAGTCCACCCACATTGGAGTAAACCCATGCATTTTCATGACGATGCGCTGTTCCCGGAGGTCCAGGAGAAGCTGGTCATCACCGTGGCCCCCTACGGTCCGGAGTGGGAGCCCGAGGATTTCAGCGAGGACCTGCCGCTGACCATGGACCAGCACGTCCAGCAGGCGGTCGACTGCTACGAGGCGGGCGCCACGGTCCTGCACATCCACGTGCGGGAACTCGACGGCAAGGGCTCCAAGCGGCTCTCGAAATTCAACGAGCTGCTGGGCCGGCTGCGGGAGGCGGTGCCGGACATGATCCTGCAGGTCGGCGGCTCCATCTCGTTCGCGCCGGAAGGCGATGGCGCGGACGCCAAATGGCTCTCCGACGACGCACGCCACATGCTCGCCGCGCTGGATCCCAAGCCGGATCAGGTCACCATCGCCATCAACACCAATCAGATGAACATCGTCGAGCTGATGACCGCCGACGACATCGCGGGCACCTCGTTCACCCGCCCGGAGGTGTACGAGGCCTACCGCGAGATGCACGTCCCGGCAGGACCGGGCTGGGTGGAGGAGCACCTGAAGCGATTGCAGGCGGCCGGAATTCAGCCGCACTTCCAGCTCGCGAACATCGCCCAGCTCGAGACCGTGGAACGGCTGATCCGCCGCGGCATCTACACCGGCCCGCTCATGGTGACCTGGGTCGGCATCGGCGGCGGCTTCGACGGACCCAACCCCTACAACATGATGGAGTTCATCCGCCGGGTCCCCGACGGCGCGGTGCTGACCCTGGAAACGCTCATGCGCAGTGTGCTGCCGGTCAACACCATGGCCATCGCGATGGGTCTGCACGCGCGCTGCGGTAACGAGGACACCCTCTGGGGTCGCAAGGGCCAGAAGATGACCTCGGTGCAGCAGGTCCAGCAGCTGGTGCGCATCGCCGGTGAGCTGGGTCGCGAGGTCGCCACCGGCAAGGAGGCGCGCGAGATCTACAAGCTCGGCGAGCGCTACGCCGACGCGGACGAGACCCTCGCCAAGCTCGGATTCGCGCCCAACCGCAAGCCGGGCCAGGTCGGCTTCACCCACCACGCCTGATCCGGTCGCCCCGGCCGGGGCGCCAGGCCATCTCGGGTTGCTGATCAGGCAGCGCCCGACTTCCGGGGGCACGCGGCCGAGGCCGGGTGCCCCCGGATCCCTCTCGAACTCCGGGGTGCGCCACTGTCTCGCACACCGGATACGTAGGAGCACCAATGGAGTTGCACACTACCGCCGCCGGGACGGACGGCCCTCCGGCCGCCGTGCCGGCCACGGCGGCCGCACGGACACGCCGGGCGTATCCGTGGCTCATCTTCGCGCTGGCCTTCGGTCTGCTGCTGGCCGACTACATGTCACGCCAAGTCCTCAGCGCGGTCTTCCCGTTCCTGAAAACCGCATGGGGACTATCGGATTCACGGCTGGCCTCGCTCAGCAGCGTGGTCGCGCTGATGGTCGGTCTGCTGACCCTACCGCTCTCGCTGCTGGCCGACCGCTGGGGCCGGGTACGCAGCTTGGTCCTGATGGCGGTGCTGTGGAGCGCGGCCACCCTGCTGTGCGCGGTCGCCACCGACTATCAGCAGATGCTCGGCGCGCGCTTTCTCGTCGGTGTCGGTGAGGCGGCCTACGGCAGCGTCGGAATCGCCGTGGTGCTCAGCGTGTTCGCACCCCGCATGCATGCCGCGCTGAGCGGGGCGTTCATGGCCGGCGGATCGTTCGGCTCGGTGCTGGGCGTGGCGTTCGGCGGGGTGATCGCCGTGCACTTCGGATGGCGCTGGTCGTTCGCTCTCATGGCGGTCTTCGGGCTGGTCCTGGCGGCGCTGTTCCGGGCGGCCGTCAGCGACGAGAAGCTCGCCCGGCATGCCGCCGACCCGGCGCCGAGTTCGGAAAGTGGAGCGGGCCTGCGGGTTCCGGTCTCGACACTGTTCACGAATCGGGCGGTCCTGTGCGCGTATGTGGGCAGTGCCCTGCAGATCTTCACCGCAGCGGTGCTGCTGTCGTGGATGCCGAGCTTCTTCGGCCGCTACTACGACCTGGCCCCGGACCGGGCCGGCGTGGTCGCCTCGGTGTTCGTGCTGCTCGTCGGCGCCGGAATGGTCGGCTGCGGGATGATCACCGACCGGGTCAGCCGCACCGACATGTCCCGCAAATGGACCACGGCCATCGTGTTCTGCGCGATCGCCCTGGCCTGCCTCGCCATCGGTTTCGCCGTCGGCCGCGGACCGCTGCAGCTGCTGCTGATCGGCGTCGGGGCGTTCTTCTCCGGCGGTTCGTCGGGACCGGCCGCGGCCATGGTCGCCAACCTCACCCATCCCTCCGTCCGGGCTTCGGCCTTCGGCACCCTCACCCTGGCCAACAGTCTGCTCGGCCTGGCTCTGGGCCCGTTCGTCGTCGGCGTCCTCGCTGATCACCTCGGATTGGCGAACGCGCTGCGGCTCGCGCCGCTCACCTATCTGCTCGCCATCGCCGCACTCGTACTGGGCAAGCGGGCCTATCCCGCCGGGCTGCGCAGGCTTGCCGCGCTCGACTCCGGCGCATCACATCGACCATCGAAAGGACTTGCCGTATCCCATGAGTGAGACCACCACACCGACCGTTGTGATCGTGCCCGGGCTGCGCGACCACGTCCCCGACCACTGGCAGACCCGGCTCGCCGACCAGCTCGACCGGGTCCGCACGGTGCCGCCGCTGGAGCGGGACAAGCTCTCCCGCGCCGCCCGCGTCGCCGCCCTCGACGCGGTGCTCACCGAGATCGACGGGCCCGTCGTGCTCGTCGCCCACAGCGCCGGCGTCATGATCACCGTGCGCTGGGCGCAGCAGTCCACCCGGCCCGTGCAGGGTGCGCTGCTGGCCACGCCCCCGGATTTCGAGACCCCGCTACCGGACGGGTATCCCTCACGCGAGGAACTGGACGCCAACGGGTGGACGCCGATTCCGTGGCGGCGCTTGCCGTTTCCCAGCATCGTCGCCGCCTCCACCACCGACCCGCTGGCCACCTACCGGCGAGTCTCCGCAATGGCGGAGGCCTGGGGGAGTCGTCTGGTCGATCTCGGCGACGTCGGCCACCTCAATCCCGCCTCGGGATACGGGGATTGGCCGCGCGCGACGGCGCTGCTGCGAGAACTCGTCGAGGAGACGACGCCGGCGGCGGCCGCACCGGAGGCCACCCGATGACGAAGGTCGCCGCGTCGGCCGCGGCCGCCGTCGCCGACATCACCTCGGGCTCCTCGCTCGCGGTGGGTGGATTCGGCCTGTGCGGTATCCCCGACGCACTGATCGACGCGCTCGCCGCCCGCGAGGTCACCGATCTCGAGGTGATATCCAACAATTGCGGCACCGATGCGCACGGCCTCGGAATTCTGCTGGCGGACAAGCGCATCCGCCGCATCACCGCCTCCTATGTGGGCGAGAACAGCGAGTTCGCCCGCCAGTATCTGGCCGGCGAACTGGAGGTCGAGCTGACCCCGCAGGGCACCCTCGCGGAGAAGCTGCGGGCCGGCGGCGCGGGCATTCCGGCGTTCTTCACGCCGGCGGGGGTCGGCAGTCCGGTCGCCGATGGCGGACTGCCGTGGCGCTATGCCGCGGATGGATCGGTCGCGGTGGCCTCGCCCGCCAAGGAAGTACGCACCTTCGGCGGCGGCTGGGGTGAGCGGCGCTACGTGCTCGAAGAAGCGCTCACCGCCGACTTCGCGCTGGTGCACGCCCGCATCGGCGACACCGAGGGAAACCTGGTGTTCGAGAAGTCGGCCCGCAACTTCAACCCGCTGGCCGCCATGGCCGGACGCTGCTGCATCGCGCAGGTCGAGTATATGGTTCCCGCGGGCGATCTCGATCCGGCGCGCATCCACCTGCCCGGCGTCTTCGTCGATCGGGTGGTGCACACCGGACCACAGCTCAAACACATCGAGAAACGAACCGTCGCCCAGGAGCAGTCCACATGACCACGGCCACCACGAATCTGGGCTGGTCCCGCACCGAAATGGCCGCCCGCGCAGCCCGCGAACTCCGCCCGGGCGAATACGTCAATCTCGGCATCGGGCTGCCGACCCTGATCCCGAACCATCTGCTCGCCGGCGTCCGCGTCACCCTGCACTCCGAGAATGGAATCCTCGGCACCGGACCGTATCCGGCAGCGGCGGACGTCGACGCCGATCTGATCAATGCAGGCAAGGAGACCGTCACCACCCTGGCGGGAGCGTCGTTCTTCGACTCGGCCACCAGCTTCGGCATGATCCGCGGCGGGCACATCGACACCGCCGTCCTCGGCGGTATGCAGGTCTCGGCCGCCGGCGATCTGGCGAACTGGATGGTCCCCGGCCACATGGTCAAAGGGATGGGCGGGGCAATGGATCTGGTGCACGGCGCCGGTCGCGTCCTGGTGCTCATGGAACACACCGACAAGACCGGAGCGCCGAAGATCGTGTCTCACTGCACGCTTCCGCTGACCGGCGAACGGGTTGTGCACCGCATCATCACCAACCTCGCCGTCATCGATGTCACTCCGGCCGGGCTGATGCTGCGCGAATGCGCCCCCGGCCTCACCGCGGCGCAAGTACGTGCCGCCACCGCCGCACCGCTGACCGTCGCGTCCTGACCGGCCGGCGCCCGGGTCGAAAACACGTCGCGGTCCACACCGCGACGGCGACAACGGTTCTCGCCAACTACACAGCCTCCGGCGCCTGACCGCCGGATGCGGGGGCGCGATGCCCCCGCTCATCACGGGCGAGGACCGCAGGGTCGCGCCCGATTCCATCAATGATGATGAGGTACCCATGAAAATGAGGAAATCCGCGGTGGTCGCCGCGTTCGCCGCGACCGCGGTGGTCATTCCCGCCGCAACGGCCTATGCGGAGCCGACCGCAGGCGGCGAATCCGCGCCGGTGGCATACGAAGTCACCCGGCAGGGCGACTCCGCTGTTCTCACCGTCAGTGACGGCACGCTGCGCCGTCTCGATGAGCAGCTGGTGCTCTTCGACCGGCACGACCGACCCGTCGCCGCGCTCCCGTTGACCTACCGCATCGACGACACCGCCTACCCTGTCACCGCCCGACTCGACGGTTCGACCGCGACCCTCACACCGTCGAAGGCCAACCCGCAGCAGATCACGCGGGTAGATACCCGCGACGTCGTGACCGTCGACCAAGCGGCAACCCAAGTGGCCGAATCCTTTACGCCACGTGACGCACAAGCCCTGGGTGCGTTCGCGCAACGCGTCGCGATCGGTGCGGCCGTCAGCGCCGTGCTCGGTGCCGTCCTCGGCGCCGGTGTCGGCTGTCTGGTCGGCGGTGCCGCGGGCGCCGTGATCTCCAGCCCGGTCATCGCCCTGCTGGTGCCCTTCGTCGGCGCCACCGTCGCCGGATGCGTGCTCGGCATGGCAACCCTCGGCGCGGTCGGTTCCATGGCCGGCATCGTCCTCGCCGGCGGACCCATCACCCTCTTCTCGGCCATCCAGTACTTCTCCACCATCCTCACCCCCTGCGCACCCGAACTCCCGTACTGCAAGGATCCGGCGCAGCCTGCGTCACAGGCGAAGTAGCCGATAGTGCTTATCCGTTCGCGCCGGAACTGCGGGCATCCAGTTCGGCGCGGGCGGTAGCGAACCACGCCTGGGTGCCGACCAAGCCGGCTTCGATGTCTTTCCGTGCGCCCTTGAAGCCGTACAGGTCTCCCGCGAATCGGGTCAGCACCGACCCCTCGTGCTCGTCGAGTTCCTCCAGCAGGTCGCCTTCCTCCAGCAGGTAGGCGACACCGGCAATCTCGCCGCTCGTCCACACGGACCGGTAGTCGTCCCACCCGTTCCGCCTGACCGCAAGCGCCCGTTCGACAAGGTCTGCTCGCAGCGCATCTCGTTCGGCATCCGTCGGCTGCCGAGTCTTGAGATGGTCCCAGTTGATCCGTTCTGCGTCGGACACGTCGGATCCCGTCCTTCCGGGTCGGTGGTGGGCGGTACTGCGCAAATGTATGCCGCAGCGTGATCTTGTCGCTGCTCCGGTGACGAGTCGCCGCATCTCGTGAGTTCTCAGTCGATCTCGCGGACAGCGAGCGTCTGACCTGCAGTCCGCCAGCCACGGTGAGGCAACGAGGTCGTCGAGATTCTCAGCCGGCTTCCGGCTCCGAGTGCGACAGCAGGAGCGCGAGCGTGTTCGTGAGCCATCGCTCGTACGCCGCAGGCGTCCAGCCGGCATCGGTGACCAAGCTGTGATAGACGTCGTCCGTCATCAGTGCAACTGCGACGTCCGTGGCGTTGACGTCGAGGTTTTTGCCGGCATCGCGAATCTGCCCGATGACTGCGTCGATTTCGATGCGGTTGCGTCGCATAGCTTCGGCCCTGGCGTTAGCGATGTCGGCATCGATGCTGGCGCCGGAGTGGAGCAGGGTGAGGATGTCGCCGCACCGCTCGCGGACTTGTCGGCTCCCTCTCGCCAGTATCTGGATCAACTCCATGGGATCGTCGAGGTGCTCGGACTCGGCCCGCAGGTCGATCAACCCCGCTTCTTCCTCGAGCAGGTCGATGAGTCCCCGCAACACTCCGGCCTTGGATCCGAAGTGCGAGTAGATCGTCTGCGGTGCGACCCCGGCCTCGCGGGCGATGCTCCGAATCGACGTACCCGTGTATCCGCTCTCGGCGAATAGCCGGCGTGCGGTGGTCAGGATGATCCGCAGCGTCAGTTGCTCACGTCGATCACGCAAGCGGATCACGCTGGATTGCTCCGCCGACATCTACTCCTCCTGTCAACAACCTCACCTGCAGTCAGTCAGCGTATCGAGCCCCTCGTTGTCGACTTGCTCGTACTACACCGACTGTACGCGATCATTGGACTACCTACTAGATCACTGTTCCATTTAGATGTCATCTGTTCTAGGGTGGTGGTCGTCATGATGGCCGACCGGCCGAAAGGATCGGGCAGGGCACCCAAGGGTGGCCGGCACCGAACACTCCGACAAGGACCTCGATGAAACAGCTCTACTACGCGGCGACCCTCTATACCGTGCTCGGACTGGTGTCCGGGTTGTTCTATCGCGATTTCACCAAGGCCCACAATTTCACCGGGAAGACCGAACTTGCGATCACGCATACACACCTCCTGTCGCTCGGCACGCTGTTTTTCCTGATTGTCCTGGCCCTGGACAAGCAATTGGCACTTTCCTCACAGCGGCTCTACGGCTGGTTCTTCTGGACGTACAACGCAGGTGTCCTCTGGTCGGTGGCCTGCATGACGATGATCGGCATTCGGACCGTGCTGGGCCACTCCGAGAGTGAGTTGCTAGCCCATCTGTCCGGTGGTGGACACATCCTCCTGACCGTTGGTTTCGCGCTGTTCTTCGTCTGCCTGTATCGGCCGGTGACGGCCAGTCGGGAAGAACCCGCCCAGGTATGACGGATGGGCATATCAGGATTTACGAATGAAGGTAGAAACGAAAGGCTGAAACAATGATCCAATTCAAGGCGCTGGATCCCGCGGTCCCGCTCCCCGTGCAGTTGCAGGAAAACACCGGTCCGATCACCGTCATCAACACCTTTGTCGTCCCGGCCGAGTTGGCTGATGACTTCTTGAAGATCTGGGCCGAGGACGCTTCCTTCATGAAGTCACAGCCAGGCTTCATCTCCACTCAAATGAACCGCGGAATCGGCGGCAGCCGGCTGTTCGCCAATATTGCAGTGTGGGAATCCTCCGCAGCACTGTTGGCGGCTTTCTCCAACCCAGAGTTCCAGCAGGGGGCAGCGAAGTATCCCGACGGGATCGTTACCTACCCAACTGCATTCCAGAAGATCGCCGTCGAGGGGATCTGTGGCGCCTGACAATCGCGCCTGACACTGCTGGGGCGGGCCGGAAGACCGGTCCGCCCCAGCAGTGTTGGCGTCGCCCATCGCCTTACGGGACTCGGCGCTCTTCACCGGCGGCCGTCACGTACACCGCATCGAACTCGCGAGCGTCTTCGGTCAACCCCTTGTCGCCCTCCCGCACGCAGCAATCCTCGCCATATCGGAGGAGAACTCGCGACGCTTTCGCCAGTGTGGTTGAGAATCCGCCACTTTAGGGAGACCTGACAGCCACATCTCGTGAGAAGTGGTACGGCCGTACATGCCTGCCCAGTTTTCGAGAGGTTTCGTTGTACTTACGTAGCGTTCTGGCCAACCAAACGAAAACGAAACGGAATCAAGCGTTTTCAGGGGGAGTGTGGGTTCTGACCGCCGATAACGTTCACTTATCGGAGGTCAGAACACCGGAGTTCGATTTGAGGCGCTTCAGGTTTCGTTTCGTGTTGTTCCGTTAGATCTGACGAAACCAACGCTACGATTTCCGTTGTGTCGAGCATCTGCAACTACCCCGGCTGCACCAAACCGATTACGCGTGGCGGAGGGCCGGGGCGTCCGTCTGAATACTGTGATCACCCGGAGCACACCCGCTGGCGGGCCTGGCGAGAGCGGCAACGGCAGCAACAGGCCGAGGGGGAGACACCCCCGGCGAATGTCACTGTGACGCAACGGGGGCCGGTGACCGTGGCTCGGCTGCGGGCCGATGAGCTGCTCGGACAGTTTCGTGCGATCGCCGAACAGCTTGGGACGACGCTCAATACCGCCGTGGCGGAGTTGTCCACGCTGGCCGATCCGGCCGTCGCGGAAGCTCAGGTCCAGGCCGTGCAGGCGGATGCGGCCCGGCGAATCGCGGAGGCGGAGATGGCCACTGTGGCGGCCGAGCAGGCGCGGCGGGAGGCCGCAGAAGCGCGGGCGGCAGCCGAATCGGCGGCCGAGGACGCGGCGCTGGCCGCGGAGGAAGCCGAGGGCCGGATCGCGGAGGCACTCACCGCGCGCGACGACGCGTTGCAGGAAGTCGAGCGGGTCACGAAGCAGGCGGCGGACGATGTGTTCGCGGCGCGGGCGGAGGCCGAGGCCGAGATCCGCACCATCCGGCGGGAATCCGCCGAGGACATCGAGCGGGCGCGCCAGCAGGCCGGCGAGGACATCGAGCTGGCCCGCTCGAAGGCGGCCGCCGAGATCGAGCAGGTGCGCCGGGACGCCACCCAGCGGATCACCGCGGCGGGCGCGGAACGCGATCTGGCCGTGCAGCGTGCCGCCGATGCCGAGCGCACCATTGAACGGGCCGAAGCCGCTGTGGCCGAACGCAATCAGGCGGTCGCCGACACCCGGGACGAACTGAAGGGGGCCCGCGCCGAGCTCGACCGGTCGCGGACGGAACTCACCGAGGTGCGCCGGCAGGCCGCCGCCGACCTGGCCGCGGTGCGTACGGAATCGGCGGCCGCCGTCGACAAGACGCGGCAGGAGGCCGCCGAACGGCTCGCCGCGCTGGACGATGCCCGCACCCAGACCCTGGCCCGTGCCGAACGCGCCGAAAAGCAGCTGGATGCCCTGCTCGCGCAGCGTGATCCGGCCTCGGCGGCGAAGCCGTGAGGGTAGAGTCGGCACTCAATCGATAAATCGCAGGTACCTGATCGATAAGTGGCCCACGGAAATAGGGGCACCGAGCACGATGGCGTCCGGTTCCTGGAGCCCTTAGGGTCGAGCGGGGGTGTTGATGCCCCTGGATTCAAGGTTGCCGATTCGGTTCCGGATCGGCGAAAGATGCTCGTGCAGCGGATGAGTCGGGGCTGGGGCTGCACCCTCAGGAGGAATCGATGTCCGCTCTGGCGGAACGGCGTGGTCGGTCGCGCCTGCAAACGGCCACGCGTATCGCAGTGCTGATGATGACACCGGTGGTCGCGGTGGTGGCGGGTTGCTCGAGCGACTCGGGAAAATCGACCGCGATCGCGACGACGGTCAAGCCGTCGGCCAGTGTGACGAGCACGGTGGCGGTCTCGACTACTTCCGGTGCGCCCGTGGCGAGTCCGGGTGCGGGCCAGCCGGTCGGGGGAAGTCCCGTGGCGGGCTCGCCGGGCGGCGTGGCGCCGCAGCAGCAGCCCCCGGGCGAGTCGCCCGATACCCCGCCGGTGTCCGACTCGGCTCCCGGCGGAGCTCCCGCGCCCGACGGTTACATCAAGTGCACCGACAAGATCAACTATGTCGGTGACCCGCGCAGCAATGCCGAGATCAACCGTCTCGGTGAGATACTCGGCCATTGCCCCGATCCGGTCTCGGCGTCCATAATCCCGACGCCGACCACCACGGTCGCCCCGACCACCACCACGGATCCGGGAACCGCCGCACCGGTCACCACCACCACGACCGCGCCCCAAACCACCACTCCCGCACCGACAACCACCGCCGCGGCGCCCACGACCGTGGCCGCCGCGGGCGCTACACAATAGGCACGATCCGCCGTTCGGGGCGGCGGGCGGTGTTCGCGTGGATGGCGCGGGATTTCCCTGGTGGATAGCGGTATCGTCGGTGAGGAAAGAGGGGTGTGACACTTGAACATCAACGCCATGCGAGCGCGGCAGTCCCGGCCGAGCGTGGCACGCGTATACAGCTACGTACTCGGCGGGCGCGACAACTACGGTATCGACAAGGATGTCGGTGACTACTTCATCGAGGACCTACCCGGATCCGAGCGGTTGGCCATCACGAATCGGGACGCTGTGCTGCGGGCCGTGAAGGCCATGGCGGCGGCCGGAATTCGCCAGATCATCGATATGGGTTGCGGCCTGCCGGCCAGCGTCAATGTGCACGAGGTGGTGCGGCAGGTGTATCCGGACGCCCGCGTCGTGTATGTGGACGACGACCCGTTCGTGGCTTCCCACGGGCGGGCGCTGCTCGCCGTGGATGACGGAATCGTGGTGCTGGAAGCGGATATTCGTGATCCGGACAGCATTCAGAAGCATGCCGACGTACAGCGTGTGATCAACTTCGACGAGCCGGTGGGCATCCTGTTCGGGATCACCCTCAGCTTCGTCAATGACGAAGAGGATCCGGCCGGCGTGGTTCGGTACTGGTCGGATCGCTTTCCTTCCGGTAGCCGGTTCTATATCTCACACTTCCGTTCCGGCGCCACCCGCGAGGCCGTGGCGACCGCGAACAAGATCGTGGAAGCGTTCGGTCGCGGTCGTTTCCGCACCGAACCGGAGATCGAGTTCCTCTTCGGTGCACTCACACTGGAGGAGGACGGCCTGTGCCCATGCGCCCAGTGGCGTCCCGATCCCTCGGAGTCCGACGCCGGCAATCCGGAACTGACAGTCTGGGAACAGCTGGTGGTCGGAGGCATGGCCCGCAAACCGTAACCCTGTCAGGCACATGCGGTGTTGCCGGCCGAATCCCGGTCGGCAACACCGCATCTGCGTGTCAGCGCGGAGTGCGCCACATCGGCCACAGCGGTGGACCGCCGCGGGTCACGTCGAGGGTGCCGGTGACGTCGAAGCCGAAGCGTTCGTAGTACGGGACATTCTGGGGTTTGCTGGATTCCAGGTAGGCGGGGATGCCCTCGGCGTCGCATCGCTCGAGGCGGGACTGCATCAGTGCCTGGCCGTACCCCTGACCGCGGACGCTGGGCAGCGCGCCGATGACGGCGAGATACCAGTGCGGTTCGCGAGGATGGGCAGCCGCCATGCGGTCGGCGAGCCTGGCGGCCATGAACAAGCGGTGCCGGAAGGCGTAGGCGAGACCCGGCAGCTGGGGCGGCATCGCGGTGTCGGCGACGTGCCAGTGGCCGGGCGGTGCCCAGAGTGCCGCGCCGACTACGGAATTCGCGTCATTGCAGGCCACCTCGACGCCGCCCAGGGGAACGAAGTGGTGGCGGGCCTGGGCGGCGAAGAGGGCGGCGGCGCGACGGGCCCGGGTGGCGTCGTCCCGGATCAGCCACGTGATGAGTGGATCATCGGAGAACGCGATGCCGAGCACGCGCGCTAATTCGGGAATATCGGACATTTGCGCCGGGCGCACGGTGATCCCCATGCGTTCACGGTAGCTGTTCGGCGGCCTCCGTATGAGGTGCGACGAGCTGCTGTGCCGCATCGTGATCATGGGTGGGGATAACCGGCAGGAGCCGTTGCGCCAGGTGCAGCCGGTGCAGAGTTTTGAAGGTCAGGTCGCGATTCTCGTCGACGAAAATGCCTGGGAAGCCGGACTTCTGGCGCACCTTCTCGATCTGCAGCGCATGCCAGGCGGCATCGCCCGCCAGCAGGATCCATCCGCGCGCGGTGTGCGCGAGCAGGCCCACGCTGCCGGGCGTGTGGCCCGCGAGATCCACCAGGACCACGCTGCCGTCGCCGAACAGGTCACGGCTGCGGGTGAAGGTGAGCACCGGCGGGCCGTCGAGGTCGTACTCGATCGTGGGGCGGTCCACCAGCGCATCGCGCACACCGCCGACCGGCGCGACCGGCCCGGTCATCACCCAGTCCCGCTCTGTGCTGTGGAGGTGAACCGGCAGCCCCGGGAAGTCGAGAAGTCCGCAGACGTGGTCCCAATGCGCGTGCGTGGGCAGGGCGAAATCGAGCGCGGGCAGGGTGGGCTCGGACTGCAGGCCGGTGATGGTCGGGATGGTCTCGACGGGCGGGCGCACGACGGGACGGATGGCCGCGGGCAGCTGCGCGATGGCGCGGTGCTCCGCGTCGATGCAATAGCTCGGATCGACGATGAAGGTGGCGTCGGGGTGCTGGACGACGAAGGAGGTCAGCGAGCTGGCGATTCGTCGCGGTGTGAACACCCCCTCCACGATCGCCGCGGTCGGCGCCGAGCGTGGAAACTGCGGCAGCGGCGTGACCGTGACGGTGCGCTCGGTCGCCGGCAGCCCGGCGTCGGTGATGGACCGCAGGAACCGCTGGTCGATGGGCCGCGGCCGGACCGCGCCGTGAATGGAACTCACTGCCGCGGTGCAGCATTGGATGACGGTGGACTTGCGCACTGGATCGGACATGCTGGAACGCTAATACTTAAGGTCGACATGAAGTAAAGGGGTAAATCGTGGCCATAGTCCAGGACATGAGAATCGGTGACGCCGCCGCCGCGCTCGGTGTGGAGACACACGTGCTGCGGCACTGGGAGTCGGTCGGCCTGCTCGCGCCGCCGCGCAGCCCGTCGGGTCACCGCAGCTACAACGAGCACATCCTCGACTACGCCCGCATGATCCAGACTTTGCAGCGAACCGGACTGTCACTGGACCAGATCCGGCAGCTCGGGGTGAGCGGGTATGACGGCCGGCGGGACATGATCGCCGACCGCCGCGCCGAGGTGCGCGAGCGCATCGAACTGCTGGAGGCGACGGACCGGTTCCTCGAGCACCTGCTCGAATGCACCCATCCGATCATCAGCGAGTGCCCCGACTGCTCGGGGTTCGTGGCGCGGGCGCACGCGCGGCGAGCCGCGGAGTTCCCGGACCGCCCGTAGCCTGGGTGGTGCAGTGAGCGCTCACACTCGCGCGGCGTGAACCGATACAGGGTGTGGAGACGCCGGGGGCCGCCCGCCAATGTTCCCGGACCGGGAGGAGTTGGGAAATGCACTATCGCACAGGGATTCTCGCCGCGCTGGGAGTCCTCGCACTCGGCCTGACCGCCTGTTCGTCGAGTGCGTCCACCACATCACCACCGGCGACATCACCGGCAGTCACGGGCGGCGCCACGGTCGCGGGCGGGAGCACCGCGGCTCCGGTCGCTCCGCCGAGTTCTCAGCAGGCAAAGACCACGGCCCCGGCGCGGCAGGCGGCCTGCGGCGCAGGCCAGGTCGACGTGACCGCCGACGTCATGTCCCCGGCCACCGGGCACCGGGGCGTGAAACTCACTTTCAGCCTCGCCGCCGGCGCGGCCCCCTGCACGCTGACCGGCTATCCGGGTGTCGACACCGGCGCGGGCGGCCCACTGCTGCACGCCGATCGGACCCCGCGCGGATACATGGGCGGCCTGCCGCAGGGCAGCGACGAACCGCCCACCGTGACACTGGAATCCAATCGTCCGGGCACCGCGGTCGTCGAGGGCATCGCCGTCGACGCCTCCGGCAATCATTGCCCGCTGTACACGGATCTGCAGGTCACGCCGCCGAATTCGACCGATACCCGCACTGTCGCAGTGACGATCGACAGCTGTGCCCTGCACGTGCACCCGGTCACCGGGTGAGGTCCGGTAGCTACACCCGGACCGTGTTGTCGGTGGTGACCACCACGCGCGCGCCGTGTGCCGGAACGTGGGTGATATTGCGCATCCGCGACGGTTCGCTGCCCGCCCCGTCGGGCAGTGAAAGCCGGTAGCGGGTCAGGATTTCCCGCAGCACCGCCGTGCCCTCCATGAGCGAGAACCCCGCGCCGATGCAGCGCCGCACTCCGCCGCCGAACGGCAGCCAGGTGTTGGCGGCGACCGAGCCGTCCAGGAACCGCTCGGGCCGGAAGGTCAGGGCGTCCGGGAAGGCTTCCGTGCGCCGATGCGCCAGCAGGATCGAGGTCGCGACCACGGTTCCCTTCGGCAGTTCGTATCCACCGAGTGTCATGTCGCGGGTGAGTCGCCGTCCGGTCCCGCCGATGACGGTGTGCAGGCGCATGGCCTCCTTCAGCACCGCCTCGAGGTACTTCTCGTCCCCGTCGTGCGCCGCCCGGCGCGCCAGGTCCTGGACGTCCGGGTTGGCGGCCAGCTCGTGGCAGGTCCAGGACAGCGCCGACGCGGTGGTCTCGTGCCCGGCCAGCAGCAGTGTCACCAGCTGGTCGCGCAGTTCCTCGTCGGACAGCGGTGCGTCGGTGGAGTTCTCGCCGGAGCCGACCGCCAGCAGCCGCGACAGCACATCGGTGCGCGCCCCCAGGTCCGGATGCGCGCGCCGCTCCGTGATCTCGCTGTAGAGCAGCTCGTCGATGGCGTTCTGGTTGTCGCGGAAGCGTTTCCACGGTCCGCGCCGTTCCAGGAACGGATACTTCCAGCCGAAGAAGATGATCGGATCGATATTGACGATCCGGCGCAGCCGCGGCGCCAGCTGGGCGCGGCGGCGTTCGTCGGTCATGCCGAACACCACCTGCATGATGACATCGAGTGTCAGATCGTTCATCGCGTCGAGCGTGAGCACCGTCGACCCCGACACCCACCGGTCGACATGTGCCGCGGCGATGGTGTCGACCAGTCCGCGATAGCCGCGCAGCGACGAGCCGACGAACGCCGGCATCAGCAGCCGCCGCGCCCGCGCGTGCTCGTCCTCATCGGTGAGCAGTAGCGAATGGTGGCCCATGATGTGCACCAGCAGTCGATTGCCCTCGCCGGCATGCAGATCCGCGGGGTCGGCGGCGAAGATCTCGCGGATGTGCTCGGGCCGCGAGAACACCACCAGGTTCTCGGCATAGGGCGCGACCAGATGGAGCGTGAAGACGTCGCCGTAGCGGCGTGCCGACCGGCGCACCAGGGTCCCGCGCCATTTGCCGTAGAGGGCGGTCTGCACCGCGCGTGGCAGTGGCGGTCCCGGTGGAAAAGCGGTGCCCACGATGCCTGATCCCTTCACCCGGCCGCCTCGCTGCGGCTGAAACGCTTGTCCAACAGCGTAGAACGCGGGCGAACCGAGGGGAATCCGCTGACGGTATAGGACAGCATCTGACCTAGTTGGTTCCTACCGTGGACGCATGACGATTTTCGAGCCCTTCCGAATCGACATCCCGGCCACCGACATCGAGGATCTGCGAACCCGCCTGGCCCGCACCCGCTGGCCCGCGGACCTGCCCGGGGTGGGCTGGACCTACGGCATTCCGACGGCCTACGTGCGGGAGCTCTGCGAGTACTGGGGGAGCGGCTACGACTGGCGCGTTCACGAGGCCGAGCGCAATCGCCACCCGCAGTTCCTGACCGAAATCGATGGTCAGCGTATGCATTTCGTGCACGTCCGCTCGCCGGAGCCGCACGCGCTGCCGCTGGTGCTGGTCCACGGCTGGCCCTTCGAGGATTTCACCGGCATGATCGGCCCGCTCACCGATCCGCGCGCCCACGGCGGCAATCCCGCAGACGCCTTCCACCTGGTCATCCCGACCCTGCCTGGCTTCGGATTCTCCGGTCCCACCCACCGGCCGGGGGACGCCTCGACCGAGCGCAGCGCGGAACTGATCACGAAGCTCATGGCCGCGCTGGGCTATGGGCGATACGGGGCGCACGGTGGCGACGCCGGATCCTTCATCGCACCGCAGATGGGCAGGATCGCGCCGCAGCACCTGGCCGGTGTCCACCTCAACGACCCGATCACGATCCCGGCCGGGGATATCGACCCGGCCGACCTCAGCGCCCGAGACCGGGAGAAGCTGGCCCGGTACCAGGACTGGAACCGGTTGGAGACATCCGGCTACGCGGGCATGCACTCCACGCGCCCGCAGACTCTCGCCCCGGCGATGTCCGATTCGCCCGCCGGGATGCTGGCGTGGGTCCTGGATGTGGTCAACACCTACAAGGATCCGGCGAAGCCGACACCCGATGCGGCGATCGACCGCGACCTGCTCCTCACCGATCTGTCGACGCTCTGGTTCACCGATACCGCCGGCTCCTCCATGCGGCTCTACAAGGAATCCCGGCAATGGGGTGCCGCACCGGCCGATTCCGGCGTACCCACCGGTGTCGCGGTCTTCCCGGGCAGCAGCAGTATTCGCGGTGTCGCCGAGCGCCGGAACACGATCGTGCACTGGTCGGAATTCGATCGCGGCGGCCACTTCGCCGCGATGGAAGCCCCCGATCTGCTGACCGCCGATCTGCGTGACTTCTTTCGAAAGTTGCGCGGACCCAACGAATAACGCACCGCCGCAAGAAGTTCCGACGCGATCCCGCCCATCTCTGGCAGGATGGCGGCATGGCCGAGATCCACAGGACGACCATGGTGCCCACCAAGCTGGAGTTGCTGTCGCGGTGGCTGCCCACCCGGCACTGGTACTCCGGCGCCGAGTCGCCGGTGCTGTCCAAGTCCGGCGGCTTCCGTCTCGACGATCCGGCCGGCGAGGTCGGCATCGAGCTCATGGTCGTCACCGACGCCTCGGGCGCGGAGCCGGTGGCGTATCTGATTCCCATGACCTACCGCGGTGCGCGGGCCGAGGACCTCGACCACGCGCTGATCGGCACCTCCGAACACGGTGTGCTGGGTCTGCGCTGGCTCTACGACGCCGCGCACGACCCGGTCTTCATCGAGCAGGCCGCTCTGCTGCTGAGCGGCAAGGCCACCGCCCAGGACCAGAGCACGAGCGACACCCCCGACCTGACCGTGCACGTGGTCCCCGGCGATATTCTTAGGCCCGCACCCGGATTCCGTCCGACGGTCATCGACACCGATACCCACACCGATATCGCCTTCGATTCCGACCGCTCGACCAACGCGGGCGCGGAGCTGATCCGCGTCCACCGCCGCCTCACCACCGGACCGGCGCTCGAGCGCGACCGCAGCCACGTCGACGCGCTGTGGTCGGCCGCGGACGGCACCCCGTCGCGCGGTGTCTTCCTGAGCGCTCCGTAGCCGCGGTCCGGCCGCTGACCTACCGTATGCGACCGGGCGAACCCGGCCGTGGCTCAGTCGTGTTCGATGTCCTTCTTGATCTCGCTGAGGGCGTCGACCGGAGTCAGGTTCTGGCCCTGGGCGTTCTGCCCGAGCTGGGGCCAGCCGTGGCCGTCCTGTCCGAGCAACTGGGCCCAGATGTCCCGCAGCATGCGGCGGTCGTCGTCGGTGAAGCTCATGTCGTCTCCTGTGAGTAGGGCGCGGAATTGGTCGGGGCTGCCGCGGAAGGCATCCACGTCCAGGGAGCGACCGGCTACCGAGCCGCTGTCGCTGAATTGGAACACCGCGACCTCGGCGCCGCCGTAGGGCTGCCAGCCGATGTCGTCGTCGCCCGGGTAGATGACCGAGGCGTAGCCCGAGCGGCCGTCGCCGTAATTCGAGGTCATCAGCGGCGGAATTCCGCTCAGGTCGGGTGAGCCCATCGTGCCTTCCCAGTACCAGTGCGGCAGGTACGAGAGGGCGACGTGCACACCACGATTCTCGATAGCGGTGCGCACCTCCTCGAACACGCCGATGTCGCCGGAGTTCAGCTCGTGGTCGAGCATGGCCGGGATGCTGTGATCACCGAGGTGATCGACGAACAGCGCGGCCTGGGCGTCGGCGTCGACATCGCCGCGCACGTAGTGATAGCCGACGAGGATCTTGCCGGCCGCCAGTGTGGCGTCGCGGAACGCGGGCCAGGAGTCGTCGGTGTAGTAGTCGCCCTCGCTGACCTTGGCGATGACGAACTCGAATCCCTCGGCGAAGACCTCCGTGAGGTCGAGCCCGTTCTGGTAATTCGAGATGTCGATGCCGAAAATCGTTGCGCTGGACGTCATATCGGGTCCGTTCTGGTCGGGCGCGGGCGGTTCGGCGGCGCCGGTCAGCATGGTGAGCGGGTCCAGGCGATCCGGGCCCGGCGGCACCCACGAGTACCGGTGCCACTCGAAGTGCAGGTGCGGGGGGACGCCGCCATTGGTGCCGGAATCGGGATTGACGTGGGCGATACGGTGCCCGGCCTCGACTCGGCTGCCCAGCTCGACCTCGCGGATGATGTGCCCGTAGACCGTGGTGCCCCCGCCGTCCGCCGCCGGATGGTCGACGACCAGCCAGCCCGCCGGATCCGGTCCGCCGAAACCCGTTGCGGCACCGGCGTACACGACCGTGCCGCCTTGCGACGCGTACACCGGCTCGCCCCCGCTGCCGCCGTCCTTGCCGAAGTCCACGCCCCAGTGGAAGCCGTCGTCGCGCGGCCCGAATCTCGAGGTGACCACCCGCCCGGCGCCCATGGGCCAATACCTGGTGAAAGCCATGAGTCTTCTCCCCCCTTGCGGTACAGCCGATCCGGTGCCCGTCCGTTTGCTGTGACCCGAGTAAAGCGGGATCGCCCGTCCGATTCCTCACCCGAACAGATGAATTTCCCTGTGATAACTCGCTGCGCCCGGCCGATAAACTGGTATCACCCTCGACCGGGGCTCGGCGGCCGGGACGTGATCGTTCTTGATGGGGGGCGGGACAATGGACATGGGGGAGACGGGCATCTCGCTCGCTGGCTTTTCCGAGCTGATCGCGGAGATCAACCGTGCGACAGGACAGCCCGGCGCGTGGACACGCGCACTGCGAGCCATCACCGACAGCCTCGGCGGCCACCACGGCTGCCTCGTCACGGCACAGGGCGGGCGGCGGTACATGATCGCGAGCACCACCGAGGGGCTGCGCGTTAGCTACAACGAGCGCTACGGGCGCATCGATCCGTTCGCGGCCGTACTCGAATCCGCGCTCACCGCAACGGTGCTCACCGGTAGCGAGCTGATCCCACCGGATGGCGGGCGCCGGCATCCGTTCTGCACCGGCTGGGCCGCGCCACACGAGCTCGGGGACGGCGTGTTCGCGCGGCTGGCGACGCCGGGCTCCTGGATCGCCGTCTATCCGCGCGCGGACCGGAACCTGGACCGCGCCCTGGCCGAACGGGTGCTGAGGTTGTTCCTGCCGCACCTGGACCACGCCCTCGGCATCGCCGCGCGGCTGAGCGATGCCGTCATCGACCGGGATCTCGCCCTCAGCGTGCTGGACCGCCACCGGCACGGCCTGGCCCTGGTATCCGGTTGCGGCCGGGTCGATTACGCCAACCCGGCGGCGCTGGCGATATTGCGGGCCGGCGACGGTCTGCGCCTGGGCGCGCCGGCGCGCCTGGAATCGAACGACCCCGCGGTGTCGAGTCGGCTGCGTCGCCTGCTGGCGGCGGCCGCGCAGACCGGCCCGTCGAATGCCGCGGCCCGCCTGCTCATTCCACGCGACGGCGGCCGGCTGCCGCTGACCGTGTCGATCCTGCCGCTCTGCCCGGGTTCGCAGGAGTCACCGCGCCGCGCGGCGCTGATGGTGATCGTCGATCCCGAACGCGAGGAGCCGGGCGGACGCGAAACCCTGCGCGAGCTCTACGGGCTGACCCGGGCCGAATCGCAGGTCGCCTTCGAGGTTCTGCGCGGCAGCGGGCTGGCGTCGGTTGCCGAGGAGCTCTATATCTCGGTGAATACCGCACGCACCCACCTGCGCCAGGTGTTCGCCAAGACCGGCACCTGCCGGCAGGCCGAGCTCGTCCGCCTGCTGTCGTGCGTGCTCTCGGGTGCCGGGCAATTCGCCGACGGGCGACGCGCCGGTGCCGGCGAGATTGCAGACGTCCAGTTACCTGGGTAAATCAGTCATATCATTTAGGCATGCCCGCCAATCGGATCGAGGGGCGAACCGATGTATTCGCCGACTGGGCTTGGCAGTCGCTGGTCGTGACCGGCGGCTGCTCGGTGGTGCTGGGGGTGGTGATGGCGGTGTGGCCGGACAAATCGCAGACGGTGGCGGGGATTCTGTACGGGCTCACGCTGATGGCGTCGTCGGCGGTGCAGTTCGTCGTCGCGTTCGGGGCGCGGATCGCCACCGCGTTGAAGGTACTCGAGGTGGTGAGCGCGATCATCGCGCTGGTGCTGGCCGCCTGGGCGTTCACCAGCGGTGAGTGGGTTGCGTTGCTGTCCTTGTGGATTGGGATGGCCTGGGTGGTACGGGGCATCGTGCAAGCCATTGTGGGCGTGTGGTCGGAGCAGTTCGCGGGAGCGGGCCGGCTGGAGGCGGTCGGGCTGTTGACGCTGGCCGCCGGTGTGGTGGTCGGGGTGGTCCGGTTCGAGTCGCTGACATCGCTGTCGATCGTGGTGGGCCTGTTGACCATTGCCCTGGGTGTCTCGGAAATCCTGCTCGGCGTCCGGGTGGAACGCGAGGTCGTCGGAACCGCCTGACAATTGCCGTGGTCGAATACCGGATCGCTCTCGCGTAACTGACCAGTCTGGAATTCGTCAATTGCCTAAAATTTGCCACCAGGTTCGGATTGTTCGTGTGCTCGGATAATCGATCGCGCGACGGATGGCGCCGCGACACGGTGAGAGGCAGGTCTGGATGGCGCGAGACAATGGCGGCGGTGTGGTGGACGAGGAGTTGACCGAGAGGCCGGGAAGGCATCGCAGATGAGCCGCAGGACCGCTCGACCCGAGCCCGGTGACGCCCAGCAGATCGCAGCCTGGCAGGTGCAGTCGCTGCTGCTCGGCTATCCCGACGAGGCGCTGCTCGACTCGCTGCCCATCCTGGCCCGGGCCGTTTCGACGCTGCCCGAGGCAGTGGGTGCACCTCTGCATCCGGTGCTGTCCTACCTCGACACCACGCAACCGCACACCGCGGCAGCCGAATACGTCGGCACCTTCGATCATGGCAAGCGCTTCAGCCCGTACCTGACCTGGTTCCTCTACGGCGACACCCGCAAACGCGGCATGGCGCTGCTGCGGTTCGAGCAGATCTACCGCAGCGCCGGGGTGGTGCTCGGCGACGACGAGCTGTCCGACCACCTGGCGGTGGTGCTCGAATTCGCCTCGGCGCATCCGGTTCCCGGGCAGCGGCTGCTCGACGAGCACCGCGCGGGCATCGAGGTCATGCGCCTGGCGCTGCGGGAGGCCGGCTCGCCCTGGACGGGTGTGCTCGATTCGGTCTCCGCGACCCTGCCCGCCCTGCAGGGCACCGAGCGCGAGGCCATTGCCGCGCTCCTGGCTGCCGGACCGCCGGGTGGGGACGACCCGGAGCCGTTCGCACCGCCTACCGACATGCCGAATTTCATCGGCGGTCGACGGTGACTCTGCGCAACTTCAGAATCCTCGGCGAAGGGCAGCCGAAGTGCGGCTGGGAGCCGGGCGGCCACTGATTCGATCTCGTGTCTGGGCCAATGTGCCGAGTGCATGCCGAATTCCGTTCATCCGGAGACATCGGGGCTCGGTAGGGTTCGGCGGGTGGCGAGGATTGCGTTTCTGGGTGTCGGGCGTATGGGTGCGGGGATGGCGGGGCGGCTAATGGGTGCCGGGCACGAGGTGACGGTGTTCAATCGGACGCCGGAGAAGGCGGACGAACTCATCGGGGCTGGAGCGGCATTCGCGGCGACCCCTCGGGAGGCGGTGCGTGGCGCCGAGGCCGTTTTCGCCATGGTGGCCGACGATGACGCCTCGCGCACGGCGTGGCTGGGCGCGGATGGCGCGCTGGCGGGGGAGTATGCGTCCGGAGCGTTCGCGGTGGAGTTTTCCACCATCTCCCGGACGTGGGTGCTGGAGCTGGCGAAACATGCCGCAGCGCAAGGTCTTCGTTATCTCGACTCGCCGGTGACCGGGTTGCCGGATGCGGCGGCTGCGGGGCGGCTGACGCTGTTCGTCGGTGCGGACGCTGCGCATCTGGACGCGGCGCGTCCACTGCTGGCGCCGCTGTGCACCGACATCGTGCATTTCGGCGCGGTCGGGGCGGGCACGAGCTACAAGCTCATCCAGAATCTGCTGGGCTCCATCCAGATCGCCGCCACCGCCGAAGCGCTGCGCACCGCCGAACTCGCCGGACTCGACCTCGCCGTCGTCACCGACACCCTGTCGCGGGGTGGAGCGGCCAGCCCCACCGTCATCCGCATGTGCCAGGAGATGACGGCCGGCGTCCACGACCGCGATATCGCCTTCACGGCCGCGCTCCGACTGAAGGACACCCGGATCGGCGTGGAACTGGCCGATGCGGTCGGCACCCCGGCCGCCCTCGGCCACACCGCCGAGCAGATCTTCCAGCGCCTGGTCGACGCCGGGCACGGCGACCTCTCCGAAACCAAACTCATCGACCTGCTGCGTGACTGAACCCGATCCGCCACCACTGTGGCCGGTCGCGCGCCACACGCTGTTCCCGTGAGGTGATCCTGACGATCGAATGGCTGTCGCGCGCGGCCACCTATGTGTCCGTGCCGGCCTGGCGGAAAGCTTCGGCGTGAATTGTGGCCCACTGCCGGAAGGTTCGCGGTGCACGGCCGGTGACCTGCTCGACGGTGGGCCGCACGATCGACTCGTCGATCGCGCCGGCCACGTAGAAGTCGAAGAACGCGTCCACGTATTCGACGGGTGTGGATTTCAGCATGTCGGTGCGGGCGTCCTCGTCGCTCAGGCCGACGCATTCCAGGTCCCGGCCGAGCACGTCGCCGAGAATGGCGATCTGTTCGGCGGGCAGCAGGGATTCGGGCCCGGTGGGCCACAGGATTTCGCCACGCAGTGCGGGGTCGGCAAAGGCGTGCGCGGCGACAGCGGCCAGATCGAAGGCGTCCAGGCTCGCGGTTCGCACGGTCGGGAACGGGACCCGCACGGTATCGCCCGCGCGGAGTTGCGGCAGCCAGCGCAGGGCATTGGAGTCGAATGCGCAGGGACGCACGATCGTCCATGCTGCGCCACAATCGGTGACCTCCTGTTCGGAGGCCATCATGTAGCGGGTGACCGCATTGCCGGTGTCACCGGTCGCCGCGGAGACGCCGGACAGTTGGACGATGTGTTCGACCCCGGCCTTGGCGGCTGCCTGCGCGACCCCGGGGTAGCCGGGAAGAAGGAACAACGCTCGGACTCCGGCCAGCGCGGCCGCCAGGGTGTCCGGCGCGGTCATGTCGCCTGCGACCGGCTCGACACCGGCGGGAAGGCCGGCCTTCACGGGATTGCGGACCACCGCCCGCACCGGTTCCGCGCCACCTGCCAGCACCTGCACGAGTTCGGCGCCGACATTGCCGGTCGCGCCCGTCACCAGAATCATGCCACGCCCTTCGCGTCCGGGCCGGGTACCGGCCGTTGGTTCAGGCTGTCACGAAAAGCGAACGGGCGCAAAGCATCCGAGAATGCAATCAGGGAAGATCGTAGGCGGTGGCGTGGCGGGGCTGATACAGTCCGATTTCCCCGGCGCCGGGCACCTTCAGCATGGTGAGCATGCCCCAGCCCGCATTGGTGACCTCCGAGGTGAATTCGACGCCCTTCGCGTGCAGGTCGTCCATGGCGGCTGCCAGGTCGTCGCACATGAGGTACAGCTCGGCGCGGCCGCTGTCCGGGGCGGCGGCGGGATGGACCGCGAGTTCGGCGGGCGGCGACTTGAAGATCAGCCATCCGTCGTGCGCGTCGACGTGGGCCAGGCCGAGGACGTCACGGAAGAAGGCCCGCGCCGCCTCGGCGTCCTCGGCATACAGGATGGTGTGTGCGCCGGTGATCATGCGCTGACGCTAACAGCGGCCGGCGCTTTCGGCCCGTAGGCGGGCGGTCATGGCGTCGGCCAGTTGCGCGGCGAATTCGGGTGCTTCGGTGCGCATTCCATTGTGGGCGCCGGGGAATTCGGTGACCTCGCTGCCGATCCGGCGGGCGATCTCCACGGCGGGGCGGTACGGCAGGCAACCCCGCGTCTCGCGCCCGACCGCCAGGACCACCCGGTCGGCCACCGGGGCCAGCGCCTCGTAATCGGGCAGGTAGGAGGTGAATTCCCGTAGTTCGTACTCCAGCATGAGCGGACCGTTGGCTGCCAGCCGCGACCACATCTCGGCGCTGCGCGGCGGCAGCTCGGCCGGTACGGGAGACGGCTTCATCGCGTTGCCGATCCCGGCCAGGAAGCGCGCGCCCGCCGCGGCCGGACCCTCGGTGCGGAACAGCGTGTAGACCTCCTCGATCATGGCGCGCTGCTCGGCGGCATCGGGAAGCACCGCGAAGCACGGCGGTTCGTGCGCCACCAGGAGGCGCACCCGATCCGGATGCCGGGCCAGTAGATCCAGCCCGACGATCGCACCCGCACTGCCGCCGACCACGAACGCGGGCTCCTCGGTGAGATGGCCGAGCAGCCGGAACGCGTCATCACTCTGCACCTCGACCCGCTGTGTCTGCTGCGGCCCGTCCAGCACGCTGCGCGAATACCCGCGCGGATCCAGCGACACCACCGTGAACCGATCCTCGAGCACCTCGGCGATCGGATCGACCGAGGCCGCGTCACCCCCGCCGCCGGGCAGGAACAGTACCAGCGGCCCACTGCCGCGCACCTCGTAGTAGAGGGACGCGCCGGGTACGCGCAACATCTCGGATCTCATTGCGGTATCTCCTCTTTCGAATTCGGACTGGATGGCAACCGCAGGCGGCGGCGCAACATCAACCTAGGCAGATGAGGGTGAAACCTAATGTACCTAGGTTTGAAGCGTTCGCCAAACGAGAGTGCGCAAGCCACCGCATACGGTGAGCAGGGGTAGCCGTAGCATTCGCCGAAAATCGGGCGGATATGACGTAGCGGCCTGCTGGGTACCGGTTTTCGCGCTCGGCATGCGCGTGGGGCTAGTTGGTGCTTGGCTGCCGATGATGATGTTGGTCGGCTGCGAGGACTGGCCGACGGTTGGTTTCTGGTTGTGCCCGTGGCGGTTTGGTGTGGTGGTGTCGTGCGCCGGGTGCTGTGGAGTGTCAGCCGAGGGCTGTGGTCCACCGGTATCCTCCCGGAAATCAACTCCCGTACGAAGGGGTGTTGAACGAGATGCGCTACCTGTGAACGGTCGACGCGGCGGTGCGCCGTGAAGGTGGACGCCCGCGTAGGTCGGGTCCGGACCCCGGGTCCGGACCCGACCAATGCCGAAACCCGTTCTCCTAGTGACTCGATCCTTGACTCGAGCCGCTGGTCAATGCGCCGAACAATCCGGAGAGCACGCTGCCACCCAGTGCGCTCGGCAGACCGTTGCTGGAGCCGGACGCGAAGCCGCTGGCCGACCCGGTCAGATATCCGCGACCTGGACCGGTGGTCGAGCCGGTAAAGCCGTCGGGCGCATCGTTGTTCAGTTCGTCGAGACCACAGGCGGCGAGTCCGCCGCCGGACCCACTGGTCAGAGCACTGAGAATCCCGGCCGCCAACCCGGCGGCGGATCCGGCCTGCGGTCCACCAGAGGATCCCCCGAGGAACCCGGTCGCGGACCCGGTAACCGACCCGGTCGCAGCCGATTTGGCCCAGCCGCTGAGGAAACTCTGCAGACAGGCCTGGCCCGGCGGCAGCGCCACATCGGTCGTCGCATCGACCGGTGTCGCGCTGGGATCCTCCACCGTGAGCGGTTCGGCGGTGGCGGGTCCAGCCCCGACAGCGAGGGCGAGGGCGAGGGAAGCGGTGATCAGAATGATGTATCGCATGGAAAAGCTGCTCTCGTGTGATTCACATCGAAACGCCTCCTGCTCGATAACGGTGCAGGACAGTCGATTTCGAGTACAAGCAATGATCCGTCCAGCGATCTCCTGGACGTGTGACCAATTTAGCCCCACGATCACAACTTCGCAGGGCGAATGTGAAACGGAGATGCGTACCTCTAGTGACTTCTGCGGCAAGCGCCGCTCGGCGCCGAGGGCATGGAGCGATTCATGCTCGGCGTACCGGACCTGACGGGAAGAGGTTCAACAGGAGCAGTCAGGCGGGCTGACAGGTGGGGCACCAGAACAGGTTTCGGGCGTCGAGGACCGAGTGGAGGACGGTGCTGTCGCACAGGCGGCAGGGGTCGCCGGGTCGGCGGTAGACGCAGGTGCGAGGCTTGTCCTTGGCGTAGGCCGGTGCGCCGTGGTCGTCTTCAGGGCGGACCACGACGATCTTGCCGCGACGGACGCCGACCTACATGAGGTCGACCAGGTCGGCCCAAGATCGCTTGCCACTCTGGAACTTCAGCAATTGCGCGAGTACGCACACCAACTGGCCGAAGGGGATCCTTCCGGTCCTCTACATCCCGACAAATGATCTGCAGGGTCAGCAGGCACCAGCAGGCAGATCCTGCTGGTGCGCCCGAGGGCGGTGCTGTCGAGTGGAACCCAGCGCCTGACGATGTTCGGAAAAGATCGGTCGCCGGCGGCACGGGCCCGGGTCACGGTGTGGGCGTGTAGGTGGCGCGTCAGGCCGCCGTCAGGTCGCTATCAGCGCGACCGGCGACAGTAGTCACATCGACACGGGCACCCCAGCCCGGCGGGCCACGAAAAGTCCACGCGGACAATCCAGCCCGCTCGTCCACCGAGCCGCTTGGCGCACCACATCACGAGGAGTCCACGACCATGAGCACCATCACCCTCACCGACCAGGACAAGACCACCCTGCGCACCGCCGCCTACGGCGCCGTCGCCCTGGTCGCCGCGGCAGGGGCCACCGGCGGCTCGCCGCACAAGGCCGCCACCCGCGGCTCGGTCGCCTTGTGCTCGGCCACCGGCACGGTCGGGCACGTCCTGTCCGAGAAGAAACGCGACGTCAACGTCTACGGCAAGTCCGTGGCCGCCCTCGCCGACCAGGTACTGCCCGCGCTGAGCGCCTCGATGCACCTGCTGGGGCAGCAGGACCCGGCCGAGGCCACCAACTTCGCCACCACCGTGGCGGTCGCTATCGACGCCGCCGCCCAGCCCGGCCCTGCCACCGCCGAGATGACCCGCAAGATCACCGCCGCCCTCGCCGCCTGAGGCGAACAGCCACCCGGTCCGGTCGCATCGAAGGCCCGCAGATCGCTTCTGCGGGCCTTCCGCGTGTTCGGAAAACGCGCCCACGAGCTCAGCCGCCGCTCCGGCGAGGAAATCCGCGCCATCCGCCTGCCGAGGCATCCCGAATGTCCGGACAACCGAGGGCGTTACGAAATTCATTGTCGCCCTTAGCATTCGATCTACCAGCACCTTTGTGAGTTCGAGCCCTCGTTGATAAGCTGCCTTCCAGCAGCACAGCTATGTGCAACTCACCCCAGCCAACGGCTGGGGTTTTTTGGTCTTCCACCCAGCTCATCCCGAAAGGCCCTCGGCGCACGCCGAGGGCCTTTCGTCGTTTCAGGAGGTTCCCGTGCCTGTGCACAAAATTCTGTCCGCTCTGGCCGCCGCGACGTCGTCGAGTGCCTGGATGCTGACCGTGTTTGTGGCGGCGATCGTTCTGGTTACCGTGTCCGCGCTGCTGCGCGCTCCTCGTAGTGACGCCCGTGAGGTCTATCGGGCCTTCGCCACGGCGTTCGGTTTCCATAGGCCCGCCCAGCCGGGCGGCGTAGTCGATGATGGTGGAGACGATGACTCGGGCAAGGAACAATGCCCTTCGGAGGAAGCTCGGTGAGCAAGCAAGGACGCAGCGCCGGGTCCTACGTTGAGACCCACGCTATTGCCTCATTCGACGCGGAGAACGACGTTGAAAGATTCATGGACGAGGCCATGCTCAGGGTTCGGTTGGGCGGGGGTGATTCTCGCCGGTTCTCCCAATTCCTTCATGCACGTCGGTCCGTGCTAACGCAACTCCTACATGGCAAGTCACCCATCGACCTTGCAGAGAAGGGGTCTCGGAAGCGCGGTCGAAAACGCCTCTACTGCAGCTCTGCTTGTCGGCAAGCAGAGCATCGGTTCCGGCTCCGTCAACAAGGGGGGATCCGATCTGCGTGAAGGTCTTCGAGGAGAAGCGCTCCGGCAAGCTGAAGATCGCCGAACGCCCCGGCCTGCTCGCCGCCCTGGACTACATGCGCCCCGGCGACATGCTCACCGAACGGCAGGTCTGTATCAACCTGCTGCAGTGGTACCTGAGGGACCCTCGCAGCGAGGAGAACGAGCGGAATACGCAGTCCGAGCGCGAGATCCGCCAGACCATCACTGGCATCCTCACCCAACGACTGCATCGACCGACCACAGACCCCAAATCGTGGGCGGGGCAGCGGAAGCCAGAGGCGCGATATCGGTCATACGCCCAACGATAGGGACGAACGCCGACATCCGCGGCAGGCTCGGCTATGGGTGATGGCAAGCTCATGGCCTGCTGCATCACATTCCCGCGTTCCCCTGCGCCTGCATCCAGCTGCCGCGTCAGCTGGCGGCGCGGCCGTTGTCCGGCATTGCTGGCGCCGATATGTCGACCAGGACGGCCATCGCCGAATCCATTCTTGCCGTGCTGCTTTCGACACCGAAGTAGGTCATCGCTCGCTCACACGCGGTGAGGTACCCGGCGGCGGCCGAAGACACGATGGCGGTCAATGTCACCATCGACGCCCCCGCTGGCCCGTGGTCATCCCCTCACGACTGACACCGGCGGTCCGCATCGCCAGGGCCGACGACAGGTGCGGCTGGGCATGAACACCTGCTGACGAATTTCTGTAGGAAAGTTGCGCGGTCGTCTCAGGCCGGAAGTGCTTGCGCGGGAGCGTGTTCGGTGCCGCCGCACCAGATGGCGCGGATGGCGCGGGTGGCGGCGATGTCGACGAGGGGGTCGGCGTCGAGCAGCACCAGATCCGCGCGCAGGCCCGGGGCGATGGCACCGCGGTCGCTCAGGCCGAAGTGCCGCGCCGGGGCGGCGGTGGCGGCGTGCAGGGCCGCCGCGGGTGAAAGTCCGGCGCGCACGAGCAGTTCCAGTTCGTGGTGCAGGCTCGCCCCGTGGGGCGGGTGGAAGGGGATGCCGGGCATCCGGTTGGCGTCGGTGCCGGCCAGGATCGGCACGCCGGCGGCGTGCAGGGCGCCCACGGTGGCCAGGGTGGCGTCGAAATACTTGCTGACGCTGTAGATTTCGGCGGCGCCTTCCATCATGGCGAGGGTGGGGACCACCTGGTGGCCGCCGGCGGCGAGGCGGTCGATGTCGGCGGCCGGGATGCGCGCGCCGATGGGGACATGGGTGAGGATGTCGACTCCGGCGTCGACGGCCATGGCGTACGCGCCAGGGGTGATGGTGTGGGCGATGACGGCGCGGCCGCACGCGTGGGCCGCACGGACGACCGCGGCGGCGGTCTCGGCGTCGGGGCCGCCTTCGCCGGGGGCTTCCAGGACCATCTTGATGTAGTCGCTGCCGTCGCGGACGCGCTGCGCCACCATGGTTTCCGCGTCGGCCGGGCCGGTGATGACCTCGACCTGCGCCATGCCCGGCACCTGGGCGTGCACGCCGGCCGAGGCGATGATCGGCACACCGGCGCCGCGCACGTCGGTCGTGGCGGTGCGCTCGCGCAGGGCCGCCATCAGCTCGCCCTGCAGCGATGCCATGTCCAGGGCGGTCGTGACGCCGTAGGCGGCATACGAATCCAGCGCGTCGAGGCTGTCGAGGTGGACGTGGGCGTCGATCAGGCCCGGGATGAGGATGGCGCCGCCGGCGTCGAGGGTCTGCGCGCCGGTGGCGTCGGTGCCGATCACAGTGCCGTCGATGACGACGGTGGCCGGTTCCCCCAGCCCGTGGCCGTCGAAGACGCGGACGTTCCGGATGGCCAGTTTGTTGTTCGTGTCTCCCCGCATCGACCCAATCTAGAACCCGTTCTACAACCGTGCAAGATCGAATCGGCTGGACCACACAGGCTTTGGTGGCCGCGGGCGCGACTGATAGAGGCGTTCGGAAAACGATGGTCGACGAACGCTAGGGCTCGTGCTCGAATGCTGACCCATCCCGCAGGGTGATGGCGTTCGGAAACTCGTTCAGTTCGAAACCTGGCTGGGCTCCGATGTGCCAAAGCGGTCCCAAGTTTGGACCGGCCGTTACGAAATTCGGGCATGAGTCGATGGGGCCCGTGGGACCGAAGGTTGTTCTGAGCACTGGCGTTGACGTGCGTCCAGGCTGAGAGATACAGTTCGCGGCGGGTTGACCACAGGTGTGTCCAACTCGCCCCAAACCTCTTGGTGTGGGGCTTTTTTTCGTTTCCACACATCGAAGGCCTCCGACAACGTGTCGGGGGCCTTTCGTCGTTTGAGGAGGTATTGATGGACGGTGTCGTCTCTGCCAGCAGTGTGTGGGCGGTGTTCTGGTTCCAGTTGCCCGTGCTCGTGCTGGCGATCGCCGTCATCGTCGTAGGGCTGGCGGCCATTCGGAGAGCGCACCCCGACGACGTACCCCGCGTATTCGAAGCCTTCACCGCCTTCTTGTCTCGACGGCCTGCTCCGACCTCGCGACGCCGGCCACGCCGTAGGCCGAAAGCGCCAGCCGACCAGACCTACCAGGAGGAAACGCGATGAGACATCGAGGTGTGCGGCGTGACGGGGTGGGCGAGCACGCAATTCACGTATTGACATGGAAGGAAGCCGATGCCTTCCTCGGCGAGGCAATGGGAACAGGAACTACGGCCTTCCTCTATCAGCTCTCCGAACTGGTGGACATGTTCGAGCACGTTCACATCGGTGAAGCTTCCAGTGGTCGGCTGGGTGAGATGTTCACCGCGCTGCGGCGGCCGGAGCTGCGCGCGCTGTTCGCAGGATCTGACAACACCGCCCTCGCCGGGGCGGGGTGCAGGTTATGCGGAGGGTCGCTGCGGCGTGGAGGGCGGGGGCGACCGGCTGTCTACTGCCGGCCAGCTTGCCGACAAGCTGCCTACCGGCGCAGAAAGGGGCAGATGCAGCGGCAATACGAGCTCCCGGCGAGCATGGTCCATGTGCTGATGGAGCTGGAACTTCAGCAATTGCGCAGGTACGCACACCGATTGGCCGAAAAGGATCCGGCGGATTCAGCCGCTACCCACCAGACCAAGCCTGACTCACCTGCATCACCACTGCCGTTCGGAAACGATGGATGACCGGGCGATCGTCGTGAAGAATCGCTACAACCCGCCGCGCGAGGCTGCATCCGGCGACTCGGGGCGACAGGCATCTCGAGCTGCACGGCACCTGGCCGAGCGATCTGCGGGCGTGGCTGTCGCTGCCCCCATCTGGGCGTGGTCAGGAGTTCTTCGAGATCGAGTGGGCGAAAACCCTGTGGGGCAAAGAATTCCAGCCCCAGCGGCAAGCCATCTTGTCCGACGCCGAGCATCTGTTCTCCGACTGCCCCCGGAGACTGTACGAGAAAGGGCCGACAAGACTTGTTGGACACCAATAGGCGGCGGAGGGGCATGGTCAGCGACCGGGCCGTACGCCGACGCGCCCTCATCACGCACAGCCGGACATGAAACCAGCAGCAGCCCAACGCCGCTGCCGATTTCACCCGACCGCCGCCAGAACAACCAGACCGCTCCGTAGACCGCTAAGGGCTACTTCTCGCACGACTATCCCTCACGGGCCGGTCCGGGGTGCAGCCGCAGGTCTCACCGATGCTGAGCTCCACTGCGATCGGCGCCGCGGGTGCGTCGGCGGACTGTGGATTGCCGGCGGCGTCGAGTACTCGGGACAGGGCCGTGCGCGCGATGTCGCCGATCGGCTGTTGGACGGTGGTGAGCATCAGTGGGGCATAGGCGTTCGCGGTGTCGGCGTCGTAGCCGACCAGGGCGACGTCCTGTGGGATGCGCAGGCCGGCGTCGGCGACCGCCCGCAGCGTCGCGGCCGCCTGGGCGTAGGTTCCGATCACCACCCCGTCCGGGGCGGGACGCTCGGCCAGATACCGGCGCACCGCACGATAGGCGCCCTCCGGGGTGAGATCGGTGGGAATCCGCTCTGCCGCAGTCGATCCCACGACGGACAGGTAGCCCTCGTAGCGTTGGGCCACCGTCTCACGGTCACCGTGGGCGACCTCGTCCGCGGTGAATCCGCCGACGAAGACGATGTTTTCGCGGCGATGGGTCTGTGCGAGATGACCGGCGGCGAGCCGGCCCGCGTCCACGTGGTCGGCGCCGATGACGGCGGTGTCGATGTGGTCCCGATTGTTGTGGACCCAGACGATCGGAATGCGGGCCTGCCGACACAGCTCGGCGGTGGCGCGGCCGTTGGCTCCGCCGACCACGATCAGGCCCTCGATGCCGGAATCCGCGAACGCGGCGGCGAATTCGATCTCACGTTCGGGGTCGTATCCGGTGTTACCGATCAGGGTCAGATGGTCGCGCTCGCGCGCCTCGATCTCGATGCGCCCCACCAGGGTGCCGAACAGGGGCAGGCGCACATCGGGGACGAGCAGGCCGAGGTGCCGCCAGCGCCTTGGCCGGCGCAGCGCCCGCGCCGCACGGTCGGGCCGATAGTTGAGTTCGTCCAGCGCCGCGACGACCCGGGCACGCAAGGCGTCGGAAACCGGGCGCGGCCCGTCGTTGAGCACGTAGCTGACCACCGCGGTGGAGGTGCCCGCCCGCCGGGCCACATCGGCGAGGGTCGTGCGTTTGACAGTCACGTTCGTCCTACTCTCGTCGCTCGCGGGCCGGGCGGCCATGCTTGAAATCGTTCTGATTCTTACAGTCTGCGCACGCGCAACGTGCCACGCAAATCGATTAGATTCGTAACATCCACGACCTGATCGCTTAACAGCCGACTGATGGAGTGAATGCATGGCCTTCGTACGACTCACGGGCGTGACCCATTACGAACCGGATTCAGCACATGACAGCTACATCCTGTTCAGTGGCGCGGACTCGATCACCCGTCTCATCGATACGCACGGTGTGGTGCGCCACCAGTGGCCCTACGCCGGTGTGCCGCCCCGCATTCTCGACCCCGCACTGACCGGTGGGCGACTCGGCGACGTCGGTGTACAGCTGTCGCTCAGCGGCGACCCGCGCGGCGGCATCTACGCCAACGGCACTGTGGGGCAATTGAACTGGGACGGCGAGCAGGTCTGGGAATGGGGTGCGCAAGCTCCCGGGGGCGCGGCGCGCCAGAACCATGACTGGGAGTTGCTCGACAACGGAAACCGATTGCTGCTGGTCACCATTCCGCGGGTCGTCCCGTTGCTGGGTCCCGCCGTGGTCGGCGACCAGGGGCTGTACGAGATAGCCCCCGACGGGTCGATCGTGTGGGAATGGCGTGCGGGCGACCACCTCGATGAGTTCGGGTTCTCCGAGGCGGGGTGGAATGCGTTGCGCGAGACCGTCGCTCGCGACCCCGATGACCCCTGGGGAGTGCTGGAGATCAACAGCGCCAAGACACTCGGCCCCAACCGCTGGCACCGAGCCGACCCCGGCACGGTGTTCCAACCCGACAACATCCTGATCAGCAGCCGCAAGGCGAATGTGATCGCGCTGATCGACAAGACCGCCAAATCCATTGTGTGGAAACTCGGTCCGTACTTCACCGCCGAGGCCGGGGCGCAACATCAGCGGATCAATGCGCACAAGGTGCCCCGGCCGCTCGATCAGATCTCCGGGCAGCACAATCCCCACCTCATCGCCGACGGCCTGCCTGGAGCCGGCAATATCCTCGTCTTCGACAATCAGGGCGGTGCCGGGTTTCCGCCCGCGCCCCTCGGCATCTACGCGGGATCGCGGGTCCTCGAGATCGATCCGTCGACCGAGCAGATCGTCTGGCAGTACACGGCCGAGGACTCGGGACTGCCGTCGTGGACCTTCTTCAGCTCGTTCGTGAGCAATGCCCAGCGCTTGCCGAACGGCAACACGCTCATCACCGAGGGCATGAACGGCCGCATCTTCCAGGTGACGCCGGACGGTCAGGTGGTGTGGGAGTACCTGTCGCCGTACGAAGGTCACGGCGTCGCCGGTGAGCCGGAGGTCCATGAACCCCGGGTGCCCGGCGTGGATCGGCTCAGCCGCACCCGGCTGGTCTATCGAGCCCAGGCGGTGCCGTTCGACTGGGTGCCCCTCGGCACTCCTGTCGCACACTCAGGAGGACGAATCCCATGACATCGAGTCTGCAAACCACTGCGGTGAGCATTCGGTCACCGCGGGCCGGCACCACCGCGGACGAACGGCCGCGGAGAATACGGCTCGCGCGCCTCGGACCGCGTTGGAGGACGGCCGGGGGCACCGCGGCCGGAATCGGTCTCGCCGCACTCGTCTGGTCCGTGGTGGCGGCCACCGGAATCTTTCCGCGCCAGCTGTTTCCGACCGTGGCGCAGATTCTGCGCGCCGGACAAACGCTGTGGGCCGATGACCTGTTGATCTCCGATGTCGCGGCGAGTCTGCGGCGGGCACTGTTCGGGCTGGCCGTCGGTGCGGTCGCGGGCGTCGTCGCGGCGATCGTCACCGCGAACACCCGAACCGGGCGTGGGCTCCTGCAGCCGGTGCTCCGTTTGCTCGCACCGGTCCCGACCATCGGTATGGTGCCGCTCGCGATTCTGTGGTTCGGCATCGGCGAGAACAGCAAGATTCTGGTCATCGCGCTCGGCGTCTTCGTTCCGGTCTGGATCAGCAGTCATTCCGGATTCGCGGGCACCCCGGCCGACTATCTGCAGGCCGCCCGCTGCCTGGGCGCGGGTCGCTGGCAGACGCTGATGCGGGTCATCGTCCCGGAGGCGGTGCCCGATGTGGTGGCCGGCGTACGGGTCGGCGCCGCAATGGCATTCGTGCTGATCGTGGTCTCCGAGATGACCGGCACCACCGCCGGGATCGGCTATCGCATCTATCAGGCACAGCTGTTCTCGCAGGCCGACCGGCTGATCTTCTGCCTGCTGGTGCTCGGTGTGCTCGGCGCGGTCTGCGATCTGCTCATCGCCGCGAGCACCGCGCCGATCCAGCGCTGGGCGCGGGAGGTGAACTGACCATGGCCATCGCCACCCGAGACCTGACGGTGCACTTCCCGAACGCCGCGCACCCCACGCTCGGCGGGATCGATCTGACCGTGCCGGACGGTTCGTTCACTGTCCTGGTAGGGGCATCCGGGAGCGGGAAATCGACGCTGCTGCACTGCCTCGCAGGGCTCATCACCCCGACATCGGGCACGGTCACCGACAACGGCGCACCGGTGCTCGCGCCCGACCCGCGCCGCGGCGTCGCGTTCCAGCGTGACGTGTTGTTTCCGTGGCTGAGTGTCGCGGGCAATATCGACTTCGCCCTACGGGCACACGGGGTTCCGGCCCGGCTGCGCCGCAGCCGGATCGACGAGCTGATCGGCCTGGTCGGACTGCCCGGTGAGGTCCGCGGCAAACGACCCACGCAGCTCTCCGGCGGAATGCGCCAGCGTGTCGGGATCGCGCGCATGCTCGCCGGTGAACCCGACATCATGCTGATGGACGAGCCCTTCGCCGCACTCGACGCGCTCACCCGGCTGAAGATGCAGGACCTGCTCATCGACCTGTGGAATCGGCTGCGCCGCACCATCGTCTTCGTCACCCACGATGTGGACGAGGCAATTCGGTTGTCCGACACCATCAATGTGCTCGGCAACGGCCGGATCACCAACCGGATCCCCAATCCGCTCCCGCGACCCCGCCCCGCCGATGCCCTCGCCGATCAGCCCGGCTATAGCGAGCTGCGGCGCATCCTCCACCACGAACTCGGTGTCGAGAGCGTGACGGCGTAGACCGGACGTGTTGCCGGCCAAGCGATTCAGCCCAATCCGTGACATACGAAAAGAAGATCAGCCGTGAAGAAACTCATCCGCCCGCTGACGGCCGCCGTCGCACTCCTCGCTCTGCTCGGACCGCTCACCGCCTGCGGCACAGCCGACAATTCCGACCCGAAGACGCTCACCGTGGGATTCGTGGTCGACCCGTCGTGGGCCCAGATTCCGGTGGCCCAACAGTCCGGGTACTTCGCGAACCACGACGTGAAGGTCAAGGTCGTCAACTTCTCGACCGGAGTGGAGGCGTTGCAGGCGCTCGCGGCCCACCAGCTCGACATCGCCACCGCCGCCGATGTTCCGGCCGCGGCCACCTTGACCCGCTCGCCGGCACTGCGCGTCGTGGGCGACGGATCCCGGTGGCAGGGTTCCCGCATCGTGGCCCGGCGCAGCGCCGGCATCACCTCCCTCGACAACCTCGCCGGGCATTCGATCGGCACGCCGCTGGGCACCAGTGCCGCCTTCTTCGCCTCGGATGTGCTCTCGCAGAACAAGATTTCGGCGAATCTCGTTCAGGTGGCGCCGTCCGCGACGGTCACCGCTGCCACGCAGCACAATGTCGACGCCGTCTCGATCTTCCAGCCCTACCAGGCCCAGGTGGCTCAGGCGCTCGGCGACGACGCGGTCCAGCTCGCCGGTGGGAGCTACAACCAGCACAGCCTGTACCTCGCGAGCGATACCGCGATCTCGGCGAAATCGGCGGCGTTGACCGCCTTCTTCGACGCGTTGAACGACGCCGGAGCGCAGCTGACCGCGCGATCCGACGCCGCGGTGTCCGCGGTCTCCACCGCCACCCAGTTGTCCCCGGACCTCATCCGGAAGATCCTCCCGGAGTTCGACTATGCCCTGCAGTTGCGACCGGACCTCGCCGATACCCTCGGCGCGCTCGCGAGCTGGGCGAAAGAACAGGGGTCGGTCGATCGAGCGACCGCGCTACCCGACTACCGGACGCTTCTCGACGCCACCTTCGTGAGCCACGGGAACTGACTCGTTCCGCCAGTCCGCAGCCCGCTCGGTCAAGCTCGACCGAGGCCGGATGGCACCGGTTACTGTTGTGCCGCATGGGTTCTGAACTGAACGACTATGTCGCCGGACTGCCGCGCAAGCGCATGGGTGCGGGCGCGCTGTTCGTCGACGAGCAGGATCGGGTGCTGCTGGTCGAACCGACCTACAAGCCGTACTGGGAGGTGCCCGGCGGGGTCGTCGAGGCCGGTGAATCGCCCTACCGTGCGGCTGTGCGGGAGATCCGCGAGGAGCTGGGGCTGAGTGTGCCGATCGGGCGGCTGCTGGCGGTCGACTGGGTGCCCGCCGGTCTGTATCCCGACGACGGGGTGATGATGGTGTACGACGGCGGGCTGCTGGCCGCCGAGCAGGTCGACGCGATAACCCTTCCGGCGGACGAACTTCGGAGCTGGGCGTGGTGTGACACCGAGACGGCGACGCGGCTGCTGCCCGCGGTGCTGGCCCGGCGCGTGGCGGGAGCGCATCGGGCCAGGACGGCCGGGATCACGGTCTATCTGGAGGATGGCTTCGAGATCGGTTGAAGCTCGATCGGGGCGCGGCCAGGCCCCGGAGGGTTCGCGCGGTCACGGGGCAATATCTACTACGTCTCGTCGTTTTCGGCCTAGGATGTCTTCAAGGGAGCATCCGCGAACGCGAAGGGGAGTGGAGCGCATGCGAGTAATCACCCGAATCCTGAACTACGTCAAGGCGATGCGGCGGGCTCGCCGTAATCGGACAGATCTCGTCGGCTGGCTCATCCGGCGGCCACAGCTGCTGGTCAGCACCATGATCCAGGAGACGATGCTGCTGTTCTCCAACCGGGTCGACCCGCATCTGAAGGATCTGGCCGAGCTGAAGGCCGCCGCTCTGGTGAACTGCCAGTTCTGCCTCGACATCGGTTCGACGCTGGCCCACTACGGCGGACTCACCGAAGCCCAGGTCACCGAGCTGCCGAAGTATCGGGACAGCGACGCGTACAGCGGTCTGGAGAAACTCGTCCTCTCCTACGCCGAGGCCATGACGCTCACGCCGACCTCACTCGATCTGAGTGAGATTCGGGCCCAGCTGCTGACCCACCTGAGCAAGGCCCAGCTCGCCGAACTGGCCGCGGCCATCGCCTGGGAGAACCAGCGTGCCCGCGTCAACCAGGCACTCGGCGTGCGCCCGGCCGGGATGGCCGAGGGCATGACCTGTGCGCTGCCCGAACCCCGCCAGGCGGGCTGACACCTTCAGGTTCACACCCTTTCCATTCGCGCAGCAATGAATTCGGCGCGGTCGTACCGTCATAGCCGGTGTCCATGTACTGACCACTTGGAGCAACCATGACCTCGACCGCACCCGTCACCTCCGGAACAGTCGCCGTGCCGGACGGCACCATCTACTACGAAGTCCGCGGCAGCGGCCCACTGATCGCCCTGATCGGCGCGCCGATGGATTCCGGACCGTTCGGCGCGCTGGCCGAACTGCTCGCCCCCGACTACACCGTGCTCTGCAGCGACCCGCGGGGCCACGGCCGCAGTCCGGTCAACGACACCGACAAGGACTCGACTCCGGAACTGCGCGCCGACGACCTCGCCCGTGTGCTCACCCATGTCGGCCAGGGCCCGGCCACCGTGCTCGGGTCCAGCGGTGGTGCGATCACCGGTCTGGCGCTGGCCATCGCCCGGCCCGATCTCGTGCCGACCCTCATTGCACACGAGCCGCCGCTGCGCGAACTGCTCCCCGATCGCGACGAGCTGCGTGCTCGGACCGACGAGGTCCGGGCCGTCTACGAGACCGGCGATGTGCTCGGCGCGGTCCGCAAATTCTTCGCCATGACCGGCCTGTTCATGCCCGAGGAAGTGCTGCAGGAGATGTTCGGCGGCGAGCGGGACCCGCGGTCGATCGCCTCCGATGACTTCTTCTACCGCCACGAGCTGCACACCACCTCCGGCTGGCAGCCCTCCCTCGACGCCCTCCGCGCCACCCCGACGAAGATCATCATCGGCATCGGCGACGAATCCGCCGACAAGTTCTGCGATCGCACCTCCCGGGCCCTCGGCGTCGAGCTCGGCATCGAGCCGACCCTTTTCCCCGGCGGCCACGGCGGTTTCATGGAACAGCCCGACGCCTTCGCCAAGCGCCTGCGCGAAATCCTGCAGGACAACTGACCGAATTCGTCGACGACCATGCATGGGCGGCAGGGCCACCCGGGTTTTGCCTGCGGCAATGCATGGTCGTCGGTAAACGTGAGGAATAGGCTGAGGACACACTGATCCGAGGGCGCGGAGGTGTGGACTATGAGGATTCGAATGGTTCGGGGCGTGGGATTCGGGGTGGTGGGGCTCGCGATGTTCACGGCCGCTGTGGCGGTCTCGCCGGCGGCTCGCGCCGATGGGCAGCTCTACGTGTGTGATGAGGTGCAGGTCACGATGGACGGGCACGGGCTCGGGACCGGGAACTGCGTGTCCGCGGGAGGCGGGGCACCTGCCATGGGATTGATCACCGGCGCTTTCGATATCTCGAGGCGCTCGGACAACTACACGGTGCATTGTTCCGACAATGGCGGCACGACCGGAGAATCATGGCTCCCGGGTGAGGTGAACGGGGGCTCGACACAATGCGCTCCGACTTCCTGACCGGAGTCAGTCGGGACGAATTGCCCAGCGCGCGTACGTATTTTCGGGATTCACCGTGACGATGTCGGCGACCTGCACGATATCGTCGGGTATCAGGCCGCCGAAATGCGCGAGGCTGGGAACGATCACCGCATCGGCCTCGAGGCGGGAGATCAGCGTGCGTACGCGCACGATCGGGCGATCGGTCTCGGGGCCGAAGACCAGGGTCTTGCACAGGTCGTAGCCGAGCCGGCGAGCCAGATGCTGGATCTGAGCCTCGTCCCAGTGTTGCTGTGCCCCCGACACGTCGTGCCGGAGGAATCCGATCGCTGATGGTTGTGGCCGCATCTTGCCGCTCTCTTGAACTGATCCGCCTGGCGCCGGTGTCAACGCTACGGCTAACCAGTGCCGAACATAGGGTGATCGGGCCAGAAACTGCTCCTCGCAAACGTGTCGCGATCGGAGTGTCCGCGCCGACGCCACCGCGATTACCACCGAAAATGCTTGGTATGCAATGCATTACCTAATTTCGGTGAGCCTCTCTTTGCTGGCGGGAATCCCTCTGAAGCATTACCGTTCCCCTCGTGAGGGACGATTTCGACGGGTCGGTGGCGGTCGCGCAACCGACCGAACCGCATGCGGTGGGATTGGCGACGCGCCTGAATTGGCTGCGTGCCGGCGTATTGGGAGCCAACGATGGAATCGTCTCCGTGGCAGGCATTGTGGTCGGCGTGGCGGCGGCCACCAGCAACAGCACCGCGATCATGACGGCGGGCGTGGCCGGACTCGCGGCCGGCGCGGTCTCGATGGCCTTGGGCGAGTACGTCTCGGTGAGCACCCAGCGCGACAGCGAGCGCGCGCTACTGGAAACCGAGCGACGCGAATTGGCCGAGCAACCCGAGGCCGAACTGGCGGAACTCGCGGCCATCTATCGGGCGAAGGGCCTCTCGCCGGCCACGGCTCAGGCTGTGGCGGAGGAACTCACGGCCCGGGACGCGTTCACCGCGCACGCGGAGGCCGAGCTCGGCATCGACCCGGACGAACTCACCAACCCGCTGCACGCCGCGCTGTCCTCAGCGCTGTCGTTCACACTGGGCGCGCTACTGCCACTACTGGCAATCCTGACGCCCCAGGCGATCCGGGTACCACTCACCATGGCCGCGGTGCTCGCCGCACTGGCCTTGACCGGGGCCGTGGGCGCCCGGCTCGGCCAGGCGCCGGTGGCGCGGGCGACCGTGCGCGTCCTCGCGGGCGGCGCGCTCGCCATGATCACCACCTATACGATCGGGCACCTGGTCGGCGTCGCGATCTGATCGGGAATCGCTGCGGCCGGCCAGGTCTCACGCGATCGGCGTGGGCGTGAGTCGCGGACCCGCCGACGCGGCGGTGCCTTCTTGCAGTGGGTACCCAATGGTGCGCCGGCCCGGACGCTGCGGAGACGGCGTCCGGGCCGAGCTGCCCTGGCACTGGATGCGCTGCCCAGCGCACTGCTGGGCACCGGAGGTCCTACGGCGTCACCGGTGGCGGGGAGTCTGAAGTCTGCCGCCGGTGACACGGGGGTGCATTCCCTGCGCGGTGCCGCGCGCAGCGCGCCGCGTAGTGCCCGGATCAATGCCGGCGGGCGCGAAGTTCCGCCGGTGCCAACGAGTTTCGCGTATCCGGCTGGGCCCGGCATCTCGGGGAAAGCTGGTAGGCACGCAAGGTCTCCGGCTTGGCACGACTGGTCGGTCATGTGCGGAGTACGGCCGCTGCCTGCGCGCCGGCTTCGCCACGCCGGCAGCCCGCGGCGGGGCCGGCGACCAGGAGATCGCGGGTCAGGGCCGCCGGCCCGATCCCCGGACCGTGCACGGGGACATTCGGGCCGTGAATCCACTGGAAGGCAATGCCGTGACCTAACTTTGTTTGTGATAGCTGTTCAGGAAAATGCGCCACTATTCTGGTCGGCAGTCCAGATTATTGGAAGCCTCCGTATCGAATCGAGTAGTGCAATACGCAGGTAGCCCAGGCGGTCGGGGGATAGGGTGATGACATCAACTATCCGGGCGTCTCAATAAGGGGGGACCTCGATGTCTCGGGATGCAGAACCTGCCGAACTGCGCATAGCGCTCGTCTGCTATGGCGGTGTATCGCTTGCCATCTATATGCATGGCATAACTAAAGAACTGCACAAACTCGTCCGCGCATCACGCGCTCTGGATCAAATTCTGGAAAGCGACTCGCAGGTCGTGAATCCGTTCGTGGGAGCCGATGGCCAACCATCGGATACGGAAAGCGTTTACTTCGACGTCCTTTCGCGGATGCGGGCGAAGGGCCAGCCGCTGTCGGTCGGGATCGACATCATTGCCGGAACCTCCGCCGGGGGCATCAACGGCGTGGTCCTCGGCAAGGCCATCGCGCAGAACGCGGATCAGGGACCGTTGAAGCGGCTCTGGATCGACGAGGCCGACCTGGGAATATTGGCACGCAGTATGCATATCGGCGGGCCGAAGCTGCGCACGGCGCTGGCGTTCATCGGCAAATTGGCGACCTTCTGGACCGATCGCGCGGTATTGAACGGCGAAGTCATGTCGCGGCTCCTGTATCAGGCGCTGGCCGGGATGGATGAGAAGCGACCGGTCGCTTGGTCGGTGAATTCGCGTGGGCCCGCGGCCGAAACGCTGATTTCGCGAACCGGTGAGTTGTCGCTCTTCGTGACCACGACCGATCTCAACGGATTCGACGTAGCGGTGGCGTCGAGCGATGGCGGTGTGGGTCAGCGGGACCGGGAGCATGCGCAGGTACTCGAGTTCATCCGGGACGACAACAATAGGGAGGCATTCGGCGCGCAGGCGACACCGACCCTGTCCTTCGCGGCGAGGGCGACCTCCGCCTTCCCCGGTGCGTTCGAACCGGTCAATCCGGGAACTTTCCCGGCCCAGGCTCAGTTTCCTCCGAGCGCACGGGTGAATACCGATCTCTTCCACTACAGCTATCAAGAGGACGGCCGTAACGCGGACGCCGCCTGGTTCGTGGACGGTGGGGTGCTCGACAACGCGCCGTTCGACCTCGTCGTCGACGCGATCAGCCGCAGACGGTCGTCCACCGAGGTGCATCGCCGGCTCGTCTACATCGAGCCGGATCCGGGATGCGCTCTCTCGGCTCCACCTGCCGACACCAACAGCGGCAAGGCCGCGAAACGCAGTTGGGCAGCGGATGTTCAGAAGGTGCTCGTCGGAATCAGGGGTAGCCGATCACTGATCAGAGATCTGATCCGACTGCGTGACATGAACGAGAAGATCACCGAGATGGGCGCCATCGCCATGCGCCAGGAGGTCGAGGTTCTCGACCGGATCAGCGCTGCCGTCGCATCGATACCTGGTTGCGAACAGGCTGTGCCACAGCTCAATTCGCAAGATCTCGGTATGGCCATCGAGGCAATGCCCGCGCTCGGGTTCTTGAGGGACCAGGAGAAATTCCAGGAGGTTTCGGACAAAATGCACACCGAAGCCGTCACCGCACTCGGTTCGACCTGGAATACCTATCAACGGCTGAAAGTCGAGGCAGCCGCCCGATGCATCGCGGACGCGATCGTGCAATATTTCGCGTTGCCCGGCGAATCGGGGACCGCGGTGTTCATCCGATGCGCTATGGCCGCCTGGCTGCGCCGGCAACCATGCTGGACCGCAAACGACTCCGAGGAACTGTCCAAGCTCCTGCAACACATCGATACCCCGTATCGGCATCGCCGGATCATGTTCATCCTCGCCGGGCTCAACAAGCTCTATACGGCCGAGGGCGGGCCACCGCGGGCGGATATCAACGATCTCAAGGGCCAGGCATGGTCGCAGCTGGACGAGATAACGGCTGCACCCGTCGCCGCGATTCGAGCTCTGGCCGACAAGGGGCTGCTCGACTTTCTGCGCCCGCAACGGTTGCAGGCCAACTTGTTCGAGGGCGAGAGGTTCCGGACGCCGGAGGACTTCGCCGGATGCGAGGAGAATGCGAAGAGTTTCACCGACCTCAAAACCGCTTACGCAGAACAGATTCAGGAAAGACTCGGAAACGGTGGACAGGTGCTCTGGGACGCGTTCGCGGCGACGACTCAGAAGTGGAACAAGCGCGATCGCATCCTCCTGGCCAGCCGGTACCTGGGCTTCCCGCTCTGGGACGGGCTGCTGTTCCCGACGATCTCGTTGTCGTATCTACCGCAATTCACTCCCATTCCGATGACTCAGTTCAGTCCCCTTCGCGCGACCGCACTCGAGCCGCTGGGCGCGGGCAAGCTCAAGGGTGTCGAGCTGCACCACTTCGGCGCGTTCGCCCACGCACCCGACCGGGAGAACGACTACCTGTGGGGCCGGCTCGACGCCGCCGAGCTGATACTCCGCACCCTCGACGAAACATTCCCGGACGGAACACCACTGGGCCGAACCCTGCTCCCGCAGGCGCTGTCTGCCGTGCTGACGACCGAAGATGATCTCCGGCGGATCCCGGCGCAATTGCTCGAGTCCCTTCACGCACAGATTCCGGTGCTCAGCGCCAAGATCGCCGAAGGCGGTGACGCCGCACGCTGGCCATAGCGAAAACAGCTGGCGGACCATGGTTTCTGCGATACGCAGCCCACGTTCCGGCGAAAACCACGGGGCCACAACGTTTGCACTACCAGGACAGCGGGCCATTGATATCGAAGAATCCGCCGGTCGGGCCGTCCACGCCGATCAGCGCCATCCGCACGATCATCTCGGCCGCTTCCTGAACTGTCCGGTGACCACTGTTGTTGTGCCACGCCTCTTTCGTCGCCTGCCGCCCCGCTCGCCGTCCCGACTCCCGAGATACACCGTGTGTGCCCGTCCGCCCCAAGCTGCCGCGCAGTCTCGAAGCTGATCCCGTTGTCAGCTCCAGTCACATGGCCGCCATAGAGAGCGACGGAGATCGCTCGATGCCTGGTCACCGGGCACGAATGGTCACCGACAGGTAGCTGTCGCGGGCCTTTGTATCCGTTCGATCTCGTTGGGAGTTATGTGGTCATTCGTCCGTTACGGTGATCTTCCCACTTGAGCCATGTTCGCCGCCAAGGATTCGGGAATGAGCTCGAAGGGTGCTATTGGTTTGCTGCGCGATGGTCGGGAGTCGGGTGCGGGGACCGGCGCAGTGGTCTGGGGTTGTGTTGTCGGCGGTAGGGCTGCCGGTGAGCTCGGCGGGTCGGGTGGCAGCCCGAATTCCGAAAGGGGTAGGGCAGTGGCGATCCTCGATGATGGTGTCGTGCAACAGGTTTCGTTGCCGGCCGAGTCGCTGTTGGACGATTATGGTGCCTGGTTGGCTGGGCATTCCGCTGCGCTGGAGTTGTTCTTCGCGCAGGACGCGCCGAGTGTGGGCGCGCTCGACGACCCCTGGACACTGCAGGGGCTGCAGGCCGCGGTGCGGATGGCACGGACACGGATCGTGGATCGTCGTGGCATCCTCGCCCCCGAGAATCGCGCCCTGATCGATCGGTTCGGACGGTTCGTCGGGGAAGTGTTCGTGCGTCAGTTCGACGGATCGTGGACCAACGTGCTCGACAACGCACCGCCCGACGTGCAGGTCTGGCCGATGGTCCGCTGCACCGGCTACCTCGCCTGCATCGCACCACACAGCGCGGTCGAGATAGCCATCGCACAGGGCCGCCCCCAGGGACCCGCCGCAACACCCGACGGCATCCTCACCGATCTGTACCGGGGCGTGCAGGACAAGTACCTGACCTGGATCGCCACCGACCCGACCTCGCCGTACCGGGCGACAGCATGAATCGGGCCCGCCGCGAATGTCGCGGCGGGCCCGATCGATTGGCCGGGGCTCAGCGGGTGAAGGTCGAGGCGTTCTTGGCCAGGTCGAGCAGGGGTTGAGGGAAGATGCCGAGGACCAGGGTGGTCGCGGCGGTGAGGGCGATGACCGTGCTGGTCAGGGTGGGGTAGACGACGGTGGGCGGGGTGGCCGGCGGGTCGGTGAAGAACATCAGGACGATCACGCGGATGTAGAAGAAGGCCGCGATGGCGCTGGAGATGACACCGACGATGACCAGGGTGGCGGCATCGCCGCCGGTTGCCGCGGCGAACACGCCGAATTTGGCGATGAAGCCGCTGGTGAGCGGGATACCGGCGAAGGACAGCAGGAACAGGGAGAAGATGGTCGCCAGCCAGGGGGAGCGGCGGCCCATGCCGGCCCAGGCGGGCAACGCCGTTGCCTCGTCACCGTTCTCGTCGCGGACCAGACTGACCACGGCGAAGCCGCCGAGGGTGCCGAGGCCGTAGACGGCGAGGTAGAACAGGACGGACGAGACGCCGGCGGTGGTCGCGGCCACCAGGGCGGTCAGGATGAATCCGGCATGTGCCACCGAGGAATACGCGAGCATGCGCTTCATGTCGGTCTGGGTGACGGCGAGGATCGCGCCGACGACCATGGTGGCGATGGCGACCGCCGCGAGCACCGGCCGCCAGTCGTTGCGCAGGTCGGGGACCGCCACGTACAGCACGCGCAGCAATGCACCGACCGCGGCGATCTTGGTGGCGGCGGCCATGAATGCGGTGATCGAGGTCGGCGCGCCCTGGTAGACGTCGGGCACCCAGGACTGGAACGGGACCGCGCCGATCTTGAACAGCAGGCCCACCGCCAGCATGGCGATGCCGAGAATGGCCAGGGTGTGCGAGTTTCCGGCATCGCGGGTGACGGCTTCGGCAATGCCTGCCAGGCGGATGGTGCCGGCATAGCCGTACAGCAGCGCCATGCCGTAGAGGAAGAAGGCCGACGAGAACGCGCCCAGCAGGAAGTATTTCAGCGCGGCCTCCTGCGACAGCAGCCGGCGCCGCCGCGCCAGCCCGCACAGCAGATACAGCGGCAGCGACAGCACTTCCAGCGCAACGAACATGGTGAGCAGGTCGTTCGAGGCCGGGAACAGCATGAGACCGGCGAGCGCGAACAGGGTGAGGGGGAAGACCTCGGTGGTGGCGACTCCGGCCTTGGTGGCGGCGACTTCGTCGACGCTGCCGGGCGTGGCCGCCGCCTGCGGGGTGAAGGCGTCCACCCCGCCGCGCGAGGCGGTCAGGCTCCAGGTGCCGGGCCCTTCCCGCCGCACCGGCATGCGGTCGGCATGGCGTTCGGCGATGAACAGCAGTCCGAGGATGCCGACCACGACGATGGTGCCCTGCAGGAACAGGGAAACCCCGTCGATGGCAACCGCGCCCACGACCGCCGTCTCACGGACATCACGCAGTCCGATCACCGCGCCGAGCGCGACGGCCAGGCCGCCCAGCCCGAGCACCAGCTGGATCCCGTATCGGAATCGCCGGGGCGCGAAGGCTTCCACCAGCACGCCCGCGACGGCGACGCCGAACACGATCAGCATCGGGGACAGGTCTCGGTATTCGATGCTCGGTGCCGGGACTGTCGCGGCGAGCAGCAGACCTCCACTCATTTGTGGGCACCTCCCGTGGTCGTCTGGGCGGCTTCCGGCTGCACGGCCGGCGCCGGGTTGTGCTGTCCGATGGTGGTGAGGGTGCGGGCGACGGCCGGATCGATCCGGTCCAGCGCCGGTTTCGGGTACGCGCCCAGGAACAGCAGGGCGAGGATGAGCGGGACCACGACCACCAATTCGCGGGGGAGCAGGTCGTAGAGCCGCTCGTTGCCCTCCTTCACCGGGCCGGTCATCATGCGCTGGTACATCCACAGCACATACAGCGCCGCCAGCACCAGCGCGGAGGCCGCGAGGACGGCCGCCACCGGGTATCGGGTGAATGTGCCGATCAGGACCAGGAATTCGCTGATGAACGGTGCGAGACCGGGCAGCGAGAGGGTGGCCAGGCCGGAGATGAGGAAGGTGCCCGCCAGGATCGGCGCGACCTTCTGGACACCGCCGAACGCGGCGATGAGCCGGGTTCCCCGGCGCGACACCAGGAATCCGGCGATCAGGAACAGCGCCGCGGTGGAGATGCCGTGGTTGACCATGTACAGCGTCGCACCGGTGCCACCCTGGGTGGTGAGCGCGAAGATGCCGAGGATGATGAACCCGAAGTGCGAGATCGAGGTGTACGCGATCAGTCGCATGACGTCGGTCTGGCCGATGGCCAGCAGCGCGCCGTAGATGATCCCGATCACCGCGAGCACGCTGATCAGCGGCGCGTAAGTCGAAGTGGCGGAAGGGAACAGCAGCAGGCAGTAGCGCAGCATGCCGAAGGTGCCGACCTTGTCGACCACCGCCATCATGAGCACCGCACTGGCCGGGGTGGCCGATACCGCGGCGTCGGGCAGCCAAGTGTGCAGCGGCCACAGCGGGGCCTTCACCGCGAAGGCGAACATGAAGCCCAGGAACAGCGCGTTCAGCACCGCGGGCGTCGCACCGAGGTGGCCGGAGTTGGCCGCCTCCATGACCGTCCGGAAGTCGAAGGTGCCGCCGCCAGTGCTGCCGAGCTTGTCGCGTGCGGTGATGACGTACAGCCCGATGACCGCCGCCAGCATGATGAGCCCGCCGAACAGGTTGTACAGCAGGAACTTCACCGCGGCCCGCGACCGCTGCCGCCGCACCGCCGCATCCCCGGTCCGCGGCCCGAAGCCGCCGATGAGGAAGTACATCGGAATGAGCATGACCTCGAAGAACACGTAGAACAGCAGAATGTCCAACGCGGTGAACGAGATCAGCACCATGGATTCGACGACGAGGGTGAGCGCCACGTAGTAGTGCGCGACCCGCGGGCCGCTGCCCACCTCACGCTCGTCCTGCCATCCGGCGAGCAGCAGCAGCGGCACCAGCCCGGTGGTCAACAGCACCAGGACCAGCGCGATGCCGTCCATGCCGAGGGTGTAGCCCGCCCCGAAAGCCGGGATCCACTGCTGCTTCTCGACGAACTGGTATTGTGCGCCACCGGTTTCGAACCGGGTGGCCAGCCAGATGGCGATGCCGAGGGTGCCCAGCGAGACCAGCAGCGCGAAGACCCGCACCCCGGTGCGCCGGCCCGCCGGAAACAGCAGTGCGAGTGCGGCTCCGGCGAGGGGCACCGCCCACAGGGTGGTGAGCCAGGGGAATTCCCGCACGGCGCCCAACGATGAACTAGCAAGGTCGTTCACAGGAACCTCACCGCCAGCAGGGCGGCGACCACCAGGGCCGCGCCGGTGAACATGGACAGGGCGTAGGAGCGCACGAAACCGGTTTGCACGCGCCGGATCCGGGCCGACAGGCCGCCGATGACGGCGGCCGTGGTGTTGACCAGGCCGTCGATGCCGCGGTTGTCGAGGAACACCAGCGACCGGGTCAGGTGCTGGCCGGGGCGCATGAACGCGGCCTCGTTGGCGGCGTCGCCGTAGAGGTCGTGGCGGGCGGCCTCGACGAGCGGCCCTGCGGCAGGGGCGGTTTCGGGGATCTTGCCGTGTGCGTACTGGTCGTAGGCCACCCAGATGCCGGCCGCCACCACCGCCAGCGCGAAGAAGGTGATCGCCCAGGACGGGATGAACGGTTCAGCGTGGTGCTCACCGACGACCGGGGCCAGCCAGTTGGTGAGCGAGGAGCCGTAGGCGAAGAGCATGCCGGAGAACACCGAGCCGAAGGCCAGCAGGATCATCGGCCCGGTCATGGAGGCGGGTGCCTCGTGCGGGTGCACGCCCGCACGCCAGCGGCGTTCGCCGAAGAACGTGAGGATCATGACGCGGGTCATGTAGAAGGCGGTGATGCCCGCGCCGCACAGTGCGGCGAAGCCGGTGATGATGCCGCCGAATCCGCCGTGCGCGAACGCCGCCTCGATGATCCGGTCCTTGGACCAGAACCCCGCGAACGGCGGAACACCCAGGATGGCAAGGTATCCCAGCCCGAAGGTGACGTAGGTGACGGGCAGCAGTTTGCGCAGTCCGCCGTAGCGGCGCATATCGGTCTCGTCGTCCATGGCGTGCATGACCGAGCCCGCGCCGAGGAACAGCCCGGCCTTGAAGAAGCCGTGCGTGAGCAGGTGCATGATGGCCGCCGCGTAGCCGATGGGGCCGAGTCCGGCGGCGAGGACCATGTAGCCGATCTGGCTCATGGTCGAGGCCGCGAGGGCCTTCTTGATGTCGTCCTTGGCGCAACCGATGATGGCGCCGAACAGCAATGTGATTGCGCCGACTGCCATTACGGCGGCCTGCGCACCCGGAGCCAGATCGAAGATCGGGTTCGAGCGGGCGATCAGATAGACACCGGCGGTGACCATGGTGGCCGCGTGGATGAGCGCCGACACGGGTGTCGGGCCCTCCATCGCGTCCCCGAGCCAGGACTGGAGCGGCACCTGCGCGGACTTGCCGCAGGCTCCGAGGAGCAGCAGCAGCCCGATGGCCGTGAGGGTTCCGGTGCCGGCCTGACCGGCGGCCCCGAACACGGTTCCGAAGTCGATGCTCCCGAAGGTCGCGAACATGACCATGAGCGCGATGGCCAGGCCCATGTCGCCGACCCGGTTGACCACGAACGCCTTCTTGGCCGCCGTTGCGGCGGAAGGCTTCTCGTACCAGAACCCGATCAGCAGATAGGACGCCAGACCGACGCCTTCCCAGCCCAGGTACAGCACCAGGTAGTTGTCGGCGAGGACCAGCACCAGCATGGCGGCCAGGAACAGGTTGAGGTAGGCGAAGAATCGCCGCCGTCCCGGATCGTGGGCCATGTAGCCGACCGAATAGAGGTGGATCAGCGAGCCCACGCCGGTGATCAGGAGCGCGAAGCACATTGACAGCTGATCCAGCTGCAGAGCGAAGTCCACCTTCAGCCCGGTCACCGGCAGCCACTCGAACAGGCTGTAGTGCACGGCCCGTTGTGCATCCGACCGATCCAGCATGTCGGCGAACGCCCAGGCCGCCACCACGAACGAGGCCAGCGCCATGAGGGTGCCCACGAGGTGACCCCATGTGTTGCTGATCCTGCCGAGCAGCAGCAGGACCACGGCGCCGGCGAGCGGGAGCGCCGGCAGCAGCCACAGCATCATCTGTGCGGTATCCATGTCAGTACCGCAGCAGGTTCGCGTCGTCGACCGAGGTCGAGCGGCGGGCACGGAAGATGCTCATGATGATGGCCAGGCCGACCACGACCTCGGCGGCGGCGACCACCATGGTGAAGAAGGCGAACACCTGGCCGTCGAGGTTGCCGTGGGTGCGGGCGAAGGTGACGAAGGCCAGGTTCACCGCGTTGAGCATCAGCTCGATGCACATGAACACCACGATGGCGTTGCGCCGCACCATGACTCCGGCCGCGCCGATGGTGAAGAGCAGGGCCGAGAGATACAGATAGTTGTCCGGATTCACCGCAAGCCTTCCTCGTGGGAGTCGTTGCCGTTCTTGCCGCCGTTCGCGTCGGTGCCGTTGTGGCCGTTGCCGTTCCGGTGACTGTCACTGTCATTGCCGACGGTGAGCACCACGGCTTCGGTGTGGGCCCGATTGCGCCGGTGCCGCAGGATGGTGCTGACCGACAGCTCCTCGAAGGAGCCGTCCGGCAGTCGCGCGGGGGCGTCGACCGCATTGTGGCGGGCGTACACGCCGGGCGTCGGCAGCGGCGTGACCCGGGTGCCCCGGCGGAAACGTTCCTTCGACAGCGTGCGCTGATCGGTGGGCGGCCCGAACTTCTCGCGGTGCGCGAGCACCATGGCGCCGATGGTGGCGGTGATGAGCAGCGAGCCGGTCAGCTCGAACGCCCACACGTAGCGCACGAAGATGAGTTCGGCCAGCGCCCCGATGCTGTAGTTGCCGCCCAGGCCGGGTCCGGTCTCGGCGACGCTCTTACCGGACATCCCGTGCGCGATGCCGCCGATGAGCAGCATGCCGAAGCCGATGCCCACCACGATGACCGCGAGCCGCTGCCCGCGCAGCGTCTCCCGCAGTGACTCGGCGGAATCCACGCCGACCAGCATCAGCACGAACAGGAACAGCATCATGACCGCGCCGGTGTAGACGACGATCTGCACGATGCCCAGGAACAGCGCGCTCTGGGCGATGTAGAACGCGGACAGCGTGATCATGGTGGCGGCCAGGCACAGTGCCGAATGCACGGCCTTGCGCGCGCACACCATGCCGAGCGCGCCCAGTACCGCGACCACGGCCAGGATCCAGAACTGCACCGCCTCACCGGTGGAGGTGTGGGTGACGATCTGCTGGGCCGGCTGGGACAGGTGGTCGATCATTGCTGCGCCCCTTCCGCTCCGGCGAGTTCGCCGGTGGCGCCGGGGACTTCACCGCGGTAGTAGGAGCCCTCGTCCGCGCCGGGATACATGGCGTGCGGCGGGGCGATCATGCCCGGCTGCATCGGCGCGAGGAGGTCCTGCTTCTCGTAGATGAGGTCGGCCCGATTGTCGTCGGCGAGCTCGTATTCGTTGGTCATGGTCAGTGCCCGGGTCGGGCAGGCCTCGATGCACAGGCCGCAGCCGATGCAGCGCAGATAGTTGATCTGGTAGACGCGGCCGTAACGCTCACCGGGGGAGAAGCGTGCCTCGTCGGTGTTGTCCGCGCCCTCGACGTAGATGGCGTCGGCGGGGCAGGCCCACGCGCAGAGCTCGCAGCCGATGCACTTCTCGAGACCGTCCGGGTGCCGGTTGAGCTGGTGCCGGCCGTGATAGCGCGGCGCGGTCGGGGTTTTGACCTCGGGATACAGCTCGGTGTTCGGCTTCTTGAACATGGTCGAGGCCGTGACCAGGAAGCCGCCGAGCGGTTCCAGCAGACCGGCCTTCTCGGTGGCCGCCGGGGGCGCAGCGGGCATCGGCGGCACCGGGAAGTCCGAGTATGCCCGGGTGGAGTCCGGATCCGGCGAAGCCTTGGTGCGGTCGCCGCCCGCGTGCCCGGCCCGGATGACCAGCGCGAGCAGCACGACCGCGACCACGATCCCGCCGATCACCATGCCCGGCGTCTGGATGTGGGTCCCGTTGTCCTGCAACACCTTCAGGGTGGCGACGTACATGACCCAGGCCAGCGACACCGGGATGAGCAGCTTCCAGCCCAGGTTCATGAACTGGTCGTAGCGCAGTCGCGGCAGGGTGCCGCGCAGCCAGATGAACACGAACAGGAACGTCCACACCTTGGCGGTGAACCACAGCACGGGCCACCAGCCCGAGTTCGCGCCCGCCCACAGGCTGATCGGGAACGGCGCGTGCCAGCCGCCGAAGAACAGCGTGGTGGCCAGCGCGGAAACCGTTGCCATGTTGATGTACTCGGCCATCATGAACATGGCGAACTTCAGCGAGGAATACTCGGTGTGGAAGCCGCCTACCAGCTCACCTTCGGCCTCGGGGAGGTCGAAGGGCGCCCGGTTGGTCTCGCCGACCATCGATACCGCGTAGATCAGGAACGACGGCAGCAGCAGGAAAACGTACCAGGTTCCGTTCTGCGCCTTGACGATTCCCGAGGTGGCCATGGTGCCCGAGAGCAGGAACACCGCCGCGAAGCACAGGGCCATGGCGATCTCGTAGGAGATGACCTGCGCGGTGGAGCGCAGACCGCCCAGCAGCGGATAGGTGGAGCCCGACGCCCAGCCGGCCAGCACGATGCCGTACACGCCGACCGAGGCCATGGCCAGGATGTAGAGCACGCCCACCGGCATATCGGTCAGCTGCAGCGCCGTGCGGTGCCCGAACATGCTGACCTGCGGCCCGAACGGGATCACCGCGAACGCCATCACGGCCGGGATGAGCGAGATCACCGGCGCGAGAATGAAAATGGGCTTGTCGACGATGACCGGGACGATGTCCTCCTTGAGGAGCATCTTGACGCCGTCGGCGATGGACTGCAGGCTGCCGCGCGGGCCGACCCGGTTGGGGCCGACGCGCATCTGCATGAAGGCCACGATCTTGCGTTCGGCGTACACCGCGAGCATCGGTATCAGCAGCAGGAAGATGAAGATGCCGATCGATTTGACCAGCACCAGCCACCAGGGGTCGTGGCCGAACATGGACAGGTCACTCACGGTGGTCCTCCCGTCGGATGCGCACGAGGTGTCCGGGTGTGGTGCCGAGCTGCACCAGCACGTCGGAGCCGGGGGAATTCATGGGCAGCCACACCACGCGGTCGGGCATCTCGGTGATGACCAGGGGCAGGGTGATGTGGCCGTGATCGTTGCCGACCGTCACCGGATCGCCGGTGGTGGCGCCGATCTCGGCGGCCGTGTGCGCCGAGAGCCGCACCACCGGGGTGCGGGCGGTGCCGGCCAGGTTGGGTTCGCCGTCCTGGAGCCGGCCGCGGTCGACGAGCATGCGCCAGGATGCGAGCACCGCGGTGCCCGCATGCGGCTGGGCGATGGGGTGCGGGCGGTGCACCGGGGTCGCGGCGGGCGGCCCTTCCCACGCGCCCAGATCCGCCAATTCGGCTCGGGCACTGGCCGCGTCGGGCAGGCCGAGCCGGATCCCCATGTCCGTGGCGATGGCGTCGAGCACCCGGTATTCGGGCATCGGCGCGGACTCGCGACGCACGGTGGCGTCGCGCAGGGCCGCGTCGAACTGGCGGTGGCGGCCCTCCCAGGTGAGGAAGGTGCCGTTCTTCTCCATGGCCGAGGCGACGGGGAAGACGACGTCGGCGCGGTCGCTGATATCGCTGCGGCGCAGTTCGATCGACACCACGAAGCTCGCGGCATCGATGGCCGACAAGGCCGCGTGCGGGTCGGGCAGGTCGCCGACCTCCACCCCCGCGATGAGCAGCGCGCCCAGTGTCGGGGCGGCGGCCAGGATGGCGCTGGTGTCGCGGCCCGGCGCCGCGGGGAGATCGTTGACATTCCACGCGTCCCGAACCTGCTGGCGCGCCGCGGAGTCCGCGACGGGGCGCCCGCCCGGCAGGAGCACCGGAAGCGCACCGGCCTCCAGCGCGCCGCGCTCACCGGCACGGCGCGGGATCCACGCCAGGGTGGCGCCGGTCTCGTCGGCCAGGCGGGCGGCCGCGGACAGACCACCCGGAATGCCGCCGAGACGTTCGCCGACCAGGATGAGGGCGCCAGGCCCGCGCAGCAGGTCCGCGATCTCGCGCAGGCGGGTGTATCCGGCGGTGGCGGCATCGGTCTCACCGGTGCGGACCGCCTCCAGCACATGCGGTTCCGAGCCGGGCGCGGTGAGCAGCAGGGTGCCGGACATGCGCTGCAGGCCGCGGGTCATATAGGGGGCCAGCGAGCAGATCGGGGTGCCGTTCTTGCGGGCCGCCTTGCGCAGCCGCAGGTACACCATCGGCGATTCCTCTTCGGCCTCGAAGCCGGCGAGCAGCACGAACGGGGCGCGTTCGAGCGCCGCGTAGTCGACCGTGATGCCCTGTCCCGCAATGCGAGCCGCCAGGAAGTCGGCCTCCTCGCCGGAGTGTTCGCGGGCGCGGAAGTCGATGTCGTTGGTGTTCAACGCGATTCGCGCGAACTTGGAATACGCGTAGGCATCCTCGAGCGTGACGCGGCCGCCGATCAGCACACCGGCATTGCCGCGTGCCGACGCCAGTCCGCGCGCCGCGGTCCTGATCGCCTCGGACCAGGAGGCGGGCTGCAGCGTCCCATCCTTCCAGCTGCGCACCATGGGCGTGGTGAGCCGGTCCGGTTCGGTGGCGTACGCGAACGCGAAACGGCCCTTGTCGCAGTTCCATTCCTCGTTGACCTGCGGGTCGTCACCGGCGAGGCGGCGCATGACCTTGCCGCGGCGGTGGTCGGTGCGCTGGGCGCAGCCCGAGGCGCAGTGCTCGCACACCGCCGGGCTGGACACCAGGTCGAAGGGCCGGGCGCGGAAGCGGTAGGTCGAGCCGGTGAGCGCGCCGACCGGGCAGATCTGCACGGTGTTGCCGGAGAAATAGGAATCCAACGGCTCCCCGGTGGCGATGCCGACCTGTTGCAGCGCACCGCGATCCATCAGTTCGATGAACGGGTCACCGGCCACCTGCTGGGAGAACCGGGTGCAGCGCGCACACAGCACACAACGTTCCCGGTCCAGCAGAATGGCCGCCGACAGCGGAATCGGCTTGGGATAGGTGCGCTTCTCGCCGTCGAAGCGGGATTCGGCACGGCCGGTGGACATGGCTTGGTTCTGCAGCGGGCATTCGCCGCCCTTGTCGCAGACCGGGCAGTCGAGGGGGTGGTTGATGAGCAGCAGCTCCATCACTCCCTCTTGGGCCTTGGCGGCGGCGGGGGAGGTCAGTTGGGTGTGGATCACCATGCCCTCGGCCACCGTCTGGGTGCAGGAGGCGACGGGCTTGCGCTGTCCCTCGATCTCGACCAGGCACTGCCGGCAGGCGCCGACGGGATCGAGAAGTGGATGGTCACAGAACCGCGGGATCTGGGTGCCGATGAGTTCGGCGGCCCGGATCACCAGGGTGCCGGCGGGCACGGAAACCGTTGTGCCATCGATGGTTACGGTCACCATGTCGGTGGGGGTCACCCCGCCGCCGGTCGTGGAGCTCACTGTCGAGGTCATCGCGCTCCTTCAGCCCAGACGGTGGACCGGGCCGGGTCGAACGGGCAGGCGCCGAGGCGGATGTGCTCGGCGTACTCGTCGCGGAAGTACTTCAGGGAGGAGAAGATCGGGCTGGCCGCGCCGTCGCCGAGAGCGCAGAAGGACTTGCCGTTGATGTTGTCGGCGATGTCGGCGAGCTTGTCCAGATCGGTCTCGTGGCCCCGGCCGTTCTCCAGCCGCTGCAGCAGCTGGACCAGCCAGTAGGTGCCCTCGCGGCAGGGGGTGCACTTACCGCAGGATTCGTGGGCGTAGAACTCGGTCCAGCGCAACACCGCCCGCACGACGCAGGTGGTGTCGTCGAAGATCTGGAGGGCCTTGGTGCCGAGCATGGAGCCCGCCGCCGAGACGCCCTCGTAGTCGAGAGCGACATCGAGGTGCTCGTCGGTGAAGATCGGGGTGGACGAGCCGCCCGGCGTCCAGAACTTGAGGGTGTGGCCGGCGCGGATGCCACCCGCGTAGGTCAGCAACTCCCGCAACGTGATTCCGAGCGGCGCTTCGTACTGCCCCGGTCGCGTCACGTGACCGGAGAGTGAGTAGATCGTGAAGCCCGGCGACTTCTCGGTGCCGAACGACCGGAACCAGTCCACGCCATGGGCGATGATGGATGGCACGGACGCAATGGATTCCACATTGTTGACCACGGTCGGGCAGGCGTAGAGACCCGCCACCGCCGGGAACGGGGGACGCAGGCGCGGCTGGCCGCGGCGGCCCTCGAGCGAATCCAGCAGGGCGGTCTCCTCACCGCAGATGTAGGCGCCCGCACCGGCGTGCACCACGATCTCGAGGTCGAAGCCGGAGCCCTGGATATCGCGGCCGAGATAGCCTGCGGCATAGGCCTGCTGGACCGCCGCCTGCAGACGGCGCAGCACCGTCACCACCTCCCCGCGCACATAGATGAAGGCGTGCGAGGCGCGAATGGCGTAGGCGGCGATGATGACGCCCTCGACGAGGGTGTGCGGGCTCGCCAGCATGAGCGGAATGTCCTTGCAGGTACCGGGTTCCGACTCATCGGCGTTGACCACCAGGTAGTGCGGCTTGGTGGTGCCGTCGGGACCGGGGCCCTGCGGGATGAAACCCCACTTCATGCCGGTGGGGAAGCCGGCGCCGCCGCGGCCGCGCAGGCCGGAGTCCTTCACCGTGGCGATGACCTCGTCCGGGTTCATGCGCAGGGCCTTCGGCAGTGCGCGGTACCCGCCCTGGTCGCGGTAGGCCGCCAGGGTCCAGCCCTCCGGGTCCGCCCAGTGCTTGGAGAGGACGGGAGTCAGAGCGGTCGTCACTGCGCGCCTCCGTCGATCGGCTTCTGTTCCGCGACATGCAGATCCCGTTCGGCGACGTGCAGGCCGGCGAGAGTGGCGGATCCGGCGCCGCCGTCGGTGGCGCCGGGCCGCTGGTCCTCGTATCCGGCGAGAATGCGGGCGGTCTCGCGGAAGGTGCACAGCGGGATGCCGCTGCGCGATCCGGTCACGGGTTCCCCGCGCCGCAGCGAATCCACCAGTCCCTTGGCCGATTCCGGGGTCTGGTTGTCGAAGAACTCCCAGTTGACCATGACGACCGGTGCGTAATCGCAGGCCGCATTGCACTCGATGTGCTCGAGGGTGACCGCGCCGTCGGCGGTGGTCTCTCCGTGCGTGATTCCCAGGTGCTGCTTCAGCTCCGCGAGGATCTGATCGCCGCCCATGACCGCACACAGCGTGTTGGTGCAGACACCGACGTGATAGTCGCCGGTCGGCGTGCGCCGGTACATCGAGTAGAACGTGGCCACCGCCGTGACCTCGGCATCGGTCAATCCCAGCTGCTCGGCGCAGAATTCGATGCCGGTCCCGGAGACGTACCCCTCCACCGATTGCACCAGATGCAAAAGGGGAAGCAGTGCAGAACGCGGATGGGGGTACCGCTCGATGATCTCGCGGGCCTCGAGCTGCAGACCCTCGCGCACCTTCTCCGGGTAGGGAATCGGCCGCGTGGTCAGGTTGAGCAGGATCTCGGTCATCGGTCCACACCACCCATCACGGGGTCGATGGAGGCGACGGACGCGATCACGTCGGCCACCAGGCCACCCTCGCACATCGCCGCCACCGCTTGCAGATTCGTGAAGGACGGGTCGCGATAGTGGACCCGGTAGGGCCGGGTTCCGCCGTCGCTGACCATGTGCACGCCCAGCTCGCCGCGCGGTGATTCGACCGCTACATACACCTGGCCCGGCGGGACGCGCAGGCCCTCGGTCACCAGCTTGAAGTGGTGGATGAGCGACTCCATGGAGGTGCCCATGATCTTGCCGATGTACTGCGGCGAGTTGCCGAGTCCGTCCGGCCCGAGCTGCAGATCGGCAGGCCATGCAATCTTCTTGTCCTCCACCATGACCGGGCCCGGCCGCAGCCTGTCGAGGCACTGCTCGACGATCTTGACCGACTCCTTCATCTCGTTGACGCGGATCAGGTAGCGGCCGTAACAGTCGCAGCCGGTGTCGACCTGGACGTCGAACTCGTAGTTCTCGTACCCGCAGTAGGGCTGGGACTTGCGCAGATCGTGCGGCAAACCGGTGGCGCGTAGTACCGGACCCGTGATGCCCAGCGCCATGCATCCGGTGAGGTCCAGGTAACCGACATTGCGGGTACGGGCCTTCCAGATGGGGTTCTGGTTGAGCAGAAGTTCCATGTCCCGCAGGCGCTTCGGCAGCAGGTCCAGCAGCTCGCGCACCTTCTGCACGCCATCATCCGGCAGATCCTGGGCAATGCCGCCGGGCCGGATGAAGGCGTGGTTCATGCGCAGACCGGTGATGGTCTCGAACACGTCCAGGATCAGCTCGCGTTCCCGGAAGCCGAACAGCATGGGGGTGAGCGCACCCAGTTCCATGCCGCCGGTCGCCAGCGCGACCAGATGCGAGGAGATGCGGTTGAGCTCCATGAGCATCACCCGGATGACATTGGCGCGCTCGGGGATGTCGTCGGTGATGTCCAGCAGTTTCTCGACCGCCAGGCAGTACGCCGTCTCGTTGAAGAACGGCGACAGGTAGTCCATGCGGGTCACGAAGGTGGTGCCCTGCACCCAGCTGCGGTACTCGAGGTTCTTCTCGATGCCGGTGTGCAGGTAGCCGATGCCGCAGCGGGCCTCGGTGACGGTCTCGCCCTCGATTTCGAGAATGAGCCGCAGCACCCCGTGCGTGGAGGGGTGCTGCGGGCCCATGTTCACGACGATGCGTTCCTCGGCGACCCCGTTCAGGCCAGCGGAGATCTCGTCCCAGTCGTTTCCCACCACGGTGACCGTGTGTTCGGGTCGTTCCTCGGTGTTGCGACGGGACTTGGTGTCGATGTCGTTCATCAGCTGTACGTCCTCCGCTCGTCGGGCGGCGGGATGCGCGCGCCCTTGTATTCGACCGGGATCCCGCCGAGCGGATAGTCCTTGCGCTGCGGGTGGCCACGCCAGTCGTCGGGCATGGCGATGCGGGTCAGCGAGGGATGACCGTCGAACAGGATGCCGAAGAAGTCGTAGGTCTCCCGTTCGTGCCAGTCCACGGTCGGATAGACCGCGTACAGCGAGGGCAGGTGCGGATCGTCGTCCGGCACCGAGACTTCCAGCCGCACCCGGCGGTTGTGGGTGATGGAGTTGAGGTGATACAGCGCGTGCAACTCGCGCCCGGTGTCCTCGGGGTAGTGCGCGCCGCTGACACCCAGGCACAACTCGAAGCGCAGGGCTTCGGTGTCGCGCAGCGTCTTCGCCACCAGCACCAGGTGCTCGCGGCGGATGTGCAGGGTCAGCTCGCCGCGGAAGACGACGATCTTCTCCACGGCCTCGTCGAAGGTCTTCGCCAGCGCCGAGCGCAGATTCGCGATGATCTCGTCGAAGACGGGACCGTAGGGCGCGGGCGTGCCGCCGGGCATGGAGACCGTGCGGACCAGCCGGCCGTAGCCGGAGGTGTCGCCGGTGCCGGAGACGCCGAACATGCCCTTGCGGACGCCGATCACCTCGTCGGCCGGCTCGGCGGCTTCGGTTGTCTCCGGGGTGTTCTCAGTCGGTTCCACCGCCGCCTCCGGGGGGCTCTCCGTGCCGGTAGGTGCATCAAAGGTCATCGCAGCAGCCCCTTCAACTGAATGGTCGGGGTGCTGGCGAGCGCGGCGCGCTCGGCCTCGCGCACGGCTTCCTCGCGATTGACGCCGAGCGGCATCTCCTGAATCTTCTCGTGCAGCTTCAGGATCGCGTTCAACAGCATCTCCGGCCGCGGCGGGCAGCCGGGCAGGTAGATGTCGACCGGCACGATGTGGTCGACGCCCTGCACGATGGCGTAGTTGTTGAACATGCCGCCCGAGGATGCGCAGACACCCATGGCCAGCACCCATTTCGGTTCGGTCATCTGGTCGTAGACCTGGCGCAGCACCGGGGCCATCTTCTGGCTCACCCGGCCCGCGACGATCATCAGATCGGCCTGGCGCGGCGAGGCGCGGAACGCCTCCATGCCGAAGCGGGCGATATCGAATCGCCCGCCGCCGGTGGCCATCATCTCGATCGCGCAGCACGCCAGGCCGAACGTCGCCGGCCAGAGCGAACTCTTGCGCAGATAGCCGGCCAAATCTTCCACCGTGCTCAGCAGGAACCCGCTGGGCAGCTTCTCCTCGAGACCCATGTCGGACTACATCTCCCGGATCGGGACACCCCGTCTCGCACGGGGTGTCTCATTGGAAATCCCCTGTGCGCCAATCAATCCCAGCTGAGACCGCCGCGCCGCCACTCGTAGGCGTAGGCGACCGAGACGTTGAAGATGAACAACGCCATGGCGGCCAGCCCGAACACTCCGAGCGCGTCGAAGTGCACAGCCCACGGGTAGAGGAACACGATCTCGATGTCGAAGATGATGAACAGCATGGCGGTGAGGTAGTACTTCACCGGAAAGCGCTGGCCCGCAGCATTTCCCGGCCCGCCCGCGACAGCGTGGGGGGTGGGTTCGATACCGCACTCATAGGCTTCGAGCTTTGCCCGGTTGTAGCGTTTGGGGCCGATCAGGGCCGCCAGGAAAATGGAGAACACCCCGAACGCGGCGGCCACCGCGCCGAGAACCAGGGTCGGAACCTCGATATTCACAACAGCACTACCCCTCCTGCGAGCTGGACGACGCAATACGGACGGCAGCTGCCGAGGCGCGGGCTGACATCGTCGTCCGCCGGCCAGTCTCGTTCCCCGGGCACCGCTCAGCGACGGCACGGACCTTCGGGGAGTGAGGCGGTGGCTTCATTGATACCGATGCCCGCGCTCGTGTGAGCTACGGCACAGCCTACAACTCGGATGAGAAGATACATCACGATTCGCAAACGCGTTTGATCGAATTCGGAACGGCCTTTTATGACCGATCGGACGCAATCACGAATGTCACGTGACATGGGTTTGCCCTGATCACGAGGGCGAACGAAGATCAGGCCGCGAAGCTATTACCGAGCACACCCAGGACAGCGTCGGTGAGCCGGATGGGGTCGATCGGGTGGGGCACCGCGGCCTCGGCGCGCGACCAATTGGCCAGCCAGGCATCGTCCGGGCGGCCGGTCAGCACGACGATCGGCGGGCAGTCCGCGATCTCGTCCTTGAGCTGCTTGGCCAGGCCGAGACCGCCCTCCGGGGCCGACTCGCCGTCGAGGATCAGCAGATCCAGATTGCCGGCGTCCACGCGCTCGAGGGCGACCGGCCCGGTCGCCACCTCGAGATATTCGATGGGCGGCAGATCCGGGTGCGGCCGTCTGCCCAGCGCCAGCATCACCTGGCTCCGGGTATCGGCGTCATTGCTGTAGACGAGGACCCGCACCGCGGCGGGACGTTTCGCATCGGCCACGTTCCGCATGCTACGTCGGTGGTGGGGGAGTGCGGGGCAGCTTCGCCCGAAGTCGCGCGCGCGTCGCGGAATCGCCTGTCGCGCACTACGCCGATGGCCGATTGTTCGTAATTCGCGACCGGTACCATCCAGCGAATGAGGGGATACATCACGCAGCGCCTCATCGAAACCGACGTGTGGACCGACGGGTTGGTGGGGCAGGCGGGGGCCGGGTGAGATGAGCACGCGGGTCGAGGTGGTGCCGGGCGGCCACCTGGTGGCCAGTGTGGACGGCGTGGTCGCGGTTGTCGCACACCGGGATTCGCGTCCGCTGACCGCCGGATCCGACGCCGTGGCGGTGCTGGACAAGCTGCTGGATCTGGTCGCGGAGGCGTCGTCGCGGGAGACCCGGCGGACCGGGCGGACCTTCGCCCGGCTGGTCAGCACCTGGCTGATGGCTCGCGACGACGAGGAGAACGTCGAATTCGGGGTGCTCACGCCGGGCAGCCGTGGGCTGGCCGTATTCCTGCACGGGCAGGTCACCGCGATCCTGGAGGATGAGCAGCGCCGCGAGGTGCTGCACGGGCGCGACGCGGGATTCAGTGTCGACCGGGTGGTCAGCCCCGCGCCCGCGCGGGCTGCGGCGGTGTTCGTGGACGACGGCGAGCCGCGGGCGACGTTGCCGCCGCCGGGTATCTTCGCACTGCGCGATGGGCGGGTACCCGGGTCCGGGGCGGTGATGTGGCGGGAGGACGCACCCGATACACCGGTCGGTGGTGTGCCGGCGGGAGCACGCAATTCCGGGGCGCGCACGAATCCTGATCGCCGCGTGCGGCAATCGAGACGCAATGGGCAGCCGGCGAACGAGCCCGCAAGGTCGGAGGACGCCGGGTCCGGCAGCGCAGGCAGGAATGCACCGCGTGCCACTCGGCTCGGGGCCGTCGTGCACGGATACGATTGCGCGCGTGGGCATCTCAACGATCCGCGGGTGTCCCTCTGTGCGGTGTGCGGCATTCGGATGGAACCGGTGACCGGTGTGCTCACCGAGGGCAGCCGGCCGCCGCTGGGTGTGCTGCAGCTCGATGACGGGACCTCGTACGCGCTCGACAGCGATCTGGTGATCGGGCGGGAGCCGGAACGATCCGACCAGGTGCGGCGCGGTGCGCAGGCGATTCGGATCCCCGACACCTCCGGCGGCATGTCGCGGGTGCACGCCGAGATCCGGCTCGTGGGGTGGGACGTGCTGGTGATGGACCGCGGCTCGGCCAACGGCACCCACATTCGACCGCCGGGCCGTCCGGATTGGGTACCCGCGGCACCCGGACAGCTGACAGTGCTGAAACCGGGCAGTCAGCTACTTCTTGGCGGCCGGGTATTCACCTTCGATTCTTCGATCAGTCCGGGCTCTCCACCCTAGGATCACATGAGAATTTAGTCAGGTCCGGCGGACTTTCGGCGCCGCGACCACAGCAGACGATGTCAGTCAGCAAATATGTAGATAACCCTGTTGCCGGAAGATGGCACGCGAGCCTCGATGCCCACGCATCCGGTTAGGCATCGAATCGCAATCTTTGCTGGTCACGCCCGGTTATCAGCGGCATCCTAGTAACCACGGATAGTCCCGAGCGTTGGGCGGTGGACACATGCGAATCTCCGAAATACTGCGCCGGAAGGGCAGCGGCGTGGTCACGATTGCACCGGATGCATCAGTGCGTGAACTGCTCAGGGTCCTGGCGACCCACAATGTGGGCGCGGTGATCGTCTCGCGAGACGGTGCCGCCATGTCGGGCATCGTCTCCGAACGAGACATCGTGCGCCGACTCCACGACCAAGGCGCCGCACTCCTCGACGCCTCCGTCTCCTCGATCATGACCGCCGCCGTGCACACCTGCTCGCCCGACGACCGCGTGGAAACCCTCAACGCCACCATGACCGAGCACCGGATCCGCCACCTCCCGGTCCTCCGCGACGGCCGGATGATCGGCATCGTCAGCATCGGAGACGTCGTCAAGAGCCAGATCTCCGAACTCGAAACCGAGCGCGAAGCCCTGGTCAAGTACCTGCAGCACGGCTGACGGATAAACACACTCGTTTCACCCGACTGCCTGCCCGATACGATCGAATCGATTCGTCGTATCGAGAAAAGGCTCTGCGCTCGTGCAGTGAAAGCCCAACGCCTGACGACACTCTGGGCGATTTCACCAAGCGCACCATTGCACTTCGAACGTGACGACCTCCGCGCCCTCGCCTACCGCTTCGACAACGACAAATGGCGCACCGGCCAGCGTTTCGCCGCCTACACCCAACTCCTCGGCGACCGCTTCGACGGCCGAGTTCTCTCCGGCGCCCACGCCAACCCCAACCCCGCACCCTTCTTCCAGCACATCGTCCAAACCCCCCACAGCGTCGTCACCGCCCACCTCGTCGACGAACAAGGCCACCACACCCTCCAGGCCCGAGACGAAATCCTCGCCTACCTCCGCACCCGCCTCCTCCCGAACCACCCGCGTAGCCTCGCTCGGCTGCCGAAGTATCCGACCCTCGCCGCTCTACGCCGACGAGGGGTTCCGGACTGGCGACGATGGACCAGCCACTTGCGCGATGCTGCGCCCCGGACAGCACCATCGCCTATCAGGTTTCGGACACCTTCAGTGACTGATTCGCCGGGGTCCCAGCCGCTTTCGTGTCACAACAATGGGTGGCGGCGGCTCGACCCTCACCGGCGTTTCTTGAGCCTTGGCGTCTTCGGTGTCTGTTCGACATTCCGCGCACGTCGGCCCTCCGATTCGCGGTGGTGCCTCCGCAGCGCAACGTCCACTGGTTCTGCGCCGACGATGCGGAGGTGTACTCCCGGTAGCCCTTTGTGTGCGCCGTGCTTGGACATGCGGGTCACCACCGCGTCCCCGACGCGCAGGGGTTTGTTGAAGTTCGTCGGGACATAGGCCAGGACCTGCATCGGGGCAGCGCCAGGTCTGTCGTAGGGCGTGAGGGAAACTACCCGAGGCAACGGCGACTTGTTCGGGCGGTCGTTGGACGCGGGTTCCCGGGTAGGACCGACCTCGGTCACCACAAACGTCCTGTCCGGCCATTTCTTCCGTCGTGTCGCCGCGTACCCGAGCGCGCCCGAACGGTACGTGTGATCAGATACTGCGAGCTTGACGCCAATTTCATCTTCACCGCGAAGCCTCTGGCTGCTTTTACTCATTGCCCTCACCTTCCCGCTTTTACTCATTGCCCTCACCTTCCCGCGAATCGTCTGCGGGTAACGGCGTGCCCGCAGCTGTGCTGAACCCAGTTGAGCAGGGGACGTATCCGCTGCTCAGCATGCCATCACGCTGGCCAGACCGAGGCCGAACCTCACTAAATCCGCCACGTCCCCGGGCACCCCACCCAATGCTGACCGATCCGCTCCAGCAGGGCATCGCGGTGAAGATCCTCGACGGCATCGCCGGCGGCGAGCACGACCCGCGGGTGCTGGTACTCGTCGATCTGAGCCCCGCGATCCCGACGAGCGGCCCGTTCCGCAGGGGCGCGATGTCGGCGCGGCAGTGGACTGCGGAGGATGGGGAGGCGTTCATCAACTCTTTGCGCAGTCGGGCGTTGAAGATCGGTGTCCACTGCGCGCTGCGTGGAGATCAGCCTGTTCCTGGAGCTTCTGCATCAAGCCCGCGATGGCTGGGTGTGCAAGTGTGCCGAGAGTCCTGCAAGCTCGCCATGGTGACCAGCAGGGCCAGAAGCCGCAGGAGCTGGGCACGTTGTTCGCGCGTGGCGGTGTTGTCGCCGCAGCGGGGAGAATGGTGGTCCGCGGTCGGGTGAGGTGGTGTCATGGCTCTGTGGCGATTGCGCGACTTCCGAGAAGGCGATCTTGACCAAGCGCTTCGGATATGGGATCAGAACCGGCAGATCGACGATGCGACGCCGGTGTTTTCCATCTCCGAGGCGATGGCGGCGGCCCGGGGCGGCCAAGGCGGCGTCGTGGCCGTGGTCGGCGAGGAACTCGTCGGCATCGCGGTAGCGCAGGTCCATGGGGAGCGCGCCTGGGTGCTCCTGGTGGCCCTGGCAGGACAATGGCGCGAGCGCGGGATCGGCAGCGCGTTGCTCGCCGAGCTCGAGCGACGACTGCGTGCGCAAGGGGTGCGCCGCATCAGCGCGCTGCTGCCCTCGCACAGCACCGGAACCAAGGCCCTGGAGAATTCCGGTTACCTCGCTCGTGGCGACCTCACCTACTACGAACGGCCCGAGCCGTCCGGAGTGGCCGACGCGGACCTGCTCGCGCTGCTCGGGGGGCGGATGCTGCCGGTGGGACTGTGGAACCAAATGGCCGGCATGGAGGCGGAGAAGCGGATCGTCGAACAGCGGATCGTGCTGCCGCTGGCGGAACCTGCCTTGTCCGAGCGGTACAACGTCGCCCCGCCGAAGGCGTTCATTCTGTTCGGTCCCCCCGGGACCGGCAAAACGAGCTTCGCCAAGGCGGTGGCTTCCCGACTGAAATGGCCTTTCGTGGAGTTGTTTCCCTCCCGGCTCGCCGCAGCCACCAGCGAGGGGCTAGCCGCGGCCCTGCGGGAGGCGTTCGCAGACCTCGCCGAACTGGAGGCGGTGCTGCTCTTCATCGACGAGGTTGAGGAGATCGCTGGTGTACGTTCCGGGCAAGCAGTCGACCCCGGGCACGGGGTCACCAATGAGCTGCTCAAGCTGATCCCCGGATTCCGTGAGCACGATGACAGGCTGTTGGCCTGCGCCACCAACTCGGTCCGCTCCCTCGACCCGGCTTTCATGCGACCTGGCCGCTTCGACTACATCATCCCGATCGGCCCGCCGAACTCGGGCGCGCGCGCGGCAATCTGGTCCCGCTATCTCGGCTCCGCCGCCGAATCGGTGGATGTGGCCGCGCTGGTCGCGGCGAGTGAGCTCTTCACCCCTGCCGACATCGAGTTCGCTGCACGCAAGGGCTCGCAAGCGGCCTTCGAGCGCGAGGTCAGCCGGCGACTGGGCAAACCGGCCAGCACCGACGACTATCTTGACGCCATCGCCAACACACGACCGACGCTCACCACGAAGGCCATCGAGGAGTTCACCGAGGACATCGAGACCTACAGCCGCCTCTGACCGGGGAGAGACCGGTTCAACTCAACGGGGCCGGATCATCGAGCCACGACAGTGTCGGGACGATGTTGGCATCGGATTTCGCAAGGTCATAACAGAAGTGGTGCTCGGGGCGATCGGGTACGCGTAGCAAGAGACGAGACGGGCTATCCGGCGCAAGACGTTGTCAGTGCCAGCGGTATCGCAGAGGCGGACCAGGGCTCGGCCTTGCTGCGCAATCGCTTGGATGAACGCCGAGGAGGCGGCCGGCGCGATCGCTTGCGCGGCTCGTGAAAGCCCCACTGCCGCTGGGAAGTCCGCTGCGATGAGTCGGCTTCAAGCCGACGTCTCGAGGCACCAGGCCGCGATCTCCTGATGCCGTGCCTCATCGGCGATCGCGCGCGCCAGCCGCAGCCGGGCGGACGCGGCTCGCGGTTATCCCGGATCGATCCGGTGCGGTCGACACATCCGGGCTCGATTGAGCGAATGAACAGTGGGTGAACCATGATCGAGTGGTGTTGTGTTGTCCGATGGGTACAGGCGGGTCGCGAACTTTGATATCTGAAGCGAATAACCGGGCGGCGCACCGCATCTCGATCGGATTCGGGGGACCGTTGTGAGACCTCGCTTCGCACGCAGCGTGTTTCTCCGGGGTGCGCTCGGAATCGCGGTCGCCGGTGTCGGTTTCGCCGGAACTACCCGACTGCCCGCCTCCGACGCGGCGCCCGCCGCGGGCTCCTCCGACGGCGCTGCCGGCTCCTCGGACAGCGTCTCCGGCTCCAGCACCGGTAGTGCCGACCCGAAATGGCGTGCGTTGCAGGACAAGCTGCGTGGCCGGGTGATACTGCCCGGCGATCTCGGATACCCGATGGCCAAAGAGGTCTTCAACACTCGCTTCGACGACGAGATGCCCACGGCCATCGTGCAGGTCGCGGATGCCGCCGATGTGGCCACGGCCTTCGGCTTCGCGGCCGAGAACGATCTCCAGGTCGCCGCGCGGGCGGGCGGGCATTCCTATGCCGGGGTCTCCACGGCGACCGGCACATTGATAGTCGACGTCCGGCGGCTGCGCGGCGTCCGAGTCGAGGCCGGGCAGGCCGTCATATCACCGGGCCACACCCTGTACGAGGTCTACGGGGAACTCGACCGGTCCGGGCAGAGTCTGCCGACGGGCATGTGTCCCAGCGTCGGCGTCGCGGGTCTCACCATGGGCGGCGGGTTCGGCTTCGAATCCCGTACCTACGGCCTCACCTGTGATCGGCTGACCGCCGCCACCCTCGTCTTGCCCGACGGCACCATCACCGAGGTGTCCGCCACCGCCAGCCCCGACCTGTTCTGGGCGCTGCGTGGCGGCGGCTCGCTGTTCGGCATCGTCACCTCGCTGACCTTCGACACCATCCCGGCGACCGCGAAAGACGTGGTGCGCCTGACCTTCTCGGGCGAGAACGCGGATCGCGTCATCGGCGGCTGGCAGGAGTGGCTGCGCGGCGCCGACCGCGAGCAGTGGGCCGATGTCAGCCTGGACGCCGACGGCGAGGGCGGCCTCCGCTGCTGGATGCAGCTGGTCTGCCCGGCGGGTTCGGCCGATACGGTGACGGCCGCGCTCACCGATACGATCGGCGTCGCGCCCGCCAACATCGATACCCGCACCCTCACCCATATGGACACCGTTCTGTATCTGGCAGGCGGCACGCCGGATCAGCCGCGCGTCGCCTTCACCAACGGCTCCGACATCGTCTCGGACCTCACCCCCGACACCATCGGCCGGGTGCTCGAGGCCATCACCCGGTTCTCCAGCGTCGGCGGCACCGGCTGGGTGCAGATCAACACCCTCGACGGCGCGATCGGCGACCTGTCGCCCACCGCCACCGCCTTCCCCTGGCGCGACCACGCCGCCATGGTGGAATGGGGTGCCTACGAACCGATTCCGCACGACGCCGCACTGGCCTGGCTCTCCGACGCCCACGCTACCCTCGCCCCCGATTCGGTCGGCGCGTACGTCAACTACCTGGAGCCCGGCGATCCGCTGTCCCGCTACTACGGCGACAACCACACCCGCCTGTCCGAGCTCCGCACTCGTGTGGACCCGCACAATCGGATCCGTTCCGTCCTGACCTCCTGAGCACGCGCCCGGCGATGACCGGGCACCGACGCGAGCAGAGGAGTGCTGCCAGACGTCGCCTCGCTGAGCCGGACGACGCTACTGGTCGAGGGCCTCGATGAGGGTGTGGAGGCCGGATTTGACGGACTCGCGCTGAGCCGGGGTGAGGGATTCGAGGGCGCCGGCGAAGCGCTGGATACGGGCCGAGGTGAGGCCGGTGACCAGGTTGTGGGCGGCGGCCGTGGCGGTGAGGAGTTGGGCCCGGCCGTCCTCCGGGTCGGCGTCCCGGGTCAGGTAGCCACCCTTTTCCAGGCCTGTCACTATGCGGGACATGGTTGGGGCGCTGACCCGTTCGATATTGGCGAGGTCGCCCAGACGGAGGGGTCCGGAGCGGGCGACGGTCGCCAGGGCCGAAGCCGCCCCGGGGCTGAGGGCCCCGAGGTCGCCGGAGTGGCGCAACAAGCGTAGGAGGCGGCCGATCGAGTGGTACAGGTCGGCAGCTTCGGTGAGCTGGTCGGGGTCGGCGACGCTCGTGGGCTCGGGCAGCGTGATCTCCTCCGGTCAGATTCCCTCGCGGACGGCTTCCCGCAGTTCGGCAGCCTCGTCCGGGACGGTGGGGCTACCGGCGAACCACGAGGCCACCGCGCCGATCAGCATCATAATCGCGGCTCCCAGGAAGACCACGACCAGACCCGAGTGGAACGGGCCAGAGATCAAGTGCGGGAAGAACTCCTGGCCGGTGAGGACGTCCTTGTGCACGCCCGGATGGTCCAGGATGCCGGTCGGGCCCAGCAGCGCCTCGATCGGGTTCACACCGAGGAAGGCCGCGAACAGGCTGCCGACCGGCGGCAGACCGGAGATGTTCTCCGCGACATCGGCGGGCACACCCTGCGCCTGCAGACCCGAATTCATCGCGCCCGGCAGCGTATTGGACAGGCCGATGATCATGAGCGAGAAGAACACACCGATCGACAGCGCCATACCGCCATTGAGCAGCGTGCCGCGCATGCCGGACGCGACACCGCGCTGCGACGCCGGCACCGCGGACATGACCTCGGCGGTGTTGGGCGAGGCGAACATGCCCGAGCCCAGGCCGTTGAGCGCGATGACCACCGCGAACGCCCAGTAGGGGAAGTCCACCGGCAACACCACCAGCAGCACGAACGTCACCGCGGTGATCGCCATGCCGAGGGTCGCGAACAGCCGCGGGCCGTAGAGGTCGGACAGCTTGCCCGAAACCGGCCCGGCCACAAGGAATCCCACCGTCAGCGGCAGCAGGTAGATGCCCGCCCACAGCGGCGTGGACTCGTAGTCGAAGCCGTGCAGCGGCAGCCAGATGCCCTGCAGCCAGATGATCAGCATGAACTGCAGACCGCCACGGCCCAGCGACGACATCAGGCCGGCCAGGTTACCGAGCCCGAACGCTCGGACCTTGAGCAGCGACAGGTGGAACATCGGCTGCTCCACCTTGGTCTCGATCCAGCAGAACAGCGCGAGCACCGCGATGCCGCCGAACACCGCGGCCAGCACCCACGGGTTGGACCAGCCGGTATTCGAATCCCCGTACGGCTGAATGCCATAGGTGATGCCAGTGAGCAGGGCGGTCAGTCCGACCGCGAAGGTGACGGTGCCCGGAATGTCGAGCGAGCCCGCGTTGCGCTGACCATTGTCGTGCAGCGACCGGTACGACCACACGGTCCCGAGAATGCCGAACGGCACGCTCACCCAGAACACGGCCTTCCAGTCCCACTGCGCGAGCAGGCCGCCCAGCAGCAGGCCCAGGAACGAACCGGCCACGGCCGCAACCTGATTGATGCCGAGCGCGAAGCCGCGCTGTTCGGCGGGGAACGCGTCGGTGAGGATGGCGGCCGCGTTGGCCATGAGCATGGCGCCGCCGATTCCCTGGAACACACGCCAGCCGATGAGCCACACCGCGCCGCCACCGTGCGTGAACGGATCGAACGAGAGCGCGACCGCCGCGATCGTGAAGATCACGAAGCCGTAGTTGTAGATCTTGACGCGGCCGACCATGTCGCCGAGGCGGCCGAACATGACCACCAGCACCGCGGACGCGAGCAGGAAGCCCATCATCATCCACAGCAGGTAGCTGACATTGCCCGCCGCAAGCGGGTTGAGATCGATGCCCCGGAAGATGTCGGGAAGCGAGATGATCACGATCGAGGAGTTGATCGTGACCATGAGCATGCCCAGGGTCGTATTCGACAGGGCTACCCACTTGTAGTGCGGGTGGTCATGCTCGATTCGGAGTCGCCTCCGAATGGTCTGGACATCACCGGTATCCAAACCGGTGGTTGGGGCCGCAGCCATCAGAGCCTCCCGCAAGTCAACGAACGAACAGCGCCTCAATATAGTTGCATGCCGCTAACTAATGAAATCGTGTGATGGCTCACTCACCGGAATCGCCTGCCGCATCCGGCCCACCCCGACCACCCGCCGGTAGGTGAGAGGACCGGGGCGGGTCGAGGTCGCAAGACGGCGCGGGCGTGCGGCCGAGTGTGTGAGAAAGGTCCGACAAGGATTGCTGGACAACCCGACTGCTCAACACGTTTTCCGGACGCCCCGGAGTTGTTGCGGTGCTGCGGATTCCGCGCGGCACCCGAACTGTACGAGAACCGCTTTCCGAACGCGAGCGTGAATCAACAAGGGAGGCGGCTTCGGTGTCGATGTTCGTCGGGTCGACGGGGTGGCCTGGTCGACACGCTTTTGCTGTGACACCGCCTGGCCGGTGGCACCGTTTAGGCTTGCCAAGCGGTATCCCCTGTGCGGGTTTGTTCCTGTGCTGTCGAGTTTCCTATCGTCGCGAACCGGAAGGCTCCAGGCATGCGACGTTCGTTCACCGGCGCCCTGGTTGCCACGGCCGCCGCGAATCTGGCCGCGGTAGGCCTGTGTACCGGTGGCGCCGGACTCGGCCGCGCCCAGCCGCCCGGCGCAGACGTCTCCGGTGGGGGAGTCCATCTGACGGCGTCGGTCGACAGCATCGAGGCGAACCCGCCCGGTGACCGGACACCGAACTTCCTCATGACGTTCTCGCATGCCGCGCAGATGTCCGGCGATTACTCGGTCACCGTCGACGGCGGCCAGATCACGTCCGGACAGGCGGTCGCGGGATTCATCCTCGGCTGCGGGATCAGTGTGGACGGCGGCTTCGGTGTCGAGATCGGCACCGGTCAAGGGCTGGGAGTCAGGATTCTCCCCTTGGTCGGCCTGCCCAGCGCCTCGACCATCCTGCCCGGTACGAGCCGGCCCAGTATCGGCGGGACTCTGGGCGTGGGCGAAGGCGTGTTCGGGAACCTGGGACCCGGCCAGGTCACCGTTGTGACGACGGAGACGGCCCGCCTGGATGCCAGCACGACGTTCCCGTATCGCATCGCGTTCAACAATGCCGCGCTGAATATCGCCCAATGCGCCTCGCCGGTGTCGGCCGTCCCTTTCGTCACCACCACGGTGAGCACCGCCGAGGGACTCGCGCAGACCACCGCCTACGGCGACCAGTTCACCTTCTGAAACCCGGCCGAATCGGGTCCTACGGGCGAGATCCTGTACTGGGGGCCAGGCTCGACCGCAGTCCCAACGGTGCCGGTAGCATGGGCTGCGCCCCCGCGTGTGATGTGCGCACGATGCCGCGCTGCGGGGTGTCTGCTGCAAGTTCGGTTCTTCTCCGGATCTTCCCGACCACGTGAGGAGTTCGACGATGACGACTGTGGCACCAGCCAGTAACTGGCCTCTCATGCTCGGCAGTGCAGCGGTGTTTCCCGCCCTGGACGGCGGTCTGAGCGCACCGTTCATCTTGGTGGGCGACCCGGACATGACGGCCGCCGATCCCGGTGCCTTCGCTCGGCAACTCGACAGCCCGAGGTACTCGTTCCGGGAGGCGCTGCGCGCCGCCGGCGCCGATTTGATCCTGGTGTCGCTGGGCGGTAATGACACTCTCGACGGCGGCGCCCACCGCAGTGTGCTCGAGGTCCTGTTCCGCGCGATCGGCGAGCGCCTGGGCTCGACTCCGTTCACGGTGTGCGGGATCGGGCGTGGAGCCCTGCAACTGCGCTACACCCTGGCCAGGTGCGAATGCGACCGCATCGACCACCAGACCGGGCAGTTCGTGTCCTACTCCAGCACTACCCCGACCGCCGCAGAGGCCGACGAGCTCAACCAGGTCGGCTGCTGGCCGGTCATACCCCGCAGACTCGAGGTCGCAGGCCCCGGCATCACCGCGGACAGCTTCGACTACGAGAACAGCGCCTTCGACGACCTCATCACCGGCGCGGCAGCCAACCGGAACCCGCTGTTCACCGAAGAACTGGGCACCAACATCATCGAACAGACCATCGATCTATAGGACATGCGCCCGGGTGTGCCGGATCGGTAACCATCTGGACAGACACCGGGCCCGCTCGGCAAACGCTCGCCTTCACCACGCAAGGCGAGCGTTTGCCGTTCCCTTCCCCGCCGGACCCGCCGAGCCCTCGACACCGCGATGGTGTTCGGTGGCGGCATCCCACCAGAAACCTGGATCAGGTCCTGGCCGGGATATGACCCTCACACAGTCTCTGATCAGCCACTGACCCCGCTGTCAGAACCGGCCGGCGCGCGGTGCCAGCGCAACGACCCGAGCCCCACCCGAATCACGGAATGGAGGCTCAGCAGAGTCTCTACCACCAGCGATACCGGCGCCGCCCTACCTACCCGGCCCGCGAGCGAGTGGTATTCGATCGGAGCCACTCGATCACCTGCTCGGCATGGCGGTCGGGCGGGAAGACGGGGTAGAAGACGTGCTCGATGACCCCGTCCCGGACGACGAGTGTCAGGCGCTTGTACAGGTCGCGGCCGCCCGACTCGAAGGTGGGAAGCGATAGTTCGGCGGCCAGGTGGAAGGAGGTGTCGGAGAGCAATCCGAACGGAAGGTTCAAACGGCCGACGACCTCGCGCTGATATTCGGTGTCCTGACTGGACAGTCCGTATACCCGGGCGGCACCGGCCGCCAGCAATTCAGTGTGATGGTCGCGGAAGCCGCACGCCTCCGGGGTGCAGCCACGTGCGCCGGGGATCTCGTTCCACCCGAGGGGTATGTCGGTTTCGGGCCGGCCGGTGAGTGGATAGAGGTAGATGATCGTCCGCCCAGCAGGCAGCGCGGCCAGATCGACCTTCGTACCGTCCGTGCAGTCGAGCACGAGCGTGGGCAGCCTCGTACCGGGCAGATGCGCTGCCGCGCCGTCGTCCTCGGGCACGGGCAAGTCCGACGGCAGTGTGAAGAGGTCGGTCACAGGTGGCGCGACCCGGCTGTGGCGATAGGCGGCATCATGCAATCGAGCCGCGAGCGCGCCTCGGCGTTCGTTCAAAGCGGTGATGCGCGAGTCGATTTCATCGATGGCACGCTGGTATTCCGCCAGCGATGCCGGGCAATCATCGACGTGCTCACCGCCCGAGGCGAGGCATTCGAGAAACGGCCGCGTCTCATCGACCGGAATCCCGAGTCGGCTCAGCTCCTTGATCTCACACACGAGCCGCGCGTCGTGCTCGGAGTACTCGCGGTAGCCGTTGCCGGAACGGCCCGGCATGATCAAACCCATTGCCTCGTAGCGTCGAATCGCCTTCGGGCTCACCTTCGCCAGCTGCGCAACCTGCCCTATTCTCACCCGCAGACGGTAAACGTTGCCCCCGGGGACAAGGTCAAGCGTGCCGACGCACCGCCTCGACCGACTCGGATCTCCTGGCGGCAAAACGTCTCGACCCATAGTCACCCGCCGATTCCGCCGCGCATACGGCGCCTCTCGCCGCCAGCTACGCCACCTGGCCCACGCGATGCCTGGCGGAGCAGCGGGGAAGCGGGATGGGATGTGGCGGCTCACAGCGACAGCCCCCGCCGCGACAACAACGCTGGCCCACTGACGTGCACCACTGATGGTTCCCGACATCTCTCGGGGGATGATGGTGTGGCGTGTGGTGGTTGTTGTGTCCGGTTGATCTACCGACCGACGAGTGCGTGGTCCTGCTCGATAGGTGCAGATATGAGCTACAGCTCGGATGCGGGGAATGGGTTCGGGCGACCAACGGCCGGAATCGAATCCGGCGCCGTGGCCGCTTTTGCTGCCGCGTGGGAAGCCGGTATCCAGCCGCCTGCCATTGCCGACTATCTGCCGGACGCACGCCTGGGTGCGCTGATCGAACTGATCCGGATCGACCTGCGGCATCGGTGGCTGCGCCCACGGGCAGAGAGCCATCCCGAGGAACCCGTCGCGGCAACGCCCGGGCGTAAGCGGCTGCGCGAATACTGCTCCGAATTTCCCGAGCTGACATTGGAGCAAATTCCGGCCAGCCTGGTGTACGAAGAGTTCGTGATCCGCGGCCAATGCGGCGAGCAGGTGGACCTGGGCGAATACCTGCTGGAATATCCCGAGCAGGCGGCGCGGCTGCGCGAGCTGCTCAACGCCGGCGACGAGAATCGGGGCACCCGGCGCAGCGGCATTGACCGGACCGTCGCAGCCTCCGCCGACTCGATCCCCTCGTCGGGGGATGCGGCCCACGCAGCCACCGACCTCCGCACCACCCAGGGCACCACAGGGACACGGACCACCACCCTGGACCGAATCGGGGTCGGCGACCGAATCGACGATTTCGACCTGCTTACCGCGCTGGGCAGCGGTGCATTCGCGCGGGTGTTCCTGGCCCGGCAGCGGTCGCTGCAGCGGCTGGTGGCAGTGAAGATCTCCGCCGACCGCGGCACCGAACCGCAGACGCTGGCGCAGCTCGACCATGACTACATCGTGCGCGTCTTCGATCAGCGGCTGCTGGACCAGCCGGGTCTGGACTCCGCACCCGATGGGCATCGGATGCGGATGCTGTACATGGAATTCTTGCCCGGCGGCACGCTGCTGAGCGTGTTGCGCAGGGTGCGGGCCACCGCGCCGGAACAGCGCACCGGACATCTGCTGCTGGACGCGGTCGACGCGGCGATGGCGGAGAAGGGCGAGATCCGGCCGACCGATTCCAGTGTGCGCGCCGAGATCGCGACGCTTTCATGGCCGGAGACCGTTGCCTGGCTGGGGCGTCGGGTCGCTGAGGCGCTGGCCTACGCGGACGCGCATGGCGTGCTGCATCGCGACGTCAAACCGGCCAATGTGCTGCTCACCGCCGAGGCCGTGCCGAAGCTCGCCGATTTCAACATCAGTTTCAACCGCGACCTGGTCGACGCCAACCCGGTTGCCTATTTCGGCGGATCGCTGTCGTACATGTCGCCGGAACAGCTGGAGGCCTGTCACCCCGGCTACGACCGGTCCGCCGACGATCTCGACACCCGCGCCGACATCTATTCGCTCGGCGTGGTGTTGTGGGAGCTGCTCACCGGCACCAAGCCGTTCGACGACACCACCGCGGGCGAACACAGCGACGCCACCACGCTGGCGGCCATGTTGAAGCGCCGTGGCGCCGGGGTGGATCCCGGTGCGCTCGAACGAATTCCGCCCGACTGCCCGGCGGCACTGCGCCGGGTACTGTTGATGTGCCTGGCGTCCGAGCGTGACAAGCGGTGGGCCGACGGCGCGGAACTGGCCCAGCAACTGCAAGTGTGCCTCGACGAGCGCGCCCGCGACCTGGTCGACCCGCCGCCATCCAGCTGGCGGCTGCGACTTCGGCCGTGGCTGGTGCCAATGGTGGTGCTGGCCATACTCACTCCGAACGCGCTCGCTGCGGCGTACAACATCGAGCACAATAAGACGCTGATCATCGACCGGCTGAGCCTTTCAGCGCAGCGCGACTGGTGGATCGCCGTAGCCCTGGTGAACGGGGTGTTATTCCCGTTGGGCATCGGGTTGGTGCTTTATATGTCGCGGTGTCTGCTCATCGTCTCGCGCGGGCTACGCCAGGGTCGGGAATACGACCCGCGGGTGCTGGCCCGGGCTCGATCGGACGCCCTGCGGTTGGGCGATCGTGCTGTGCTGGTGCCGCTTTCGCTGTGGAGCCTGGCGGCGATCATCTTTCCGATCGTGATGCACCTTATGACAAAAGAACTCACCGGGGATGCGGCGCTGCACTTCCTGGGCGGGGCGCTGGTCTGCGGCGCAATCGCGGTGGCCTACCCGTCCATCCTGGTGGCGTTCTACATGGTGCGCTGTATCTATCCGATGTTCCTCCCGCACGGCGACATCACGACGGTCGATACGCTGCACCTGCGCAGACTCGGTCGGCGCTGCACCGTCTATCTCGCGGTAGCGGCGTCGGTGCCGTTGCTCGCGATTGCTCTGGTGACCTTGCTGCCGCCGGACGCAATTCCGTTGATGCTGGTGGCGGTGCGGGTATTGTGCATCGGTGCGATCGTCGCGTTCATCGTCGTCTATGTGTTGTTCCGGGCGATCGAAGCCGATCTGGGGGCGTTGGGACGTGTGATGGATCCCGTCGGCGGACAGCGGGAGCCGAATGACGCTAGTCGACTATGAGCGCACAGGGCTGGTTTCACTCCCGCTCCACCACCGTCAAATCCCACAGAAATCACCTCCGCCAGTCGCACCGGATGCGAAATAGTCGCATTGCATGCGAGTCGCATGTCAGCGCACCACACCGGCATGTCGGCACCCGACTCCGGGACTGCGCCGACTACTGGTTGCGACCATGTACTGGCTGAATTCTCTTGGCGGGCAACATCATTGCCCGGATTAGCCACCGGGTGCGCACACTCTGGCCAATTCGCATCCCATCCAATGGGCCGAGCTTGCCGTAGTCGCCGAAAATCCAACGAAGCCCGCGTGGCCGCCCGATTGAGCTTCCTGCAGATCGGTGAGATCCCCATTCGCGAAACTGCGGGTCAGACTCCGCGAAACGCCTTGTCGCCGACCCGGTCCGGGTCGGTGATGTGGGACAGGAACAGGCGGGCGGCGGGGGCGGGGGTGCGGGTGGTGACGACGTGCCAGGGGCGGTTGAGGGGAGTGCCCTCGATCGCGATGACTTCGAGCAGTCCGGCGGCCAGGTCGGTGGCGATGGCGTCGGAGTGGATGAGGGTGACGCCCAGGCCCTCGCGGGCGGCGGCCAGCGCGGCGCCGTGGGTGCCGAGAGTCAGTGTGGACGGGCGGATTTGGAGGCGGTCGAAGAGAGCGAGGGTGGTGTCGCGGGTGCCGGAGCCTTTGCCGCGCAGGAGCCAGGTGGCCTCGCAGGGGTCGCGCCAGGCGTCGGGTGCGCCTACCACGACGAGCTGACAGGGGCGGCGGGCGCGGGTGACCAGTCCGGCGTCGCGGGGTGGGCGGCCCGCGATCACGAGATCGGTTTCGTGGTGGGTCAATTCGAGGTACAGCACGTCGCGGGGCTGGATGGACAGGCCCAGTTCGATGTCCGGGTACCGGATGCGGAAGGACGCGAGCAGCCTGAGCAGCACGTATTCGCCGGCCGTCGCCACCACGCCGATACGCAACCGGCCGGTCTCGGCTTCCCGTACCGCGGCGTGCGCCTCCTTCATCAAGCCGAGGATGCTGCGGCAGTAGTCGGCGTAGACCCGCCCGGCCTCGGTGAGCGCGATACCCCGCCCGGATTTGGCGATGAGTTTCGCGCCGAGTTGTTTCTCGATGTGTGCTACGGCCGCGGAGGCCGCCGCCTCGGTGATGTGCAACTGCGCGGCCGCGCGGCGAATGCTGGAGTGCTTGGCAACGGCGAGAAAGGTTTCCATGCGCACTGCGCTCACCGTACCCATACTCAACGGTAGCAAACTCGACGAAAAGGTTGAGCGAGAACAGAAACAATCGAATTGTTTGTCGTTAACGGCCCGGTCATCCTGGGAATCACAAGTCGCCCAACCCGGTTCGCAGGAGGAATGATGGCCGGATCTGTCGATGATCAGCGCAGCCGGTGGGATCCGGGTGTGCAGTCGTACGCGTCGATGGGATACTACGCTCCCGACTATCAGCCCAAGGACACCGATGTCCTGGCGGTCTTCCGGGTGACGCCCCAGCATGGCGTCGATCCGGTGGAGGCGTCCGCGGCGGTGGCGGGTGAATCATCCACGGCCACCTGGACGGTGGTCTGGACCGATCGGCTCACCGCGCACGAGCGCTACCAGGGCAAGTGCTACCGCGTCGACGAGGTTCCGGGCCGCAAGGGCGAGTACTTCGCCTATGTCGCCTACGATCTCGATCTCTTCGAGGAGGGTTCCATCACGAACCTCACCTCCTCGGTCATCGGCAACGTATTCGGTTTCAAACCACTGCAGGCATTGCGGCTGGAAGATATGCGTATTCCTGTGTCGTATGTCAAGACCTTTCAGGGTCCGCCGCACGGAATCGTTATGGAACGGGAGTATCTGAACAAATACGGCCGCCCGCTGCTGGGCGCCACGGTGAAACCGAAACTCGGTCTGTCGGCCCGCAACTACGGCCGCGTGGTGTACGAGGCCTGCCGGGGCGGACTCGATTTCACCAAGGATGACGAGAACATCAACTCGCAGCCGTTCATGCGCTGGCGCGACCGCTACCTGTTCGCGATGGAGGGCGTCAACCGCGCCATCGCCGAAACCGGAGAAATGAAGGGGCATTATCTCAATGTCACGGCCGCCACGATGGAGGACATGTACGAGCGCGCGGAATTCGCGAAATCGCTCGGCAGCTGCATCATCATGATGGACCTGACGGTCGGCTACACCGCCATGCAGTCCATGTCGAAGTGGGCACGGCGCAATGGCATGCTGCTGCACCTGCATCGGGCCGGGCACTCCACCTACACCCGGCAGAAGACCCACGGCGTCAGCTTCCGGGTGCTGGCCAAGTGGTGTCGGCTGATCGGCGTGGATCACCTGCACGCGGGTACGGTCATCGGCAAGCTGGAAGGTGATCCGCACACCGTCAAGGGCTTCTATGACACGTTGCGCGACAACCACATTCCGATGAACCCGGTCAACGGCATCTTCTTCGACCAGGACTGGGCCAGCCTGCCCGGCGTCATGCCGGTCGCCTCCGGCGGCATCCACGCCGGCCAGATGCACCAGCTGCTGGACCTGTTCGGCGACGACGCCATCCTGCAGTTCGGCGGCGGCACCATCGGCCATCCGATGGGCATCGCCGCGGGCGCGGAAGCCAACCGGGTCGCTCTCGAAGCAGTGGTCAAGGCGCGCAACGAGGGTCGCGATCTGCTCAAGGAGGGCCCGGACGTGCTGCGCCGCGCCGCCGAGATCTGCCGCCCGCTCGATGTCGCGCTCGCCACCTGGGGTGATGTCACCTTCGACTACACCTCCACCGACGCCCCCGACGCCGTCCCGACGGCTTCCCGCTGAAAATCGAGGAATCCCCATGCATCTGCGCCAAGGTACCTTCTCGCACCTGCCGGACCTCGACGACATCGAGATCGCCGCCCAGGTCCGCTACGCCCTGCTCAACAACTGGCCGGTGTCCATCGAGTACACCGACGATCCGCACCCGCGCAACAACTACTGGGAGATGTGGGGCCTGCCGCTGTTCGATCTGGACGAGCCCGACGGGGTGCTCGCCGAGATCAACGCCTGCCGGGCCACGTTCCCGCGCCACTACATTCGCGTGAACGCCTATGACGCCTCCTACGGCCGGCAGACCACGGCGCTGAGTTTCCTCGTGCAGCGCCCGGGCCACGAGCCCGGTTTCCGTCTCGACCGGACCGAGTCCGACGATCGCCGTCAGCACTACGGCTTCCACGCCTACGCACTCGACGACCGCCCGGGCCAAAGGTATGGCGGCTGAACAGCTTTCGGAACCGGAGGATATCGTGAGCGCGGAACGCCCCGCGGTACCGGGCGGCCGGCAGCCTGCAGCCGGCCGCCCGGCGGGCGGGTTCCAGATGCATCGGCCCGGGGTCACGAGCCCCGCACCGGTGCGCGGTACGGCCGCCGATGGCCCTCCCCGACCGGAGGATTCGGCGGCCGACCACCTGCACCGCCCCGCTTCCGGCCCACCGGAGATGCTGGCCGACGACGCCCTGCTGGATCTGTCGACGGATGTCGCGGGCAAGGACGTCGAGGACACTCTCGCCCGCCTCGACGCGGAACTGGTGGGTCTGGCGAACGTCAAACGCCGCGTGCGGGAAATCGCCGCATTGCTGCTGATCGATCGGGCCCGTCAGCGTTTCGGGCTCCAGGCTACCCGCCCGACCATGCATATGAGCTTCACCGGCGGGCCCGGCACCGGGAAGACCACGGTGGCCCTGCGCATGGCCGAGATGCTGCACGCCCTCGGATACATCCGGAAACCCAAGGTGCACACCGTCACCCGTGATGATCTGGTCGGCCAGTTCATCGGTCATACCGCACCCAAGACCAAGGAGGCCCTGGCCAAGGCCGCCGGGGGAGTGCTGTTCATCGACGAGGCCTACTACCTGTTCCGCCCCGAGAACGAGCGCGACTACGGCCAGGAGGTGATCGAGATCCTGCTGCAGGAGATGGAGAACGAGCGCACCAGCCTGGTGGTCATCTTCGCCGGCTATCCGGACCGCATGGAGACCTTCTTCTCCGCCAATCCCGGCCTGTCCTCCCGGGTGGCCCACCACATCGAGTTCCCCGACTACACCCACGACGAGCTCATGGCCATCGCCGAACTCATGGTGCGCCAGGAGAACTTCGGCTTCGATCCGGAAGCAGCGCAGGCCTTCTCGCGCTATCTGAAGCTGCGCATGGCCCGCCCGCGCTTCGCCAATGCCCGCAGCGTGCGCAATGCCCTCGAGCGCTGCCGGCTGCGGCAGGCCAAACGGCTGGTCGAACTGCACCGGCCGGTCGGTCGCACGGATCTGATCACCCTGACGGACAGCGATGTCCTCGGCAGCAGTGTGTTCGCGGACGCCCTCGCCGACGAGGGGGCCCCTCCATGACGAATTGAGAGCGATTGTGCCCGAAGGATTGAAGACCCTCACCCGCTACACCATCGAGCAGGAGCACCGGCATCCCGGATCGTCCGGGGAGTTCTCGGCGCTGCTGAACGTGCTCGCCACCGCAACCAAGATCATCGGGAACCAAGTGACCCGGGGGGCGATCGTCGGCTCCCTGGGCGCGTCCGATGCCGAGAATCTGCCGGTCACCGTGCACCGGAAGATGGACGCGATCGCCAACGACATCATGGTGGCCGAGAGCCAGTGGACCGGACCGTTGGCGGCGCTGGTGTCCGAGCAGATGCGCGAATGCCATCAGGTGCCGACCGAGTACCGGCGCGGGAAGTATCTGCTGGCCTTCGATCCGCTGGACGGATCCAGCAATATCGACGTGAATCTGCCGGTGGGAACGATTTTCAGCGTGCTGCGCGCTCCGGAGGACGGGCGCGAGGCCGCCGGTACCGACTTCCTCCAGCCGGGCGTCCAGCAGGTGTGCGCAGGCTTCACGCTGTACGGGCCCGCGACCATGCTGGTGCTCACCACCGGCAACGGGGTGGACGGGTTCACGCTGGACCGCGAGGTGGGCGCGTTCGTGCTCACCCATCCACGCATGCGAATCCCCGACGACACTTCCGGTTTCGCGATCAATGCCGCCAATGAGCGGTTCTGGGAACGCCCCGTCCGCCGCTATGTCCACGAATGCCTCGAAGGCGTGGACGGCCCGCGCGGACGGGATTTCAATATGCGCTGGGTCGCCTCGCTGGTGGCCGACACCTTTCACATCCTGACCCGCGGCGGGCTCTACATGTATCCGCGCGATACCCGCAATCCCGAACGCCCGGGCCGGGTTTCGCTGCTGTACGGGGCCAACCCGATCGCCTTCATCGTCGAACAGGCCGGGGGCGCGGCCAGCACCGGGCACGAACGGGTGCTCGATGTGCGGCCCGAGGAGCTGCACCAGCGGATCCCGTTCATCTTCGGCTCCCGCAACGAGGTCGAACGGATCGAGCGCTATCACCGCGAACCGGAGGAGGGGCCCAGTTTCGACGCCTCGCTCTTCGGTTCCCGCTCTCTGTTCCGCGCGTCCCGGCACTGAAACGCCGGTTGTGTGAAAGCTGTTGTCCGGCAATCGAGGAGGTGCCATGTCGGTCAAACATCCCGTGGTCGCGATCACCGGGTCGTCCGGTGCGGGGACGACCAGCGTCACGCGAACCTTCCAGGAGATATTCCGCCGCGAGGGAATCAGTGCGGCCATCGTGGAAGGGGATTCGTTCCATCGCTACGACCGCAACGAGATGAAGCTGGCCATGGCAGAGGCCGAACAGCATCGCAACCTGACCTTCTCGCATTTCGGACCGGAGGCGAACCTGCTCACCGAACTGGAGTCGCTGTTCCGCGAGTACGGGGAGACCGGTGTGGGCGCGGTACGGCGCTACCTGCACGATGACGACGAGGCCAAACCCTTCGGGCAGCCGGCGGGCACGTTCACGCCGTGGGCGGAGCTGTCGCCGGGCAGCGATCTGCTGTTCTACGAGGGCCTGCACGGGGCGGCGGTCGGCGACGGCGTCGACGTGGCCCGCTATGCCGATCTGCTGGTGGGCGTGGTTCCCATCATCAATCTGGAGTGGATTCAGAAGGTGCACCGCGACAAGACCGAACGCGGCTACTCCAGCGAGGCCATCATCGACACCATCCTGCGGCGCATGCCCGATTACGTGAAGCACATCTGCCCGCAGTTCTCGCGGACGTATGTGAACTTCCAGCGGGTGCCCACGGTGGACACCTCGAATCCCTTCACCGCCCGGACCATTCCGACCGCGGACGAGAGTTTCGTGGTGATCCGCTTCGCCGACCCGAAGGTCATCGACTTCCCGTATCTGCTGTCCATGCTGCACGATTCGTTCATGTCGCGGCCCAACAGCATCGTGGTGCCGGGCGGGAAGATGGACCTGGCGATGCAGCTCATCTTCACGCCGCTGATCCTGCGGCTGATGGACAAGCGGCCCAAGCGGCTGCGCTGATCCGGGTTGCGCAGCACGAGAAACGGCGGCCGCCCGGGGAGGGCGACCGCCGTGGGTTACGCGGATCGAAACGGTCAGACGGCGGTGGGCATCTCCTTGGCGCGGCTCTTCACCAGGAAGGCCGAGACCACCTCGAAGACGCCGATGGCGATCAGCCAGCAGCCGACCACCACGACCAGGGCCGTGATCGAGCGGAACGGCTCCACGATCAGCAGACCACCACCGACGATGAGCAGGATGCCGAACAGGATCTGCCAGCCCCGGCCCGGGACGGCGGCATCGGACATGGCGGCCACCAGCACCGCGGTGCCGCGGAAGATCCAGGTGATGCCGATCCACAGCGCCAGCAGGCCGATGGCCTGGAACTCGTTGCGGAAGCAGAAGAAACCCAGAATGAACGACAGGATGGCGGTAATGAAGGACAGCACCCGCATCCAGGTGCTGATGTGCATTCCGAAGGCCGCGATCAGCTGGAAAACACCGGATACGAGCAGGTAGATGCCGAACAGGACACCGGCGACGACCAGGGTGGGTCCGGGCCACACCAGCACCAGGATGCCCAGCACCACCGAGAGAAGGCCGGTGACCAGGATCGACTGCCACGCGCTGCGGGCCAGTGCGTGGACCGGCCCTTCGTAAACTCCCTCTTTGCTGGTTGTCATATTCAGCAGAATATGACCAGTTCGGGTCGTTTGCGATCAATTAGCCAAGTGTTGCGCGGCTGTGACATGACTCAATCGTCGTCGGCGCTCTGGCGCGCGATGCGCCGCATCCAGCGAATGTCGGCCCGCCAGGTGTATCCGGCGACCAGCAGCGAACCGACGACCGCGGCATTGAGCATGGAGGAACCGTTCACCACCAGCGACACCAGGCCACCGATGAGCGCGCCCATGCTGAACGAAACATATTGCGTCGCATAGCCGAGCCAGTCACGGGCAGTGCCGCCACCGAAGACGTGCCGCTCGATGCCCTGCGCGAGTTTCACCAAGGTGCCGGTGACGTAGCTGACCGGAATGGAGACCTCGCCGTTCTTGACGAAGGAGGTGTTGAGTGCGCCCATGGCGAAGGCGACGAACAGGATCGGGATCAGGCCGATGCCACGCTCGCCGAGCACGGCGTCCGCGATGGCCGCGAGCAGCAGCGCGCCTGTGCTGAGCATGGTCGCGCCGTGCGGATGGTTGGTCCACCAGTACCGGCGGCAGATCGAGGCGATGAAGACGCCGGCCAGGAAGCAGATGATGATCGCGGCCGCGCCGCCGGCCAGGGCCGGGTCGCCGGCGAAGTTGCCGAGAACCGTGCGTTCCGTATTGCCGGTCATGAAGGTGACGAAATACCCCTCCGAGTGGGTGTACGCGGCCGCGCCGATGAATCCCGCCAGCATTGACAGCACCGCGGACAGCCGCATTTCGAGATCCCAGAAGGGCTTCTCGGGTTGCTTGCCGGACGCAGTCACAGCAACAGGCTAGCAATCTGCGGCATGTCGGCCCGGAGGTGAAAGTTCGCGCCGGTGACGCCGCGCAGCCGGTGCGGTACATTGCGTATGTTAACCGAAATTCGCAACTGGAATGTCCAGTGGGAACAAGGAGAAGTCATGACCTCCGCCGTCATCGTCGACGCTGTCCGCACCCCCTCCGGGAAGGGGAAAACCGGTGGCGGCCTGTCGGAAGTGCATCCCGCAACACTGCTGTCGGGCGTGCTGGAAAGCCTGGTCGAGCGCACCGGAATCGATCCCGCGCTGGTCGATGATGTGATCGGCGGTTGCGTCACGCAGAGTGGCGAGCAGGCGTTCAATATCTCCCGCACCGCGGTGCTGGCGGCCGGCTTCCCGGAAGCGGTGCCCGCCACGACGGTGGACCGGCAGTGCGGATCCTCACAGCAGGCCGCCCATTTCGCCGCGCAGGGTGTCATCGCGGGGGCCTACGACATCGCCATCGCCTGCGGCGTGGAATCCATGTCGCGGGTGCCGATGTTCTCCAACGCCCAGGGCCGCGACGCCAATCGCGGGCCCGTCGCGCACCGGTACCCGGACGGGCTTGTGCAGCAGGGCATTTCCGCCGAGGTGATCTCCGCGCGCTGGAAGTTCGACCGGACCGCGCTCGACGAATTCGCAGCGCGCTCGCACCAATTGGCCGCCGCCACCGCGGCAACCGGAGGCTTCGACAACGAACTGGTCCCGGCGGGATCGCTCACCGCCGACGAGACCATCCGTCCCAGCACCACCGTCGAGGGCTTGGCCGGGCTGAAGCCCGCCTTCGTGGACGCCGAATTCAAGGCCCGGTTCCCCGAAATCGAATGGTCCATCACCCCCGGCAACTCCTCGCCCCTCACCGACGGCGCGTCGGCGGCGCTCATCATGAGCGAGGAGAAGGCCGCCCAGCTCGGCCTGAAGCCGCGCGCCCGCTTCCACTCCTTCGCGGTCACCGGTGACGATCCGCTGCTCATGCTCACCGCCGTCATCCCCGCCACCCGCAAGGTGCTGGCGCGAGCGGGACTGTCCATCAACGACATCGACGTCTACGAGGTGAACGAGGCGTTCGCACCGGTGCCGCTGGTCTGGGCACACGAACTCGGCGCCGACCCGGCCAAACTCAACCCGCGCGGCGGCGCCATCGCACTGGGTCACCCGCTCGGCGCCTCCGGGACCCGCATCCTCACCACCATGCTCAACCACCTCGAACAGACCGGCGGCCGCTACGGCCTCATGACCATGTGCGAGGCGGGCGGCCTGGCCAACGCCACCATTATCGAACGCCTCTGAGTTCGCGCCTCGCATCGCGGGCACGATCGACAGCGAGCGAGCCGAGGCCGACAGGGCTGCTGCCCTCGTCGGCCCGGAGGCCTCGACGAAGCGACCCTTTCGCCCCGTCCCGACAGCGCGTCGGGTGCGTGTGCGCTCCACGCCGGATGGCTTCCTGGGCACGGGAAATCGCCGGCACTGTCGGGGACCGGCCGTAGGCTGGCGTCGGTTGCGCGGGCAGCGCGTGGGATGGGCGGAGGCGTTGTGCAGGTTTCGTGGGATCAGGTGTTCAGCTGGCGGGTCCAGCGGCAGTTCGTGGATCCGCGGACGACGAGCGATGCCGTGGCCGTGGTCGAGCGGCTGTGCGGGGTACAGGCGCAGGTGACGTCGGCGGCGGAAACCGCTGTGGCGCTGCGGCGTTCGACGGGTGAGCCCGGTGCGGTGGTGGCGGCGCTGGGGGCGGGCACGCTGATGAAGACGTGGGCGATGCGTGGCACGCTGCACGCGCTCACGCCGGAACAGGGGGCCGCAGCGTTGTCGCTCATGGCGTCCGCACGCACATGGGAGAAGCCCGCGTGGACAAGGGCGTCCGGGGCGACGCCGGATGACGTGGCGGCGCTGGTCAAGGCGGTCGGCGATATTCTCGACGGGCGCGTGCTGACTCGCGGCGAACTGGTCGCGGAGCTGATCGCCGAGCGGCGATTCCAGCCGCTGGAAGACCATCTGCGCTCCGGGTGGGGTTCGATGCTGAAGCCCCTGGCCTGGCAGGGCGCGCTGTGCCACGGCCCGTCCCGCGGCACGTCGGTCACCTTCACCAATCCCGCGCACGTCATCCCCGGCTGGTCCGGCATCCCCGACCCGGATGCCGTCGCGCCCACCGTCATCCGCGCCTACCTCGGCGCCTACGGCCCCGCCACCCCGGACATCTTCAATACCTGGCTGACTCGCGGCTTCCTGAGCAAACCGACTGTGCGCCGCTGGTTTTCGGACCTCGGCAACGAGCTGACGGAGATCGACGTCGAGGGCCGCCCCGGCTACTTCCTCACAGCCCACCTCGACGAACTCGCCAGGACCGAACCGACTTCCGCAGTCCACCTCCTCGGCCAGTTCGACCAGTACGTCCTGGGCCCCGGCACCGGCGACACCGCCCTCCTCCCCGGCGACCACCGCGCCAAGGTCAGCCGCGCCGCAGGCTGGATCTCCCCACTCGTCGTGACCGGCGGCCGGATCACCGGAACCTGGGACCTCGACAAGGGCGACCTGACCGTCGCCATGTTCGACGGCGCACCCGTCCCCACCGCCCAGCTCACCGCCGAACTACCCCGCATCGCCAAGGCCACCGGCCAGCCCGTCACAACAGTCCGCGCTGCCTGAATCGCCCCGCACCCATCCGCGTCGAGGTCGGTCCGGAGCTGGGTTCGTGCTCTTCGGCGACGAGGCGTTCGGAATCTTCGCCGCGGCACTCGCCGCGCATCAGGGTGGGTGAGCGGGCGAATTCCGGGTTTACCCCGATAGGCGTGAAACCTCCTGTGCGGCAAGCTGAATCCCGGGTCGGGTCACAGTTGATAGGAGTTGATTCACACATGGCTCAACGGTTGCTGGTCGGTCTGGGCGCCGCGGCCCTGATCACCGCCGCGGCTGGCGTCCTGGCCCCGGCGGCATTCGCGACGGATCTGGCCGAGGGGGTTTCGTGCAGTGATCGCAGCTGCCGCAACGACACCGACGACATCTATCGCATCCAGGTGCGGGTGCACTGCTCGGGATTCGGTGACGGGTACCAGACGTCGGTCTGGGTGAACAGCCACACCACCGAACAGACACAGGTGGGGTGCACCGGCCGCTGGGTGCCCGGGGGATACAGCCTCGGCACGCCGTCGAGGAACCCCGACGGCAGCTGGAAGCCGGCTCCGATGGAGAAGAACCCCGACAAGTTCGAGCCCAGTTCCCTCACGGGCATCGACTACCTGAGTGCCGTGGTCGACAACAGCAGCCGCCGGCGTCCCGGCGCGCCCGCGCCCAGCGGCTCCTGATCCGGACCGGATTTCCCGGTCGCGAATCAGGTGGTCGGAGCGGGCGCATTTCTGGTCTACTGGTAGCCGGTCGGGTGACTGGAAGTACTCGAACGCCCTCGGGATCGGTCAGGCCACAGCCGCGCCGGTCACCGCCGACGCGGACGTCCCGGTTGCCACGACCGGTAGCAGCACTGCTTCCAGGTCGGTTCGGCCACCTGCGTCAATCCGATTCCGGGGATCATCCTGGGTATCCTGTGTCCGCCGCGCCCCGGCCAGTGGCTCGACGGCCTCGGCGACCTCTGACCTCGATTGCGGGGACATATCACAAGCTTCAGGGCCTGCAACAGCCAGAACGGCTGCGCCGCAAAAGCAATCACCTCGCATCGATGTCGAGCCCCATCGCGCAACGGTTCGCTCCTGTACGGGCGGACCTTGTCCTCAGGCGCCGCACGCGGGGCCCGGCCGACTCGGAAAGTGGGCAGGTGCGCCTGCCACTGCCGCCCACCGTCGCAGATCGAAACCGGCGCTTCCGCACGGGTTTTCACCCCGCAGCGGAGCATGCCGAATCGACGCAGGTCGCGGCTACGGCGACCGGGCTGCATTCGTCGCGGACCGGGGAACGCGAAGAGTCACACCATTTTCTGGTGCCTCTCGCTATCGGGGGCAACCTCGGCAGGCCCGCCCGCACGTGGGCGGTCCACGACCGCCTGCGACCGGCATTCACTGGTGATCCGGCGTAACTCCTCGGTTGGATTCTCGACGCTGCCGCGCAGACGGGCGCAGAACGCATCCAACGACCCGTACCGGGCCACAATGTCCGATACCAGGTGCGCCACCGTCCTGTTCGGCATCACTGGAACCCTTCTCTCCTCAGTCGGAACTGGTCACCTCGCCACGCACCCCCGAGTCGGCCAGGGCTGACGGGGAAGATCGTCGAGCAGGCCCAGACCATCGCGGACACTCGACAGTGCCACCGGATTCCGCGACGGCGAACGCCACCGTACAGACCACCGCAAGCTGTCAGCAAACCGGTCGGCGAGTCGACAATGCGCGTCGCGTCGTGACAACGACCCGCCAGTGAACGTCCCTGCGGCCCAGCCGCATTCGGAATCGAGTCCAACCCGACGCGGTCACCCGGCTCGCGGTGCAGCACGGATGCCGGCGGTCCTGCCAGGGCGAGGATCAGGCGAGCGCAGGTCTCGGGTCGCCGGCAGCAGCGACATCGGTTCCTTGCGATCCAACACAGCCGGATCCCGCGGGCGACCGACATTGTCGATCTATCGCACTCGAATGTTGGATTGCTATCGACCCAGCGGTCCTGCGAAAGGCAGGACGACCGTGCAGGAGACCGGTGTGGCGTGCGCGGGGTCGAGGGCATTGAGGACCACGCGCGCGGCGACCGGATCCGCGGGTAGCTCGTAGTGCTCGGTGTAGTCGGTCGGGCAGAGGTCCTGCAGCACCACGTCGTCGACATTGGGTCCGTCCAGCAGGCCGGTGGTCCAGGGGGTGGCGATCTCGTCGTAGCGGGAGACCACGGTGGTGAACCGGATGGCCGGTGCGAGGGCCGGGTCAGCGTTCAGGTCGATGGCGACCTTCGAGCCGGGCGAGAGCTGGCACGGCCCGCACTGTGCGGCCAGTTCCGCTCCGGGCGCGGTGGATTCGAGCAGCGGCTGCAGGTTCGCCAGGCCGCTGACCGTGGAGCCGTGCAGCGGCGCGGCCAGCGCCACGTAGTGGTCGATCTTCGGGATGGCGCCGAGGTGGTTCAGGGCGTAGAACGGCACCGCGCCGCCCATCGAGTGGCCGACGAGATCGACCTTGTCCGAGCCGGTTCCGGCGCGCACCCCGTCGATGAAGTCGGAGATCTGCCGGGCGCTGGTCTCGACCGGCGTGATGGCGCCCATGACCGGGCCGAGCGCGCCGGTACCGTAGGTCGTGGTGAACACGCAGTAGCCGGCGTTCGTGAGGACCGCGGACAGGGTGTTCCAGGTGACGGTGTCATTGGACAGCCCGTGCAGCAGCACCACCGGATTCGGGTGCGCGGCAGTGGGTTTGCAGGACCAGTCGTTCGCGCCGGGCGGCACCTGCCCGGGCGCGGTGAGCTCGGCCGTCAGTCCGCCGAAGTAGCTGTAGGAAGGATCCGGCTCGTCGGCCGCGGCCGGGCGTACGGCAAGCACGGCGGCGAACAGGATGGCGGTGGTGAGGCAGCGGGTGGCCGATCGCATGGGTACTCCCGGGGATTCGTGCCGGTCGGCCTCGCGGTGCCCCCTACGCGCCGCGTATGACCGACCGGTCGGTCATAGGTTAGCCGCTGTGTACCCTCGAGGGGAACAGACAGCGCAGGAAAGGACTCCGGCCATGCCCCGACCCGCGGAACCGGGCCGCAACGCCCTGCTCGACGCCGGGGCGGAGGTCGCCGCGCGCACAGGCCTGGCCGGACTGTCGGTCAATGCCGTGGTCCAGGCCGCCGGCATGGCGAAAGGCACCTTCTACCATCACTTTCCGGATCGGCGCAGCTATGTGGTCGCGCTACACCGCCGGTATCACGACGAGCTGACCGGTCTCGTCCTCGCCGCCGTCGGCGACCTCGCGCCCGGCCGCGAGCGACTGCGCGCCGGTCTCGCCGCCTACCTCGACGCCTGCCTGGCCACCCGGGGCACCAAAGCCTTTCTCGCCCAGTCTCGCACCGAGGCCGATCTGCTCGACGAGGTGACCGCCCGCAATCAGCTGGTCGCCGCGGTGATCGTGCCCGATATCGAACAGCTGGGCTGGGCAGACCCGCCCGCGGTGGCGCTCCTGGTCATCGCCATGGTGGCCGAGATCGCGCTGGCCGAACTGTATTCCGGCGCGGCCCGGCCCGACCTGCGCGCCGCGCTCACCGCACTGATCGAGCGCACGCCGACCTGACCGCCGTCGCGGTCACCGCCCGTGTCGGCGAGTCCGGCCCAGACGAGCATGGAGAGGTAAGCCGATCAGCGAATGAGGCCGCTGCTCTACGAGCTGCGGCAGGCCCATCAGGACGCCGCACCCGAAGCGCCGGTGACGAGGCCCGAGACAGTCGAGTCGACTGCTGCGACCGCTGCAGCGCACCGCGCCACGGTCGCCCTGGTGCTCGGTTCACCGCGCTCTACCCACGAGGTGCTGACCGCTCTCACCGGATGGGCAGTCTTCCCACGCCGCGCAGACCTCCCTCGAATCAGCCACTGCCACATCGCCGCCCACTCTTCCAGCACGCCCCGACACCCCTCACCGACAGCGCCTCACACCCGAATTCCGGGCAAATGCCGGATCGAGCCGACCGGCACCCGTCTACCGGTATCGGCGCGGTCATCGGACTTCAGGCGATGGATGCCACGCCGGATGCCAGGGCACGGGCGGCGTCGGCGAAGTACTGCTCGTCGGCGCCGTCGGCGAGGCCGAGAATGACGCCCTGGCTCAGGCCGACGAACAGTGCCCTGAGAGCGATGGCCAGGCGTTGCGCCTGATGCAACGTCACGACGATCCCGTTGTGCGACCTTCCGGCGAACAGTTCGATCAGATGGTCCTCTTGTGTCCGGATGGACGCGGCGAGCCGGGTCCGCAAGTCCGGGTCGTGTACGGCCATGTCCAGCAGGGTGATCTGGAGCGAAAGGCCGGCCAGCGCATCGGGGCCATCGCAGCTACGCCGGTAGTACCGGGCAAAGGCATCGACTGCTTCCAGCAGATCCAGTCCCGTGGGAACAGCCTGTTCGACCTCTTCGTAGTGCGGTCGCAGGTAGTCAGTGACCAGGGCGACCACCAGGCCGTTCTTGCTGCCGAACAGCGAGTAGATGGCACCGGTGGTCACCTCGGCCACCTACGGATGGCCCGTTCGGTGATCCGAAAGAACCCCTTGTCCACCTTCGCCGCTGGTCATTCCGGCCGGCCAGTGACCGTTCTCGCCGCGAATCAACTGATCCACGTCGACTTCCACACCGTCGCCGTTGGTATCGACCAGTGCAAACGCGACCACGCCGCTGCCAGCTACCGCCAATACCCCGGCGTAGCGTGGATGCCAACCATCGACCACGATGATCGTCTCCGCGCTCGGCAGCTCGGGCGCGTCAACCTCGTCGCCGGCTCTGGTCAGGGCTGGTCCCGTGACCGCAGCGGGACCCACCCCACGAACCAGAACAGGGCCGCAGATGCCACTGTCAGCACCGCGAACAGCTGGCTCCAATGCTCCACATGGTCGAAGTTGACGATGTAGCTGACCGAGCTGGCAAGGCACAACCCACCCGTGATTGCCAACGCGACCAGAAACCGCCAGGTCCATCGCGCTCCACGCAGGTCCGACATTGCGAGATCCCCCCGAATCCGTTGTGTGCGAGCCCCTTCGGCCCACACATGACGCTGGATTCTACGCTTCGGTGCGGCCCGGAGCGCCTGCGTTTCGCGCCGCACCGAACGTCGCGGCCCTACTCACAGGCGAGAGTGACCGGCAGCATACGGTCGGCGACGCGATGTACGTGGACACATAAGGTGGCCCGAAGGATTCACGCCTTCTCTGCTGTCGAGTGGGTTTGTCCGTCAGTTGCCGCCGGGCAGGAAGGACGGGTCGTGAGCGCCTGGGCCCAGTTTGGCGCGTAGGTCCTTGACGGTCAGGTGATCGCCGCATTCCGAGCAGACGGGCTGGACGGTCATGACATGCCCGCAGGATTTGTGGACGGATTCGATCGGGGGGCCGCCGGGGGCGGCCCATTCGTCGCCCCATTGGCGCATGGCGGCCAGGATCGTCCAGAGGGAGCGGCCCTTGTCGGTGAGCAGGTAGTCGTATCGGACCGGGTTGTCCTGGTAGGGGGTCTTGTCCAGGATGCCTTGGGCGACAAGGTGTTCCAGCCGCTGGGTGAGGACATTGCGGGCGATGCCGAGGCGGGACCGGAAGTCGTCGAAGCGGGTGATGCCGAAGAGCGCGTCACGGACGATGAGCAGGGTCCACCATTCGCCCACCACCTCCAGGCACTGGGCGATGGAGCAGTTCATGTCCTCGAAGCTGGTTCGCCGCATGACCCCAGCATAGTCGGTTGCTTGAAGAGACTCACTCGCCTATGGTCCGTCTCATGAAGAAACTCACTCGGGCCGACGGCCGGACGCATGGGGGAGAACGATGAGCACCGTTGTCGTGCAGGAGGAGCGGCGGGTCGTAGATCCGCGGGTGGTGCTCGGGATCGTCGCGGTGGCGGTGCTGTTGTCCAGCCTGGATCTGTTCATCGTCAATGTGGCGCTGCCGCGGATCGCGGAGGATTTCTCGGGAGCCCGGATCGCGGGACTGTCGTGGGTGCTCAACGCGTATTCGATCGTGTTCGCGGCGCTGCTGGTTCCCGCCGGGCGGCTGGGTGACCGGAACGGGAACAAGACCGCGTTCCTGACCGGGCTGGGCGTGTTCGTGCTGGGGTCGGCGCTGTGCGCGGTGGCGTGGAATACCGGTGCGCTGGTGGCCTTCCGGGTCCTGCAGGCGGCAGGCGCGGCGTTGCTGACACCGTCCTCGCTGGGCCTGCTGCTGGCCGCGACACCGGCCGAGCGGCGGGCGACGGCGGTGCGGTTGTGGGTGGCGTTCGGCGGTCTGGGTGCGGCGCTGGGGCCGGTGATCGGCGGACTGCTGGTCGAACTGCATTGGCGCTGGGTGTTTCTGGTGAACGTGCCGCTGGGGATCATCGCGCTGGTGCTGGGAGCGCGGCTGTTGCCACGGCCGAGTGGTACGGGCGGATCGATGCCGGACGGGGTCGGCGCGCTCATGTTGATCGGGTCGGTGGCGTCGCTGATTCTGGCCGTCGTCAAGGGCGAGGGCTGGGGGTGGGGATCGCCCGGTGTCATCGGCGCGTTCGCGGCGACCGCTGTGTTCGCGGTGGTGTTCGTGGTCTCGTCGCGTCGCCATCACAGTCCCGTCGTCGATCCGGGACTGCTGCGCGTGCCGAATTTCGCGCTCATGCTCGGCAATTCGCTGCTGTTCAATATCGCGTTCGCGGGGATGCTGCTGTCGGCGGTGCTGTGGATGCAGAACGTGTGGGGGTGGTCGGCCTTGCAGACCGGGCTGGGGATCGCACCCGGACCGCTGATCGTGCCGCTGGTGGCGGTGTCGGCGGGCCGGCTGATCGCCCGGATCGGTGTCGGGCCGGTGCTCGCGCTCGGCGGGGTGGCGTTCGCGGCCGGAATCGTCTGGTGGGCGCAGGCGATCACGCTGCGGCCGGACTATCCGGCCGGGCTGCTCGGCGGCATGCTGGTGACCGGTCTGGGCGTCGGCCTGACCATGCCGACCAGTGTGGCGGCGGGAACGGCGGGGCTGCCACCGCAGCAGTTCGCGACCGGGTCGGCGGTGTTGAGCATGGCGCGGCAGCTCGGAATGGCCGTGGGTGTGGCCGTTCTGGTGGCGGTGCTGGGTACGCCCGCCGGTGCGCAGGCGACCCTCGACGCCTTCCAGCACGGTTGGTACGTGATCGCCGGCGCTTCGGTGGCCGCGGGCCTGCTGGGCCTGGCAGCGCGAATGCCGAAGGCCGCACCGGTATCCGGGTAGATTCTCAGGGCCTGACTCAGGGGTTGTCCGGATGTCCCGGTCCGCGGCTGTCCCTACCGTCGAGATATGCGAATCGGGCTGACAGTGACAGTGCTGGCGCTGGTGGGGGCCGCGGGATGCGGGAGTATGACCACCTCGGTGCCGCAGCCGGTCTCCACCACCCCGATGGCGGTGTCGCCCAAGCGAGTCGAGCGGATTCGCGACGACATCGACGGGCTGGTGCGGGCCGGGACCACCGGGGTGATCGCGACCCTGACCGAGAACGGGCAGACCATCACCCTCACCGCCGGGGTCGGGGACCGCACCACCCGGGCACCGATTCCAATGGCCCCGCCGCAGCAGGTACGGGTCGGCAGCATCTCCAAAACCTTCGCGGCGGCACTCATCATGCAATTGGTGTCGGAGGGGAAGGTGCGGCTCGACGAACCCGTCGATACCTATCTGCCCGGGCTGCTCAGGGGCAATGGCGTGGACGGGCGGGTGATCACGGTGCGCCAGCTCCTCCAGCACCGCAGCGGACTGCCGGAACTCTCCGACGACCCCGAACTCGACGAGGTACGCGCCGCGGCCGGGGGCCGCACCTTCACTCCCGCCGAGGAGATCGCGATCGCGCTGCGCCGGCCCGCGCAGTTCGCGCCGGGGGAGCGGTTCAAGTACACCAATACCAATTTCATCGTCGCGGGCATGCTGGTCGAAAAGGTGACGGGCAGGACATATTCCGAGGAACTCACCGGCCGCATCACCACGCCGAATCAGCTCGCCGACACCTACCTGCCCGGTCCGGGCGAGACGGGCTTCCGCGGCCCACACCCGCAGGGCTACACCCTCGTCGGCGGCGTCCCGACCGACGTCACCCGCTCCGAGCCGTCGGTGGGTTGGTCGGCAGGCGGGCTGATCTCCACCGGCAACGACCTGAACCGCTTCTTCATGGCCCTGCTCGCCGGAAAGATCGTCGCCGACGGGCAGCTGCACGACATGCTGACAACCCCACCCCGTTCCCCCGACAGCGCCCTCGACTACGGCCTCGGCATCGGCGCGATCCAACTTCCCTGCGGCGCACAATACTTCGGCCACGTCGGCGAGATCGCCGGCTACCTCACCATTTCCGGCGCCACCCGAGAGGGCCGCGCGGTGACCATAGCGATGAACGACTCCCCGGACACCGACCCGGACATCACCAGCCTGCTCAGCGACGCCCTCTGTCCGTAACCGTCAGAACTGCCCCGACAGTCATCAGCTGGGCCTGGCATCCGAGCATCACCAGTGTTCCGGCACCCGGCGCGTACGATGACCTTGCCCTGACATCCCGTTTCGAGTGAGGTTGCCAGTGACCGAACTGCCTGTGTGGGCCGACGACCCCGGGGCGCTGGAGCTCACCGAGGAGCAGTACGACGAGCTCCCGGATGCCCTGCGCAAGCTGATCGAAGTCATCGACGGGAACGTCATCCGATGCCAGAGCGGCAGCGCGGAACAGAGTGATGTCGCTCGGCGGCTCGCCAATCATCTCGAAGCGGCGAAGCCCGATGACCCATGCATGCGGGTGTCAACCGATGTAGACGTCCACTTCACCCGAAGGAAGCGGCGCGACGGCGCCTTCTCGTTCCGTCGCCCCGATGTGACGGTCTACCGCTGTGTCGAACGCGGCGCCAAACTCACCACCGCCGATGCCTTGCTGGTCGTCGAAGTCGTATCGCCCGGTTCCGGATACACGGATACGGTCGACAAGCTTGCCGAATACGCATACGAGGGGATTCCGGTCTATCTGATCGTCTATCTGGACTCGAGTCTCTACGTGAAGATGATCCAGGAGTACCGGCTCGATTGGGCCGCGCGGACCTATCGGCTTGCCGAGACCCATGAAGACGCGTTGCTGCTGGAGAGCCCTTATTCGGCAGTCGTTCCATTCAGTCGATTGGATGGTTGACGGGCGCTGCGGTTCTCGGGGGTCAGCGCGGGTGAAGTTCGGTGGCGAGTTCGAGTAGTTCGGGGACGTGGGGGCCGTCGGTGGCTGCCAGGCGGATGGCCTCGGCGAGGGGAAAGGCGCGGACTTCCAGGATTTGTTCTGCGTCATCAGGGTTGGTGGGGTGGCCGGTGAGGGTGACGTCGGCGGTGCACCAGAGCCAGGCTTTGTGGGGGTGGGGTTGCCAGGGGCGGTAGGGGGTGGGGCGGTCGGTGGTGGCGTAGTGGGCGCCGAAGTGGTGGAGGGGGCCGGACAGTTCGGCGCCGGCCTCCTCGGCAAGTTCGCGGATTACGCAGGACTCGATGGATTCTCCGGCTTCGCGGGTGCCGCCGGGGAGGATCCAGCGGTCCCGGTCGTCGCGGCAGAGGACGATGCGGTCGCCGAGGAAGCAGACGACGTGGATGTTGGTGACCAGGTGGTCTTGTGGGAGGTCGGTGGAGAACTGGACGTCGAGGCCGCCCCATTCCCACCGGGCGCGGGCGTGGAGGAGGGGGTAGCGGTCGGCGAGGGTCATGGTTCGAAGGTACTGGGGGACTGGCGGAGTCGCTGGGGCCGTAGGTGATTGTGCGGAGCAGATGGCGGCCCGCCCCACCTTCTAGAACTGGTTTCAGTATTGTTCCCCTATGGCCTTCGTCATCGACAAAAGCGTGGAGATCGACGCGCCCGCCGAGCTGGTCTGGCAGGTGCTCACCGACGTGGACAAGTACGGGGAATGGAATCCCTTCTGCCTGGAGTGCAAGACCACCCTCGAACCGGGGTCGCCGATCGATATGAAGGTGCGGCTGGTCGGGCCGAAGCCCAAGCAGCAGCGCGAGTTCATCCGTTCCCACACACCGGGTAAGGAATTCAGCTACAACATGAAGCCCGCGCCGCTGGGCCTGCTCAGCAGCGAGCGCTCGCACACCCTGACCCCGCTCGAGGACGGCCGCACCCGCTACTTCTCGCACTTCCAGCTCAACGGGCCGCTGGCCCCGGTCGTCGCCGGCCTGCTGGGCGGCGCGCTGACCACCGGGTTCGAGGGCATGACCGACGCGGTCAAGACGCGCGCCGAGGCCCTGAAAGCCGTGCGCGACTAGCGCTCACGCCTCGAACGGCAGCACATTGCCGGCGGCGTCGCGGCCACCGCTCTCGTTCTCGATGGCGGTGGCCAGATCCTGCACGCTGGTCCAGCTGCGTGGTTCCTCGTCCTCCAGATTGCCGATGGTGTACCAGGTGGCGGTGCCGCGATAGCGCACCAGCCCGTGGCCCGAATGATCCAGCGTCACATCGAGATCCCCGGAGACCGTTCCCTCTTCCCGGGTCATGACGGCTGCCTCGCTGCGGATTTCGACGACGGCGACTATGTGAACTCTCCCTTGCTGACACAGTCCTTCACCGCGGTCTGCAGTGCGGTCTGCTCCTTGGCATCGACGTTCAGTCCGTACTTTACTTTCACCTGGATGTAGTGCCCGATATAGGCGCACCGGAAAGTCCCGGGCGGCAGATAACTGGACGGATCCTGGTCGCCCTTGGAGCGGTTGGCGGTGGGATCGGAAATCACCAGGTTCAGCGCGTCATTGGCGATATGGCGACGGGTGTCGTCGTCGAGGTTCGCGGCGCCTGAACGCCACGCCTCGGCCAGCGCCACGATGTGGTCGATGTCCAGGGCCGACGAATCGGTGGTCCACTTGTAGGGCTTGAGGGCATTGGTCTTCTTGTCCATGACCCCGTACTGGTCGCGCCAGCCGCCATTGGTGCCGACGCTCAGTTTGCAGCTGCTCGGATCCAGCTTCACCGGCCCGGTCGCGTCCCGTAGTAGCACCACGTCACGGGTGGTGCAGCGACTGTACTGCGCGAAGGCGTCACCGAATCCGTGTTCGAGCTTGTCGGTGTCCCAGTGCGGGAATCGGTCGCGCGAGTAACCGGTCATCGGCAGTTCGTCGGCCACCTTCAGTGTGCCCAGCAGACTGCTGATCTCCTTGGCCGATCCCGCCGGTTGAGCGCCGCGATCCGGAATCGGCGGGCCGCTCGCGTCCGATTTATCGGTGCCGACATGCTTTTCGAGGACGGCGGCCACGATGGCCAGCACGATCACGAACAGCAGCGACACCGCCGCTTTCAAGACGCGGCGCAGGGTGGGGGAGGAACGGATCTTCGACCATGTCATCGCGCATCACCGCCCGCGGCGGCCGGGGACAGGGGCTTCGACAGGCGTGACGGCTTCGTGTGCAACATATCCCGCAAACCTTGGCAATCAGTGACCCGAAACGGCAAGCCGTACGCGGGTTTCGGAGACCGGTGTCACACCACACCCCGAGAATCGGCGTCCGGAACCGGACTCGCGGCACACCCGCCGCAATTCCATCCTGAGTCGCCCCGAGATCGAAAACAATGATGGTGCAGGGATTTCCGCTCGGCTTCCGGCGCGTCGACCTTGTCGCGCTAGATCTGATGCCACCAGGCTATGAAGAACACCGCGCCGCCCGCGCACAGTGCGATGGCCACCGGTACCGGCCACCACGGCCCGGCGCGGCCCAGCAACCGCTGGGCGAGACGCTGTTCGAGCATTCCGAACCCGGCGAGGAGCAGTATCCACAGGGGGAGCGGCAGCGCGCCCCCGGCGAAATGCACCGCCCACGCGCCGGCCAATGTCGGCCCGCCCCAGGAATGTTCGAAATCGTGCGCCGCCACCAGGGGATAGAAGATGCCGCGCACCGCGGCCAGTACCATCAGGAACACGGCGAACCAGGCGACCAGTCCAACCGCGACCGCCAGCACCGTGTGCCCGGCGGTCCGCCACGGTCCCGGTTCCCGCAGCTCGAACGGCGCCCGGAACACTCGCCGCATCACCCGGGCCCGAACCCCTGTGGGCGCGAAGGCAACCGGCACCGAGAGCAGCGCGTAGTACGCGGCCCGCAGCACCCGCTCGACCTTCCCCATGGGGACAACCCTAGCGCCGGCCGATGGTTCGCCCCGGCAGCCCGCGACCTGGTGCCGCGCCCGCCGGAGATGCGTCGGCGCGCCGGGCAGCCCCTACCCGACGCGCCGAATCGCCTGAGCATCAGGCGGTGTCGATGTCCTGAGAATCAGGCGTTGTTGAGCTTGTTCAGCCGCTCGCAGGACTCCAGGTACTCGGTGATGAGCCGCTGCACCACGTCGGCGGAGCGCTCCATCTTGTTCATCATGCCGACGACCTGGCCGACCGGGTTGAAGTTCACATCCTTGGCCTGCTCCGGGTACCGGTGGCCGCGCTTGACGCCGTCGAGGGCGACCATCATCTGCAGCGGCATGCCCAGCGGCTTCGGGTTTTCCGGCTGCTCCCAGGCCTCGGTCCAGTCGTTCTTGAGCATGCGGCAGGGCTTGCCGGTCCACGAGCGCGAGCGCACGGTATCGGAGCTGGTGGCGTCGATGTAGGTCTGCATCTGGGCGGGTGGCACATTGGCCTCCTCCACGGTCAGCCACAGCGAGCCGGTCCACGCGCCCGCCGCGCCCATGGCGAGGGCGGCCGCGACCTGGCGGCCATTGCCGATACCACCGGCCGCGAGCGCCGGCATGTCGCCGATGGCGTCGATGACCTGCGGCCACAGCACCATGGAGGCGATCTCACCGCAGTGGCCGCCGCCCTCGGTGCCCTGCATGACCACGAAATCCAGCCCGGCGTTCTTGTGGTTGAGCGCGTGCTTGACCGAACCGCACAGCGCGCCGATGAGGCGGCCGGAGTCCTGGATCTGCTTGATCACATCGTCGGGCGGGGTGCCCAGCGCGTTGGCGACCAGCTTGGCCTTGGGGTGCTTCAGGATCACCTCGATCTGCGGGGCGACCGTGGTGGCGGTCCAGCCCAGCAGCTGGTTGTGGTGCTCCTCCGGCGGCAGGTGCGGCACGCCGTGGTCGTTGAGGATCTTCTCGGCGAAGTCGCGGTGCTCCTGCGGAACCAGCTTGGCCAGTTGGGCTTCCAGCTCCTCGGGGCTCAGGCCCTCGACGCCCTTGCCCTCGTACTTGGAGGGGATGACCAGGTCCACGCCGTAGACGCCCTGCACGTGCTCGTCGAGCCACTGCAGCTCGACCTCGAGCTGTTCGGCGGTGAACCCGACCGCGCCGAGCACACCCAGACCACCCGCATTGCTGACCGCGGCGGCCACGTCCCGGCAGTGGGTGAAGGCGAAGATGGGTACGTCGATGCCGAGGCGATCACAGATCTCGGTACGCATGGTGTGGTGGGCTCCTCTGAACTTTCCGGCACTGGAAATGTTGTGCCCACCACACTAGAACATGTTCTACATTCGGACCAGTCTCTCGATGCCTACCCGTAGGTCACTGTCAACAACATGTTCTAGTTGCCGGGACGGTCAGCCGTGCGCGAGCAGGCCCTCGGCGTGCAGATCGTCGAAAAGGAGCTGGTCCACGGGCGGGACGTGCGGTCGATCGGCGTAGGTGAACCAGGCGATCTCGTCGATCTCACTACTGGCCGTGAGGGCGCCGGAGTACTCGGCGGTGTAGCAGGCCATGCGCACGACGGCGTCGGGGATCAGGGCCTCGTAGGTGCCGACGTGAGCGACGGTGTCCGGCGCGAGTTCGACCGTGAGCTCCTCGCGGATCTCGCGGACGAGGGTTTGCAGATCGGTTTCGGCGCCCTCGCGTTTGCCGCCGGGAATATAGAAGACGTCCTTTCCGCGCGGCCGCGCGCACAGGATGCGACCGTCCTCGATCCGCACCCAGGCCACCGTGTCGATCAGCCGCTGCTCCCGCTCCGCCTGCATGGGCGCAGCCTAGCGGGCATCACTCCGCAAGCTCCCAGGCGGCGACGAGGTCGAGCGGCAGCCCGCGATCGCAGATAGTTTGCGTCGGTGTCATTGCGGCAGCTGCGATCACTGCACGAAACTCCCTCGGCCAGATCCGTCGCGAATGCCGCCGGGGCCAGGACACCAGCCCCAGCGATGATCAGGGCAGCAGCGCCCAGACCGACCAGCACGGGGACCCAGGCAGTAAGCAAGGGCTCAGCTTTGCCCCATCGCGCGTAGCGGGACGCAGACGGGGTCTTCCCGATTCCTGCTGCGCCGTAGCAGATTCCGATGGTGCGGTCGCGTTTGACGGTGTCGGCGAACTCGACGAAGCGACGGTGTTCCTTACCACCTGCCCATGCCGTCGCGCTCGCTTTTCCAGATCAGGCGAACGTCATGTAGTGCCGAATAGCATGTGGCAGAAGCTTCCCGATCAGACCTCAGTTCCTGACTAGCAGGCTGATCGTCGAGTTCACCGGGCTCGCTCGTACTCCGGGCCGTCGCAACGTTCGAGCCACCACCATCCGCCCGCCAACTCCATGGTGGGGCACAAGGGAATTCCGAATCCGTTGTACGGCCTCGGCTCCGGCGTGCCGACGAAGTGCCCGTAACCGTAGGTGTCCTCGAAGACGTCGACGTAGTCGGCGGCGTACCGGACCGGTGCTCCATTGCTGTAACCGAGGTTCGCGATCCGGCAGTTCGGCGCCACGACGCACAAATGACTCGGTAGCTCGACACCGTAGAGATCACCTTCGCCGTGCTTGGGCACCTCCACCGTGGCCGCCGCGGCGAACGCAGAATACTCGAGCCAGAACCGCGCCCACCCGCTGGCCTTGGTATCGACGAACAGGAACAACGACCCGCTGACACCCACGACCGCCAGTGCCGCGGTGGCCACCGCCAGCCCCTGGGAACCACTGCGAGCAACACGCCGCAGCAACACCACGAACACGATGGCCAGGATCAGATAACCGAAGGCGAACAACGGCAGGTACAGCACCCAGATCCAGTACGAGAAGAACTCGGCGTGCAGTGTCACGACAATCGAAACCACGACCAGCGCGGCGGCCACTCCCAGCCCCAGAACCGAACTGCGCTTTTCAGACCGCATCCTGGAAACCTATCCGGACGATGTGCAGAATCCGCGTGAGAAATGTGCGGATTCCGTGTGCCTCCCGGCACGACCCGCCACCTGCCACCCATACCGTTACCCTCCCGCATCGGTGAACGTCCGGGTTCGGCCGTCCCGCGTCTGCGCATCGGGCACGCGCGTAACCCAGAAATCGTTCCCATGGCGTCGTCGAAACCGCCCGCAGCACCCTCGTCATCGGCGCCACCTGACAACGCGAGAGACCGCCATCTATCGGCGCGAGTCACACATCGGCTTGGTCCGGGTCAGCACCAAGGCGCAGGAGACCGCGCGCCAGCATGATGCCCTTGATCCGATCTGTGCCCGCGTGTTCGAGGAGAAGCGTTCGGGCAAGCTGAAGGTCGCCGGCGGGGAGGGCGCAGCGAGCCGGGGTCCCGGTACCGCCCATCGAATACCGACCCCCCGAGGAATCTGTGCCCCAGAAATCAGGGGATTCGAATCCAGTCTTAAACGAATAAATTTCACATAACGTCAGGTTCGTGAACACGCAAAACCTCACGGTCCGAACAGGATTCGCGGCCCTCATGCTCGCGATAGGTCTCGTCGGCGTCGCGGGCCCAGCCTCGGCCGAGATACCCCTCACGCCGGTCGCGGACAACACCGCCACCGGGAGCGCATCGATCGACAACGGCTCGTCAGCAACCGGCAGTGCGTCGAAGGAATACGGCACTTCGCCAACCGGCAGCCAGGCCGGATCGAGTGCGCTGTACAGCGCGACCTGCTACCCCAACGGCAGCGTCACGTGCCAGGGGCAGACGGGGAACGGCCATCCCTGATCGACCCGAAACCAGCCCCTCACCCATCGAACTCGATGGGTGAGGATCTCGAACACCGACACTCCGCTGGCCGCTCGGCGTGATGAACTGCGCAAGGAACTGGCCGCCCTCGACCAGGCGGTAGCGGCCATCCTCGCCGGCGCCCGCCGTGGCGAGCTGGACACGCTGAGTTGCGCGCTACAGCATCTCGGCGTACATGCGGCCGTCGCGCACCCCGAATTCGATCCGACACGGGAACTCCGACGGGTATCCGGCCTGGAGGTTGTGCAGATTGCCTCCGATGACAAACCTCGCCCACTCTCGCAACTCTTCGGGCAGTTGAAACATCCAGCCGTCGGTGGCGCGCACGTACGGGATATCGGCACCGAGGGGATCGTGGCGGCCGAGAGCGGCCACATCGAGGATCATCCCCTTCTCCTGCGCTGACGCGATCGTGGGTGGCTGCAGCAGCATCATGGCGGAACCGTAGCGCCACCCACGCCCTCCGCGGCTGAGGCGCGACGAGGCGCGACGAGGACGCCCGATTTGCCCGGTGGTGTTTTGCCGCAAGGCATTTCAGCGGCTTCAGGGGTGCCGGTTAGAAGTCGTCGTCGTGTCCTGCGAGCTGCCGCCCTAGTCGCCTGGCCGCATCGACGATCAGGTTCAGTGGTTCTTCATACTTCCAGGCGTTCTCGAAGTCGTCGTCGCGCTCGAGGGCCTCGGTGAGCAGGAGGGCGTGTCGCAGCACGATGTCCTCACCCGTTACGACGAGCCCGCCGATAGTTCCCGTGCTGCCGACCTTGCTGAGTACGGCCGGAAGATCTACCTTGTCGGCCTTGGCGAACGGTCTGTCGATCTGGATCCATTCCTCGCCTGCCCGCCTGATCACGACATCCGGGGCGGCCCAATCCTCTTCGGCGTCAATAACCTTGACGCTGATCTTGTCGGGCTCCACATCCACGCCGTAACTGTTCTCAGAAATGTGTTCGACCAGACTGTCCCACTCGTCGCTGTTTCCCACGTGTTCCCTCCGCGATCGTCAGTGTCCGGCTGATGCGAAGAGTAACAGAATTCGTTGCGGCAGAAGGGAACTCGTGCAATCGCTTACGACACTGTGCGGCTGGCCGGGTAGCTATTCGATCCTTGCGCTATTCCCTGGGGACTTCGACGTCGTGAGTTCCCGAACGATCACCTGCCGTGCAGGCAGATTTACCGCAGGTATCAGGAGTCGCCGGAGCCAGGGGCGATGAAGAGGCGGATGCTGACGGGGTCCGCGACAGGGATGGCCGGGAAACCCATGCCCATATAACCGCCCAGTTCTTCTACTGCTTCGAGGCGTGTGTCGGCTACTTCCCTGGGCATCTGTACGTGGAGGTGCAAGGACTGGTCGCCCGGGCTGGTTCCGTCCAGATTGCGGAGATTGTCGCCGACGTATTCGAAGCCGATCGGGACCCCTCGCCGTTTCGGGTCGATCAGGTCGATCGCGGCCTCGTCTGCAGCGTTCCAGCGGCTGACCTGTCGGTAGCCGAGGATCGTGCGCCAGAAGTCCACAACCAGGTCCTGGTCGTTGCTGCTGAGGTCCCAGTCGAGCAGGACACCGACCTCGAGTGCCAGCACGGCCGAGGGATCGGCGGTGAGTTCAGTCGCCATGCTGCGGCCGCGATCTGCTGGGCCAGTTCGACATCTCGCTTGGCGACTGCCGGCCGGACCCGCGTAGCTCCCCGGCGTAGGTTACCTGCGGGTGAACTCCTGCTCACAAGTCTTCAGTCCGGTGTGTGAGGTCGCCTAGGCTCGGCAGGGCGCTCGACCTCCCAGATGGAGGTGACGAGGGGAGCGGGCTACCTCGGCTGCCGTCCACGGCAGTGCTCGATTGCACGAAGGATCCGCCGTCATGACTGTTGATGTACCCGTGCTTGGTGAGGTCCGATCTCGCGACGAACTCCCGGATGAATTCTTCGCCCTGTTCCTCGACCCGACCCGCACCTACAGCTGCGCGCTGTGGACCCGCCCGGACGACACCCTGGAACGAGCCCAGTCGGCGAAGATCGACCTCGCGTTGGCCAAGTGCGATCTGCAGGCGGGGATGACCTTGTTGGATGTCGGTTGCGGCTGGGGTTCGACCATGTTGCGCGCCATGGACGCCCACGGGGTGAACGCGATCGGGTTGACCGGCAACCGCCACCAGTACCGGTATGTGCGGGACCGGCTCGTCGACCGGCTGATCCGCGGCCGCCCCTACGGCGGGGTCCGGCGGCAGGATTGGGAGGAATTCGACCGCCGCGTGGACCGCATCGTGTGTATCGGGACGCTGGAACACCTCCACCCGCAGCGCTACGCCGATTTCTTCGATTTCGCCTACCGGATCCTGCCCGATAACGGGGTGCTGTTGGTGCAGACCGTCGTCGCACCGGGCCGCGACCCCTCCGATGCCCACCAGACGCGTTTCGCGAGTACCGATTCCGTGTTCACGCCCGGGACGATCCTGCCCTTCGACCGAGTTCCGCCACCGACCGGCCGCGACCCCAAGGGGGTCACCGAGTACGCGGAAGATGCCGGATTCACCATCACCGGAATCGGGAAACTGGGACCGCACTACACCACCACACTGCAGAACTGGGCCACCGCGCTGCACGAGCACCGCGACCGGGCGATCGAACTCGCCGGGCGGGACACCTACAACGCCTACATCAGCCATATGACCGGGTTCGCCGACTACTTCCGTCACGGCCACCTCGACGTCATGCAGTTCACCTGCCTCAAGAACGGGTTGTGAGGGCGAGTAGCGGCCCGCCGTCTGCGACCAGTCGCGTGCCGGCGCGCACCGGCGCGGCGGGCCACCACCGAGACGGATTCTGCAGATCGCGCCGTGGCAGCGAGAGCCTCCGGATGAGTGTCCTTGCGAATCAACCACTTCAGGGGCGAACGGTCCGCCGGCCTCAACCGGATCTCCTGAAGCCCTTGCCATGCACCACAATCGGAGACAGTCGAATACGCGACTCCACCAGTCTCACGGGCCGAATCGAGCAGTCAGATCGGCCTCTCCTCGAGAGCGGCGGCTCGACTCCCGCTCCACCCGAGCAGTTGGATTCGGGGCGTTGATGTCGCGGGTTCGCCGGCCGCCGCGTATGGCTCAGAAGCAGTACGGGAATTTGCACTGAGACGGATCATTGGGACCGAAGATCGCTGCGATCAGTCCGTTGATCACCGCGTCCGCCGCTCCCGATCCCGTGCTGAGAGCGACATCGTGTGCGCCGACAACGGTCGGGGCCGGCGGTGCGGCCTCGGCGATCGCCGTCGTCGGGGCGGCGATCACGATCCCTGCCGTGAGGGCCAGCATCGTCTTTCGAAGCATTGTGTTCCTTTCGTTCTTCGATCGGTGAATCAAGTAATGCCACGGCACGATCAGGGCAATGACCTGGTCAGGGCTGCGCCGAGGCGGTTGGCTTCGGCGCAGGGTTCGCCCTCGCCGGTCTGGACGCGCACATTGCGAACCGTGAACACGACGCTGCCGAAAGAGGCCGACGTTGCGACATAGCACCCCAGCTTGTTGGTGTCCTGCACCGATCGGTACACGATCACATCTCGGCCGTAGTACGTGGTCCTGCGCACATCCTGGTAGTGCCCGGGCGTGAGCTGATCCTCCACTGTTTCGTCGGTGGCGGTGAGAACCAACTCGAAAGTCTGGTCGGCGGATTGCCACCTGCATGCCTGCCAGGTCGGGGCCGAAGTGGGCATACGAGTCTTGGATGCCGTATTCAAGCCGGCCGCAGTGAGGGCGGTTTCCGATATCGAGCACGCATCCCAGACGACACCGGCCGTGGAAGCCGTAGTAACGGGAGGACTTCCAGGCGCGGCGGTGACAGGCGCGGGCGTGCCGGGTGGTGCTGTGGCCGCGGGCGTCGTGGCATCGTCGTCGACCGGGCCGGGTTGCGGTCGAGCCGATCCGGCTTCGGTGCGAGGCGCGGTGGTGGCAGCGCCGTTGGTCGCCGACATAGACCTGCTCGGAGTCGGCGAGCTGTCCACGGAGGTGGTGGTGCCGCATCCCGCGAGGAGTACGGCTGCACCACAGGCCACGATTGCGAAAAGGGTCCCGCTAGCTCTTCTCGCCATCTCGGAGTCCTTCGCCGCCAAGATCGATCGGCGTCTTGTGGGGGTTGGTCGAACATCCGGCCGCGAACGAGCGCGCGCCGAGAGTTGTTGAATATCCAGCCTGTTCGGACTCATGGCCATTTGGTCGGATGATCCCCTCATTCCGTTAGCAAGACTAGCGGCCCCCAAAATCTGGGGCTCGCCACCAGTATTGCGATCGCGCTCACCAGCGTTCGTGACGCCAAGCCGACGGGACCATCACATCCGGCGGGCGTCAGTCCGCGGGCTCCCAGGCGGCGACGAGGTCGAGCAGGCCGGGGAAGCGGGCTTCGAGGTCGTCGATGCGGACCTGACTGCGGCGTTCGAGGCCGTACTGGCGCTGGCGGGTGATACCGGCTTCGCGCAGCGCCTTGAAGTGGTGTGTCAGCGACGATTTCGGGCGGTCGATGCCGAACCAGCCGCAGGAGTGGTCGTAGGCCTCGGATTCGAGCAGCAGCTTCTGGACGATGTGCAGCCGCAGCGGGTCGCTGAGCGCGCCCATGACGGTCTCGAGTCGCAGTTCGTCGAGTCCGGGTTCCGGCAACGGATCCGGCACGACGGCCGGTTCCGCGGGGAGCGTGAACTTCGGCGCGGGGCGCTGCTTGGCCGGCATCGTTGAACTCCTCACTGTCGGCGCTTGTACGACTTTCATCGTACAGCATGCTATGTTCGACTCCGTTCGTACTAGTTCGATTCGATTCGAACTACGAGTGGAGGTAATGGAAGTGGTTGCGACACAATCTCGTCCGGCACGGACCGCGGAGCCGATCGATCTCGGAATCGCGTCTCGCGTCGCCCCGGCGTGGTGGATCTGGCTCGCGGCGTGGCCGGTGACCGCGGTCTTCGTGCTCTCGAACGCGGCGACGCCGTTGTATGTGCTGTGGCAGCGCGACTTCGGGTTCTCCAAGGGCACGATGACCGTGGTCTTCGCGTTCTACATCGTCGGCTTGCTCGGATCGTTGCTGGTGTCCGGCGTCGCCTCGGACCGGCTCGGCCGCAAGGCCGTGCTGATCCCGGCGCTGATCCTCGCGGCGGCCGCGTGTCTGATCTTCGCCACCGCGCCGAGTGTGATCGCGCTGATGATCGCTCGCCTGCTGACCGGTATCGCGGTGGGCGCTGCGGTGTCGGCGGGCATGGCCGCCGTGACCGATGTCGCCGGACCGGAGCGCAAGCATCTGGGCGCGCTCTTCGCCTCGACGGCGATGGTGCTGGGCGCGGGCGTCGGCCCGCTGCTGTCCGGCGTCCTGTCCGAGACCGTCCCGGCCCCGACCGTCACCGTCTTCCTGGTCGAGATCGCGCTGCTGGCAACCGCTTTCGTGACGGTGCTGCGGATGCCCGTCGGCCGTCCGGCGCACCGGGGTGCGGGTTCATGGATCCGGGTGCCCCGCGTGCCCCACGTGAACCGACGCCAGCTGTTCCTCGGCATCGCGGTGTTCGCGCCCGGAATCACGGCCACCTCCTTCGTGCTGTCTCTGGGCCCGGCCCTGCTGTCCGGCCTGCTCGGCACGACGAGCCGAATCGTCGCCGGCGCCATGGCCTTCGCGATGTTCTTCACCGCCACCGCCGTCCAGTTCGCCGCCCGGTCCCTGCCGCGCCCGGCGACGATGGCGATCTCCGCCGCCGCGACCGCTCTGGCCATGCTCACCCTCGTGATCGCCGTCCACACCCAGTCGCCGACCTCCCTGATCTGTTCGTCGCTGCTCGCCGGGGCAGGCCAGGGCTTGGGCCAGTTGGGTGGGCTCTCCCTGCTCAACCACGCCGTCCCGGCCGCTCGATTGGCAGAAGCCAATGCGGCGTTCAATATCGGCGGCTACATCCCCGCCGGTCTACTGCCCGTCAGCGCCGGGTACCTGAGCGACGTCGTCGGCCTCTCGACCGGCGCGACGACCTTCGCACTGACCCTGCTGGCACTGTCGGTGCTGGCCGCCGGCGCAATCCTGCGCAATCGCCCCGCCCTCACTCCCGCCTGATCCGCCGGCATGCCTTGGCGCAGCACCCTTCCGGTGGCTGCGCCAAGGCATGTTCGCCGTTCACGCGGACGTGGGGATGGCTTGGGCTATGAGGAGGTTCACGGCGCGGTGGACCCGAGTGGTGTCGCCGGTGACCCACCAGTCCTGGATCAGGCCGCGCATTCCCGAGATGAGCAGGGTGGCGGAGGCCTCGGGGTCGGGGATGGTGGGGTCGATTCGGCTGAGGGACTGGGTCATTGCGGTAATGAGCACCAGGATGGCGTCGGTCGCGTAGGCCTTGAACGGGCTGTTGGGAACAGTGGCCGCTCCGAGAACCTGGAGCAGTACCGGAAGGCTGTTCGCGAACTGACCCGCGGTGTTGATCGCGAAGGACGCCGAGAGTCGCTCGCGGAGGACCTCCGCGGAGTCGATGCCCGAGAACAGCGCGGCGATATCGGGGCGCTGGGTTTCCAAGGCGGCGACCAGCATTGCCTCTTTCGTCCCGAAGTAGTGGATCAGCATGCGGGAGCTGGTGCCCAGGTATTCCGCCAGCGGGCGCAGGGAGAGTTCGGCGAGGCCGAACTCGGCGATGTAGGCGATGACGCCTTCGAGGAGCTGAGCGCGGCGGGCATGGTCGAGTGGACGGGGCACGGGTTGACTGTAGCGGGTGGTACAGGTATCCATGTCAGCATGAGTGTAACGACTGGTACAGAAACTTGCCGGGACGTCGTGGTGACGGCAATGGCGGCAACCACCTGCCTGGGGGCCGATCTCGACGCCACCTGGTCGCGACTGCTGGCGGGGGACAGCGGGATCGGCACGCTCACAGACGATTTCGTCACCGACAACGACCTGCCGGTGCGCATCGGCGGGCGACTGGTCGCGCAGCCGGGGGAGCAGTTGACCCGGATCGAGCGCGGCGGATGTCGTTCGTGCAGCAGCTGGCACTGGTACTGAGCCGGCAGGTCTGGCAGGAGGCGGGGACACCCGCGGTCGAGGCGGAACGGCTGGCGGTCGCCGTGGGCACCGGGCTCGGCGGGGGCGAGGCACTGGTCAATGCCGTGGACCTGATGAAGGCCGGGGGCTACCGGAAGGTGCCGCCCATGACGGTGCCCATGGTCATGCCCAACGGTTCGGCGGCCACCGTAGGACTGGAGATCGGCGCGAAAGGCGGTGTGTACGCGCCGGTTTCGGCGTGCGCCTCGGGCGCGGAGGCCATCGCGCACGGCTGGCGGCTGATCGCCACCGGTGAGGCCGACGTGGTGGTGGCGGGCGGCGTCGAGGGGCACATCGACGCGGTGCCGATTGCCAGTTTCGCCATGATGCGGGCCATGAGCACCCGCAATGACGAACCCGAGCGTGCCTCACGGCCTTTCGACAGGGACCGGGACGGGTTCGTGTTCGGCGAGGCCGGCGCGCTGCTGGTGCTGGAGTCGGAGGCGCATGCGCGGGCGCGGGGTGCGCGGATGCTCGGCCGGGTCCTCGGCGCGGGCATCACCTCCGACGGCTACCACATCACCGGCACCGCGCCCGACGGTGACGGCGCCGCCCGCGCCATGTGCAAGGCCCTCGCCACGGCCGGTCTGAGCGGCGCGGACATCGACCACGTCAATGCCCACGCCACCGGCACTCAGATCGGCGATGCCTCCGAGGCGAAGGCGATCATGACGGTCGCGCCACATGCCTCGGTGTACGCACCCAAATCGGCCCTCGGCCACTCCATCGGCGCGGTCGGCGCCCTCGAGGCCATGCTCACCCTGCGCACACTCGACGAGCAGATCGCCCCGCCCACACTGAATTTCGAGACCCCGGACCCGGATACCGAGCTGGATGTGGTGGCCGACAAGCCGCGCCATCAGGAGCTCCGGTACGCGCTGAGCAACTCCTTCGGGTTCGGCGGCCACAACGTCACCCTCGCGCTGGGACGCGCCTGATCGATAGCCCTTGGGCCGCAGCCGGTTTCGACCGCTCAGGGCAACTTGTCCGTCTGGACACGCGGGTCCAGCTTGCGCAGCGTATCGGGGCGGTCGGTCAGGCACGGCCAATCCCGGCTCACCGCTTCGAGAGTCGCATGCCCGGCCGGAATGAGTGCGTCGGCGTCGGGGCGGTCGGCGAGGGTGTCGCCCAGATGATCACTGGCCGGGCGGTCGAGGGGCTGGATGACGGTGTTCGGCAGATCCAGCAGCACCGAGAGGATGTCCAGGCGGCCGGGCGGAATCAGCGCGCGGGCCGCGGCGAGAGCGGTGGCCGGGACGATGATGGTGTGGCCCGCGTCCGCGGTCGCCCATACCACCGATTGCACGTATGCCACGCGATGCGCCCAGGCGGTCAGCGCTGCGGTGTCGAACACGACGCCGCCCAGCGTCGGGGCGGCGGGGGTCATGCCGCGCCGGCGTGATCGCCGGGATCCTCCTTATCCGATAAGGGCGGCAACCCCTGAACGGCACGGGCGCGATTGATCAGATCCAGCGGCGGGCGGCCGCCGAGCGCGTTCTCCAGGCGGGCCAGCGATTCGGCCCGATCGACCCGGGCCTTCACGGATTCGGCGACGAACGCGGAAATCGAGGCGATGCGGCCGGTGCTGCGCCAATCGTCGAGGGTCGCAGCGATCTCCTCCGGCATCGTCACGGTGATCTTGCGGGTACGACGCGGTCTCGCCATACCGCGATGGTATCCCACGCATTCCGGGAAACTCCTGGCGACCGGGCAGAATTCACACGCTGGCCAGCAAGTTCGGTGAAATCGGTACTGCCCGGTTTTGCCCCGGATCACACCGGTTTGCCCGCGATTTCGACCCGAAACTCGGAGCCGGTCCTGGCGCGCACTGCCCGCGACTGCCCGGGCTTATCGGAGTCGGAGCGCCCGGTTCAGACCGCCGCGGTGAGCGGGCGCCATGTATCAGCCCAGCGCTCCTGGGCCGTCTCGGACGCAGTCCACCCACTGCCGACCTGGTCACCAGCCGGCGTGTCGCGCTACCGACACGCGGGCAGATTTTCGGGTACAGCAATCCATCAGCAACCAACCGTACCGGGCTGCAACGACGAGAGGACCCAACTCGTGAGCGCCCAGCACACGCGCGAATGCCAATGGTGCGGTGACCGGTTCGAGGTCGAGTCTTCGAACTTGCCGGTCCTGTACTGCAAGCTCACCCACAGGAAGGCCGCCAAGAAGGCACGTCATCGGATCCGTCAGGACGCGGGTACAGGAATGTCCCGAGCCGGAACGGCGTGCTGAACCACTCCGCGCCTGCGCCGTCATCGATGCTGCGTTCCGCAACGCGCTGGTACGACGAAAACCGGTCCGGATTCCCCCATTCCTGGACCGGCTTTCGTCGTTTCCGGCGGTAGCAACGCGAGATGGCCGAAAAAGGCTCGGCCCCAGCCCGTTTGGCGTATGCGCTTCCAAGCCGATAGGTCGACCGTGCGGATATGGACATCCGTTGATGTGTCTCTCCAATTAGATGGTCGCCGCCGGTACGCCCCGCCATCGAATGTACGGCGGCCGACCATGAGAGCCACTTCTCCGCTGCTACACCCCCGGCTACAGCATTTCGGCGTACATGTGGCCGTCGAGGATTCCGAACTCGATCCGGCAGGGGAACGCCGACGGGTGCCCGGCCGCAACAGCGCGCAGGTTCCCGCCGATGACGGTGGTCGCCCAGTGTCGCAGCTGCTCGGGTAGCTGGTACCGCGCGCCGTTGGTTGCCCGAAGGTAGAGGGTGTCAGCGCCGGCGGGGTCGTGGATGCCGACGGCGGCGACGTCGAGGATCATCCCTATCTGCTGCGGCGTGGCGATCATGGGCGGCTCGAGTGGTGTCATGCCAGGAAGATAATGCTGGCAGCGGGCACTGCGGGCCTCTCTGATCAACACGGCCTGATACGTCCGGGTAGTCGGAGTTCGATCGGATAAGGATCCCATCCGAATGGCATTTTCACGGTAAGACCGGGAATCGACACGGCCCCAAATGGTTTGGCCCCCCGCAGTCCGAGCGGTTACAGTCGAGTCACTTCCGGTGCGGAAGTCCGGGGTTCCTTCACTTGCATTGAAGCAGCGCCTCGGACGCTTATCCGTGGTGTTGCCATCTTGACTGCGGCGGTCGACCTGCTCATCAGCATGCCGTTGCAACGGTTTTCGGCGTGGAAGCCGCTGGCCGAGGTCGGCGACAAGGTGTAAGACCTATACATCAAGCTGCGCGGCGGCGACACCTACGGAGTGACCAACCTGGAGAACTCGATCGACTCGATCGAGGCGCAGGCGCAAGGCTCGGGCGACGCGATCATCGAGCCCGCCAATACCGACCCCCACTCTGTACCGAACTAACTGTCGGAACCGTTCCCGTCCGACATCCGGGCGGTAATTCGAAAGGAGACACCCGAATGCGCGACGCCGACAGCCATCCCATCTTCTCTCGATGCCTCGCCTGCACCAACCGCATCCACTGGGTGGAATGCCCGACCGGCGGGTGGTGGAAGCACGACAAGCATCCCGGCGACGACCACGACGCGGTCTCGCCGCTGCGCGTGCTGGAAGAGAGGGACGACAGCGGCAACTGCGTGGTCGTGGGAACCACCATTTGACCGCGGCCCTGCAATGGGCACCGCCTGGGTCATCTGCGAGCGATGTCGAGATCAGCAGCGACGCAGCCGAACTCATCGAAGCGATCAACAAAAACGGGCGCATCTGTCTGACTGTCGAGCATTGAGCACTCGCCTGAGTTCGACAACCGCTACTGACATCCCGTGCCGAATCGAGAGGCCCACGGCGGCATGCGGCCGCCCCGGCCGATTCTTCGTTCGCCCGTGTTCGGTAGCCGCGCAAACGCTCGGTAGGACCGACTGCATGATCGTTCCCGATGGCACCTACCAGCTGCCGTTCACGTTGCAGCTGCCTACCGCCGAACCGAATGGGTACCGCATTCAGTTCACCGGCGACGCGACTTTCACTGGCAGCCTGTTCGTCGAGCCCAGCAACTGACAGCACGGGCCTACGGCAACCGACCCCTGATGAACCGGGATGATGGCGTTGTTCTGGGATACCGCGACGGTAGAGCGGTATGGCGCGCGGTCGCGTGCTGACGTCGCCGTGAGACGCACTACCCGTTCGCGGGGCATCCCGCACGAAAACCGGCCATTCGGATTGCGCTGATCCGAAACCTGCCGGTCAGGCGCGGATCCGAGTTCGATACGGTGGAGTGTGCCCACGGCCGTGGGCGTCGCCGCAATCCCCCAGTCAAGAGGACAGAACTAGATGGATCAGAGTTCGATCGTGTGGGCCGACGGTGCGCTCGTCACCATCGACCAGCGGGCGCTGCCGCACGAGGTGCGGGAGCTTCGGATCACGACGGTCGACGAGGTCATCGATGCGATCAAGACTCTGGCCGTGCGTGGCGCGCCCGCAATCGGCGTGTGCGGCGCGTTCGGTGTGGTGATCGCGGCCCGTGCCGCCGGCACCGACGGCGTGGTCGATGCCGGGCGGGTCGAGGCCGAGGCCGCGCGGATCGCGGACGCCCGGCCGACCGCGGTGAATCTGGCCTGGGGCGTGCAGCGCACGCTGGCCAAGCTTCCCGAGGGACTGCAGGCCATGCTCGACGAAGCCCTCGACATGCTGGCCGAGGATGGGCGGGTGAATCTGGCCGCCGCCACCGCGGCCGCCGATCTGATCCAGCGGCTGTGCGCGGACCGCCCGCTGCGGCTGCTCACCCACTGCAACACCGGCCGCCTGGCCACCACCGCGTGGGGGACCGCCATCGGCGCGCTGCGGGTGCTGCATCAGCGGGGCGCGCTCGCCGAGGTGATCGTGGACGAGACCCGCCCGCTGCTGCAGGGCGCGCGCCTGACCGCGTGGGAGATGGCCGAAGCCGGGATCCCGCACCGGCTCACCATCGATTCCGCCGCCGCGTGGGCCTTGGCCACCGAGCAGGTGGACGCCGTGGTCGTGGGCGCGGACCGGATCACCGCCGACGGGGCGGTCGCCAACAAGATCGGCACCTACATGCTGGCCATCGCGGCGCAGCACCACGGCATTCCGTTCATCGTGGTCGCGCCCGAATCGACGCGGGACATCTCCACCGCGAAGGGCTCCGACATCGTGGTGGAGCAGCGCGCCGCAGCCGAGGTGACCGGATTCGGCGGCGTCGCAACGGCTCCCGAGGGCACCAAGACGTTCAACCCGGCCTTCGACGTCACCCCGGCCGAGTTGGTGACCGCGGTGGTCACCGAGTTCGGGGTGCTCGAGGACCCGGCGGCCGCGCGGACTGCCGCCTCGGCGGCCACCACCCCGAAGTCTGCGGCGGGCGCGGAGATCGCGGAGATCGCGCGCGGCCTGTACGCCAGCGGCTGGATGCCGGGCACGGCCGGCAATATCTCGGTGCGCCAGGGCGATACGGCCCTCGTCACCGCCAGCGGGTTGTCGAAGGGCGAGCTCACCGCCTCCGACATGGTGACCGTCGCCGTGGTCGACTCCAAGCCCGTCGACGCTTCCGGCCGCAAGCCCTCGGCGGAGACCACCATCCACACCGCCGTCTACCGCACCCGCGGCGCCGACGCGGTGGTCCACGTGCACCCGCCGCACGCCACGGCCGTCTCGATCACCACAGCCGGATCAGGCGTCACCACAGCGCGTTTCGCGGGCTACGAGCTCATCAAGGGCCTCGGTTCGGCCCGCCCGGATGTCATCGACATCCCCGTGTTCCCGAACCATGCCGATGTCCCGCAGATCGGCGCGGATATCGAGAAGTACCTGACCGAGCATCCGGAGGCCCCGCCGGTGCTGTTCATCGCCGGGCACGGCATCACCGCCTGGGGTTCGAGCCTGGCGCAGGCGCGCGATCGCGCGGAGTGCCTCGAGGCCATGTGCCAGCTGACCACCTTGACCGGACACCGCGAGATCCCGGTGGGCGACCATGTATGAACTGGATACAGCGTTCCGAGAAAGGAACCTCCTATGACCCTGTTGCAGATCATGTCCGACAAGGACGCCGGTGATGTGGTGCTGCGCACCGACGATGACGCGGTGATCGCCGCCGAGCTGGCCAAGCGCGGCATCACCTTCGAGCGCTGGCCGCTGCTGGAGGGTTTCAGCGCCGCCACCACCACCGAGCAGCTGCTGGCCGAATACCAGGGCCGCATCGACGAATTGAATGCCGACGGCCGCTACAAGTTCATCGACGTGGCGCGCATCCACCCCGACGACAGCGATCCGGAGTGGCCCGCCAAGGCGGTCGCCGCGCGCACCAAGTTCCTGGACGAGCATCGCCACGCCGAGGACGAGGTCCGCTTCTTCGCGGCCGGCGCGGGCTGCTTCTATCTGCACCTGGGCGACGAGGTGCTGGCCACCGTGTGCACCGCCGGCGACCTGGTCTCGGTGCCGGCGGGCACCCTGCACTGGTTCGACATGGGCACCCGGCCGGAGTTCGTGGCGGTGCGCTTCTTCGAGGAAGAGGACGGCTGGATCGGCGATTTCACCGGCGACAAGATCTCGTCCGGCTTCCCGACCCTCGACGAACTGCTGGCCCCGGCATGATCAAGGCGGTCGTGCTCGATATCGAGGGAACCACCAGCCCGACCAGTTCGGTGCGGGAGGACCTCTACGGCTACACCCGCGACCGGCTCCCGGCCTGGCTGGCCGAGAACACCGGCGGCGCAGCGGATCCCATCCTCGAGGCCACCCGCGCCCAGGCGAACCGCCCCGGCGCCGACGCCGCCGAGGTGGCCCGGATCCTCATCGGGTGGCTCGATACCGACGTGAAGTCCGAGCCGCTCAAGGCTGCCCAGGGCATCATCTGCGCCGAGGGCTTCCGCAACGGGTCCCTGCACGGCGAGTTCTTCCCCGACGTGCCGCCGGTGCTGCGCGCCTGGCGCGACACCGGTCTGGAGCTCTACATCTACTCCTCGGGTTCGGTGCGCAATCAGAAGGATTGGTTCGCGTTCGCCCGGGGCGGCGATCTGTCCCCGCTGATCAGCGGCCACTTCGACCTGTCCACCGCGGGCCCGAAGCGCGAAGCCTCCTCCTACGAGAAGATCGCGAGCGCCATCGGCGTCCCCGCCGACCAGATCCTGTTCCTGTCCGACCACCCCGACGAGGTCGACGCCGCCGTGGCGGCCGGCTGGCAGGCCATCGGCGTCACCCGCCCGGGCGAGCCGAACAGTCCGCGCGGCTCGCACCGCTGGATCGGCGACTTCGCCGACGTCGTGCCCAACTGACCTGCCGCACAAGCGAAGACGAGGCGAGCCCGTCCGGATTTCTCCGGGCGGGCTCGCCTCGCGTTCGGGACGGCTGTCAGCGCACGCCGGCAGTGGCAGCCCGGTCGATGAGGTACTCGACCAGCGTCATCAGCACGTTCTTGCACGAGCCGCGGTCGCGGGCGTCGCACAGCAGCACCGGGATTCGCTCGTCCAGGTCGAGCGCGTCGCGAACCTCGGCCGGGGTGTACAGGGGCGCGCCCTCGAAACAGTTGACGGCCACCGTGAAAGCGACGCCGCGGCGTTCGAAGAAGTCGATCGCCGCGAACGAGCCCTCCAGGCGGCGGGTGTCGGCCAGCACGACCGCGCCCAGCGCCCCGCGGGCCAGTTCGTCCCACAGGAACCAGAAGCGGTCCTGGCCGGGCGTGCCGAACAGGTAGAGCACCAGGTTCTGGTCGATGGTGATACGACCGAAGTCCAGCGCCACCGTGGTGGTGGTCTTGCCCTCGACGCCGCGCAGATCGTCGACGCCGGCGGACAATTCGGTAATGAGTTCCTCGGTGCGGAGCGGAGTGATCTCACTGATCGCCCCCACCATTGTTGTCTTGCCCACGCCGAAGCCGCCCGCGATGAGGATCTTCACCGAGGCGGCCATGGGCTGGGCGGTATCAGAGTTTTCGAATGCCATCGAGTACCGCTCGCAGAATGTTGAGGTCACCGGGCGCGGCCTCGGGGGAGGCCGGGGCCCGGAAGTTGAGGATGTTGTCTGAAATCAGGTCCCCCACCAGGATTTTGGTCACCGCCAGCGGCAGCCGCAGGGCGGCCGACACCTCGGCCACCGACAGCGGCAGCCGGCACAACCGGACGATTTCCGCGTACTCCGGTTCGACACGACGCAGCGGAGGGGCGGCATTGGGCACCACCACCACCGTGAGCATGTCCAGATCGTGCCCCGCACCCATGGTTCGGCCACCGGTCCGTGCGTAGGGACGCACGAGCGGACCGGCCGCGTCATCGAACCACTGTTCCCCCGGCCCCGGCCTCATGACAGTCGGGGGTTGCCTTGTCCGGCCAGATTGTGGCGCGGGGTGGTGGACAGGTAGTTGCCTACGCGCTGCACGGTCAGGTTCATCTCGTAGGCGACCATGCCGAGGTTGGCCTGTTCGGTGGCCTGCAGCGCGAGGCAGGCATGGCTGCCGGCGGCGGTCACGAACAGCACCGCGCGCTCGAGTTCGATGACCGCCTGGCGGACGCCGCCGCCGTCGAATCTGCCTCCGGCGCTGCGCGCCAGGCCGTAGAGGGTGGAGGACATGGCACCGAAGTGCTCCGCGTCCTCGCGGCTCATGGCGGAGGAGCGGCCCAGCAGCAGCCCGTCGGTGGAGTGCACCACCGCGTGACGGACGCCTGCGAGCCGGTCGACCAGATCATCGAGTAGCCAGTTGAGATCACCAGCGTTTGAGGTGGTCACCGTCGCCTTCCTGTCGTTCCGACTGTGTGCCTTCGAAGAAGGCCTGGGACTCAGGCCCGAACGAACCGGGGTCGGCCTGCCGGCCCTGCCTGGTTCCGTTTTCGATGGCGGAGAAAAGGTCTCGGGCCTGCTCGGCCGTGCGGGTGGCCTGGACCGCCGACTCGGGGGCCGACTGCTCCTGCGCCAATTCCGGTGCGAGACTTGCCTGCCGGCGCCTACGCGGGAGCGCGGGCCGGGCGTCGGAGCCAGTGTAATGGGAGCGCCCGAATTCGCGAGACCGGAAACCGTTTTCCACCGGCGGGACGGGTTCGGCCGGCGGATTCGGGTTCGGCCGCGGGTTGGTCGGCGGGTCGAACGGCGTTGCGGCCCCGAAGGACATGACCGGCGGCACCAGCGAGCCGGTGGACGGCCCGAACGGCTCCCGCTGGGGCGCGGCCGGAGCCACCGGCGCACTGGGCGCGGCGGGCGGTTCCGGTGCGGCCGGGGGTGCGTAGGCCTCGTAGCCGACGATGGGCAGCTCGTAGCTCGAGATCGTCGACGGGGGAACCGCCGGCGCCGCGGGGAGCTGCGGCAGCGCTGCTACCGCGCGGGACGCCGCGGACGGCTCGACGGCATCCAGCTGCCGCGGCACGACAGGGATCTCGCCGGTGCGGCCGGACGGCTGCACGACCACGCTGTTGGGCACCAGCACGATGGCCCGGACGCCGCCGTAGTCGGATTCGGTGAGCCGCACCGAGATCCCGTTGCGGGCCGCCAGCTGGGCGACCACGAAGCGGCCGAGGCGGAAGTCGTCGGGCAGCATGGCGACACCGAAATCGGGTGCGTCGCGCAGGATCTCGTTGATCCGCGCCAGCTCCTCCTCGGGCATGCCCATGCCCTGGTCGATCACCTCGATGGCGACGCCCTTGCCGACCACGTTGCCGCGCACCTCGACCTGCGACTGCGGCGGCGAGAAGTGGGCGGCATTGTCGACGAGTTCGGCGAGCAGGTGCACGAGGTCGGCGACCGCGCTGCCCGCGACGGACACGTCGGGCAGCCGCGCGATCTTGACGCGGGTGTAGTCGAGCGTCTCGCCGACGGCCGAGCGCACGATCTCGAGCAGCTGCACGGGATTACGCCACTGCCGGCCGGGCTGACCGCCCGCGAGAATGATGAGGTTCTCGGCGTTGCGGCGTTCGCGGGTGGCCAGATGGTCGAGGCGGAAGTAGATGTCGAGCAGCGCCGGATCCTCCTGCGACGACTCCGCGGCGTCGAGGATCTCCAGCTGGCGGTGCACGATGACCTGGCTGCGGTGGGCGATATTGAGGAACATCGCCTTGACGCCCTCACGGGTGCGGGCCTCGGTGACGGCGGCGGTCACGGCGGCGGAGTGGGCGTGGGTGAACGCCTTTGCCACCTGGCCGATCTCGTCGTGGCCGAAGTCCAGCACCGCGGCCTCGGCGGCGATATCGACCGGCTGGCCCGTGCGCAGCTTGGTCATGATCTCGGGCAGCCGCTCGTCGGCCAGCACCAGCGTCTCGTTGCGCAGGCCCTTGAGGCGGCGGATGATCCGGTTCGCGAGCACCAGCGACACCAGGAAGGCGAGCCCGGACACCGCCAGCATGCCGCCGCCGGCGAGCGCGGAGTTGCGGGCATTGCTGTCGGCCACCTCGGCGGCCATCTTCTCGTTGTGGCGGCTCATCTTCTCCCACAGGTGCAGGATCTGGGTGTTGAGCCGGGCAACGGTGTCGCGCCACTCCTGCGCGGTGAAGGTCAGCGGTGCGACCTGCGGAGCGGCACCGGGTTTCGCGGGCGGCACGGTCATGGGATCGAGTGCCCGCGAGAGCAGCACGTTCTCCATCATGACGATCTTCGTCCAGTCCGGATCGTTCATCAGGGCCTGCATGTCGACGTCACCGTTGGTGCCGTCGCCGCCGGCCAGCACGCCGAGGTTCACCCGGTAGGTGCCTGCCACGCGGGAGAATTCGATGGCCAGCTCGGGCGGCAGGGTGCCGCCGGCGAGCAGGACCTCGCCGACCGCGGCCTCGCGGGAGAGCATCTCGGCGGCCTGCACGACCTGCAGGCCGTTGGCGACCTCCAGGGCCACTTCGGAACTGGGCGCGGTGTCGGCGACGACGCGGGTGCCGATCCAGACGAACTCGAGCAGCTTGCCGTAGAAGTAGTAGACATCGGAGACCGACACCGCATTGGTGTCGATCTGGGTGCGCAGACCTGCCAGCTGGCGGGTCAGGGTGAGCAGCCCGCCGACGTCCCCGGTGACCGATTTCGGGCCGAGCTTCTCCATTTCGGCGCTGACCGGGGCCATGCCCTGCAACGCGGTGTCGAGACGGGTGCGCGCCTGCGCCAACGACTTCGGACTCGCGTCGTCGCCGCCACCCATCTGGGCGAGGGAGAGCTGGCGCTCCTGCTCCACCGCGGCGATCACTTCTCCGGTCGGCGGTCCCGCGGCGGACAACGCGTCCGCCCAATCCCGCGCGTGCTTGCCCTCGACCACCAGGTACCCCGCGCCACCCACGCCGATCACGAGCAGCGCCAGGCTCGGGACGAGTGCGATGGCGAGCACGCGGGTCCGGACCCCGAGCCTCGCTCTGAACATCGGGCAAAGGTAACGGGGCGTAAGTCACATATGCCCCATCGATCCCGTTGAGCGGGACTGAGATTGACTTTCTCGTTCATGTATGCGTGTGCATCGCACATAATGCCACCGGTCAGCTACCGGTTGGCAATCGGAAGCTGGGGCAGGACAGCACAATTCGCGACTCTCAGGCACGCTGGCGCGGTGCGGCGGAGAGGAAGGATCCGACCCGCTGCACGGTCAGGTTCATCTCGTAGGCGACCATGCCGAGGTTCGCGTCGGCCGCGGCCTGCAGTGCCAGGCAGGCATTGGCACCCGCCGCGGTGACGAACAGGACGGCGCGGTCGAGTTCGATCACGGCCTGCCGCACCCCGCCCGCGTCGAATCGGTGCCCGGCACTGCGGGACAGCCCGAACAGGGTCGAGGACATGGCACAGAAGTGCTCCGCGTCCTCCCGGCTCATCCGGGCAGACCGGCCGAGCAGCAAGCCGTCGGTGGAATGCACCACCGCATGCCGCACGCCCGCGAGTTTGTCGACGAGATCGTCGAGGAGCCAGTCGAGATCACCAGCGGGGGAGGTGTTCACCATCGCCTTCCTGTCGGGTGGCGGGCGGCGCGCCGGGATCGGTCTGCCGCCCCTGTCGGGTGCCGTTCTCGATGGCCGAGAACAGCTCTCGCGCCTGCTCGGCGCTGCGTTCGCCCGGCGCCGGGGCCGGGGCGGGGGAGTGCTCGGGGGCCGGGTGCTCGGCCAGCTCCGGCGCGAGATGCTCCTGGCGGCGGCGCCGCGGCAGCTCGGGCCGGAAATCGGCGGTGACCTGCGTATCCGGTGCGGGGAAGTCCGGTTCGGGCGGGCCCGGATGCCACGCATCGAATGATGCTGCCGCCGCTCGGAACTCCGGCGACGCGGTCGCCGCCTGCTCGAGTTCGGCGCGGCGCTGCGGGGGCATGGCCGCCGTCCGCGGTTCCGCCGCGCCGAGCTCGCCCTCGATCAACCCGGATGGGATGAGGACGATGGCGCGCGTGCCGCCGTAATCGGAATCGGACAGGCGCACCGAGATGCCGTGCCTCGCGGCCAGCCGCGACACCACGAACAGGCCCAGGCGGGAATCCGAGGACAGGCTGGTGACGGCGAAATCCGGTGGCCCGGCCAGCAGCTCGTTGAGCCGGGCCAGGTCGGACTCGGGAATGCCCATGCCCTGATCGCTGATCTCGACCGCGACCCCGCGGCCCACCGAGGCGCCGGAGATCTCGACGCGGGACTGCGGCGGGGAGAAGGAGGCGGCGTTGTCGATCAGCTCGGCCAGCAGGTGGATGAGGTCGGCGACGGACCGGCCGGCAATGAAAGCCGCAGGCAGGCGGCCGGTCTGGACCCGGGTGTAGTCGGCGGTCTCGCCGACCGCGGACCGCACCAGTTCCAGCAGCGGGACCGGATTGCGCCACTGGCGGCCGGGACGTCCGCCCGCGAGAATGATCAGGTTCTCGGCATTGCGGCGTTCCCGGGTGGCCAGGTGGTCGAGCCGGAAGTAGATGTCCAGCAGCTCCGGATCCTCCTGCTGGGATTCGGCCTCGTCGAGGATCTCCAGCTGCCGGTGCACCACCACCTGGCTGCGGTGCGCGATATTGAGGAAGACCGACTTCACGCCCTCACGGGTACGCGCCTCGGTGACCGCGGCGGCGACGGCCGTCCCGTGGGCGTGGCCGAAAGCCTCGGCGACCTGGCCGATTTCATCGTGGCCGAAGTCGAGGACGGGGGTTTCGGTGTCGATATCGAGGTGCTCACCGGCGGCCAGCCGACTCATCGTCTCGGGGAGCTGCTCGTCGGCCAGGGCGAAGGTGCGGTCGCGCAGACGCCGGAGCCGGCGGATGATCCGATTGGCCAGCGCCAGCGCGACCAGGATCGCGCCCACCCCGACCACGACCATGCCCGCCCCGGCCGCCAGCGATTTCCTGGTGGTGTCGTCCGCGGCGGCCCCGGCCAGCTGCTGGGCCTCGGCGTTCTCCGCCTGCCAGAGGTTCGCCAGGCCGTGCGTGACCTCCCCGGCGCTGTGCTGCCATTCCGCGACCGAGATCGGGAGCGGTTGCAGCGCCGAGCGTTTGGCCGAGCCGTCCGACGGCACCAGGGTGTGCTGGGCCAGGACCGGCTCCACCACGCCCAGCTGCTGCCAGGCGGCGGTCGAGACCAGCGCCCGGGCCGCGGCCGCCTGCTTCTCGTCGGGTGCGCTGACGATGCCGTCGACCCGGGTGCGGTAATAGCCGACCAGGCTGAGGTATTCGGCGCCCAGCTCGGGGGAGAGGTTGTTGCCGTCCACGAGGGCCGCGCCCAGCGCGTTCGCGCGGCTCATGGCCTCCAGACAGTGCAGTACGTCCGCGGCCAGGGTGAGCTCGACAGCGGTGGCGGCATCGGGCGCGGTCTTCTGCGCGACCTGCACGCCCGCCATGACGGCCTCGGGAATGTGGTTGTAGAAGGCATAGGCGTCGGCCAGCCCGAGGGTGCCCGCATCGACGCCGGCGCGAATTCCGGCCAGCTGCTTGCTCATTTCGCCGAGCGCGTCGGTGGCCTGGCCCATGGACGCGGGCCCGATCCGCGACAGCGCCGACTGGGCCGGGGCGATCAGTCGCACGGCACTGTCGAGCCGCTGGCGTGCCTTCGTCAGCTGGCGCACATCGGAATCCATTCCGGCCACCCGCCACAGGGTCAGCTGCCGTTCGGCCTGCACGGCCTCGATCAGCTCGCGGGTGGGCGCGATGCCCGCCTGCATCTCGTCGGCCCAGGTGCGGGCCTGGTGTGAGCGGTCGATCAGGGTGCCGGCGACGCCGAGGCCGATGGCTGCCAACGCCACGCTCGGTACCAGCGCGATGGCCAGGATCCGGGTGCGGACCCCGAGCGTCGGAAAGCGCATCGCTGCAACGTAACTGCGCGGTGATGCGCTCGGCGGGTCGAGTCCTTTTGTGCGGGACGGGATTTGACACTGGCGAGACGAGTCCCATAAGCAGTTAGGTCCTCAATCTCCCGGGGATTTCTTTAGAATTCGTTTACCTTCGAGCCAGCTGTGAGCTTCCCGTGAGACCAGAGTGGGCAAACTTTCAGCACTAGCTTCGTCCGCACCCGGGACAGCGGGCCGCGCCCGGTGATCCGGGCGCGCGGACGGAGGAGACGAAGTGCAGCACAGGAAACGCGTATGGCCGGTCGCCATCGCGGTCGCCACGGCCACGGTGTCGGCGGCGACACTCATCGCCGGATGCGGATCGGACAGCAAGGCCGACAACGAAGTCCACAACATCATCTATCTGCTCGGCGACGGCATGGGACGCACCCACGTCACCGCCGCCCGGGAACGTTTCGCGGGCGCGAACGGCCGGCTGAACCTCGAACAGCTGCCCTACGTCGGCGCGGTCGCGACCTATGCGGTGGAACCCGGCAGCGCCAAGCCGTCCCTGGTGACCGACTCGGCGTCCGCGGCGACCGCCTGGTCCTCGGGCGTGAAGACCTACAACGCCGCCATCGGCGTGGACGCCTACGGCAAGTCGGTGCCGACCCTCATGGAGCAGGCCAAGGCCGCCGGATTCGCGACCGGCAATGTCAGCACCGCCGAGATCACCGACGCCACACCGGCGGCCATGGTCGGCCACAGCCTGCTGCGTGGCTGCCAGGGACCCGCATTCAGCGAATCATCCTGTCTGCCGAAGAAATCCGATGGCAGTTACGAGGCTCAGCCCGCGGACAAGACGCTGGTCACCCCCATTGCCGAGCAGATCGCTCGCAACAACACCGCGGATGTCATCCTCGGCGGCGGCCTGGCACGCTTCGAGCCCGACGACCAGAAGGCCATGCAGGACAACGGGTATGAGGTACTGGGCAGCATGGGCGACCCGGCCCTGAAGGTGCAGACGCCCGAGAGTCAGCGGGTGGCCACCGCCGCCGACCTGAAGACGGTGACCGGGCAGAAGGTGATCGGCCTGTTCAACCGTGGGAACATGACCGCCACCAATGCGCGGGCCGCACTGCCGGATTCGGCCCCGCAGAAGCAGGAGCCGACGCTGGCCGAGATGACCACCAAGGCCATCGACCTGCTCGCGAAGCGCAAGGACGGCAAGGGCTTCCTGCTGCAGGTGGAGGGCGCGCTCATCGACAAGCGCTCACACGCCAACGACGCCGCCCAGACCCTCGACGAGGTCAAGGCGTTCGACGACGCGGTGGCCGCGGCCCTGGACTTCGCGAAGCGGGACGGGCACACCATGGTGATCGTGACCGCCGACCACGAGTGCGCCGGGTTCAACATCATCGAGAAGAACACCTTCACCAATGCCGAAGCGGTTGCGCCGCCGACGAATGTCGACACCGGCAACCCGGCCAACAACAGCGTCCCGGCGCGCGACGGCAAGGACAACGTGAAGGACCCGGCACGCTCGACCGGGTTGGTCAACGGTGCGGGACACCAGGATCCGCGCAATTTCGCCCCCGCCACCTTCCGCACGCCGGACGACCCGGCCGAGGTGAAGGACGGCTCTCCCGAGGCGAGTCTGTGGCTGACCTACCTGTCCGGCAACCACACCGGCGCGGACGTGCAGATCTACGCCTACGGCCCCGGCGCGCAGGTGTTCGCGGCGAATCAGGACAACACCTCGCTGTACACCAAGATGCACCAGGCGCTCCTGCCGTGAGACGGCGACCGGGTCTCCTGATGATGGGTCTGCTGATGGCGGCCACGAGCGCGGCTTGTTCGACCGCTCTGCACGCCGCCGACCCGGCACCCGCACCCACCCCGATGGCGGCACCGAAGCCCGCTTCAGCGCCCGTCTCGGCGGTGACGGTCTCGCCCGGTGAGGTGCGGCTGAGCCCGGGTCCCTTCACCGATCGGGTCCAGCTGAATGGGATTCGGCTCGAAGGTGCTTCGGTGCGCGGCACTCTCGCCATCACCTCCGATATCAGTGATGTGCTGGCGCTGGAGGTGCACGCGGCCTTCTACGACGCGACCGGTCACGTGGTGGGTGCGGGGACCTTCCAGCACGCCGACGCGGAACCCGGCGGTGGCGCGCACGCACCGAACCCGGATGGCATCCCGTTCGCGATCACCGCGTCCCCGGCCGATGCGCCGATTTCCGCAGCGGTGCTGTCGATTCCGGTACTGGTCAACGAATAGCCTGTTCCCGCAGCGCTTTTCATGATCCCGCGCACGCACCCCTCGTGCGTGCGCGGGATCGGGCCCGGTAGCCGGTGCTGCCTCACCGGCGATGGATCCCTGCCCGGGTACTGCTGGCTGTTTCTTCGTTCCGCGTTCATGATCGGTTACAGATTTCGCAGGTAGCAGCCAAAAACGGAGTAATCACGACATTTCGGCCCAGTTGACCATCCGGCCGGAACCCGATCCGAGAATCTCGCAGTCCCGGCCGGGCGCGGGCGTGGCGGAGTAGATTGTGTGTATCCGCAAGTTACTCGCAAGTAGGAGGCAATGATGCCGGTGCCGGCTGCCGCGGTGTTCGAACGGTTGCGCTCGTTCGCGGCCGTGGATACCACCCAGGACCATGCGACCCGAGCGATCACCGAGGTGTTCACCGGCGAGACCCTGGGCTCGGTGCCGGTCGGGACCGCCGCCGATGTCACGGCCGCGATCGCCAAAGCGCGTATCGCGCAGGCCGAATGGGCCGCGCGCGCGCCCAAGCAGCGCGCCGAGGTGCTGGATCGGTACCGGGCGCTCGTGGTCGAGAACCGCGACTACCTGATGGACATCATCCAGGCCGAGACCGGCAAGGCGCGGTGGGCGGCTCAGGAGGAGGTCATCGGGCTGATGTTCGCGGCCCGTTACTTCTCCCGGGTGGCTCCGCAGCTGCTCGCCCCGCACGGTGCGGCCGGCGCGTTCCCGGTGCTGAACCGGGCCTCGGTACGCGCGGTGCCCAAGGGCGTGGTCGGGGTGATCGCGCCCTGGAACTACCCGATGCTGCTCTCGGTGGGCGACTCGATTCCGGCGCTGCTGGCCGGCAATGCCGTGGTGGTCAAGCCCGACAGCCAGACCCCGTACTCCTCGCTGGTCAACGCCGAGCTGTTCGCGCGCGCCGGGCTGCCGCGCGATCTGTTCGCGGTGGTGCCCGGGCCCGGCACGGTGGTCGGCACGGCCATCGTCGAGGACTGCGACTACCTGATGTTCACCGGTTCCTCCGCCACCGGCCGCACCCTGGCCGAGCAGTGCGGGCGCCGACTCATCGGCTTCTCGGCCGAGCTGGGCGGCAAGAACCCGATGATCGTCACCCGCGGCGCCGATCTGAACAAGGCCGCCAAGGCCGCGGTCCGCGCCTGCTTCTCCAATGCGGGCCAGCTGTGCATCTCCATCGAGCGGCTCTATGTCGAGCGTGAGGTCGCCGACCAGTTCACCGCGAAGTTCGTCGCGGCTGTGCGGGCGGCGAAACTCGGTGCCACGTACGACTTCTCGCAGGATATCGGCAGCCTCATCTCCGAGGCCCAGCTGGAGACGGTCACCAAGCATGTGGCCGACGCGGTGTCCAAGGGGGCGAAGGTGCTCGCGGGCGGCAATGCCCGCCCGGACCTGGGCCCGCTGTTCTTCGAGCCGACCGTCCTGTCCGACGTCACCGACGCGATGGAGTGCGGCCGCAACGAGACCTTCGGCCCGCTGGTGTCGATCTACCCGGTCGACTCGGTGCAGGAGGCCATCACCCGCGCCAATGACACCGAGTACGGCCTGAATGCCAGCGTGTGGGCGGGCAGCAAGGCCGAGGGCGAGCAGATCGCGGAGCAATTGCACGCGGGCACGGTGAACGTCGACGAGGGTTACGCCCCGGCCTGGGGCACCACCGGCGCGCCGATGGGCGGCATGGGCATCTCCGGCGTCGGCCGCCGCCACGGCCCCGACGGCCTGCTGAAGTTCACCGAACCCCAGTCCATCGTGGTCACGCGGTTCCTGAACCTGGACGCACCGCCCTTCATCCCGCAGAACAGGTGGCAGCCGTTCCTCATGTCCATCGCCCGCGGCATCCGATTCCTGCCGGGTCGCTGATCCTCCGGCTGGACCACCCGTCCGGCCTGCGTACACTGTACCCGTCGGAAGGGTGGTCGAATGCCGGAGAATCCGCTTGCCGCGCCGGGCGCGTGGGACCAGGTCGCTGAGAGTTACGACGACGTCGTATCGGACATGATGCGGCCGTTCGCGATTCGCGCATTGGAATCGGCCGAACTGAGCGGCCGGTCCCGGGTCATCGATGTGGCCACCGGGCCCGGCGTGCTGGCGCTGCTTGCCGCGCCGCGGGTCGCGGAGGTGGTCGCGGTCGACTTCTCCGAGGCCATGATCCGTCGGCTACGGCGCGCCATCATGCAGGCCGGGATCGGCAATGTGCTCACCGGCGTCGGCGACGGTCAGGATTTGCGCTACGCCAGTAACACTTTCGACGCCGCGTTCTCGATGTTCGGGCTCATGTTCTTCCCCGACCGGGCCAGCGGATTCGCCGAGCTGCACCGGGTGCTGCGGCCGGGCGGCATCGCGGTGGTGTCGAGCTGGGCCCCGATCACGGACTCGCCGCTGATGACATTGCTGTTCGAGGCGTTCCAGGCCGGGATTCCGGGATTCCCCGCGCCCCAGCCGAATCCGGAGAGCCTCGAGAATCCGAACCTGTTCGAGAAGGAGCTGCTCGCGGCCGGTTTCACCGAGGTGGTGCTGCGGCCGCACGCGGAATCGTTCAGCTACGACAGCGCCGAGCAGATGTGGGACCGGCTGACCCGGGGCAGCGCACCACTGCAGGCGACCCGCCGGCGCACCGACAAGGCCACCTGGGCAGCCCAGGAAAAGGTCATGATCGACTATCTGCGCGAGCACTACGTGCCGGGCACCCCGCTGTCGACGACCGCGTGGCTGGGCACCGGTCGCGTTCCGCGATAAGGACTTCCGGGTTCGGAGCTGTCCGGAGGCTCCCGAGGTTTACGATGGCGCGGCCGACCCGGAGAAACCGGCCGCGCCACCTTCCTTCATCCGGCCAGCTCGTTGCCGCGCAGCGGAGCGGGAGCCGCTTCCAACGCCGCTGTCTCGGCATCGGTGAACAGGCGTGACCGGATGACGAATCGGACTCCCTCGGGGGCCTCGAGGGAGAAGCCACCGCCGCGGCCGGGGACCACGTCGACGGTCAGATGGGTGTGGCGCCAGTACTCGTACTGGTCGGCGCTGATCCAGAACGCCGTATCCGGGAAGACGCGGCCGAGCAGCACATCGGCCGCGCCCACCCGGAACTCGCCCAGGGGGTAACACATCGGGGAGCTGCCGTCGCAGCAGCCGCCCGACTGGTGGAACATCACCGGACCATGGTGATCGATGAGGTCCTGCAGCACGTGTGCGGCGGCCTCGGTGATGGTCACCCGGGATACGGAACCTGCTTTCATCACGCTCCTCGCAGACCGTCCGGCCCGTCCGACTCCGAATTACCGACAAGTTCGCAATGAACCGAATTGCTTGCGGTTCAGAAGAATCCGAGCTTGTTCGGGGAGTAGGACACGAGCAGGTTCTTCGTCTGCTGATAGTGGTCGAGCATCATACGGTGGTTTTCCCGGCCGATGCCGGACTTCTTGTAGCCGCCGAACGCCGCGTGCGCGGGATAGGCGTGGTAGCAGTTGGTCCACACCCGACCGGCCTTGACGGCGCGGCCCACCCGGTAGGCGGTGCTGCCGTCGCGGGTCCACAGGCCCGCGCCGAGGCCGTAGAGCGTGTCATTGGCGATGGTTACCGCTTCGACCTCGTTGTCGAAGCGGGCCACCGCTACCACCGGACCGAAGATTTCCTCCTGGAAGATCCGCATGTCATTGCGGCCCTCGAAGATCGTCGGTTCGATGTAGTACCCATTGGGGAAACCCTCCACCTTGCGCATCTCGCCGCCGGTGAGGACCGTCGCGCCCTCTTTGCGGCCGATATCGATGTAGGAGAGGATCTTTTCGTACTGGTCGTTACTGGCCTGCGCGCCGATCATGGTCGTGTCGTCGAGCGGGTTGCCGCCCTTGATGGCCTTGGTGCGCTCGAGGCAGCGGGCCATGAACTCGTCGTAGATCGACGAGTGGATCAGCGCCCGCGACGGGCAGGTACAGACCTCGCCCTGGTTGAGTGCGAACATCACGAAGCCCTCGACGGCCTTGTCCAGGAAGGCGTCGTCGGCGGCCATGACATCGGGAAAGAAGATATTGGGGCTCTTGCCGCCGAGTTCCAGGGTGACCGGGATGATGTTCTCGCTGGCGTACTGCATGATGAGCCGGCCCGTGGTGGTCTCGCCGGTGAAGGCGACCTTGGCCACGCGCGGGCTGGAGGCCAGCGGCTTACCCGCCTCGACGCCGAAACCGTTGACCACGTTGACGACTCCGGGCGGCAACAGGTCGGCGATGAGCTCGATGACCAGCAGCAGCGAGGCCGGGGTCTGCTCGGCGGGCTTGATGACCACGCAGTTGCCGGCCGCGAGGGCGGGGGCCAGCTTCCAGGCGGCCATCAGGATCGGGAAGTTCCACGGAATGATCTGCCCGACCACACCCAGCGGTTCCTGGAAGTGATAGGCGACGGTATCGGCGTCGATCTGGGAGAGATGGCCCTCCTGCGCGCGCACCGCGCCGGCGAAGTAGCGGAAGTGGTCGACCGTCAAAGGCAGGTCGGCGGCGAGGGTTTCGCGGACGGGCTTGCCGTTCTCCCAGGTTTCGGCGACAGCGAGCCGCTCCAGGTTCGCCTCGATCCGGTCGGCGATCCTGTTGAGGATGTTGGCACGATCCGTCACCGACGTGGCACCCCACGCGTCGGCCGCCCGGTGCGCCGCCTCCAGGGCCATATCGATGTCCGCGGCACTCGAACGTGCCACCTGGCAGAAGGTTTCACCGTCGATCGGAGAGGGGTTGTCGAAGTATCTGCCCTCGATCGGCGCTTTCCACTCGCCGCCGATGAAGTTGTCATAGCGGCGGTTGAAGCTGACGATGCTCCCGTCGGTGCCGGGTTTTGCGTAGATCATGGCGCGGCTCCTGATCCCGTATCTGCGGTGACGGGGGCCACTATGAACCGCGAAGGTTGGCGGGAGGTTGGCGCCGGGTTGGCGAAACGTTGCTGAGTCACTGCCGTCGAATTCGACTGCGGTAATGGACATTCCGGACAAGACCGGCATATTCGTGGCACGGCGTGCACCTGCGCACGCACTGCGGTATCGATTACGCGCGCAAGGCGGTGTGCAGGCGTGCGGTCGCCAGGGCGCGGCGGCTGTCGCCGTGCGGGAGCAGGTGCAGCGCGTGCTCGTGGATCTCGATGTCGTCCGGGCAGCGCTGGCCGAAACGCAGGGCGTGCTCGGGGTTGCGGTCGGCGAGCACGGCGGTGCGCAGGCAGACGTCGAGGTGTTCGCGCCACTGCACGATGCCCGGAACGTCCGAATCAGGCAGCAGCGGACCGCGATACAGGCTGACGGCGGTGGTCAGGTCGCCCGCTTCGAGGGCGGCGAGCAGCTCGACCGCGTCACAGGCGAGGGGTTCGGTGAGCATGTAGCGGCGGTCGGCGATGCGGCCGTCGGTGGCGGCGCGCAGGCGGGAGACGTCGGCCTTGAGGGTGCTGGAGGACACCGACCGGTCGCCATAGACGGCCTCGTGCAAGCGTTCCGGCGTGAAGCCCTCGGGCTCCAGGGCGAGCAGGGTCAGGATCTCCAGCTGCCGGGGCCGCATCGCCATCTGCTTGCCCTGCTTGTAGAGGCGCGGCACCCCCAGCGACTCCAGCCGGGTATCACCGGCGGGGCGGGACTGTTCGGCATGTACTCGGGCTTCGATGGCTGTCACCAGGGCTCGGACCGTTGTGAGGATGAGCGGATGTGAGCGATCCCAATACGTCGACAAATCCAGCACGCCGAGCTGACGACCGTCGGCGGCGCGGATGGGCGCACAGTAACAGACCCAGCCGTGCAGCGCCTCCACCAGATGCTCGGCGGCCCAGACCGAGGTGGGGCGGCCGCTGTGCAGCGACAGCGCGACACCGCTGGTGCCCATGTACGGCTCGTCCCAGCAGCCGCCGGGCGCGAGATTGACCGATTCCGCCCGCCGCCGGACCGAGCGGTCGCCACAGCTGAAGAGCACGGTCCCCGTGTCGTCGGTGACCACCGCCACCATGCCCGAATCCTCCGACAGCGCCCGCAGCTCACCGGCCATCTCGGTGATGGGCGTGCGCAACGGCGATTCGGCCCAGCGCGAACCCAATTCGTCCCGATCGGTTCCGGGCGCCACCGCGCGCGTCGGATCCACCGTGCGCAGCGACCGCGCCCACGACTCCGCCACCTCGTTGCGCAGCACCACCTCGGTGCCGGGCGGGCGACCCGAGGAGGCCGTGGTCCACCGCACCCATGCCTTCTCCAACTCCGCACGCTGGTGCGAACGGACTGGCAGCTGTGTCATGGCGCAAACTCCTCGCGGTGCGACCGGACCGAGCGATATCCCATGATGGCGCGCGGTCGCATCGCGCGGGCCGCATTCGCCGCAGTCCGTGCGCTAATTCGTTCCGGGCGGCTTCGCAGCCTTCGCCGCCCCGGTTCCGCGCCTTCGAACGGTTCCGGATTCCACTGGTAGACAAGAAGTCATGGTCCTCCCTTTCCGCTTCGGCGTGAACCTGCTGACCCCCGCATCCCGCCCCGAATGGATCGAGAAGTGCCGTCGCGCCGAGGGACTCGGCTACGACGTCATCGGAGTGCCCGACCATCTCGGACTGCCCGCGCCGTTCCCGGCGCTCATGCTGGCCGCGGATGTCACCGAACGGCCGCGGCTGAACACCTTCGTGCTCAATACGCCCTTCTACAACCCGGTTCTGCTGGCCCGGGACGTGGCCGGGCTGGATCAGCTCACCGGAGGGCGGTTCGAGCTGGGGTTGGGGGCCGGGTACGTGCGTGCCGAATTCGAGGCGGCCGGAATGCCGTTCCCGTCGGCGGGCCGCCGCGTCGCGCACCTCGAGGAGACGGTCACGACGCTGCGCCGCCTCTACGCCGACCCGGAGTTTCAGCCGCGTCCGGCGCAGCCTTCCGGGCCGCCGCTGCTCGTGGCCGGCTGGGGTGAGCGGGCGCTGCGGCTGGCCGCCGAGTACGCCGACGTCGTCGCCTTCACCGGCGCGAGCTCGGCCGACAGCGGGCTGCTCACGCTCGCGGACGCCGGCTCGACCGCGAAGAAGGCGGACTACGTGCGCGGGCTGCTCGGAAACCGCGCCGGCGCCGTCGAATTCAACCTGCTCGTGCAGGGCATCGCCGCACCGGCCGACCGCGAGGCCGCGGTCGCCTACCTCACCGAGCACCTGCCCTTCGGCAACACCGGCGCGCTCGAGGACCTGCCCGTGCTGCTGGTCGGCACCGCCGCGCAGATGGCCGAGACCCTGCGCGAACGCCGGGAACGCTTCGGGTTCAACTACATCACCGTGCTCGAGCACAACATGGACCGGTTCGCGCCGCTCATCGAGCTGCTGAAGGGGGAGTGACCCCCGCGGGACTCAGGTGCCCGGGACCGCGTCGGGGGCGATGAACATGTAGCTCTTCTCCTCCACCCGCTGCTTGATGCGCCATTCGCCGTCCACGCGCACGAAGGTGTCGTGATACCAGAGCCCGCACAGCATGAGCTGCCGCGTGCCGTCGGCGGCGGTGACCAGCATGGGGTTGTGGCACATGGTGCGGGCGGTGGCGTTATCGCCCTCCACGCGGATGGAGGAGTTACTGATCATGTGCTGGAAGGCGGAGAAATTCGGCATGACGGTGGCGAGGAACTTCTTGGTGGATTCCACGTCACCGGCCGGGCCGCCCATGGCGGTGTAGTCGATGTGCGCGTCGGGGGTGAAGATTTCGTCCAGCAGCTCCCATTGGTGGGTGTCCACGGCGTGGGAATAGCGGACCATGAGGTCCTCTATTTCCAGGCGGTCCGAAATCTCCTGCAGGGACAGCATGGTGCCTCCGAGTGGTGCCGATAACTGTTCAGGGACGGTGGGCCAGCGTACGGCGAGGCGGCCGTTGATCTTGCCGTTTCCGAAAGATATTGCAGGCGAATGGGATCAGTCGAGGCCAGCGGCCGCTGGTCAGTACTCCGAGTGTGAGATCGCCTTCACCGCGTGCGTCGCGAACCCGCTGCGCCGCGAAGGGGATTCGATCGACCCCGGCCCGTCCGGGTTCGGGATCAACGGGCAGATGGCGGTGACGCCGACGCAGCCGCATTTCGAGTGCGCGAACCCCGCCGACGTGATCACCTCCGGCCCGCCCGGCTCCCCGCTGCGTGGTCTGGCTGATGTGGTGTCGGCGTTCGGGCTCGCAGAGATCGGCGGCTGGCCATCCGATCTCGCCGACCGGATCCGCTGGCATCGCTGGTAACCCGCCTCCTTCGGCGACCCGCTGCATCTGGTCCGCACGTGGGACCCGTACGCCGCGGCCACCACCGACACGGCCGGGTACCCGTTCCAGCACACCGTGGTCTACGTCCGCGACGGCTACTGCCAGCGGCTCGCCGACCGGATCAACAGCGTGTAAGTCGATGAACGCCCCAGCCCCACGTTCGTGGGACTGGGGCGTTGTTTTGCGTCTACCGAATTCCTGAGCCACTGTCCCGGAAGCCGTAGTCCGGCACGATGTCCGCGTCGACCCGGGGGTGCGGTGCGATGCTGGGCGGCAGCAGGTCGATGGTGGGGGCGTCGCAGAACCCTGCGTGGCACTGGGTGTCCGCTACTGCGTAGGGTGCCGCACAGATGGTGAGGGTGGTGGCCGCGAGGATGAGGAACACGGGCGCGATTGTCCGCATGATGTCCTTCTGTCGGATTCTAGTGGCGCACAGGCGACCGATCTTACCGGTCGCGGATCCAAACCCAGACCAGACATGCACTACCGCAACATAATTCAGAATCCTAATTGCCCCATTCCTGTCGGATTATCCGGTTCGGAACGGGGCATTTCTCGCGGGAGACGACGGCTCATGGCGCGGTGGCGTTGAGCGGGCAGGATTTGGCAGTTCTGCGGGAATCAGGCACTACCGGTCTATCCGGGTTCGTCGTTGGCCGAGCGTCCGATCTCGAACCCAGCCACTTCGGCAAGCTTGTCCCGCCATCGGTAAGACATCGACTTCCACTGATCCCGAGGACTTTCGATTCCTGGAGGAGCTGAAGCCGACGAAATTTGGAGCAATCCTGGAATCGGGTACCCAAATGATCAACGACCCGATCCGTCTACATCGCAGAATGGGTTCCATCTTTTCCGAAAGATACTGGGATGCAATAGATCTCGCTCAGACTGGTCCCTCATCAGGTCAGACCGCTTTTTCGCCGATCCGGTAGTCCTTGGCCGCGATGGTCCGGGCCACCTTTTGCGGCGCGCCGCCGATGAGGCCGCGCCAGGGCAGGTAGGGGAGCAGGCGGACGTTCAGGTTGCGGAAGGCGATCATGGCCTTGGAGTTCGGGGCGTACCAGCCGCCGACGCCCGCGGCGAAGCGCTGGCAGGCGTCGACCATGGGTCGCATCTCGCGCTCGTAGGCGGCGAAGGCCACGCGGTGATCGCCTGCGGCGGCGGCCAATTCCCCGGCCAGCACATACGCGCCGACGAGGGAGAGGTTGGCGCCCTGTCCCGAGAGCGGGGACGCGCAATAGCCGGCGTCGCCGACCAGGGCGATGCGGCCGGTCGACCAGGTATCCATGCGGATCTGCGCCATGGCGTCGAAGTAGAAGTCCGCGGCGTCCGGCAGTTCGGCGAGCAGGCGTGGCACCTCCCAGCCCTGGCCCGCGAAGGTTTCAGCGAGGATGCGGCGCTGGGCCGCGGTGTCGCGGTAGTCGTAGTCCAGAGGCTCGGAGGCCCACGCGAAGATGGCTTTGGCCTCGGTGTTGTGGCGGGCGCTGTAGCTGCCCGCGATCTTGCCGGGAGTGTTGTAGTCCAGTTCCCAGTGGTCGAGGCCCAACAGGTTCGGGGTCGTATAGATCGCGATGTAGTACCCCATGTGGTGCAGGAAGCCGGACTCCGGGCCGAAAGCCAGCGCGCGCGTGTGGGAATGGACGCCGTCCGCGCCGATGACCAGGCCGAAGGTGCGCGGGGCGGCATGCTCGAAGGTCACGTGGACGCCGTCCTCGTCCTCGCGCAGCGCCGCGATGGAGTCGCCGAACAGGTATTCCACGCTGTCCCGGGTCGCCTCGTACAGCACCTCGGCCAGATCGCCGCGCTGAATCTCGGTGTCGCCGTTGGCCCCGACGCCATTGAAGATCTCGGCGGAGATGCCGGCGCGGGCCTTCCCGGCGGCGTCGACATAGGAGGTGCCGCGCTTGCCGGTGCTGCGGGCGTGGACCTGCTCGAGCAGGCCCATCCGCCGGACCACCTCGGTGGCGGTGCCGAGGACGTCGATGGCCTGCCCGCCCGGCCGCGGGGTGGGGACTTCTCGACGATCGTGGGTGTGAATCCGTAGCGCCGCAGCCAGAACGCGAGGGCGGGCCCCGCGATGCTGGCGCCGGAGATGAGGACGTTCTTGGTGCTCGTCTGCTGCATGTCTCGACCATAGAACCGATTTGGGCAAATGTGCAAGACATTCGTCTCATGCGCATGCGCTAGTCTGGCCGGCATGGGAAATCGTGAGGATCTGCTCGCCGGCGCGCGGCAGTGCCTGTTCGACAAGGGCTATGCCCGCACCACCGTGCGCGATATCGCCGCCGCGTCGGGGGTGAGCATGGCCGCCATCGGCTACCACTTCGGGACCAAGGAGGCACTGCTCACCGCCGCCCTCGTCGAAGCCACCCGGGAGTGGGGCGACGAACTCGCGAACACGCTGGGCGACGCGGCCGACCCGGGCCCGGATCCGCTGCGGCACTTCGCCTCTCGCTGGGACGCGGTCCGCGAGTCCATCACCGCGCACCGCGGGCTGTGGGGAGCGACCTTCGACGCGCTCTCCCATCCCGAGACCCGGGCCCAGCTGGCCGAGCAGACCGACGAGTCGCGGTCGGGGCTGGCCCGGCTCTTCGGCGACACCGGCGCGGGCGACACCGGCCGGACTGTCGGCGCGTTCTATCAGGCGCTGCTGGTGGGGCTCGCGGCGCAGACGCTCATCGACCCCGAAACCGCCCCCACCGGAGCGGAACTCGCCGAGGGGCTGCGTCGGATCGCCGGGCTGCCCGCGGCTTCCGACGAGTAGGCGACCCCGCGCTCCGTCGCCGATCCGGAGTGGGGCAGGGTGAGGCGGTGCCCAGCATTGTCTTGGACCGGGTCAGTCTCGGCCACGGATCGACCACGGTACTCGTCGAGGTCGATGCCACCTTCGCGGCAGGGCGGTGCACGGCCGTGGTCGGACCGAGCGGGGCGGGCAAGACGACTCTGCTGCGGCTGCTGAATCGGTTCGGCGAACCCGACAGCGGCCGAGTGCTGCTGGACGGGATCCCGGTGGCCGACCTGGATGTACTGGCGCTGCGGCGGCAGGTGGGGTTGGTGCCGCAGCGTCCGGTGCTGCTCACCGACACGGTCGCCGAGGAGGTGTGCGTGGGGCGGGCCGTCGATTCCGAGCGGGTGGGCGAATTACTCGGGGCGGTCGGCTTGCCCGACGGGTTCGCGGCGCGCCGCTGCGCCGAGCTGTCCGGGGGTGAGGCACAACGGGTTTGCCTGGCGCGGGCGCTGGCGGTGGAGCCGCGGGTGCTGCTGCTCGACGAGCCGACCTCGGCGCTGGACGGGGCGTCGGCGGTGGCGATCGGCGCGTTGATCCGGGCGCATGTGGCGACCGGCGGCAGCGTGGTGCTGGTCAGCCATGATCCGGGATTCGTGGCGGAGGCAGCGGACGAGGTGTGGACGCTGGCCGCCGGGCGGCTCACGCGCGGTGCGGAAACGGGGAATCAGCCATGACCCAGGGACTTTCGGTGCCCGACTGGACGGGCGTCGGCGCGTCGCTGGTCCTGGTCGCGCTGGCGGCGGCCATCGCCTACCGGCAGCAGCTGCATCTGACCCGCGAACTGCTGATCGCGGCGGCCCGGGCCGGGATGCAGCTCGTCGCGGTGGGCGCGATTCTGCTGATCCTGTTCCGCCACACCGGATTGCCGGGCGCGCTGGGCTGGGTGGTCCTGATGATCGTCATCGCCGGGCAGGTGGCCGGGCGACGCGGGGCGGGGCTGCCGCACGCGACGCGCTCGGCGACCATCGGCGTGGCGTTCGGCGCGTCCATCACCCTGGGTGCGCTGATCGCGCTCGGCATCATCTCCACCCAGGCGCGGGTGGTGGTGCCGGTGGGCGGCATGATCGTGTCGTCGGCGATGCAGTCGACCGGAATCGCTCTGCGCCGCCTGGTCGAGGACGCGCGCCGGGCCCGCGATGCCGTGGAAGCGCGGCTGGCACTGGGTCTTTCGGCGTACCAGTCGTTCCTGCCGAATCAGCGTTCGGCGCTGCGCACCGCGCTGATCCCGGCCATCGACTCGACCAAGGTGGTCGGTCTGATCAGCCTGCCGGGCGCGATGACGGGTTTGATTCTGGCGGGCGTGGATCCGTTGACGGCCATCCGCTATCAGATCGTCGTGATGTACATGCTGCTCGCGGCCACGACCCTGGCCGCGCTCGCGGCCACCCGGGTGGCCGAGCGGACCCTCTTCGACGGTGCGCAACGCCTGGTCCGGCTGCCCGACTGACGACCGTCAAGCCCGCAAAATCCTACTGAGTGAGATTTCAAATGCGAGCTCAAACGTACGAAATGCCGTTATCGTTACGGTGTCGTCGGTAAAGTGCTTGGGGGATAGGTAGTTTCGTATGGAAGCGATCGAGTTCTTCATGCCGTTCGCTTCCGCGGGGGTCAATCCCGCGGAGCCGGAAGCCGAAGCGGGGATGTGGTCCTGGCTGGAGGCCTACGGGCTGGTTCCCACCGAGCCCACCCGGCGGCGCATGGAACGCACCCGCCCGGCGCGCATGTACGCCCTCTGGTGTCCGAGCGCGGACGCCGACGAACTCACGCTGCTGAGTCAGTACACCGCATGGGCTTTCATCGTGGACGATCAGTTCGACATCGAAATTCCCGATCCGCGCCGGTGTCTGGAGGCCATCACCGCCATCGAGGCCGTACTGGACGGTACGACAACGCCTTCCGGCGTGCTGGCGGTCGCCTTGGCCGAGTTGTGGCCGCGGCTGTGCCGTGGCCGGTCGCCGGCCTGGCAGCGGAGCGTGCGCCGGGAGATCCACGACTGGCTGTGGACCTATTACACCGAGAGCGTCGGCCGGCTATCGGGCAATCTGCCCGACCTCGACACCTACCGCGCGCATCGGCGAGACGGCGTGGCGCTGTTCGTGTTTCTCGATATCAGCGAACGCGCCGAGGGTATGGACCTGTCCGCCGCCGTCCGCCACCTGCCCGCCATGCGCAGCCTGCGGGTGGCGGCCGTCGAACACATGGGCCTGCTCAACGATGTGCTGTCGGTTGCCTCGGACGAGGCCTCCGGCTACCTCTACAACTCGGTACTGCTCGCGCAGTATCACCACGGGCACAACAGAGCTCAGGCCCGGCAACTGGTCAACGGCATGCTCTCCGAATGCGTCGAGCACATGATCGAGGCGGTGCAACGCCTGCCGACAGAGCTCGACGATGCCGGCCTCACCGGCCGCGAGCGCGCGGACGCCCTGGTCACCGCCCATAATTACACCGTCTATGTGCGCGCCAACCACGACTACCACTATCAGGCGGCCCGCTACACGAGCGCACCCGCGGAGGCGCTCGAGCACGGCCTGCCACTGACCTGAAGCAGGAAACCTTCCGGCGTTGCCGAAATGAAATCCATAGGCAACCCTCAGGTTTCAGACTGTGATGGGACCATGAGCTTCTTCCGAGCATGGCTGCCCAGCCGCCATCGGGTGGCTGCGGCGACCGTGTCCGAGCGAGCGGGGCCGATTATGCGAGCGTCGAAACCGATCCGATTCACCGTAGGACAGCACGCCGAGGGCAAACGCCGGTGGGGCCTGTCCCGCCCGGCCGCGGCCGCCCTGGCCGACCGTGACGAAACCTGCGCCCGCGCACCCGAATCCCTATCCCTCCCGCTCGACGTGGATACCGAGCGGAGAGCTCGCAGACGCCTGTCCGAGGCCCGGGTCGCCATCGATCCGGTGCTGCGCTCGGCGGTCGGCGCGCTGGCCGAACCCCTGGATGTGATGGCCGGGTACCACTTCGGGTGGTGTGATCCCGAGGGACAGACGGTCACCGGCGCGCAGGGTAAGGCGCTGCGCCCGGCCCTCACCTTCGCGGCGGCCGCGGCCTGCGGCGGCGCGGTCGCGGAGTCGGTGCACGCCGCCGCGGCCGTCGAACTGCTGCACAACTTCTCGCTCGTCCACGACGACGTCATGGACACCGATCCGTTCCGGCACGGCCGGCCGACGGTCTGGCGCATCTGGGGCGAGACCAATGCGACGCTGCTCGGCGACGCGTTGCAGGCGGTCGCGCTCGGCGTGCTGTGTGACGGCGCGCCCGAGACCGTCACCGCCGAGGCCGTCATCCGGCTGGCCAATGCCACGGTCACGCTGTGCCGGGGCCAGTACGCGGACTGCACCTTCGAAACCCGGCCTGCCGTCAGCGTCGACGAGTATCTGGCCATGGCCGCCGGGAAGACCGGCGCGCTACTCGGCTGCGCCTGCGCACTGGGCGCGCTGTGTGCCGGGGCCGACCACCGCGTGGTGTCGGCCATGCACACCTTCGGCACCGAGATCGGGCTCGTGTTCCAGCTCGTCGACGACTTCATCGACATCTGGGGCGATCCGGAGATCACCGGAAAACCGGCGCACAGCGACCTGATTCACCGCAAACAGTCCTTCCCGGTGGTGTGCGCCCTGGAATCGGATACCGCGGCCGGCCGCGAACTGGCCCGCCTCTACCACGCCCGCCATCCCATGACCGCGGCCCGCGCGGCCCGGGCGGCGGATCTGATCGAGCAGGCGGGCGGTCGCCAGCGCACCCTGCACCGCGCGGCCGCCGCCCTGGACGCCGCGTTCGCGGCCCTGCCCGGCGATCTCGCCTCCGACGACCTCACCGCCCTCGCCCAACTGATGGCACGCCGCGATCACTAGACCGTCGGGAGCGTCAACTCGATGTCGCCGGGCGCTGTCGGAGGCCTCCAACCGCGGGAGCGGCGGCCGGGTTCCGGCCCCACCCCTTCGGCCCGTCGCGAACGGATGCGCCGATGCCAGGACAGATCCGTACCCTCTGACGGATGAGCACACCCTCGGCGACCTCACCGTGGACACCCTTGCGCATCAATACTTTTCGCGCCCTGTGGATCGCCTCGATCGCCTCCAACGTCGGATCCTGGATGCACCTGGTCAGCGCCTCCTGGCTGATGACCACGCTGACCGGATCGGCCGCGCTGGTGGCATTGCTGTCCACCGCCAATGCCCTGCCCAGTTTTGTACTGGCCCTGCCCGCGGGCGCGCTCGCCGACATCCTCGACCGCCGCCGCCTGATCCTGTTCACCCAGGCGTGGCAGCTGGTGGTGGCGGCGCTGCTCGGCGCACTCACGCTGTCGCACAGCGTGAATCCGGCGCTGCTGCTGACCGCGACGCTGCTGTTGGGCACCGGTGCGACGCTCGGCATGCCGGCCTTCAGCTCGATCACCCCCGAGCTGGTGCCCGCCGCGCAGTTGCCCGCCGCGATCAGCCTCAACTCGGTGGCGATGACGGCCTCGCAGGCGATCGGACCGGCCATCGGCGGCGTGCTGGTGGCCGCGGTCGGATCCGGTGGCGTCTTCCTGCTCAATGCCGCGTCGTTCCTGGGAGTGCTTGCGGTGGTGTATATCTGGCGACGCCGGCCCACCGCGACGGCACTGCCGCCCGAGCATCTCACCACCGCCATCCGCACCGGCCTGCGCTATGTGGCCAATGCGCCCGAACTGCGCGCGGTGCTGGTTCGCGCCGCCGCCTTCGTACTCTGCTACGGTGCGCTGCCGTCCCTGCTGGCCGTGCTGACCCGCGTGCGTCTGCATCAGACGGCGACCACCTACGGTCTGCTGCTCGGTGTACTCGGGGTCGGTGGCGTGTGCGGCGCACTGGTGCTGCCGCGCATCCGGCACCGCCATTCCCCCGATCGGATCGCGCTGGCCTGCAGTCTGCTCTACGCCGCCTGCCTGCTGACGGTCGCGCAGCTGACCGCCTTCCCGCCCGCCCTGCCGGTACTGTTCCTCGCCGGCATGGCGGGCATGGGTGTGATGTCGACGCTCAATATCGCCGCACAATCGGTGCTGCCCAACTGGATTCGCGGTCGCGGACTGGCGGTGTTCCAGCTGGTGTTCCAGCTCGGCTTCGCGGTGAGCGCGGCCGGCTGGGGTGCGGTGGCCGGCACCGCGGGACTGCCCACGGCACTCACCGCGGCCGGGGTGGCGCTCGCTGCGCAGACGGTGCTGGGCCTGCGGTTCCGGCTCGCGGCCGCCCAGCAGATCGATGTCCAGGCCGCGCACGTGCTGGAACCGTACGTGCCGCTGTCGCTGGCCCCCGACGACGGCCCGATCATGCTCACCGTCGAGTACCGCATCCCCGCCGAGCACCTGGCCGACTTCCATGCCGCTATTCCCGACCTGCGGCGTTCCCGCCGCCGTGACGGGGCCATGCACTGGGCGATGTACTCCGATCCGGTCGACCCGGACCGTCACGTCGAGACCTTCATGAGCCCGTCGTGGGTGGAGCACGAGCGCCTGAGCCAGCGGGTCACGGGGACGGATGCGATTGCGGTGCAACGGATTCGGTCACTGCACGTGGGCGAGGAGGATCCGGCGCTGCGGGCGCTGGTGAGCGACCGGGTGCGTCGGGGCTGAAAGCAGCGGCAGGGTTGAAAACAAAAGTACGTGTAACCCTGGGTTACACGTACTTTGTTTTTCGGAAGAATTTTTTGATGAGGTAGGCGAACTGTATCAGAGCCTCCGGATGCGTGCCATCCAAGCCGCGACATCCACCAGGCCCGCGGGGGACACCTCGAGCCCCACCGCCTGATCGGCGACGGTGGCGGTGACCCGGCCACGGTAGCGGGTGGGTTCCAGGCTCTCCAGTTCCCAGCCCGCGCCGAAGGCTTCCCGGATCACGGCGTCGCTGATGCGGGGGCCGAAGCCGGGTTCGGCGTCGGAGAGCGCCAGAAGGTGGACGACGCCGCCGGGCTTGCAGACGGCGTGCAGGCTGCGGACGTAGGCGGCGCGGGCCTCGGGTTCGGTGCCGAAGACGTGGAACAGGGCGCTGTCGACCACGGTGTCGAAGGCGGGCGCGGAGCCCGGAGGATCGCCCGCGAAGTCGGCATTGGCGCCGAGGGCCAGGGCATCGGCGACCTCGAAGCGGACGGCCGGGACGCCCTGGGCGGCGGCATTCGCGCGGGCGTATTCGATTGCGCTGGGGGAGAAGTCGACGCCCAGCACGTCGTAGCCGAGGCGGGTGAGCAGGATGGTGTGCTCGCCCGCACCGCAGCCCGGCTCGAGGACGCGGCCGCGGATCTCACCGGCGCGTTCCAGTGCCACGATGGCGGGTTGTGGTTCGCCGATCACCCAGGGCGCGGTGTCCTCGTCGTAGACGGTGTTCCAGATTTCTACCGGTCGAGTCATGGTTCCACCCTGCAACCTCGAGCGCACTCGAGGTCAATCCCCGGATAGCCCCCAACCGCAGCGGACCGACCGCCCACAATGTGGATATGCCCAAGTCTTGCCTGCTGCTGCAGCTGCGACCCGAGCAAGCGGCCTCCGACCAGGAATACGAAGCGATCCTCGACGCGGGCGGGCTCGCGGCCGCGGACGTGGTGCGGGTCGAGATGAATCGCGGCATGCCCGATCTCGAGCTCGAGGACCACTGGGCGGTGATCGTCGGCGGCGGGCCGAGCAACCTCAGCTACCCCGAGGCCGAGAAGTACGACTATCAGCGGGTCTTCGAACCCGAGCTGAAGAAGCTGCTCATCGAGATCGTGCGCCGTGACATGCCGTACCTGGGCGCGTGCTACGGGTTGAGCATGCTCGCCGACGTGCTGGGCGGGCCGGTCGGTACCGAGCGCTACGGCGAGACCCCCGGCGCGACGACCATCGAACTCACCGAGAACGCGGCGAAAGACCCGCTGCTGCACGGACTTCCGGAGACGTTCCGGGCCTTCGTCGGGCACAAGGAGTCCTGCCAGGACGTTCCCCCGGGTGCGGTGCTACTCGCGAGTTCGGCCGTCTGCCCGGTACAGGCGGTGCGGGTCGGGGAGAACGTCTACGCCACCCAGTTCCACCCCGAACTCGACGGCCGGGGCCTGGCGCTGCGCATCGAAATCTACCGGCACGAAGGCTATTTCGACCCGAGCGAGGCCGACTCCCTGACCGAACTCGGGCACCGCGAGCACATCACGGTGCCGCAGGAGATTCTGCGGCGCTTCGTCGCCCGGTACCGGGTGTGAGGACGGGGCGGACAGGCGCGGAACCGCGCCGTGTCAGCACGGCGGTGGCGGCGAAGAGGGCGAGGGTGAGCCAGATGTAGGCGTTGTGGTCCAGGACGGCGAAGGGGCCGCGGCTCGGGAGGTCGAAAACACTGCCGTAGTGCAGGTCCAGCAGCTCGAAGACACCGCCCGAGCAGGCGAGGAAGACGACGAGCAGACCGGCCACGGTCGGCAGGGAGCGGTGGCGCAGGGCGAGGTCGGCCAGGTAGATGAGCAGGGGAGCCAGCCAGACCCAGTGGTGGATCCAGCTGTACGGGGAGACGACCGTGCTGGTCAGACCACACAGCACCACCGCGGGAAGTTCACGGCCGGTGACCGAGAGACGGCGGGCCAGGATCAGGCAGACCACCGCGATGGCGAGAGCGGCTGCGGCCCACAGCAATTGGATGCTGCCGGCCGCGCCCAGGGTACGGGCGAGCATGCCGCGCAGAGATTCGTTCTGCGGATTCTCGGGGACACCGACCCGGGCAGGGTCGGCGAAGGCGCCGCTCCAGAACGTCAGCGAATCCTTCGGCAGCACGGCCAGGCCGATCACCATGGTGGCGACCAGCGCGCCGGTGGCGGTGGCGGCCGCCCGGAATCGGCGAGTCACCAGTAGGTAGACGATGAAGAACGCCGGGGTCAGCTTGATGCCGGCCGCGATACCGGTCAGCACGCCTTTGCAGCGGGAGGAATCGGGCAGCGCCATATCGGCCAGCACCAGGAGCAGCAGCAGGATATTGACCTGCCCGAAGGCCTCGGTCTCCCGGATCGGCTCGCACAACAGCAGCAGAGCGGCGGCAGCGGGGCCCACGATCAGCATGCGGCGGTCGCGCCGATAACCGAGCACCGACAGTGCCGCCCAAACAGATCCGGTGAGCATCGCGAAATTCGCGAGTCCCCCGGCCCAGGTGAAGACCGACCCGTGCAGCCACGCCAGCGGCACGAACATCAGTGCCGCGAACGGGGTGTACACGAACTCCCACACCCCGCGCGTGTGCCCCCGCAACGGGGTGTCGTACACCGAAACATCGTGCACCACACGGTCTGCCGCGATCTGATACACGCCGAGATCGACCAGGTGCAGCATCGCGCGGGGCGCGGCCAGCAGCTGACCGAGGTAGTACCACCCGGCCAGTCCACCCAGCACCGCTACCAGCCACACCACGACCACCGGAATCGAGCGCCGTTGCGGCGCATCCTGATTCGTGGCCAGCACCTGTTCGGCCGTCGACAACGGCATCCACACACCCCCGCTTCCGGGCTTCCGATTGCCCGCCCCACCGTAATGACGGGCCCACCTGATCGCCAGCCGCTCTCGGCGCGTACGGACCGTCCGGGAGTGTCGAAATCGCCGGTTACGACCGGTCGGTGCACGGCTATGGGTCGTACCGATCGGCCGCTGACCTTGGCCGAGGTGCACCGATCACACCCTGGCCAACCGCTCGATGGCGTGGCGGGGCACTGTCTCCGACACGCCACTGTCTCCCGCCCGACGAGGCGTGCGGCGGGCGGTGAAGCGCGCGGCCCGGCGTGTTCAGCGCCGCCCGCAGCTTGTCCTCGAATGTGTGCAGTGTGGCCGTCGAAATCGGGCGGGCGGGCAGTTTTTGCTCCACCGCAGGGCCAGCGCCGGCAACCGCTCCCGACGGAGTGGAGGGATCGGGTCAGGCACGGAGGAGGACCTTCAGGGAGCGACGGTCGTCCATGGCACGGTAGGCGTCGGGGGCGGCATCGAGGGAGAGTTCGGTATCGAAGACCCTGCCGGGGTCGACGGTGCCGTCGAGCACCGCCGGGAGCAGGGTTTCGATGTAGGCGCGGGCGGGTGCGGGGCCGCCGGTGAGAGTGATGTTGGGGCCGAAGAGGTCCCAGCCGACCGGGGCGTTGTTGTATTGAGGAAGGCCCACGCGGCTGATCACGCCGCCCGGGCGGACCACGCCCAGGGCCTGTTCGTAGGCGGGCATGTGGCCGACCGCTTCGATGACGACGTGGGTGCCGTCGCCCCGGGTCAATTCGCGCACCGCGGCGACACCCTCGGCGCCGCGCTCGGCGACCACGTCGGTGGCGCCGAATTCGCGTCCCAGATCGGTGCGCTCCTTGTGGCGGCCCATGAGGATGATGCGGGGTGCGCCCAGCTGCCGCGCGGACAGGACGCCCAGGAGGCCGACCGCGCCGTCACCGATCACGGTGACCGTGGTGTCCGCGGTGACCCGGGCCTTCACGGCCGCGTGATAGCCGGTGCCGTACACGTCCGACAGCGTCAGCAGCGACGGGACCAGCGGCGATTTCTCCTCGACCGGTACCGGGACGAGGGTGCCGTCGGCGAGCGGCACCCGCACGGCCTCGGCCTGGCCACCGCGCACATCGCCCGCGTTCCAGAAACCGCCATGGCGGCAAGAGGTTTGCAGTCCCTCACGGCAGAAATCACAGGTGCCGTCCGACCAGGCGAAGGGGGCGATCACGAAATCACCCTTCCCGACCGTGCGGACCTCGCTTCCGACGTCCTCGACGACGCCGACGAACTCGTGGCCCATCGATTCGCCCTGCTCCGACACGGGCATGTTGTGGTACGGGTGCAGATCGGAACCGCACACGCAGCTGCGGACGACGCGGACCAGGGCGTCGGTGGGGTGTTGAACCACGGGATCGGGAACGTCGATGACGCGGACGTCACCGGCACCGTACATGTAGGTCGCTCGCATGAGACTCCTTCGCTCGGTACCGATGCTGGTCAGGGTTGCGGGAAGTGCGCGGTAGCAGTCCGGCCCTTCCCTGTGGGCGGGTTGTTCAGGCGTTCCATGCGCTCTCCTCCCATCGAAGGGGACTTCATAGCTAATTATTTGCCACCTGCCGATTCCGCTGCCGGCCGACCCGGTCTCTCTCGATGGTTCGTGTGTCAGGGCCGTTCGTAGCGGCCGGTGAGTCTGCCACGGGCGATCACATGCCCGGTGACGGCAGCGAGCACGGTGGGCCACGTTGCGCCATCGGTCAATCCGCTCGGCTGGTCGAGCGCCACGAGCTGGAAGACGTAGCGGTGCGGTCCGTGACCGGGGACAGGGCGTGGACCGGCGTAGCCCCGGCGGCCGAAACTCCCGGTGCCCACCCTGATGCTGCTGCTCGTCTCACCGCCATTCGAGCCGAGCGCTCCCTCCTGGACGCCGGCGACGCGCGGATCGATTCCGGCGAACACGCCGTGCACAACCGGACGACGCAGAGGAGCGTCGGGGTCCTCGATGATCAGGACCAGTTCGACGGCCTCGACGGGCACACCCGACCAGTGCAGTGGTGGGGATACGTTGTCTCCCACGCCTGTTCCCGCGTGCAGACGCGGAATGTCCCCGCCGTCAGCGAAGGCGGCGCTGCCCACCGTCAGGGTTTCGGGTGCATGCTGGACGGCCGGATCGAACCACGCGGTGCGGCCGATTCCGGCTCGCACCGGACGCAGGAGTCTCCCGATCAAACGAATTGCCATGGCTGGTCCGATTCTGTGGGGTCGGTTGCGGTCACGACAGGAAGCCCTGCTCGGCCAGGCGCGCGAGAATCCCTCCGCTACTGATGATGTCCAGCAGCAACGGCGGCAAGGGGCGGCCCAGGCCACTGATACCGGTGGACTCGTTTCTGTACGTTCCCGTCGCGAGATCGACAGTGCCGGTCTGGCCGTCCTGGAAGTGCTCGGTGATTCCGCGTGCGGTGAGCGCGGGCAGTCCCGCATTCACGGCATTGCGGAAGAACAGCGAGTTGAAACTCTCCGCGACCACGGCGGCGACGCCCAGCCGCTGGAAGAGGGCGGCGACCGGACGGGAGGAGCCGACGCCGAAATTCGTTCCGGCGATGACGATGTCGCCGGGGACGACGAGATCGGTCCAGCCGGGCCGTACCTGGTAGAAGATGTGCCGGGCGGCCTCGGGCAGCTCGAGTTTCATGGCGAAGGCCGGGTACATCGCGTCGGTGTCGAGGGAGTCGCCGAAGACCCAGACGCGGCCGGTGATGGTGGTGCTCATGCGGTGACGCTCCGGGGGTCGGTGATGTAGCCGGTGATGGCGGAGGCCGCGACAGTGGCGGGTGCGGCCATGTAGATCTCGGCCTCGGTGCTGCCCATGCGGCCGGTGAAGTTGCGGGTGCTCGAGGTCAGGCAGACCTCGCCGGGCCCGACCACGCCCATGTGGTAGCCGAAGCAGGCGCCGCAGGTCGAATTGGTCACCACCCCACCGGCATCGGCGATGTCCTGCAGGTATCCCAGTCGCATGGCGTCCCGGTAGACCTGCTGGGAGGCGGGCGTGACCAGCAGCCGGACGCCGGGGGCGACGGTGCGGCCGCGCAGGATCCGCGCGGCGATGCGGAGATCTTCGAGCTGGCCGTTGGCGCAGGACCCGATGAACGCCTGGTCGATGCGCCGGGGCTCGACCTGCGAGACCGGCACCGCGTTGCGGCTCACCGTGCCCGGGCGGGCGACGTACGGTTCGAGGCCCGACAGGTCGATCGTGCGGATGTCGGCGTATTCGGCGTCCGAATCCGCCTCGGCGGCAATGAAATCCGTCACCCCGCGCGCGGCGAGAAACTCGCGTAGCAGCTCGTCGACACCGAAAGTGGCGAAGTCGGCGGAGATTTCGGCGGCCTGGGTGGCGATCGTGCGCCGGTCGTTGAGCGGGACCGTCGGCAGGCCCGGCCCGCCGAATTCGAGATTCTGGTTGGTGGCGTCACCGTAGGTGTCGGCGAGAAAGAGGAAGACGTCCTTGCCGCTGACCTCCGGCGGGAGCGCGCCGGTGAGTTCGTAACGCACCGTGGGGGCGAGTTCGAACCAGGTGGCGCCGGTGCACAGGATGGAATACACCTCGGCCGGGCCGAGTCCGCGAGCAGCGGTGTTGTATGCGCCGCCCGCGCAGGTGTGCGAGTCGGTGCAGGCGAGCACCTCCCCGGGGCGGGCCAGCCCGTTCTCGGCGATGACCTGGTGGCAGATGCCGTGCCGGCCGACATCGTAGAAGTGCTCGATCCCGAAGTCCGCCACGAACTTCCGCGCCTTCGGACCGCCCGCGGCGTCCTTGAGCGACGGCGCCGGTACGGCGTGGTCCATGACGACCGCGACCTTGCGGGGATCGTGGATGCGCCGGGGCTGCTGCCACAGTGTGGCGAACTGCAGATCGATCAGGACGCACATGTCGACGTCGACGGTCACGAGGTCTCCGGGCCGGACCCTTGGCACCCCGGCCTTGCGGGCCAGCAGATTCTCGATCATGGTCATGCCCATGGGTCAGGCTCCTTCACGGTAGCGTTCGCCCAGCTCCGACCATTCGGCCAGACCGACGAGGTTGAAGAACTCGGCAGGTTTCGCGGGCAGCAGCGGCCCGGGATCGCGGCCGGCGAGTTCGGCCAGGCCGGTGAGCATCGCGTACGCCGCGGCGCCCAGCGGGAGCGAGGGGTGGATGGCGATCGAATAGCCCAGTTCCCGCAGGCGCGTGGCGGATTCGATCGGGGTGAGGCCGCCCAGGACGAGATTGATGAGCAGGGGAGCGGACACCTCCCGCGCTATGCGCTCGATCTCGGCGGTGCCCTGCGGCGCCTCGACGAAGACCACGTCGGCGCCCGCCGCCGCGTAGGCGTTGGCCCGGTCGATGGCGGCGTCGATACCGAGCGGGCCGCGGGCGTCGGTGCGGGCGATGACGACCAGCTCCGGATCCGTGCGCGTCTCCAGTGCGGCGGTGAGTTTGGTGACGAACTCCCCGGCCTCGATCAGCTCCTTGTCGGGCAGGTGCCCGCACTTCTTGGGGAAGGCCTGGTCTTCGAGCTGGATCGCGGCGACGCCGGCGGCCTCGTATTCGCGCACGGTGCGAACCACATTGAGCGCGGTGCCGTATCCGGTGTCGGCGTCGGCGAGCAGCGGGATGTCGCCGAGGACGCGCACCAGCATCCGGGCGCGCTCGACCATTTCGGTCTGGGTCACCAGCCCGATGTCGGGGAGTCCGAAACCGCTGGCGGCGACGCCCGCGCCGGTCAGGTAGGCGGCGGGGAAGTCCAGCCGGCGGACCAGGGAGGCGGACAGGCCGTCGAATACGCCGGGGGCGACGGTGATGTCGGCACGGTCGGAGAGGGCGGCGCGTAGTCGCGCCCGCGATGGGGTGGTCATCGGTGGGGATCCTGTTCCAGGTTGTCGAGGGCCCCGGCGACGGGCGCGGCGAGCAGGTCGGCCAGCTCGCGCAGATCGGGGAGCTCGTCGATGCCGAGCACTGCCCGCTGGATGGCGTCGAGCCGATCGGGCGAGACCAGGGGACCGACGAGGGAGCGGTACTTGGCGACGAGTTCGTCGTCGGTGACCGGGTCGGCGGGGCCGCCGTGCGGTTGGACGATCCGCTGTGCGAGCACCGTGCCATCGGTGAGGGTGATCGCCAGTTCGGTGGCGAAACGTTCGTGGACAGGGCCGTTCTGGATGTTCTCGTCCAGCTTCACCTCGACCTTGCCGAGCAGCTCCCAGACATCGTCGGCATCCAGCCGGGCCGGGGTGAACTGCGGCGGCAGCACCTGGCCGTCGAGCAGCGCGACCGCCGCGGCATAGCCGAGATTCATCTGCGCGCCGATGGCCGTCAACGGCCGCGCGGGCTCCCACCAGCCATGGTGGTAGACGGTGTGGCCGACGCGAATCTCGATGTGCGCGACCGACTTCGGGTCGATGTGGTGGCGGGCGCGCAGCTCCAGCGCCGCCTGGACGGTGCCGTGCAGCCCGCCCTGGGCCGCATACGACTTCACCATGATGAGCTCGGTGTGCCAGCCCTCGCCCAGACCGGCGATCACCTGGGCGGGGTCCGGGTCGTGGCCCTCGCCGAAGACCGACAGGTAGCCGCCGTAGGGCCGATCGAAGACCTGCTTGATCCCGGTGTACCCGGCAGCGGCCAGACCGGCCGCGTAATAGCCGTTGCGGGCGGCGAATCCGTGCTGCATGCGCTTGGACATCGCCTCGTACTGGGCCGCCATCAGACCGGCGGACTGGGTGCCCGCCATGCCGAGCGAGTCTTCGAGCCGGGCGGCGGCGAGCGCCCGCAGCTTTCCGGCAACCATTGCGGCGGTGTGGGTTCCGAAGACCGGACCGCTGTGCCAGCCACGAGAGAGCATCTCCGAGCCGTGCAGGGCCAATCCGACGCGCGGGCCGACCTCGAACCCGGCGATCGCGGCGGTCAGGGCAGTGGCGCCGGAGACCCCGCCGAGCTGCTGGGCGGTCGCGAGCAGGACCGGCAGGATCAGGGAGGTGCTGTGCAGGGGCGCGAGCGGATGGAAATCGTCGAGCTCGAAGCCTTGGATGAAGGTGCTGTTCAGCAGAACCGCGGCGGGCCCACTGGTGGTGGCACCGGTTCCGATCACGGTCGCCGCGCCCGTGCTCTCCAGGTCCAGTACCGCCGAGGTGGCGACTCGGGACCAGGGCAGCTGGGCGCCCACCAGACCGCACGCCACGCCATCGAGCAGCAGGTGCTTGGCGCGGGTCCGCACCCGCTCGGGGATCTGCTCGGGCGTCAACTGCTCGACCCAGCGGGCCAGCGGTACCGTGACGCCCGTCGTCGTCGATTCGCTCATGTCCTCAGTGAACGGCAGGCCAGCTGCCTGTCCCCGACATTGCGGGGGAGTCGCACAATGGGTACATCTGCTGCGGGAAATCGACGGAATGGACATGGGTGGTGCGGGAGAGCAACCTCGACGAGGTCGACCTGATGCTGCTCGACGCGTTGCACGCCAACCCCCGGGTCAGCTTCGAACGGCTGGGCCCGGCACTCGGGGTTTCGGCGGCCACGGCCGCCCGCCGGTGGCAGCGACTGTCGGAATCCGGGCGCGCGTGGGTGTCGTCGGTGCCCGGCCCGCAGGTGGCGCTGGTCGGCGCGGTGTGCGAGGTGCGGGCACAGCCGGGCCGGGCCGCGGCCGTCGCCGCCGGACTCGCCTCGATCCCGCAGGTCATGAGTGTCTATGGCACCGACGGCGATTTCGACCTGCACACCCTGGTGTTGGCCGACAGCCCGGCGGCCTTGAGCACCCTCCTGCTCGAGCGGCTGCCCGCGGTGCCGGGCATCGCACGGGCACGCTCCACCGTGGCGCTGCAGTGGCACAGCGGCGTGCACTGGCGGCTCGGCGCGATCGACAGCGATCAGCAGCGGTCGGTTGCCGAGGAGGGCAGTGGCGAGTCGCGAAAAGCGATGCGCTACCGCACTTTCGAGCCCGGCGACCGGGACCTGTTCCTCGCCCTCCAGCACGACGGCCGGGCCAGGTACCGGGATCTGGCCCGCGAGCTGAACACCTCCGAGCATCTCGTGCGCCGGCAGCTCGATGCCCTGGTCCGCCGCGGAATGCTGGCCTTCCGAACCGATTTCGCGCGCGGCGCGGGCGGCTGGCCGACCGAGTACGTACTCTGGCTGTCGGTTCCGCACCGGGACCTGGACGCGGCGGGAACCGAGATCGCCTCCTGGCCGGAAACCCGGATCTGCCTGTCCACGGTCGGGCGGGCGAACATCATGGTCATGGCCCAGGTGCATCGCATCGCGGACCTGGGCGCCATCCTCGGCCGGATCGCTACGGCGCTGACCGATGCGGTCGTCATCGACCAGCGCCTCGTGCTGCGGGCGTTCAAGTCGTGGGGGCGTCTGCTGGACAGCTCGGGGCACGCGGTCGGCATGGTGCCGGTCAACCCGTGGGCGGCGGTGGCGGACGCCTGAGACGTGCCCGTGGATCGAGAGCCGTTGCCGTGCAGCGGCTCTCGATCGCTCAGCCGTCGTGGACCGCGATCAGGCCCGGGATCACACCGAGATAGGCGGTGCTGTCCGGTCCGATGGCGATTCCGGCGTAGTTGTTGTTGAACCCGGGGCCGGTGCCGGTGAGCTGCTTCCACACCGTCGCTCCGGTGCGGAAATCCAGGGCCGTGAAGTACCAGGGATCGCTGGCCTCGGTGCCCTTGGTGTAGGTGTAGATCAGACCGGTGGCGAGCGACAGCTTGGGCACGACGGTCGGTGCGGCCTCGGTCGTGTTGGCCCACACCTGGTGGCAGCCATTGCCGTCGGGGTCGATGTCGATGCGGGCGAAGCCGGGGGTGGTGGTCTTGCCCAGCAAGGCGGCCTCGGGACCGGTGTAGCCGTAATTGTTTTCGACGATCAGCGCGTTTCCCGCGCTGATCAACGAGTTCTCGGTATCACTGGCGCCCGCCGCGAACACCGGCACGGCGCACACCTGCCGCTGCGCCGCTCCGGCCGCGGTGCGGTAGACCACGACGTTCATCGGGTCGGCGTTGTCGGTGATGGCGACGTAGCCGCCGGACAGGAGGGTGGGTGTGGTGCCGGTTCCGTCGTCGACCTGGCCGGGCTTGTGCTGTCCGCTGTTGGCGTAGGTGACCCGCCAGGTGACGGCGGGTGCGCCGCCGGGCCCGGCATCGAAACGCAGCAGCTCGCGGTTGGTGGCGATGTACACATCACCGTCATTGCCGACGGCGAAGGAGTTCTCGATCTCGCCCTCGGCGCCGTCGCCGAGCCGGATCACCTGTGCGGCACCGGTGTTCAGGTCGAGGGTGCCGACCACACCGTCGGTCCGGGTGACGAACCACAGCAGCCCGTTGCTGTCGGGCAGCGCCGAGTTGAAGGTCTCCCCGGGACGCAGCACACCGGTCAGGTCGTAGTCGTGCGCGAGCGTGAAACCGTCGCCGCCGGCGTTCTCGGCGAACACCCGGAGGTGGCCGTCGCGGGAGGCGATCACCGCGCGATCGTCGTTGTCCAGATAGAAGTAGGCGCCGCCGGTGAAGTTCCCGAAGGCACCGGGCCGCAGGAACGCGCCCGGATCACCGGGTAACGCGCTGCGGCCCAGCACATTCAAGGTGACCGGGTCCAGCAGGTACAGCGCCGGGGACGGGCCGATGCAGGTGGTGACGATGCGGCCGGCCCGGTCGAAGGTGATCGACCCGCACTCTCCGCCGATCACCGCCGACACCACGCGGGGGTCGTGCCCGAGCGGTCCCGGGCGGGTGCTGGTGTTGCTCATCCACCCGTCGTCGTGGATGCCGGAGCTGCCGTTGGGCGCGAGATGGGGATGTTGCGGCACCGGCGGCACATCGGTGACCGGCTGTGCCACAGCCGGATTGCCGATGAATCCGGGCGGCGACCCCGGTACCGCGGGAATCGGGACGGCGGCCGCGCTACCGGCCACGGTGGCGAGCAACCCGGCGGCAGCGCCGGTGACGAGGTTGCCCCGCACGCTATTTCGCACCGATCCCGTCCCGCAGGAAGTCGAAGAGCTGCTCCCCGAAGGGTTTCGCGGTCTGGGTGTTGTAATCGTTCCATCCGTCCTGCTGGGCCTGCTGCAGGTAGGAGGGTAGCGGCTGGTGCAGTTCGGTGCTGACCGCTTCGTCGTGCAACCGGCTCATGGTGTCGCGCAGGCCGCCGCCGATGGCCGCGACATTGTCCAGCTCGAGTTGCCCGTCGCCGGTCGAATAGTCGTAGAGCTCGTATTCCTCCTGCTCGGCCGGATCGATCTGCGCGGAGCCCGGCACCCAGTGCGAATAGCGGACGAACTTGGCGTCCGCGGTCCGCAGTGCGATCACGTGACCGGGTGCGTCGTCGTTGAACCGGACGGCCGCCTCCTCGATGGAATGCTCGTCGGTGGTGTGCAGGATCCACGGCCGGCCGGGTGCGCCCGGATCGGCGGCGACGGCGGCGATATCGTGCCGCCCGGCCAGGTGCGCGTAGCGGTCCTCGGCCCGCCACCCGTTGCCGCCGGTGCCGATGGTCAGCAGCAGCGCGGCCAGGTCGACGCTGGAGGTCAGCTGATCGCGGGTGCCGGGTGCGGAGGTGAGCTGACCGCGTGGATCGTGGATGAACAGGGGTACGCGAATGGCCTCGTCGTAGGCGCCGCCGCCCTTGCCGTGCAGGCCGTGCGAACCGGCGTAGTCACCGTGGTCGGAGGTGAACACCACCACGGTGTTGGCGGCGACCTCCGGCCGGGTCGCCAATTCGGTGAGCACGCGCCCGATCTGGATATCGACCTGCTGCTGGAACCAGAGATAGAGGTTGCGCATGTCGATCCACTCCTGATCGGCCCCGGGCGTGCCGTAGGGCGCCAGCCCGAAGGTCACCGCCGAGACCTCCACCAGGGCCTTCTGCAGCCGCGGCTTGCGCGACAACTGTTCGAGGCTCTCGAAATTGCCCGGCAGGTCGTTGATCCAGCGCGGAATGTTGTTGAACGCCAGCGTGCGTCGCGTCCAGCGCGGCCACCACTGGATGTCGTGCGGGTTGACCAGTGACACCGTCGTGCACCAGGGGCCCTGTCCCGCATCGGTATTGAACCAGTCGACGAACTGGTCGACTATGCGCCCGTCCATCTGCAGGCCCTGTTCGGGCGCGCCGTTGGGCGAGGGGTAGGTGCCGCCGTCGAATCCGTAGCGGTCCAGGCCGCCCGGGGTGGTGTCGGCGTAGTGGCCCAGATGCCATTTGCCCCACCAGGTGGTGCGGTAGCCCTGCTCGCGCAGCATGGACCCCCAGGTCGGGAAGCCCGCCGCCAGCTCCGACTGCGAGGTCGACAGGCAGCCGGTCTGATGCGAGTACAGGCCTGTCACCAGCACGCCGCGCGACGGCGTGCAGTCGTTGGCGGCCGTGTAGTGCTGCTCGAAGGAGACCGACTTGTTCCGCAGCGCAGCGATATTCGGCAGGATGGTGTCGAGCACCGACTGCTCGGGGAACCACATCGGGGTGCGCATCTCGTCGACCAGGACCACCAGGATATTGGGCCGGTCCGGATGGTTGTCCATGCGCCGCGGGGTCGCGGCGGCCGGGCCGGTGGCGGCGACCGCCGCGGCGGTGGCGCCGGCCATCGCTCCGGTGCCGAAAAATCCTCGCCTGCTGATCATTTCGTGGATCCTCCAGTGGTGTCGGAAGCTGGATTGGCGGCGATGAACTCGGCCACGACCGTCGCGAGCTGCGGGCCGCGGTCCTCCTGCAGGAAGTGACCGGCGCCGGTGATCGTGATGTGCGGCTGACCGGCCGCGCCGGGCACCCGCTCCTGGAAGGGGCGATAGCCGCCCGCGGTGATCGGATCACCGTCGGAGAAGGCGGTGAGCACCGGTTTCCCGAAGTGCGCCAACTGTTCCCACGCGCGCCGGTTGGCGGGGCCGGCCGGGTCGTCGGGGCGGGTGGGGACCAGCATCGGGAAGGCGCGCGCGCCCGCCTTGTAGGTCTCGTCGGGGAACGGGGCGTCGTATCCGGCCACCACCGCGGCGGACAGCTCGGTGCGGCAGCCGCCCGCGATGATGCCGCCGACGGGGAATTGCGGTGTCTCCTGGGAGAACCGCTGCCAGGCGGCGAAGGCATCGGTCAGTTTCGCCTCACCCGTGGGCAGGCCGGTATTGGCGACCACCACCCGGGCGAAGCGGTCGGGGTGCTCGGCGACCAGCCGCAGGCCGATCAGGCCGCCCCAGTCCTGGCAGACCAGGGTGATACCCGAGAGATCCAGGTGATCGAACAGCGCCTCGCGTACCCATTCGACGTGGCGGGCATAGGTGTAGTCGGCGCGGTCGGCGGGCTTGTCGCTGCGGCCGAAACCGATCAGATCCGGTGCGACACAGCGTTTCCCGGCCACCACCAGCACCGGGATCATGTGGCGGTACAGGAAGCTCCAGGACGGTTCGCCGTGCAGCAGCAGCACGATCTCGCCGTCGCGCGGGCCCTCGTCGAGGTAGTGCAACCGCAGCCGGGAATCGCTGCCGTCGCCCGCCTCGACCTCGAGGTAGCAGGGTTCGAAGGGAAAGTCGGGCAGGGCGGCGAACCGCTCGTCCGGTGTCCGCAATGCGTGCATGAGGGCGACGATAATATTGTTGCATGCGGCGTGCAACTACCCTTCCGCGTGTGTAGGGTTGCCAATGATGGACGGACGGACCGCACGTGGAGCCAAGAACCGTCAGGCGGTGCTCGACGCCGCGCTGGCGCTGATGGAGGAGGGCAATCTGCAGCCCACCGCGCAGGCGGTGGCCGAACGCGCGGGAGTCGCGACCCGCTCGGTGTATCACCACTTCCGCGACCTGGAGACGCTGTATCTCGATGCCGCACAGACACAGATCGCCCGGCACTGGGTACTGCTGATGGAACCTGTCAGCGGCGGACTGGACGATCGCATCGATCGCGTGGTCGCACTGCGGGCCGAACTGTTCGAGCGTGTCGCGGGCACCCGCCGCGCCGCCCTGCTGCGTGAACACGAATCCGTCGTGCTGTCCGAACGACTGGACGAGAGCCGCGCCGCGCTGCGCGCCCACCTGCGCACCCACCTGCCCGAGCTCGCCGATCTCGACCCCCCGGCCCGCGAGTCCGCCTACGCCCTCTGCTCCTGGGAAGTCTGGGACGTCCTACGCCGCCATCAGTCCCTGTCCGTCACCGCCGCCCGCGCCGCGGTGACCTCAGTCCTCACCAGCCTGCTCACCGGCTGAGCGGGCCGCCGAAAGAGGAGCCACCCCATGTCGATCACGCCCGACCCCGATCAGTTCACTCGCTTCGCCGCCGCCACCGACGAGGGCCCCGTGGTCATGCTGAACCTGATCACCTTCCAGGACCGCACCGAATACGCGGCCTACGGCGCCGCCGTCCTCGCCCTGGTCGCACAGCAGGGCGGCCGCCTCCTGTGGCACGGCGAACCGCGGCAGACCCTGATCGGCGACGCCGAGTGGGACTACGTCGCGCTCGTCGAATACCCCAGCCGCCGAGCATTTCTCGACATGGTGACCGCTCCCGAATACCAGCGCATCCACCAACACCGCGAGTCGGGCATCGCCCGCACCGAGCTCATCGCCTGCCACCCTCTCGCCACCCGCTGACCGCATCGGGCAAGATCCGTGGAATATTCTCGACCCTGTCCCTCGACGGCCCCGGAGGAAGGACAGTCCTATGGAATCCGGCGACTACACCCGCACCCGCCGCAGTCTCCACGGTGTGGCCGAACTGCTGATGGCCGGCCCGCAGTACCGCGCCCACGGCACGATCAAGTTGCGCCCAGCCCCGGGCGGATTCAGCACGATCCATGCCCCGTCGATCGCGGTGGACGGCGACCTGCTGCTGGTCGACGGTTTGGTGGCCGGAAAGCTCAGCGGCACAACCTTTGCCGGACTGGCCTCCCACGCCGGCATCGACGCCGGCGCCCCCGCCGACCTCTACTCCGACAGCTCCGGCTGCGCCCTCACCGACACCATCCACGTCGACCTCGACCACGCCCAGACCATCGCCCGAGCCTTCGACTGGGGTGACCGAGCCCTCCGCCGCCTGAACCCCGCCGAGACCCCCGTCCTCTGGCCCGAACACTTCGACCTCGGCATCACCGCGGACCGCATCAACTTCGGCGTCTCACCCGGCGACCCCCACCTCCCCGAGCCCTACGCCTACGTCGGCCCCTGGGACCCCCACACGGGCCCCTTCTGGAACGAATCCTTCGGCGCAGCACACACCCTCACCGCCCTGGGCACCGCCGACGCCCTGTTCGCCTTCTTCACCGAGGGCTACCACCACGCCACCAAATCCTGACCACCCGCGAGCAGGCCGGCCTCGAGCGTGCACGGGCCGTTCCTCGACGATCAGAACCGGCTTGCCCGGTGTGCCGTTGCCGGGCAGGCTTTTCCGGTGACGAACAGCTCTGATGGTCTGCGTCTGTGGGATGCGGTCGCCGATAGTTATGCCGCGACGGTGCCGGGTCCCGCCGATAGCTTCTATCGGCGGATACACGAGTTCTTGTGGTCTCATCTGGGATCGATCGCTGATCTCGATGTCTTGGACCTGGGAAACCCTTGTGCAACAGCATGATCGACGCCCGGCACCGCCGGGACTGGCTGGTTCGCCGCGTTAGACCCACCACGCCCGAAGAGCCCGGCGCAGCACCTTCATGATCGGCGCAGGCGAGGTCTGCCCGTACTGCCCAGAACACGAGGTGGCCGACCTCAGTGGCAGCCTCGCGGCACGGGTCAGATCCTGCGAGGCACTGTGGTCAACGGGCCGAATGCCGCAGAAAACTCGACGAACTTGGTTCTTGCGTTCGACCGGCCACGCCGAGGCCAGCGCCTGATCGACCGAGCTGTGTGCGCGGCGGGCGAACGACGAGGAAGCCGAGCGGAACCGGTTCGGGTACTCAGCATCGACGGGCGGCGTCCACCCAGGTCAGCTGTGCGGCGAGGGGACGGGCGTTGTCCGGGGATGGCCGGAGTACGCGGCGGCCGGGACGACCGCCAGCGCGAGGAAGCCACCGGCGAGTGCCAGCGTCGGGTAGCTGGTGGCGGCGACCATGAGTCCGGAGCCCATGCCGCCGGTGGCTCCGGCGATGGCGATGGACACGTCCACGGCGCCTTGGGTTTTCGCCCGGGTGGCCAGCGTGACGGTGTCGGTGATGATCGCGGTGCCCGCGACGAGTCCGAGGTTCCAGCCCAGCCCGAGCAGGGCCAGTGCCAGCGCGAGCAGAGCGACCTGGTCGCCGGGTGCGAGGCCGGCGAGTACTCCCGCGGCGAGGAGCGTCACACCGGATGCGGCGGCGACGGGCAGGCGGCCGTAGCGGTCGACGAGCCATCCGGTCACGGGGGAGGGGAGGTACATGGCACCGACGTGGATGGCGATCACCGCCCCGGCGGCGGCGGTGTCGTGGCCGTGCGCGAGCATGTGGACCGGCGTCATGGTCATGATCGCCACCATCACCAGTTGCGTCAGCGCCATCACGAATCCACCGGAGGCAATAGCCTTGCCGGCACCGTCAGCGGACGAGATCTCCGTGGTGCTCGGCGCGGCGATGGAGTCCGTCGCGCCGATCTGCCGCGCCAACAACAGCGGGTCCGGGCGCAGCCACATCGCCAGCACCAGCGCGGCCAAGCCGTAGGCCAGCGCGGCGAGCAGGAAAGGTCCCGCCAAATAGGGAATTCCTACGGCTCGGGCCAGTGTGCCGGTCGGGGCGGCGAGGTTGGGGCCGACGACACCGCCGAGGGTGGTGGCCACCAGCACGGTCGAGACGGCACGGCCACGGTGCGAAGCGGTGGCCAGATCGGCTCCGGCGTAACGGGCTTGCAGGTTGGTGGCGGTGCCCGCGCCGTAGACGAACAACGCGACGAACAGCATCACCGGGTTGTCCGCGACGGCGGCGGCGATGACACCAAGGCTGCCGATCGCGCCGGTGAAGTAGCCCGCGGCCAGGCCGGGGCGGCGGCCGCGGGACTGGGACAGCCGGCCCACGGCGACGGCGGCGAGCGCGGAGCCGGCGGTGAACAGGGCGCTGGGGAGGCCGGCCAGGCTGGTGGAGCCGAGCATGTCCTGGGCCAGCAGTGCGCCGACGGTGATCCCTGCGGCCAGCCCGGCGCCGCTGAGGATCTGCGCGGACACCAGCACGGTCAGGACACGACGTTGGGCGCGGACGGTATCGGGAAGGTGAGGGCTGGAGATGGTGGCGGCGGCGCTGTGCGACACGAGAGGTCTTTCCTGGTGTTGATGGCCCGGGCGCACTCCGGTGGAGTGGCCGGCGATGGGTCAGGAGCGAATGTTCCAGCGAGCCAACCAGTCTCGCCCCTGCTGTTCGTTGTCCCGGTGGTAGGCCACCGGCGGCTCCCGCGGGTTCACCTGCGGGGCCGGTGGTGCCAGGAAATTGGCTTCACCCTTGGCCACCAAGCCATTACCGAGTTCCACATGGCTTCTCGTTTCCTCCTGAACACCCGCACCGCGTCTCCGGCCTCGAGCTTCTGCCGTGTCCAGAGGAGGCCGTTGCAGCGTTCGGGACCGTAGGGCCGCTCGTGCAGCACGAAGAGATAGTTCACTCGTGTTCTCCCTGGTAGATCTGCTCCCGGTCGGCGGGGCAAGTCGGTGGCGAATACAATCGCCATGTTCGATGTTGTTCCAAGGAACTATGGAATACGCTATTCCAAAGAGTATTGGAGAAGCAAGCGTGAGTGAGTCGATCGATCGCAACGCCGCCCTGTTCGATGAGATCGCCCGCGTCGGCAAGGCGCTGGGCAACGGCCGACGGTTGCAGATCCTGGACCTGCTCGCCCAAGGTGAGCGCACCGTCGAAGCGATCGCCACCGCGACCCGTATGAACCTGACCACGGCTTCGGCGAATCTGCATTCACTCAAGGCCGGCGGCTTGGTGCAAGCGCGCCGCGACGGCACTCGCCAGTACTACCGTCTCGCCGGAACCGATGTGGCCCGCTTGTTCGCGCTGGTGCAGACCGTGGCCCAAGCCCACCTGGCCGACGTCGCTGTCGCAGCGGCCGCCGTGCTCGGTGCACCCGAGGACACCATCACCCGCGATGAACTCATCCGCCGCCGTGACGCCGGGGAGATCACCCTCATCGACGTTCGCCCGCGCGAGGAATACGACGCGGGTCATATTCCCGGCGCCATCAGCGTCCCCGTTGCCGAACTGGTTGCCCGCCTTGCCGAATTGCCCGCCGATCGCGAGATCGTCGCCTACTGCCGCGGGGCCTATTGCGTCATGGCACCCGACGCGATCCGTATCGCTCAGCAGTCCGGGCACGCAGTGAAACGTCTCGACGAAGGAATGCTGGAATGGACACTGGCCGGGTTACCGGTCGACGGTGCCGCGTCGGGCAGCTGCTGAACGCGCTGGAAGATCCCTTCGACACCGGGGAGCGAGAGCGCGGGCTTCGCGAGACCTATCTCGTCCACGCCGATAACTGGGTCGCCGAACTCTCGAACCGGGGTGTGGTTGGGCTGCTGAGGATGCCCGATGCCGAGATCGGTGACCTGTTCGACCCCGGCGTCCAAAAATCAGGCATCGGAAGGCAATTGGTCGCCCACGTGCTACGCCTCCACAGCACGGCAACCCTCGACGTCTTCGGGCTCAACTCCACCGCCCGCGCCTTCTACGCCCGCCCGAGGCTGTAGTCGTACATTTCCATCATTGTCCGCGCAACGGTGATCGAACACTGGAAACCCGTTGTGCAACAGCATGATCGAAGCAGACTAGCCGGGACCGGTTGGTTCGCACCGAACCCTCGACCAAGTCTCGGCAGGGGCGACAGGGACACATGCGTTGCCCGACAACTATTGCTGCGCAACTGATTCAAGATCGTAAGAAGGGCGTGCTGTCTTTCGATGTGACGAATCAGCTACTCGCACCGCGTATCCGGCGGCCACACTCATGTCATGCAGGGCCGCCTGTACTCAGTGAAGCACTGATTCCGTTGGGGCACAGACGATTGCGGATATCTGCCAATTTCGGACGCGTGACCAGAACTTAACGATATTTCGGTCATGAATCCCGCAGGTTCGGCGTAGCGTGCCTTGAACATTCACCGAGGTTCCCGGTTCCGAGAGTCTCGGCAGGCAAGCAGGCAAGTACCGCCGATCCCTGGTCGGTCGGTGCCTTGAATATGATGGCGGACAATGTGATCGATGATTCGGCATCGGCCCCGACGGCACCGGACACGCAGCCGGCCCCTGGTGCGCGGCTGGCCCTGAACGGCGGTGATCCGGTACGGCGCATACCCTGGCCGACCTATGACCGGGGCGCGGTGTGCGTCCATCCTGAGGACGAGGAAGCAGCGCTGCGCGCGATTCGCAGCCATCTCTATTTCCGATACGACCACCGCCCGCCGCATGAGACCGAGTGCGCACGATTCGAGGCGGAACTGTGCCGCTACTTCGGGAGCGCACACGCGCTGGCCACCTCGAGCGGCACCACCGCGCTGGCGCTGGCGATCATGGCCTCCGGAGTCGAACCGGGAGACCTGATCGCCTGTCCCGGTTTCACTTTCGCCGCCACACCCAGTGCCATTCTGCTCGCCGGATGCACGCCGTTCCTGGTCGACGCCGACGAGAACCTCCACCTCGACGTGGACGATCTGCGCCGGCGGTGGACACCGCGAATCCGGGCGATCGTGGTGGTGCACATGCGTGGCTTCGCCGGGGATATGGGTGCGTTGCTCCGATTCGCCGATGAGCAGGGCGTTCCGGTGTTCGAGGATGCTGTCCCGGCGCTCGGCGCTCAGATGAACGGGCGCAAACTCGGCACCTTCGGCCTGGCGGGCGCATTCAGCACCCAGTCGGACAAGTCGCTCAACAGCGGAGAGGGCGGCTTCCTCATTACCGATGACAGCACCCTGTTCGCCCGGGCCACCGTGCTTTCCGGCGCATACGAGGGCCGGCTGCGGCGGCATTTCGCCGACGGACGGTCGCCGCTGGCCAGCGATCTGGAGCTGCCGCTGTACAGCTTCCGCATGGACGAGATCCGGGCCGCGCTGCTGCGATCCGAATTGGAACGGCTGCCGATCCGGCTGGCCGCCTTCCGCGAGAATTACGACTATGTCGCCGCGGAGCTGGCCGACCTCGACGGCATTCGAATCCGGCAGCCGGTGGCGCCGGGCGCGTATCTGGGCGAGGCCTTCATCTTCCAGGTTGCCGAGGGTCGCGCGCAGTGGTTCGCGCGTGCGCTGTGCCAGGAGGGTATCGAGGCGCGCAACCTCGGCTCGGACACCGATCACAATATTCGCGCCTTCTGGAATTGGCGATTCCTGTTCGGCGGCAAGGACACCGCCGCCGTGCAAGCATCCCTGCCCAATGCGACCCGCAACCTGCAACGGGCCGTGGACATTCCGCTGTCCTCGACGCTGTCGCGGGCGGATTGCGATGATCTCGTCGCCGCGGTACGGAAGGTCGCGGCCGCCCTGACGACGACGGAGGTCGACGCGAATTCCTCGTGGGCTGGGCGACCATGACGGCCGCCCCCGACACCGGAACGCTGCCGCGGCTCGCGCTCGCCGGGGTGTTCGGCGGATTGTTCTGCGGCTATCTCGGCTTGTCCGCGGCCATTCCGGCGCTGCCCGACCATGTTCGCGACCGGTTCGGCGCGGGCGATCTGAGCGTGGGGCTCGTGGTGACGGCCACCGCCCTGACCGCGCTGCTCACCCGGCCCGTGTTCGGCGGGCTGGCCGACCGGCACGGCTATCGGCAGGTCATGCGGTTCGGCGCGCTGGCCATCGCGGTCGGCGGGCTGCTGTACTTTCTGCCGCTCGGCCTGGCCGGGCTGATCGTGGTGCGGCTGCTGGTAGGTGTCGGCGAGGCCGCGCTGTTCGTGGCGGGTGCGGCCTGGACCGTCACGCTCGCGCCACAGAATCGGCGCGGCCAGCTCATCGGGCTCTACGGGGTAGCGATGTGGGGCGGCATCTCGGCGGGGACGGCGCTCGGTGCGACCCTGCGGCACTTCGGGATCGGGGCGGTGTGGGCGCTGTGCGCGGTCGCGCCCCTCGCCGGACTCGCCCTGATCACCATTGCCGGGCCCGAGCCGGAGGTCGCACGGTCGAGCACGGGTCGCGGGCTGATGCTGAAGCCCGCGGCGCTGCCCGGTCTGGCCCTCGCCCTCGCCGCGGCGGGCTATGTGGGGCTGGCCGCTTTCATCATCCGCGACCTGCAAGTGCGCGGGATCGGTTCCGGCGCCGTCGTTCTGGCCGTCTTCAGCGCGGTGTACGCGGGTACGCGGCTGGTCATCGGAAAGCTGCCGGACCAGCTCGGACCGCGGCGCGTGGGCACCTGGTCCGGTATCGGCGAGGCCGCCGGGCTGCTGATCGTCGCGTGGTCGCCGAACCTGCCGGTGGCGGTGCTGGGCGTCATCGTCATGGGTGTCGGCTTCTCACTGCTGCACCCTTCGCTGGCGTTGATGGTCATGAACAAGGCCGAGAGCTCGAAACAGGGTGCGGCACTGGGGGCTTACACCTCGTTCTGGGATCTGGGGCTGTTCGTCTGGGGCCCGGCGACCGGTGCCATCGCGAGCGGGCTCGGCTATCCCGCCGTGTATCTGGTCGGCGCGGGCTGCGCGTTCACCGCCGCGGTCATGGCCTACACGATTCGGCAATCGGCCACCAACCAGTGAGAGAGGAGGCGGCAGATGAGCAGCGCGCCCCCGGTCAAGGTCCTGTGCGTCACCGGATGGTGCCGCAACGGCAGCACCATCCTCGGCAACATCCTCAATGAGATTCCGGGCGTATTCCACGTCGGGGAACTGCATTTCCTGTGGAAGAACGCCGCCGGGCGCGGCGTCAATGAGCTGTGCGGCTGCGGGCACAAGCTCGTCGACTGCCCGTTCTGGTCCACCATCCTGCCGGTCGGCAGACCCGACGGGGCCACCCTGGAAGACCACGCGGACACGGTGATTCGGCACCAACTCGGCTACGTCCGCACCAGGCACACGTGGCAGGTGCTCGGGCGTGGCCTGCGCAATGAGCCGATTCGCGCGCATGCGGACCTGCTGACCCAGGTCTACCACGCCATTGCCGAACGCAGCCGGTCGCGGTTGATCGTCGATACCTCGAAGATGCCGGGGGAGGCGGCGCTGCTGTCGTACCTCGACGGGATCACCCCGTACTACCTGCACCTGGTGCGCGATCCCCGAGCCGTCGCCCAATCATGGAGCAAACCGAAGGAATACGTGTACGCCATGTCGGCGGGCAAGAGCACCGGTTACTGGAGCGGCTTCAACCTCGCGTCGCACGCGATCGGCCGCCGGTATCCGCGACGGTCACTGTTCCTGCGATATGAGGACTTCATCGCCGATCCGGCGGGGACGCTCGACACGGTGCTGCGACTGTGCGAGATCGATCCGGGGGCCAACCCGATGACCGACCGGACGATCGAGCTGCACGCCAATCACACGGTCACCGGGAACCCGGACCGGTTCAACACCGGCGTCACCGTCATCCGACCGACCGACGACTCGTGGCGCGGCGCGCTGCCGAACTCGGCCAAGGCGACGGTGGCGGCGCTGTCCTGGCCGCTGGCGATCCGGTACGGGTATCTGATCCCCGGTCGACATGGGAGAGGTTGAGCGACAATGGATCTGGGGCTGAGGGACAAGGTCGCACTCGTCGCGGGCGGATCGAGCGGCATCGGGCTGGCGATCGCCGAGGAGCTGGCCGCCGAGGGCGCGCATGTCGCCATCGGAGCCCGCGACGCGGGACGGCTGGCCGCCGCCGAACGCGCGATCAAAGCGATGGCACGGGGGCGAGTCCACGCAACACGCGTGGACATCGCCGACCCCGAAGCGGCTCTCCGCTGGGTCGACGAGGTCGCCGCGGAGTTCGGCGGACTCCACATCGTCGCCGTCAGCGGCGGCACACCGCCCACCGGGAGCGCGACGGCCTTCGAGGCATCCGCGTACCGGGAGGCGGTCGAGACGGTCCTGATGCCCGCGGTCCAGCTGGCGTTGGCAGCCTTGCCGCACCTGCGGAATGCGCGGTGGGGCCGCGTACTTCTGGTGGCATCGGAGACCGCGGTGGTCCCCATCGGCGGACTGGCCCTGTCCGGAGTGAGCCGGGCGGCGATCGCGCGGTTCGCGCAGGCCCTCGCCGCGGACGTCGGGCGCGACGGCGTGACCGTCAATGTGCTCGCGCCGAGCGCGACCCACACTCCGCTGCTGGAACGGGTCCTGGCGCAGGGCTCCGCGGACGGGCGAATCGAGGCGGAGTTGGCCGCCGTCGGCAGCAAGACCGCGGTGGGCCGCATCGCCCAGCCCGACGAAATCGCCGCCCTGGCAGCGTTTTTGGCCAGCGAACGGGCCGGCTACATCACCGGCACCGTCCAGTTGATCGACGGCGGCTCGAGCGTGCTCGGCGCGTCCTCATCGCATTACACCGTTTCCCAGGAGGGGACATGCTGAAGGCAGATTCGATCAAACAGACCCTGGCGCAGGTCGTCGCGGACCGCAAACACGAGTTGTCGCCGGGCCGGATGTTCGTCGAGGCCTGCGGGCAGCACGGGCTGGACGCGGCGGTCGAATACGACGTGACAATCACCGATTCCCTGACCAGCTCGCGGCGCAAACCCCGCAATCCTGCCCGCAATATGCTCAAGACCATCGACCTGTCGCGCGATCCGCGCCAGTTCTATTGGCACGAGAGCGCACCCGCTCCGGGCGACACCGCCATTGTGGGCGCGGACGTCCGGCGCGAGCTGGCCAGCAGATTCCACAAGTCGCCGATTCCGGAGCTGCTCACCACCACGGCGTGGGTGCAGGTCCCGCCGGATTTGTGGAAGGACCCCGACACCTTCGAGAATTTCCTCAACTACCGCCTGATCGTGCGCTTGTGCACCGCCGAGAACCACACCATCATCAGCGGCGAGGGCGGGCTGCTGAACATGCCCGAGATCGAGCGGATGACCGAGCGGGGACCCTTCACCTCGACAATCCTGCGCGCCTGCAATGAGATCGAGCAGATGGGCGGCACCGCCGACGGCATGATCATCAACCCGGTCGACTACTACCGTGCCATGGGCAGCGGTCGGCTGATGGACGACCTCGAACAGAACGGTGTGTTCATCGTCCGCACCAGGCTGGTCGAACCGGGGACCGCCATCGTCGGCGACTTCGGCCACGGCGCACAGCTTTTCGACGCGGGACGTTCGGTGATCCGATTCGCCGAGCCGCCCGCGGGCACCTTCACCGAGCCGGGGATCGCGTTGAAGGCCGAGATCTACGAGCGGGTCGTGGTCAATCTGCCGACGAACTTCTTCGTCGTCAGCGTCTAGGTCGCGCTCATGACGCTCGAGGAGGGAACCCCCGTGCGCGAGGACCCGGATGTGGTGGTCATCGGCGGGGGAGTCGTCGGCCTGTTCTGTGCGCAGCAGTTGCGTCGGCGCGGGGCGACTGTCACGGTGCTCGAGCGCGGTGCGCTGGGCGGACCGCAATCGTGCTCGGCCGGCAACACGGGATTCGTCGGCACCCACGGTGCCGCACCCCTGGCCGAACCCGGCATGCTCGCTATCGCCGTTCCGGGTGCGACGGATCCGGACGCGCCCTGGTACATCGAGCCGCGCCTGGCCGCCGAATTGTCGCACTGGCTGCGGCATTTCCGGCGCGCGTGCTCGGCCGAGGCCGCGGCGAACGGATTCCGGGTGCTGATCGAGATGAAGAGGCGCAGTCTCGCGATCCTGCTCGAGCTGTGCGCTTCGGAGAACATGGCCGCTCTGTTCGAGTCACCGGGCATCGTATTGGCTTTCAAGACCCCGGCGGGCTTCGACGAGGCGAGCCGGACCGTGGCGCGCACTGTTGCCGGTGGTGTGCCGCTGCGGGTCCTCGGATCCGGTGAGCTCGACGAGCTCGCGCCGAAGACGACGTTCGATATTCACGGCGCACTGTACAACCCCGAGGGTGCATATCTGCGCGTCCCGGAATTCCTCGTCGAATTCGGCCGGGTCCTGCGCGGTGCGGGCGTAGAGATCCGCGAGCACACCGAGGTCACCGGTTTCGGCATACGGGATCGGAATATCGTACGGCTCAACACTACTCGCGGGGAGTTACGCCCCGGCAATGTGGTCATCGCGGCGGGCGCATGGACCGCCGAGTGCGCCCGCTTGGCGGGAATGGATCTGCTGCTGCAACCGATCCGAGGCCATAGCCTCACCGTGGCCATGCCGCCGAGCGCGCCCGGGCTGCCGGTGCTGCTGAGCGAGGCCAGAGTGGCGATGGTCCCGCTCGGTGACCGGCTGCGGATCGGCGGACAGCTCGAGCTGACCGGGATGAGCTGCGCGGTCTCCGACCACCGGCTACGGGCGCTGCGGTGCGCCGTGCGCGACTTCCTGCCCGACTTGGAGGAGACAGCGATCCTGCAGAGCTGGAGTGGATTGCGGCCGTGCACCCCGGACAGCCTGCCCCTGATCGGTCCCGCCGGTGATCTCCGCAACCTCCTCGTCGCCGCCGGACACGGCCATATCGGCATGGGGCTCGCGCCCGCCGGCGGTGAACTCGTCGGTCAGCTCCTGGCGGGTGAGCAGCCATTCACCGACCCGATCCCGTTGCGGCCGAATCGTTTCGGCACACCCACCTGAAGCGGCGACGGCATGACAGACAGAACGGACGTGAGGATCGGTGTCCTGTGTCTCGACACGGCGTTCACCAAGCTCCCCGGCCACATCCGCAATCCGGCGACCTTCGACTTCCCGGTCGTCTACCAGGTCGTCGCCGGTGCGACCCCGCGCCGGGTGGTGAGCGAGGCGGATCCGACCCTGCTCGAGCCGTTCATCGACGCCGCCCGCAAGCTCGAATCCGAAGGCGCGGACGCGATCGCCGCCGCCTGCGGATTCCTGGTCCTGTTCCAGCAGCGGCTGGCCGATTCCGTCCGAGTCCCGCTCTACAGCTCGAGCCTCATCCAATTGCCCATGGTCCACCGCATGCTCGCCGCCGATCGCACCGTGGGCCTGCTCGTCGCCGACGAACAGGCCCTCACCCGCCGCCATCTGGAAGCCATCGGCGGCGAGTCCGTGCCGATCTGTGTCACGGGAATGGCCGGGCACCCGGAATTTCGCGAGGTCATCCTCGAAGGCCGCCGTAACAACCTCGACGCAGACCGCCTCGGTGCGGAAGTCCTCGAAGAAGTGTCCCAACTGGCCGCCGACAACCCCGACATGGGTGCGCTGGTCATCGAATGCACCGATCTCGTGCCGTACGGTCACGCCATCCAGCAGCTACTGCACATCCCGGTCTTCGACATCGTGACCCTCACCAACATGGTCCACCACACCCTGTCCCACATGCCCTTCCGCATCGGGGAGCGCGACAACGGCTAGGACGGTGTCACGGCTCCAGCGGCGCCGATACCGGCCGGCCACGAACGTCGTGTTCAGGCCTGCTCGACCAAAGTGCCGTTCGAAACTATCTGGAAGACATTGGATTTCGTCGTCGCTTTCCTGAAGCAGGCTGAAGGAAAGGCTATTGCAGCGCTAGGGATAGCAGACGACACCAACAAATGGTCGACGAATGAGGAAGAGCGAGTTCCCTTGTCAAGGCAAGGGAACTCGCTCTCCTTGTGTCCGGAGGGGGACTTGAACCCCCACGCCCTAATACGGGCACTAGCACCTCAAGCTAGCGCGTCTGCCATTCCGCCACCCGGACCGGTGATGCTGGACAAGATTAGCGGAGAGGTTGGCAGAAACGGAAATCGGGGCTGGGCCAGGCGAAATAGGGTGCGCGAGGGGAGGTTTGGGGGGGCTAGTGAAGGATGCCCGCGAGGTTGGCGTTCTTGATGGGAGTGTCCTTGTTGGCCTGAATCTGACACAGGCCTTGAACAGCAGCCATGGAGAGGTCCACCTGGGCGCCGGCGGGCTCGTGGTCGTTGCCGGTCTGCTGCTTGATGAACTTGGTGATGGTGACGCGCTGGGTGTCGGCGTTCTGGGCGAGGTAATCGCTGCACTTGGTGTCGCCGCCCTGGTTGAGGGCCTTCTCGACATCCGAGCAACCCGAGAGCAGGGCGACGGCTAGTGCGGCGGCGGCCACGGCCGTCCATCGGGCGGTGTTCATCATGCGTTCCTCGTCGGTCGTGCGCGGCGGTGTCGGCCGCGCGATCGACCGCCACTGTAGATGGGTGCGACCGTTCGGCAATCGGGGCTGGACCCGGAGATTCGATCCGAATCACCGTGATTTGCATCACATTTCCCCGCACATCGAGGGGGGTCGACCTGGCATGGTGGGGGACATGTCCCTGGCCTCCACCGAAACAATTCGGATCCTCGGCGCCCGCGAGCACAATCTGCGCAACGTCTCGATCGACATTCCCAAGAACAAGATCACCGTCTTCACCGGGGTCTCCGGATCCGGCAAGTCCTCGATCGTTTTCGACACCATCGCCATCGAATCCCAGCGGCAGCTCTACGCCACCTTCCCGGCCTTCGTCCTGAATTTCCTGCCGCGCTACGAACGCCCGCACGCCGAGGCCATCGAGAACCTCACCGCGCCGGTCATCATCGATCAGAAGGCGGTCGGTGGCGGGCCGCGTTCCACGGTCGGCACCATGACCGACATCTACGCCCTGATCCGAGCCCTGTTCGCGCGCTTCGGTTCTCCGTCCACGGGATTGGTCTACGACTACTCCTTCAACGCCCCGCAGGGCATGTGCACCGAGTGCGACGGACTCGGCGTGGCCATCACCGCCGACCCGGGCAAACTCGTGGACCGCACCAAATCGCTCAATGAGGGCGCACTACTGGTACCCGGCTACACCGTCGGCAGCGGCGATTGGCAGCTGTATGCCAACTCCGGCCGATTCGACCCGGACAAGAAACTCGCTGACTACGACGACGTGGAATGGCGCGACCTGCTACACGGCACCGGCGGCAAAGTGGAATTGTCTTTCGCGAAAGGCACCTGGAAAGCCAATTACGAAGGCCTGGTCGACAAATTCACCCGCACCCGGCTCAAGCGCGACACCTCGGGGCTGTCGGAGAAGACCCGCGAGCAGATCCAGCGCTTCCTCACCGAGGGAGTATGCCCGGCCTGCCAAGGGGCGCGACTGAATCCGAAGGCCTTGGCCACCGCCATCAATGGACGCAATATCGCCGACTGGGCGCGGCTGCAGATCACCGATCTGATCGAGGTAATCGGCGAGATCGACGACCCGGCCGCTGTCCCGCTGGCCGCGGCCACCCGGGTCGCGCTCGAACGCGTCGCCGCCATCGGGCTGGGCTACCTGAGCCTGGACCGTGCCACCTCGACCCTGTCCGGCGGTGAGGGCCAGCGCCTGAAGATGATCAAGCATCTGGGCAGCACGCTGGTCGGGATGACCTACATCTTCGACGAACCCAGCGTCGGCCTGCACCCGCGCGATGTCGGGCGGCTCAACCACATGCTGGAGGCGCTGCGGGACAAGGGCAATACCATCCTGGTCGTCGAGCACGATCCGGATGTCATCCAGATCGCCGACCACATCGTGGACGTCGGTCCGCGCGCGGGCGTCCACGGCGGCGAGGTCGTCTTCACCGGCAGTTTCGCCGAGTTGCGTCAGGCCGACACCCCCACCGGCGCGGGATTGCGCCGCGTCTTCCGGGTCAAGGAGAACTTCCGGTCCGCGACGGGCACGCTGACGGTGGCGGATGCCAACGCGCACAACCTGAAAGATGTCACCGTCGCCATTCCGACCGGCATCCTGACCGCCATCACCGGTGTCGCCGGCTCGGGCAAGAGCAGCCTCATCCGCGACGAATTCCTGGTCCGCTACCCGGAATCGGTCTTCGTGGACCAGTCCGCCATCGCCGCGTCCTCCCGGTCCACACCCGCCACCTACCTCGGGCTCATGGATCCGATCCGCAAGCTGTTCGCCAAGGCGACCGGCGAACCGGCCGGTCTGTTCAGCTTCAACTCCGACGGCGCCTGCACCGAATGCGGCGGCCGCGGCGTCATCATCACCGAGATCGCCTACATGGACCCGGTCACCACCCACTGTGAATCCTGTGACGGGCGGCGGTTTTCCGATCGAGTCCTCGCACTCACCCTGCGCGGCAAGTCGATTGCCGACGTCCTCGAGCTCTCCGCCGAGGCGGCCGTGGAGTTCTTCCCCGAGAAGACACTGAATGCCAAGTTGCGCACCATGAACGAGGTCGGCCTCGACTACCTGAGCCTGGGCCAGGCCATGAGTACCCTCTCCGGCGGCGAACGCCAGCGCATCAAACTCGCGACGCAGCTGCAGAACACCGGCACGGTCTACGTCCTCGACGAACCCACCACCGGCCTGCACATGTCCGATGTCGACACCCTGCTCACGCTCATGGACAACCTGGTCGAGCGCGGGAACACGGTCGTGGTCATCGAGCACAACCTGGACGTGGTCGCACACGCGGACTGGGTCATCGACCTCGGGCCCGACGGTGGCAAGGACGGCGGCCAGGTCGTGTTCACCGGTACTCCCGCCGAACTGCTCACCGACCCGGTCTCGCTGACGGGGGAGTACCTGCGCCGCTACAGGTCCGCCTGACGAAGTGCGTCACGGGTACTGATCGTCCGCGATACTGGCCGCCCGCCACGCCCTGGCTTCATGGGGATTGCCGCGGCAATCGAGGAGTTCGGCGAGACCGGCCATGGCCCGCGCGTCACCCTGGGTCGCGGCGGCGCGCCACCAGTGCTCGGCCTCGGTGAAATCACCCCGGCGATAGCGGAAGACGCCGAGGTCGTAGGCTGCGCCCGGATGACCGAATTCGGCTGCCTGCGTCCATAGTTGGCAGGCCTGCTCCTCGTCGCCGCGGCGCTGCATGGCCACGCCCAGCTCGTAGAGCGCGTTCTGGTATCGGCTGGCATCGGTGGGCGGGGCCGGGGGCGGCGGGGTGGGGGCGGTGGTGAGTTCCACGACCAGTTCGCCGAAGTCGGGTGGGCCGACGCCGGTGCTGCAGTGCAGGACCGTCATGGCGGGTTCGCGGGCGATGCGGATGCCGTAGTTCCCCGTCCAGGAGACGGTGGCGTCGGTGTCGTCCACCCAGACCGGGGTGAGGGTGATGGCGGCATCGGTCTCGGCAGGGCACACCTGTAGCTCGATGCCACCCGACATGGCATCACTCCAGACGTCAACCCCCCTGAGCCGGCGGCCTTCCAGCAACACATGTCCGCGCTCCACGGCGAGTCCGATGCCCAGGCTGCGCACGCCGGGGCGCGGGGCGGCGCTGCGCAGAGTCAGCCGGACCGTGGTGGGGGAGCCGCCGAGACCCTCCGAGTGCAGGGGGTAGACCTGCGCTCCGTTCCAGGTCACGGGGTCTGCGCTGTCGTATCGGTCCGCCAGCGTTGGTTCGGTCGTGCCCGGCTCGGCGTACGAAAACGACCCCTTCATCTGCCCCGCCTTCCGCCGGTGCCCGGTGATATTCGGGGCTACCGTAGTACCGATGCCACGTTCTGCGTCCCGGATTTGCCAGCTCCGCGATCCAGCAAACTCCTGGTCGCATGACCGGCATCTGTCCGGGCGTCCGACCGGTGCCCGGTGTACCGATTTCGCCGGTCGATCGACGTGGCGGCCACGTCCACGCGGTGTGTCGTACTTGCGGAGGGCCTGGTGTCATGTTGAATCGTCGGCGACGTACCAGCGAACGAGTGAAAGGTAAGGACATATGGCTCTGCCCACCATGACCCCCGAACAACGCTCCGAGGCGCTGGCGAAGGCCGCGGCGGTTCGTAAGGCCCGCTCGGAACTCATCGCGCAGGTCAAGAAGGGGTCGGTCAGCCTCGCCGAGGTGCTCAAGCGCGCGGACAAGGAGGACCTGGTCAAGAAGACGAAGGTGGCGGCGGTCATCAAGGCGCTCCCGGGCATCGGCCCGGTCAAGGCGGCCAAGCTGATGGACGAGGCCGAGATCCCCGCGGACCGCCGTATCGGCGGCCTGGGTTCCCGGCAGCGTGCCGCGCTGCTGGAGGCGCTCAAGGCTTGAGATCGGGGGGTGGCCTGCCGGGTCGCGAACCGACCCGGCGGCAACCACTCCCACCGCCTCCGAATCCTCGGTGAACGCGCAGGACATCGACCGATTTGGTCCAGGCGGTCCGATCCGATAACCTTGCTGAGCATCACCGGTCCGGGTGGCGGAATGGCAGACGCGCTAGCTTGAGGTGCTAGTGCCCGTATTAGGGCGTGGGGGTTCAAGTCCCCCTCCGGACACAACCAGTGGGCGGTTTTGGAGCAGTTTCAACCAAAACCGCCCTTTTTCATGGTCACAGCCCGCCGAGGCAATCGACCATCTGCCGGATCTCCTCCCGGCTCATCCCATGGTCCGCAACGGATTTCGCGTCGATCGCGGGCGCTTTGCGCCGGTGCCGAGGTCCAGCCTCCGCACCGCGATCGGACCCTGAACTGAAACGCCTGCCACAAAGTGGCGAATTCCGTACTGCGCCTGCCGAGTTCGGTGATCACCGTTATCGACTCGGGTCATCCGGGCGTGCGTGGCGTCGGCCGGGATGAAACACGTGTTGACAGCGCAACGGCGAGCCTCATAAACTCGATATCGATTCGAATTCGATAAACCACCGGCCCTGCGAGGGCGTGGCAGGTAGTTGTGCGCCCCAGGCAGTTCGCAAACACCACGACACCGAGGTGGTCGAACCAATCGAGAGTCAGGAGTTGATATGACTGCGCACGAAGAGACCGCAGAGGTAGTTGTCGTCGGCGCTGGGATGGCGGGATTGATGGCAGCGACCACGCTGGCGCCGCGGACCGATGTGGTTGTCCTCGAGTCCACCGATCGCACGGGCGGACGAGTCGACACCGTCCGTCAGGGCGATTACTGGATCAACGTCGGCACTCAGTTCACCGAAGGCACCGGCGCACTGATCGATGCCCTGAACAGGCACGGCATCGAGATGGGTTCGCTCGCCGGCAAAAGCGTCGCGCTGTACCTCAATGGCGGGCTGGTCGACACCGCGAATCCCCTCGCGCTCATGTTCCGTACGAAGATGACGATGATGGATCGTCTCGGCATGGCCATCGTCGGTGCGCGCATTCTCGCCGTCATGCCGTTCCTGGAGTCGCAGAGCCGAATCGCGCGAAGGGTTCGCGCCAAGCTCGACACCAAGCTGGCGTCGTATCTACTGCAGGGTGTCCGCTCCGAGCTGGCCGGCGAGGTCGTCCGGTCATGGTCGGCGCAGTGGATGGGATGCGAGGCGGAGGAGACGGCCGCGACCCAGTTCGTCACGTCCGTGGCTATCGCGTTGGCCGACCCGGAGAAAATTCCGAACTTCTCGCTGCCGGTCGGTGGCAACCAGACTTTGACCGACGTACTGACGGAGGACCTCGGCAGTCGGATCCGGTTGAACTCGGTGGTGCGATCGGTACGCCAGGACGGCGACGGCGTCGTCGTCGACTACCTCGACGGTGACCGTCCGGCGAGGCTGCGGGCCGAGCGCGCGATCGTGACCGCGCCCGGCGATATCGCCGAGCAGATCATTCCGGACCTCCCGCAGCGGTACCGCGTCGCATTCAACGACATCACGTACGGCCGGTACGTAGTGGTCGGGTTCTTCACCGAGGAAGTGGGGCCGCAGCGCTGGGACGACTTCTTCGGTGTCTCGACGCCTCAGTTGTCGTTCCAAGCGATGTTCAACCACGCCGCGGCGATGCGCAGCAGTGGCGATCGGAAGCCGGGCGGGGCACTGGCCTGTTTCGCCGGCGGGGCTCAGGCCGACGCATTGCTGGACCTGCCCGACGAGGAAATCCTGTCGCGATTCACGAAGGACCTGCTCACCGTATTCCCCGAGCTGGACGGGAAGCTGGGCGACGGTGTTGTGCGGAAGCACCATCGGGTCGTCCCGTTCTGGGCGCCCGGCCGGAGGAACTCGCTTCCGACATTGCGGAATCCGCTCGGATCGATATACCTCGCCGGCGATTATCAGCTCGATCTGCCGTCGCTCGCCGACGCGGCCGCATCGGGTGAGCAAGCGGGGAAGGCCGTACTGGCGAGCCTGAGCCGGCCCCGATAGTCGAGGTTGCAACCGAGAGAACACACCTAGGTCGTCACAGCTGTCACCGCCGCCAGCGCAGCGGCGGTGAACACCCGGTACCCGCGGCCCGGGTCCAAGCCGTGGATCTCCTTGGTGTCCAGGGCGTCCATGAAGTCGAGGATGTCGGTGCTGAACTCCTGGCCGGGGACCAGCACCGGGAATCCCGGCGGATACGGAGTGACGAAGGTGGCCGATACCACCGGCTGTCCGGCGCCGAGCCGCTCGCGGACCTGGTCGGCGGGCAGATACTCGCATCGGTCGTCGTCGTAGGCCAGGTAGAACGCGGTGCGCACGTCCCCGTCCGGCGCCGCCTCGCCCGGGTCGGTCCGGAAGACGTCGTGGAATCGGGAGAAGTTCGGCAGCGGCGGATGTTCGTGGGTGAGCGCGTGCACGCGGCGTTCGAATTCCTGTCCGGCCGCCGGGCACCGCTGGCTCGCCTCGTCCTCCAGCCCCTCCGCGATACCGACCAGGGCGCGCAGCAGATACGCGACGGATGTTCTGGTGGTGCCGATGTTCGTCATGGCCAGCACAGTGTTGCGGGTCGTCTTGTTGACCTGGACGCCCCAGCGATCCATCAGCTGGTCGTGTTTGAACGTGTCCCCGTCGATCCCGGTCGCCCCGATCTCGAGGGTGAGCCGGCACGGGTCGAGCACGAATTCGTCGGTGTGCCAAGCCTCGTCCATCGCCACCGGACCGGCGTGCAGCGGGCAGCCGCGGCTGCGCCGGTACCGTTCCGGGATCAGGTCCTCGCTGCCCAGGACACGGAAGTACCTCGACAGCAGCGGATGTTCGGCGATGCGGTCCCGCAGGGTCATCGCCAGCTCCACCTGCCGCGCGACCAGATCGAAGCCCTCGAGTTCGACCTGCCGGCGCCCCACGTCCAGCGACGCCAGGATCTGGTAGTTCGGCGAGGTCGAGGTGTGCGTCATGTACGCCTCGCGGAAGGCAGCCTCGGCGCGCCCGGCGAAGTCGTCATCGAACCATGGATCATCGACCCCTGCCGCAGCGCGGTCAGCGTCTTGTGGGTGGACTGGGTGGCGTAGACGCGAATGCGCACGCGGTCGGGGTCCGGCAGCAGTGGTTCGTGCACCAGCCCCGTAGAACTCGGCCATATCCCGGATCCACGGCGGGTTCACCACCGAGTTGCCGCGCGAGATCGGCATGGCGTGGAAGACGCCGGTCGGTTTCCGCGCGTAGGCGGTCAGCGCGGAGAAGAACGGGGTCCGCCGGCGCCGCGCCACCCCGCGCAGGATCGTCAGATGCAGATCCAGCACGTCCTCCTGCAGCAGGAACACCGAGTCGAAGTGCTGCCCGAGTTGGGCGGCCAGCAGTTCGATCGATGCGTTGTCGACCAGGTAGAGGTCGAGTTCCGGTCGCAGGGAACGCAATGCGCGCGCGACCGACGAGACCCGGGCCGCGGTGTCGAGCCGGTCGAAGTCCGCGGACTCGACCGGTGAGACGAGCCGGTCCAGCAGGGTGCGATCGCGCATCGACCGGGTCCGGAAGTCGGAGCGGACGACGACAGCTTGGATCCGCGAATTCACCAGGGCCGCCACCACCGCGTCCTCGACGCTGGGCGCGACCACGACGTCGTAGACGGCCTCGTCCTCCGGTCGGCGGATGGCCCGGATTTCCTCGCGCAGCCGTTGGTCCTCGCGGTCGGACAGATCGGCGACCACCAGAATGTCGAAGTTCGGCCGGGGGTCGGTGGCCGCCGACCCCTCGCCAGGCACGCCGGGCGCCCGATCGCCGACATTCGCCGCGGCTGCGAGCGCCGCGCCGCCGACGAGCCCCCGGCCGATGGTCTCGGCCAGCCGGGTCAGTTCGGCGTACGCGCCCGTCCCGGCCAACTCGTGCGCCCGCGCCACCAGCCGGCCGCCGGGGTAACTGTGGTATGGCTCGAGCAGGTCGGCGTCGGCAAGGTAGCGCTCCAGTTCCGCCACCTCGGTACCCGCGTCCGGGCCGAGCACCGCCAGCCGCCGCGCGGTATCGGCGATGTGCCACCAGATGTCGTTTCGCAACTGCGCCACACTGTTGTACGCCGACAGCTCCCGCCCGGAATCGCTGTCGGCGCGGTCGGCCTCGGTGCTCACCACCACGCCCGACGGAGGGATCCGGGTGCCGACCACGGCCGGTGGTCCTGATGCTCAGGCGCGTTCCGCATCCGATCGCCACGCCCGGTGCCCGGGCAGGTCCTGGGAGGCATCGTCATCAGCGTTTCCTTCCGCTGCGGCATCGGCCGGCACCGCCTGTCGCTATTTCCGGTTCAGCTGCCAATCCGATGGCAGCCCCTGGACTTTCGCGTCGGTGCCGCACGCCTCGATGGACACCGTCGCCGGACCCAGACGGAGGTCCGAAAGCCGGATGATGCCCGCCCGGTCGGGCAGACGCGGCGCGATGGTGAGGGTGCGCCCGGGGACGTCGGGCATCAGCCCCAGGAAGGAGCGCATGAGCAGCAGGGGCGCCGCGCTCGCCCACGCCTGCGGCGAGCACGAGGTGGGGTACGGCACCGGGGAACTGAAATCGGAGCGCGCGAAGCCGCAGAACAGTTCGGGCGGCCGGGCCCCGAATTCCAGGATGGCCTCGAGCAGTCCGCTCGCGAGTTTCACACTCAGGTCCAGCGCGCCGGGGATGTGACCGTAGCGCATCAGACCGGCCACCGCGATGGCCGTATCGTGCGGCCACACCGAACCGGTGTGATAGCCCATGGGATTGAAGTGGCGCGCGGTGGAAGACAGCGTGCGCAAACCGAATCCGCTGTTCAGGTCCGCCGCGCCCAGGCGCTCGATCAGTTCGGCCGCGCGTTCGTCGGGCACGATACCGGTCCACAGGCAGTGGCCGGGATTGCTCGACCCGACATCGACCGGCTGCTTCGAGCCGTCCAGCGCCAGGGCGTAGCAGCTGCTCTTCGGCATCCAGAACATCTCGTCGAAACGGGCTTTGAGGTCGGCGGCCTGCGTGCGCAGCCGCTCGGCGAGGGCGTGGTCGCCGGCCTCCTCGGCCAGTTCGGCGCGGCCGATCCGGGCCGCGTAGACGTAGCCCTGCACCTCGCACAGGGCGATCGGCGGCTCGGCGAGGCGGCCGTCGGCGAATCCGATCGCGTCCCAGCTGTCCTTCCACCCCTGGTTGGCGAGGCCGCGGTCGGTCTTGCGCCGGTACTCGACGAAGCCGTCGCCGTCGAGGTCGGCGTCGTTGTCGATCCAGGCCAGCGCCGCGTCGGCGGCCGGCAGCAACTCCTGTACGGCCGCGGCGCCGATACCCCAGCGACGGCATTCGGCGAGCAGCATCACGAACAGCGGGGTCGCGTCGGCGGTGCCGTAGTACACGGTGCCGCCGAGCACCCGATCACTGCCGGGACCGTAGCGCCGCTCGTGCATGATGCGGCCGGGCTCCTCCTCGGTGAGCGGATTCGACTCGGTGCCTTGGAGTTTCGCCAGCTGGCGCAGTGTGCCCAGGGCCAGGTCCGAATCCAGCAGCAGCGCCATCCACGAGGTGAGCAGACTGTCGCGGCCGAACAGGGCCATGAACCAGGGCGCGCCGGCGGCCACATAGGAGGTGCCGTCGGCGGGATCGTCGAGGCGCAGCGCGCCGAGATCGGTCTCGGTGCGCTGCAGGATGAGGTTGAGGCCGGCGCCGCTCGCGGTGAGGGTGGTGGTCGAGGCACGCCAGCGGCGGATCTTGTCCGCCGGGCTGTATTCGTCGTTGTCGTCGAAGTTCATCGGAACGGCCCGATGATCGTTGATCGGCTGGCAGTGCACCACCGTCTGCCAGCTGCCCTTTGCCGGGACCAGCACCTGCCAGGTCAGCGATCCGGGCTGCACCTCGGGGTCCTCGCTGGCGGTGATGATGATGCCGCGCCCCTGCTGACTGCGGTCGGTGAAGCGCAGCGCCTGGTCGGTGGCGGCCGACTCGCCGCCGCCGCCGCCCGCGCGGCCCTCCTTGACCGCGAACAGGTCCGCGAAGTCCGCCTCGGCATCGAGAACCACGGTCAGGGCGGTGTCCTCGTCGCCGAGATTGAGCACGCTGATGATCTCCTGCATTCCCTCACCCACGACGCGACGGCGCTGGATCAGCACCGTCGCGTCGGCGACACCGTGCGGTGGCGGTTTCCGGGCGACGAATCGCGCCCGGAAGGGTTCGCGCACCACCACCGAAAGCTGTTCCGGCGGAAGACCGTCCACGCGCAGCTCCCATCGGGTCAGGATGCGCGTGTCCCGGTAGTACAAACCGTGGGCGGTGCCGGGGTGGAGGTCCCCGAGTCGGTCGGACAGGCAGAAGGTTCCGGCCTCGACGAGGGTGATCACGCCGGCGCCACCCTCGATGAAAACGGGTGGGCCGGCATTGAATACGCTCACGGGCGACCGCCCGGCGCAGGGCTGGTGAGGATCGGGGTCCCCGCGGGTACCCGCATCCGGACGGCGGTTCGCGACGCCCGTTCCGCCGCCATCTCGATCGCCCGGTGATAGGCCGCCTCGTAGCCCTGCGCGAACAGGTCCGTGGCGAACAGCCTTTCGACACGCTCCCGGCAAGCGTAGGGGTCGATCTCATCGGCGCGGGCGATGTATCCGGGTAGTTCGTCGGGATCGTCGCAGATCCATCCGGTCACGCCATGTTCGACGACCTCTTCCACCGCACCGCCACGCAGCGCGATCACCGGTGTGCCACAGACCATGGCTTCGATCATGACAATGCCGAAGGGTTCTTCCCACCGAATCGGGAACAAAAGGCAGCGCGCGCCGGCGAGCAGATGGCGTTTCGCGGTCGCGTCGGCCTCGCCGAACACATCGTCGCTCTCGGTGAGCAGCGGCTCGATGTAGTTGTCGAAGAACTCGTGCTCGGGCGGCTCGTTGAGCTTGCCCGCCAGGACCAGGCGTACACCGGCGGAGTGTGCGGCGCGGAGTGCCAGGTGGGGTCCCTTGTAGGGCGCGTAGCGGCCCAGGAACAGGGCGTAGTCGAGCTTTTCGGTGCGGAATGGCCATTCCGAGGGGCGGATCGCATTGTGCACGCGGCCGATCCAGTTCAGATCCGGCGCGAGCGCGCGCTGCCGGTCACTGATCGCCACGAGCCGCACACTGTGATCCAGCGATTGGTAGTACTCGTGCATCTCGGGGTCGACCGGACCGTGCACGGTGACGACGGTGGGAATCCCGAGCCCCCGGTACGCGGCCGCGTTGGCCGGGCCGGCGAAGGTGTGATCGTGCACGACGTCCACCGGGTCCTCGGCGTGCAGTGCCTCGATGATCTGCCAGGTCTTCATGGCATTGACGATCTCCGGGTACGGCTCGCCGAGCCGCTTGGACTGGATCTCGTCCCAGACCCGGACGAATCGGGCCTTCGTACCGGCGTGGCCGGCGCCGAGCAGCGTGACGCGGTGACCCTGATCGACCAGCTCATCGGCCAGCGTGGCGACCACAGCCTCGATACCGCCGTAGCCGACCGGTGGGATGTCGAAATACGGTGGAGCAGCGAGAACGATATGCAGCGACCGCTTCCGGGAATTGACCGCGCCGAACACAGCGGAGTTTTCGGGCTGAAGCTGCAGAAAGTCGAAGGCGTTCTCGAGTGAGGCATCGCACGTAAGTTCGCTACTCATTTCGAAACTCCTCGTCGTGAGTTGAACTGAGCCAAACCCTGGTATACGTTGCCACGAACGGCGCTGGTCGGCAAGTGATGTTTGTCCGATTTGTGTGGTCGCAATTCAAAAGTTATGTCGATGGTTTATCGGCTCGAATTACGGGTATCCCTATCCACCCATCGAGCATGAAATGCATTTGCACCGTGAGGGATTCGCGAATCTCGGCAGTAGCGATCGGCGAGAACCCTTTTCTACCGACTCACTCCGTAAGCACCTCGGGGAATCCGAACAATGCGACCAGCGCCGGGTCGTGGAACGAGATGACACCGCGGACACCGGCGGTGGTCGGAGCCAGGACCACGATGCCGTGGCCGCGGAGCACGCCATCGGTGTCCCGGTGATACTCGATGGCGGCCGGCTGGCCGTTGGCCGTGGTGGGTAGCATCCGCCAGTCGCCGGGCCGGCCCATCACGTAGGCGTCGAGCATGCGGATGCAATTCACCAGGCCCGCCTGCCAATCGCGGAACCCGGTCGCCTCCAGCGTCGCGTCGGCGCGCAGCACCCGTTCCAGGAGAGCGGCATCGGCGTGCTCGAAGGCGGTGATGTAGCCGTCGAGCAGCGCCCGCGCCCGCTGATCGGACGGTTCGAGCAATTCGTCTGGCCCCGAGGGCAATTCGTTCAGCCGGGCGCGGGCCCGCTGCAGGCCGCTCTTGACTGCCGCGGTTGTGGTGCCCAGGATTTCGGCGGTCTCGGCGGCGGAGAAGGACAGGACCTCGCGCAAGATGAGAATGGCGCGCTGGCGGGCGGGGAGATGCTGGAGGCTCGCGATGAGAGCCAGGCGAAGTGACTCGCGGGCGACCACCGCGGCGGCCGGATCGTCCGCGGCCGGGCCGATCCAGCCGCCGGGGCATGGTTCGAGCCACGAAACCTCGCCCGGCGCAACGCGACTCGGCGCTCCCTCGGACCCGTCGTCGGGGCCGCCCAGGCCCGAGGGCAGGACTCGGATGCGGCGCGGCGCGAGCGCCGACAGGCAGACATTGGTGGCGATCTTGTACAGCCAGGTCCGCATCGAAGCGCGGCCCTCGAAAGCGGCGTAGGAGCGCCAGGCGCGCAGGTATGTCTCCTGGACCAGGTCTTCGGCGTCGTGGGCCGAGCCGACCATGCGGTAGCAGTGCGCCAGCAGTTCCCGGCGGAACCGCTCGGTGTCGGCGGCGAAGCGGCTCCGATCGGCCGCCTCCGCCAGGTGCGCCGTCATGCGGCGAGTTTAGGCTGCCGCCGGGCTGCGGAATGGCTGCTCGTCATGGGTTGCTCGCTTTCCGGATCGTGTGCCCGCTGATCGGGCCCTCACCCGTTACGACCGGAACGGCGGTCCGAAGGAATCGAAACCCAGGTCAGCGGGTATCCGGAATGGTCAGGGCAGCAGGGCCAATTTGCCCATGGTGGCGCGGGATTCCATTGCCGCGAGGACCTTCGGTCCGTCGGCGAGATCATGGGCGGTGGGTCTCGCGGGGGCAAGGACACCTGCGGCGATGAGCGCGAACATTTCGGCCATGATCTCGCCGAAGACGTGAGGAGCGGCCTGGATCAGCACGCCGATATTGAGGCCGACGAGGTGAATCTGGTGCTTGTACACCAACTCCCAGTTGGTGATGGCGCTGTCGCCCCCTGCCATGCCGTAGACGACGACCCGTCCGGTGACCCGTTTGGCCGCGGCGAGGCTCGCGGTGAAGGTCGCGCCACCGGCGGATTCGAGCACCAGGTCGGCCCCGGCGCCGCCGGTCAGTTCCAGGACCTCGGCGGCGAGCTGCTCGGACCGTGAGTCCAGCATGTGGTCGGCACCGAGTCCCCGCACGATCTCGTGTTTGCCCGGCGAGGCGGCGGCGATGACGGTCGCACCGTAATGCTTGGCCATGGCGACCGCGGCTTGGCCGGTCGCGCCTGCCGCGGCGTGGATCAGCACCGTCTCGCCAGTGGCTATGCGGCCCAACGGTTTCAATGCGGCGAGCGCGGTAGGCCAGTTCACGACCAGTCCGAGTGCCTGCTCGGCGGTCCACCCGGCCGGGATCGGCACGGCCGAGGCCGCGGGCAGCACCGCGTATTCGGCGAATGCTCCGGCCCCCACGCCGACGACGCGGGCTCCCGAATGTGGTTCGGCCACTTCGTCTCCCACCTCGACGACCTCACCGGCGGCCTCGAACCCCGCCGTGTACGGTGGCCGCGGTCCGCCCAGGAAGGAGCCGCGGGCCTGGGAGATGTCGGCGAAGTTCACTCCGGCGGCGGCGACCCGGATCAGGACCTCGCCCGGACCGGGAACCGGTACCGGTGCGTCGGTGATCAGACGCAGATCCTGCGGCCCCCGCAGCGAGGTCTGCCGCAGGGCTCGCATGGTGGTGGGAATGGTCATGGCGATCAGCGCTCCTTCTCGGTTTGTCTCCAGGTAGACCGCCGCCACCAGAGAAAGGAATCGGCCACCGGAACCGGTCAGCCGATCGGCGTGACCGCGGGCATGGTGAAGCGCAGACCTCCTCACCGAGCTGCCCGACAGCCCGCCGGACCCGGCCTGGCCGTGGCAGATTCTGATCGGCGCGGCCAGCGGCGACTAGCTGATCGTGGTTCCCCGCCGGATCCACCGGTTCCCGGCGGGGTTGCCCCCGAAGTAATGATGACGCGGTCGGCCATCGGCTCCGAACATGCTGGGGCGCAGGATGTCTGCCCGCTCCGGTCAGGCGATGATGGCGGGTTCGCGGAGTGGGGTCAGGGCGTGGGTCCAGGCCAGGAGCTCGTCGATCACGCCGTGCAGGGCGGGGGTTTGCGGTGGCTGGGGGCGGAATTCGGTGTAGGCGACGAAGTCGTCGCGCAGGGTCAGGGCCAGCTGGGGGCCGATGTCGGCCATGCGCAGGACACCGGCCTGGGCGCGCAGCTTCTGGATCGCCATGACCGCGCCGTAGATGCCGTAGCCGACGTAGGCGACCGGCTTGCAGGCCCATTCGGCGTGCAGGTAGTCGATGCAGTTGGTGAGGGAGGACGGGGGAGCGGTGTTGTATTCGCCGGTCACGAAGATGAAGGCGTCGCAGGAGCCGACGTGCTCGGCGAAGCGGCGGGTGTGCGGGTGCTGTCCGGGGGTGCGGGCCGCCGGGACGGGTTCGTCCAGCAGGGGCAGCCGGTGATCCTGCAGATCGATCAGCTCGAATTCGGCTGTCTCGCCTGCATGTTCGGTGGCGATGGCCTGCACCCAGCGGGCCACCTTCTCGCCGTTGCGGCCGGGCCGGGTGCTGCCGATGATGATGCCGATTCTGGTCATGTCGATTACTCCTCGGGGTGGTGACGACTCGACGACACAAGTGGCCGCCGACCCCTCGCGTTGTGACATCCCGGCCAGTGATGTGCGTCACCCGCCTGGGGTGCGGGACCGTCCGGGGCGCCGGGCGGTTTCCCCGCAAGTGCGGTTCAGCCCACCGAGCCCTCGAATCGGAACGTGCCCTGGGATTTCGACCATCGAGCGGACGGCGATCGTTCTGAACGAGCTTCGCTTCAGTTCAGCGTCGCAACTCGAAGGCGCTGGCGCCCTTGCCTTCAGCGCGCGCGGTGGTCATCCCCTCCACCCATAGCATCGGGGCAGGCCAGGCAACATTCTTGTGCCGGAAGGCATTCGGACACGCGGAGTCGGAACCGGTTTCTGACAACAGTCCTGACGATTGTCCCCGTCGTGTGTATGGTCGGAAGGGCATGTTTCACAATGGGAGTGCCAGGGCTTTATGAGTAGTCAACGACCGCTATCGTCCTTCGAGTTCAAGCATTTCGACCCCGACGCCCGCTGGGGCGAGGTGCCGAAAGCCGGTGTGCCGCTGTTCGTCGCGACCACGGTGCGCGGTGAGATCGACCCCGACGTCATGCGCAGGGTGCTGGCGGAATTGGCCGCCGACCACGCGCTGCTGCGCGCGGTCATGATCCACGAGCCCGGCGCTGAGCCGGTCTTCCGGATTCGCGAGCAGTACCAGCCCCCGCTCGAGGTCACCGAGTGGGGTCCCGACGGCTATCAGCGGTTGGTCAACATCGAACAGGACTGGAGCACAGGCCTTTTCAAGGCTCACGTGCTGCGGGAGGGCGGTCTCGACCAGATCGTACTGATCATGCACCACGGCATGTGCGATGGACGGTCGGCGCTGGCGCTGCGCGACGACATGTGGCAGCGCTACGGCGCGCAGCTGGCGGGTTCGCCACTGCCGCCGTCGAATTCGGACAACACGCTGGTCGACGGCATCGATACGTTGCTGGCGGGCAGTGTCACCGAGGCCGAGGTCGACGAGCTGGTCGCGATGCTGCGCGGTATCGCGGCCGCCGGTGACGCGGTGCCCGCGCCCCTCGGGCTGCCCCGCGACGGCGACGGCGTCGGCGACCCGGTGGGCCGGTTCGCCACCCAGCGCATCGAGGTGGACCCCGTGCAGAGCGCGGCCTTCTTCGGTGTCGCACGCGCCCAGGGTGTTTCGGTCAACAGCCTGGTCACCGGCGTGGCCATGGTCGCGGTGCGCAGCCAGCTCGAGGCGGATTCCGGGCCGGTGCCGATGGTGTTCGGCCACGCGGTGGACCTGCGCGCCTCGCTCGCCGAGCCGATCCCGCAGTCGACGCTGCTCAATTGCGCGGGTGGGGTGGCCACCCCGGTCTTCGCCGCCGCCGACACCGATCCGATCGAGCTGGCCAAGGCGACCGAGGTGGCCATGCGCGCCGCCCTCGACGCCCGGTTCCCGGCCCTGTTCATGCGGGCCTCGCAGCGCGCGTTCGACCCGGAGACCGCTGCGATCTTCGGTGCGCAGCCCACGCTGGGCATGGCGAATCTCGGTGTGGAACAGACGCCTTCGATCCCCGGCGGGCTCGAATTCGTCGCCGATGAGGCGTTCGGCATGGCCAAGGGCATGCCGCCGAAGCTGACCGTGTGGACCGTCGCCGAGCGGCTCATCATTCACGTCAACTACGACACCACCCGCAACAGTCACGCCCTGATGGGCCGCGTGACCGAGGCGATCCGGGAGCAGGTCCGTCGCGTCTGCGACGCCGACGCGGATCGTGGCTGACCCGCGACCGGACACGCCATGAGAGTTGCTGTCAGTCAAGAGAAGTGCATCGCAGCCGGTCACTGTGTGCTGCGTGCCGACCAAGTCTTCGACCAGCGCGACGACGACGGTGTCGTCGTGCTGCTCGACGAGAATCCGGCGCCGGAGCAGGCCCCGGCCGTGCGAACGGCCGCCGAATTCTGCCCAGCGCAAGCCATCCAGATCGAGGATTGACCCGAACATGCCTGAGTCCAGCACCGAGGCCCCCGCCGAGCCGACCTTCTATCCCGGTCGCCGCGCCGCGAGCTGCCCGTTCGCGCCCGCCGCCGAGATCCGCGAACTCGCCGCCGCCGGCCCGATCTCCAAGGTCCGGACCTGGGAGGGCAAGCAGCCGTGGCTGATCACGGGCTACACCGAGGCGCGCGAGCTGTTCGCCGACGCCCGCGTCAGCGCCGACAACCACCACCCCTCCTACCCGCACATCCACGAGGGGATGAAGACGGTCGCGGAGATGAGCCCGCGCACCATGTTCAACACCGACGGCCAGGAGCACGCCCGCTACCGGCGCATGCTGGCCAAGCCGTTCACCCCCAGGCGGCTCGAGGCCATGCGTCCCAATATCCAGAAGCACATCGACGAGACCGTCGACGCCATGCTGGCGCAGGGCAACTCGGCGGACCTGATGAAGGCGCTGGCGCTGCCGGTGCCGTCGCTGATGATCTGCGAACTGCTCGGCGTCCCCTACGAGGACCACGCGTTCTTCCAGGAGGCCACCGAACTCGGCTTCGGCGGCAACGCCACCGCCGAGGAGCAGCAGCAGTCGACGCTGGAGATGCTCGGCTACCTCAACAAGCTGGTCGAGGCCAAGACCGAGAACCCGGCCGAGGATCTGCTCTCCGATGTCGCCGAACTGGTGCGCGACGGTGAGCTGCAGGTGTGGGAGGCCGCGCTGCAGACGGTCGGCATTCTGGTCGCCGGGCACGAGACCACCGCGAACATGATCTCCCTGGCCGTCATCGCGCTGCTCGACCGGCCCGAGCAGCTGGCGATCATTCGCGACACCGACGACCCGCAGGTGCTCGGCAATGCGGTCGACGAGCTGATCCGCTACATGACCATTGTCGACACCGGGCTGCGGCGGGTCGCCGTCGAGGACATCGAGATCGGCGGTGAGGTGATCCGCGCGGGCGACCCGATCGTGTTCGACCTGGCCACCGCGAACTGGAACCCGGAGGTCTTCGCCGAGCCGGAGACCCTGGACCTGGCACGCTCGAATGCCGCGCAGCACTTGGCCTTCGGCTCGGGCCGGCACCAGTGCATCGGTCTGCAGCTGGCGCGCATCGAGCTCGGCATGGTGCTGCAGACGCTGTTCCGGCGGGTGCCGGGGCTACGTCTGACCGTGCCGACCGAGGAGATCGATTTCAAGTACGACGCGATGGTGTACGGGGTGCGGTCGCTGCCCGTCGCATGGTGATGCGGTGACCGGTGTCCTGCCGTCAGGGCAGGGCATGCAGCCAGAGTCTGCTGCGGTCGGCCTCGGTGGTGGCCAGCAGCAGGCCGGCGGGCAGCGCGGCCATGCGAGCCCCGGGCGCGCTCACCGGCAGGGAAATCTGTTGCCATTCAGTACAATTTGGCGTCATCGACGCCAGCTGCACCGCGTGGTCGAGTGCCACGAGACTCAGGACGCGCGACGCGGTCGGCAGGATCTGCAGCACGTCGACCGTTGACGCGCCCGGACCGGGCACGGGGTCGGCCTCGGCCGACGGCCAGCACAGCACGTGCGGTGTGGCACCGATGGATTGGCCGAGCACCGTACAGCCGGCAGTGCCGCAGCCGACGCGCGCGGCGACGGCATTCGCACCGGGCAGCTCGTGGCGCTGCCATCCGAGGCCGTCGGGCGAGGTCCACACCAGGGGCCGAAGGATGTTGTCGCGCAAGGTTTCCCCGACGATGACGAAGCCCTGCGCGCCCGTGCCGACCCCGGCCGCGCCGGTCTGTTCGCCGGGTGCGGACGACAACGCCGGATCGTCCGCGTGGCGTTGCCAGTCCGCGCCGTCGGGGGAGGTCCAGAACGCGGCGCCGTAGCGGCCGTTGTCGCCGTCCCAGCCGCCCACCAGCAGATCGGTGCCGCCGCGCGCGGCCGCCGCGGTCACCGCGATGGCGTGCGGGCCGCCGAACATCTCCATGGCCTGGGTGTGTTCGGTGAGACCCCGGCCGTCGCCGCTCCAGATGGTCATGCGCGGATTGCTGTGCGCGCCACCGAAAGCCTGACCCAGCACCACGGTGTGCGTACCGGTGCCCGCCGAAATCAGTTCCGCCAGTGCACCGTACGGGCTGTCGGGCCGGACGGGCACAGATGTCCAGCGCGTGCCGTCGGAGGAGGACCACGCGGCCGGGGCGCGTCCGTCGCCGGCCGGGATCGAGCCCAGCGCCAGCACGCCGCCCGCGATCGGCGCGAACTCCAGCACCCGCGCCCCGTGCTGCGGCAGCGATACCTCGCGCCAGGGCGAATCCGATGGCCGCGCAGCACACCCGGCCGCCAGCACGAGCGCGACGACCAAGACGATTGACCACCTCATTGGGACAGGGTGTCAGACCGACGCAGCGATTTGTCGGTTGTGCGCGTTTCCCGCGGGACCCGAACCGCCGCGCCGAGGCAAATCCGGGCCACGCACCGGACGGCGTGTGACGATCTCTGCTCGTGGCTGCTGTCCGGTTCACACGGATATGGATGCTGGTGGCGCTGGTGACAGCGCTGCTCCCACTGCATGCGCACGCCGATCCCATCTCGGATCTGCTGAATCCGGCACACGATCCGGCCAGCGTGCTGCCGTCGCCACCGACCGACCCCTTCTTCACGCCCGGGCCTGGTTTCGAGGCCCGCCCGCCGGGCAGCGTGCTCGCGGCCCGTACCACCGACAGCCTGTTTCCCGCCGCCCGCGCCTACCAGCTGCTGGTGCGGTCCACCGACTCCCACGATCAGCCGGTCTCCATCGTGACCACCCTGCTGCTGCCGAACGAGGCGTGGAAGGGATCGGGCCCGAGACCGCTGGTGTCGTACAACCTTCCGATCTCCTCGCTGGGGCAGTCCTGTGCGCCCTCCACGGAACTCAAGCGGGCTGTGTCGGCCGATGTCGTGGCGATCCGGTTGATTCTGACCAAGGGCTATGCGGTGGTCGTTCCCGACCATCAGGGCCCGCGGCAGGCATACGCGGCGGGGCTGATGGGCGGGCACGCCGTGCTCGATTCCATCCGGGCCGTGACCCGCGCGAACATGCCGGACCTCGGGCCGGCGACGCCGGTGGTGATGACGAGTTATTCGGGCGGTTCGATCGCCACCAGCTGGGCGGCGCAGCTCGCGCCGACCTACGCACCGGAGATCCGGTTGGCGGGCGTGATCATCGGGGGGACCCCGGCGGATTATCAGATGCTGCTGCCCGCCATGAACGGCAACTGGAGTACCGGGGTCCTGCTGGCGGCCGTGCTCGGGCTGGCGCGTGAGTACCCGGAACTGATGGGCCTGTTCAACGACAACGGGTGGCGGTTGGCGCGGATGTTCCGCGATATCTGCATTTCGCAGGAGACGGCGCTCGGGCTGATCGCGCCGCTGCGGGTGGACCAGCTCTCGGTCGTGCCGGATCCATTGAAACTGCCTGCGGTGCAGCGGATTCTGGAAGAGAACCGCCCCGGCCGCAGCGCGCCGGCCGCGCCGGTGTTCCTCTTCCACGGCGTCAACGAGATCTTCGTTCCCTTCGCGGGCGCGCAGCATCTGTTCGACGAATGGTGCGCGCGAGGCGCCCGGGTGCGGTTGCAGCCGTTCCCGGGGGAGCACTTCATCGTCGGCGCGTTGTCCATTCCACTGACCACCGGGTGGATCGAGGATCTGCTGGCCGGCCGACTGGTGCCGCCGGGGTGCACCGGTCCGGATCACTGACCGTCCGCGGAAATTCCGCTGACATCGAGCGAAATATCTTCGGTGTCGCCGCCATTGAGTCATCGGCATTTCACTTAATATTCGAATTATCCGCCACGGGGGCTCGTTTCCACTCTCACTCGAACCGTTCGCAACCTGATGAATGGATCATCGAATGACCGCCAACATACGTACGGCCGCGACCGCGGCATTGGCCATGGTGGCGCTGCTGATATCCGGCGCAGGTATGGTGCGCGCCGATTCGCAGACGGAATCTGCCATTTCCAGCGTGCGCGATATCGATCCGGCACGGACGCGAATATTGGTATATTCGGCCGCCATGGACCGCACCGTCACCGTCGATGTGCTGCATCCCGCCGATGACGAGCCGCGTCCGACCTACTATCTGCTCGACGGTGTGGATTCCGGTGCCGCGGAGACGAATTGGACACAAAAGACCGACATTGTGTCTTTCTTCGCCGATAAGCGCGTCAACGTGGTGCTTCCGGTCGGCGGCAGGGGCACTTTCTATTCCGATTGGCAGCGGCCCGATCCCGCACTCGGCGGGGCGCAGCGGTGGGAGACCTTCCTGACCGGTGAGCTGCCACCGCTGATCGACGCGCGGTTCCGGGGCGACGGGCGCAATGTCATCGGCGGGCTGTCCATGGGTGCGCTCTCGGCGGTCACGCTGACCACCCGGCATCCGGAGCTGTATCGCGGGGTGGCGGCCTTCAGCGGCTGTCTCGACACGGTGAGCGCGAGCGCCAGACTCGTCATCCGGAATTCGGTGAGGTGGATGGGCGGAAATCCGGAGAATATGTGGGGAACCGATGCCGATCCGGCGTGGCGGGCGCACGATCCGCTCACCAATGCGCCCGCACTGCGCGGGAAGGCTGTGTACGTCTCGGCGGGCAGTGGGATCCCGGGACCGGAATCACTGACCGACCCGCAGATGCCGCAGGCGGTGACCTTCGGTGCGGTGCTGGAATATCTGGTGCACGGTTGTACCGAATCGTTCCAGCGGCGATTGCAGGACCTCGGTGTACCGGCCACCGTCGTATTCCATCCGCTGGGCACGCATTCCTGGCCGTATTGGCAAGAAGATCTTCATGAATCGTGGCCGATTCTGGAAGCGGCGCTGACGGAATAGGCCGGCATCGCGCTGGATGGTCGCTCAGCGTTGGATCGGCCGGTGCCGAGTGCCGTCCGCTCGGCGGCGGTGGTGAGCCAGTTGCAGTTCGAGCAGTAGGCGATCGGCCGGGTCGTCGAGGTCGATGCCGGTGATGTCCTGGGCGCGGCGCAGGCGGTAGCGCAGCGTGTTCGGGTGGATGCGCAGCGCCGTGGCCGCGGACCGTACGTCGCCGTGATGGCGCAGGTAGTGGTCGACGCTGGCCTCGAGTTGCGCGGCGTGGCCGCGGTCGTAGTCGAACAGGGCGGTCAGGCGCGGGTCCTCGAGCTCGGGGCGGGCGGCGATGAGATCGAGGATCTCGCCCAGCAGTACGGCTGTACGGGATTCGGCGAGGGTGGTGACCCGATCCTTCGGGAAGCTCGCCGCGGTGCTGTCCAGGACGCGGTCCACCTCGAGGCGGGCGCGGGCGACGTCGGTCAGCTCGGCGACGGGAACGGCGATGGCAGCGCGCAGGATCGGGGCGCCGGTGGATTCCAGCTGGTCGACCAGCTGCCGGGTCCAGGCCGTGACCGCGCGGGCCGAGTGATAGCGGGGGAGCAGGATGTAGGCGCGGTCGCCGATGAGGGTCGCCAGCGAGTCGCGTCGGAAGGCGCTCGCGCGCAGGCGAAGTGTGCTGCCCAGCGCCGACAGTTCCGCGGCGGCGGGGGTCGCGCCGGAGGATGCGAACCCGACGAGCGCCGCCGGGCCGGTCACCGGGATACCCAGCGCACTCGCCACCGACGGCACATCGACACCGCCGCCGCGCGCGCCGAACAGGCGCTGGATCAACAGGGCCTCGGTGGACGGTGCGTCCAGGCTGCGCGAGATGATGCGCGCGGCAATGGCCGACGCGCCCCGCAGCACTTCGGCCGCATCGGACTTGAACGGCCGCTCGCCCTCCTGCAGCCAGATCGATCCGAGCACGGTGGCGGCGCTGCCCTCGCCCGGCCGCCGAATCCCCACGGCCAGACGGTGTTTGATGTCGAGCTCGGCGTGCGCGGGCAGGTCGACCACCTCGTCGGTGTGCCGCAGCCGGTCGAAGACACCCCACTGCTGCAGGATCCGCAGATACTCGCGCGGCCCCTCCCGGCCCAGGATGGATTGGATCCGCAGCCGGTCCGCGGCATCGTTGGAGGCCGAGTAGGCGAGCACGTGCGAGTGCGCGTCCTCGATGGTGACCATGCCGCCCGCGTTCTGCGCGATGATCTGCGCCAGCCCGAACAAGTCGGTGTCGGCGGCCAGTAGATCCTGGTCCGCGCTGTCGCGGGCCGGGCCGGTGCGATCCAGCATCCGCCGGATCAGCGGATACACGTGATCCCATCGGGCTTGCGGGTGCACCCCGGCCACCGCCACCCCCGCCCGCAGCGCGGCCCGGCGCAACCCGCCCGCCGCGGCCGCCGACTTCGACAGCACCGCGCGGGGTCGTTGCGCCGGTGCCCGCTGGGCGACCTCCTCGAGCCACCGCACGGCCTCGGCCTCGGCGATCCCCACGTGCAGGTACATGTCCGACATGGGTGCGTGCGCAACGGTTTCCGAGCTCAGGTCGGAACCGTCGACCAGCGCCACCGACCGGATGGCCACCTCGTCCCCGAGCGGTGCGTCGACCAGGTCGACGAGCGTCGTGCCCAGTGCCCCCAGCAGTTCCCGCAGCGCTACTCCGGTTCGGTCGGCGGCTCGCGGACCGGTGGAGGTGTGGCGTTCGTCTGCGGTCATGCTGTCTCCGGTATTCAAAGCCTGGGTACTGCCTCGCCGACACGCTCGGCCCTGCGGGCAGTGGCCGGAACAGCGCCATCGATCCGGGCACCAGCGCGTCAGCGGTGTTCAGCCGAACGTACAACAGGTTCGGCGGTTCTTTGGCCGATCGGCTCAATATCCGTGGTGCGATTCGGAGTTGACTCGGCGTACTCGCCCGGTGATACGGGCCACAATCCGCCAGGAGGTTGTCATGGACGCCGTCACAGTCACGCCGCCGCCGGTGAACGAACCGGTGGGGACCTTCGCGCCCGGCACCCCGGAGCGCGCGCGGCTGCGGGCCGAGCTCACCGAACTCGCCGCGACGCCGGTCGAGATTCCGCATGTGATCGGCGGGCGGGAGCGGCGGAGTGCGGGGGAGGTGGTGGATGTCGTGCAGCCGCACCGGCATTCGGCGGTGCTCGGGACCATTACGGTGGCCGAGGCGCGGGATGCGGCCGACGCCATCGAGGCGGCGGCTGCCGCGGCGCCGGGGTGGCGGGCGCTGTCGTTCGACGAGCGGGCGGCGGTATTCCTGCGGGCCGCGGATCTGCTGGCGGGGCCGTGGCGGGAGACGGTGGCGGCGGCAACCATGCTGGGGCAGTCGAAGACCGCGTATCAGGCCGAGATCGACGCACCGTGTGAGCTGGTGGATTTCTGGCGGTTCAATGTGCACTTCGCGCGCGGGATCCTGGCCGGGCAGCCGATCTCCACACCGGGGGTGTGGAATCGGGTGGAGTACCGGCCGCTGGAAGGGTTCGTGTACGCGGTCACGCCGTTCAACTTCACCGCCATCGCAGCCAATCTGCCGACCGCGCCGGCGCTGATGGGCAATACGGTGGTGTGGAAACCCTCACCCACACAGGCGTTTTCGGCCTATTGGACGATGCGGCTGCTGGAGGCGGCGGGGCTGCCGCCGGGCGTGATCAATCTGGTGCACGGCCACGGTCCCGAGGTGTCGGCCGTCGCGCTGGCCGATCGGCGGCTGGCGGGTATTCACTTCACCGGGTCGACGGGGACGTTCCAGCGGCTGTGGCGCACGGTCGGGGAGAACATTGCCGGCTACGACACCTATCCGCGGCTGGTCGGCGAGACCGGCGGCAAGGATTTCGTGGTCGCGCACAGTTCGGCGGATCCGGATGTGTTGAGCACGGCCCTGATTCGCGGGGCGTTCGACTACCAGGGGCAGAAGTGTTCGGCGGCGTCGCGGGCGTTCATTCCGAAATCGGTGTGGTCGCGCATGTCCGGGGAGTTCCTGGGCAAGGTGTCGGAACTGACCTACGGCGACGTCACCGATTTCACGAATTTCGGTGGGGCGCTGATCGATCGGCGTGCCTTCGACCGCAATGCCGACGCCCTCGCGCGGGCCAAGGCGACACCCGGTCTGACCGTGCTCACCGGCGGGCGCGCCGACGACAGTGTGGGTTACTTCGTCGAGCCGACCGTCCTGCTGGGTGAGGATCCGGGTGACGAGGCGTTCCGGACCGAATATTTCGGGCCGATTCTGGCCGTGCACGTCTACGACGACGCGACGCCGGGCGGGTTCGACGCGGTGCTGGATCTGGTCGACCGCGGGTCGTCGTACGGACTCACCGGCGCGGTGATCGCCGACGACCGGACGGCGGTCGCGACGGCGTCCGAGCGACTTCGGTACGCGGCGGGCAATTTCTACATCAATGACAAGCCGACCGGCGCGGTGGTCGGACAGCAGCCGTTCGGCGGGTCGCGGGGCTCCGGCACCAATGACAAGGCCGGCTCGGCGCAGAATCTGCTGCGCTGGACCTCGGCGCGCACCATCAAGGAGACGTTCGTGCCGCCGACCGATCACCGGTATCCGCACCAGGCCGTCGCGACGGAAGCGGGGGAGCGCTGATGTTCACGACCGTGCTGCGTCCGGCACTGCTGGCGGCCTCGCGGTCGCCCCGGGTGGAACGGACGGTGACCGGGCTGGCATCGACCCGGAAGATGGTGCGGCGCTTCGTCGCCGGGGAATCCGAGGCGGATGCCGCGGCGGCCGCCGGGACGCTGATCGACTCCGGGCGGTACGTCAGTCTCGACTATCTGGGCGAGGACACCACCGACCTCACGCAGGCGCGCGCCACCGTCGCGCATTATCTGGCCCTGCTCGAAACCCTGGGTGCTGTGCCCGGGTCCACGGGAGAGGTACGGCCACTGGAGGTTTCGCTCAAGCTCTCCGCCCTGGGCCAGGCGCTGCCCCGAGACGGCCACGCCATCGCCCTCGAACACGCCCACAAGATCTGCACCGCCGCCGCGACGGCGGGAGTCTGGGTCACCGTGGACGCCGAGGACCACACCACCACCGATTCCAGCCTGTCCATCGTGCACGCGCTGCGGGCGGACTTCCCCTGGGTGGGCACGGTGCTGCAGGCGTACCTGCTGCGCACCGAGGGCGACTGCCGCGACCTGTCCGGTCCCGGATCACGAATCCGCCTGTGCAAGGGCGCCTATCGCGAACCGGCCGGGGTCGCGTACCAGGGCCGCGACGAGGTGGATGCGTCCTATCTGCGCTGCCTCGACATCCTCATGCGCGGCCTGGGCTATCCGATGGTGGCCACTCACGACCCGGTGATGCTCGACGCTGCCGCCCACTACGTGCGGGCGGCGCGGCGGTCGCCGGACCGCTTCGAATTCCAGATGCTCTACGGCATCCGCGACGACGAGCAGCGGCGGCTGGTCGCCACGGGCGCGCACCTGCGCACCTATGTGCCCTACGGCGACCAGTGGTACGGCTACTTCATGCGCCGATTGGCCGAGCGCCCGGCCAATCTCGCATTCTTCCTGCGCTCGTTCGGACCGGGCGCGCGCCGCTGATCGGTCCCGCGATCGCACCGCCTCGGCGAACGCACCCGGGGCGGTGCGCGTCGGCCGGTTGGACAAGCTTTCTGAACTTTATTTAACCAACCGCCCGATCACAGCATCGGCCGTGGTCGGATTAGCTGAGCTAGCTCGAGTGTGACCTGCGTTACCACAGAGTGGCGGTGCGCAGCGGAACGAAAGGATCCCGCATGTCTTTTGCGGAGTTGCGCGGCCAGATCCTGCGCCGCAAGCCGATCTCGGAGGTAGACGACGACACGCCGGCGGACGAGCGGCTGTCGAAACACCTCGGTCTGTGGCAGCTGACGGCCATCGGGGTGGGCGGCATCATCGGCGCGGGCATCTTCGCCCTGGCCGGGTCGGTCGCACACAATACGACCGGGCCCTCGGTCCTCATCTCGTTCCTGATCGCGGGTGTGGCCAGTGCCTGTGCGGCACTCTGCTACGCGGAATTCGCGGGCATGGTGCCCAAGGCCGGATCGGCCTACACCTACGGGTATGTGTCGCTGGGTGAGCTGGCGGGCTGGTTCATCGGGTGGGATCTGCTGCTCGAGTACGTGGCGGTGGCGGCGGTGGTCGCCATCGGCGTGTCCGGGTACTTCAACTTCCTGCTGGATCAGATCGGAATCACCCTGCCGCACTGGATGCTCGGGGCCTCCGGCACCGGGGACGGGCATGTGGTGGACGTGTTCGCGATCCTGTTCTGTCTCGGCAGCGCCTGGGTGCTGTCGCGCGGCATCAAGAGCGTGGGACGGTTCGAGACCGTCGCGGTGGGGATCAAGGTGGCGATCGTGCTGCTGATCATCGTGCTCGGCCTGTTCAAGATCGACAGCGCGAACTACCACCCGTACTTCCCGTTCGGCACCGGCGCGGTGTGGACGGGCGCGGCCACGGTGTTCTTCGCCGTCTTCGGCTATGACGCCATGAGCACCGCGGCCGAGGAGTCCACCGAGGCGAAAAAGCATCTGCCCAAGGCGATCATCTACTCGCTGGCCATCGCCATGGTGCTGTACGTGCTGGCCACGCTGGTGCTCACCGGCATGCAGAAGTACACCGAGATCAGCCCGACCTCCGGGTTCTCCACCGCGTTCAAATCCGTGGGGATGCCGGGCATCGCGAACATCATCGCCATCGGCGCCATCGTCGGCATCATCACCGTGGTGCTCACTTTCATGCTGGGCGTGACCCGCGTCTGGTATGCCATGAGCCGCGACGGTCTGCTGCCGGAATGGTTCGCCAAGACCCACCCCACCCGCAAGGTGCCCACCCGGGTGACCTGGATCGTGGGCGCCGGCTCGGCGATCCTGGCCGGGCTGCTGCCCATCAATACCGTTGCGGAGCTGACCAATATCGGCATCCTGATGGCGTTCATCGTGGTCAGCGTGTCGGTGATCGTGCTCCGCTACACCCGCCCCGACGAGCCGCGTGAATTCCGGCTGCCGCTCATGCCGGTGGTGCCGGTGGTGGGCATCGGATTCTCGATCTATCTGATCTGGTCGCTGCCCTGGGAAACCTGGGTGCGCTTCGTGGCCTGGCTGATCGTCGGCCTCATCGTGTACTTCGGCTACTCCCGCTTCAACTCCCGCCTGGGCCATCCCACCGCGATCGAAAACGCCTGAGCCGGAGCCCATTTCCGGTCAGGCGGATACGTGAATGGCGATCGAGCCGCTGGGGAGCGGCTCGATCCGGATGTGCGTCAGGTCGGGGACGTGGGCGGTCGGGCCGAGGGTGGCGGCGCGGGGGCCGACGCCGATGACGCGCATGCCTGCTGCCTTGGCGGCGGTGATGCCTGCTTGCGAGTCCTCGAAGACCAGGCAGTCATCAGCTGAAAGGCCCAGTTCAGCGGCGGCTTTCAGGTAGCCTTCCGGGTCGGGCTTGCTCACCGTCACCGATTCTGCGGTGATGCGGACGCGAGGGATGGGTAGGCCGGCGGCGGTCATCCGGGTTTCGGTGAGGACGTGGTTGGCGGAGGTGACCAGGGCGTGCGGGAGGTCGGCGAGGGCGGCCATGAACTCTGGGGCGCCGGCGATGGGTATGACGCCGTCGACGATGGTGGCTTCCTCGGCGAGCATGCGGTCGTTGTCGGCGCGGTTCAACTCGGCGGCGCGGTCCGGCAGCAGTTCGGCCATGGTCGCCCAGCCCTGGCGGCCGTGTGCGACGGCCAGTACATCGGCCACCGCCAGGCCGTGCTCGGTGGCCCAGCGTCGCCACAGCAACTCCACTACGGCTTCGGAATTCACGAGGGTGCTGTCCATATCGAGCAGGAGGCCGCGGGCGGCCAGCGTGGCATCAACCGTCATAAGCTGGTTATAACCACAAGATGCCGGGCGTGCAATATGTCTCGAATCCGTGTCGCGGGCAAGGGATTCCCGCCATCACACCTCGGAGCTCGCCGTACGGCCGCAGGGCCCGTGCCGGATCGGTCTATAACGGTCGTTATAGTCGGCGGGGGCAATCTCCGACCAGACGGAGGGCCACGCGCTCGCGCGCGAATCCGCAACTGTTCGAAGGAGAATTCGTCTTGGGGTCGACCACAACCCTCGAGCACCCGTTCGATACCGCCATCGCGCTGACGCCGGATGGGGAAGGGCGCTTTCTCGGTCACACCGCGGCCGAGTACTCGAACATGGTGGGCCCCTTCGGCGGGATCACGGCCGCCACCATGCTGCGGGCCGTTCTCGACGACCCGCGTTGCGCGGGCAGTCCGCTGTCGCTCACGGTCAACTACGCCGGGCCCATCGCCACGGGGGCATTCACCATCGACGCCGAGCCCGTGCGGACCAATCGCACCACCCAGCACTGGGTCGTGACCATGCGGCAGGACGACACCGTGGCCACCACCGCGACCGTGGTGTGCGCGCTGCGCCGCCCGACCTGGTCCGACACCGAGATCAGCCCGCCCGCCGCGCCCGCACCGGACTCCCTCGAGGTGGCGGAACTGCCCGAATCGCCTGCGTGGCTGCGGAATTACGAGATGCGGTTCGTGGCGGGCCGCGGGCCGTTCGCCGGGGGCGGTGGCGGCGCACCGGCCCCGACGTCCACCTCCACCCTGTGGGTTCGGGACACGCCCGCGCGCTCGCTGGACTTTCCGGCCGTGGCGGCGATGAGCGATATCTTCTTCCCGCGCGTCATGCTGCGCCTGGGCCGGATGGTCCCCGCGGGCACCGTCTCGCTCACCGTCTACTTCCACGCCGAGCTCGACCCGCTCGCCGATCCCGGACGGTTCGTTCTCGCGACCGCCCGGGCACAGCACTTCGGCAATGGCTTCTTCGACCAGTCCGCCCACCTGTGGACCGAAGAGGGCACCGCACTGGCCACCAGCCACCAGCTCGTGTACTTCAAGGACTGACCCACCACACCTCGGGCACCGGTCGGCCCGCTCCGGCCACACACGACGGAAGTGATCGGCGAGCAGCGCTTTTCACCGTGTGCCGGGGCTCCGGACTGGCCGAAAGAACAACGGATATGCCGTGGTCCCCGGTCAGCCGGTGGAGTTGTCGGCGGCGGTGATTTCGCCGTGGCGGCGATGACGTGGAACAGGAACCGGCCGGCCGGAGTGCGCATTGCCCCGGGCGTATCTGCTCGGGGCCCAAGTTTCCTTCTCCGATCTATCGGGCGCCGATGACTTTCGCGGTGCGATCGCCTCTGTATGAGTAGGAGGTAGGAAATGTTGCTGGAAAACAAGAACGTGATCGTCTATGGCGCGGGCGGAGCGGTCGGCAGCGCGGTCGCTCGCGGATTCGCCCACGCAGGCGCCAGGGTCTTCCTGACCGGGCGAAATCCAGACATCGTCAACACCGTCGCGAAGGAAATCTCCGCCGCGGGCGGAGCCGTCGAGACCGCTGTGGTCGACGCCCGGGACGAGAAATCCGTCACCGAGCACCTCGACGCCGTCGTCACCGATGCCGGCGGCATCGACGTGTCGTTCAACGCGATCGGAATCTCACCGCGGGGACTGCAGGGAATCCCGCTCACCGACCTACCGGTCGACGATTTCATGCGACCCATCACGACATACGCCCAGGCTCATTTCGTGACCGCGAAATCCGCCGCACGGCACATGATCCCCCGGGGATCGGGAGTGATCATGATGCACACACCCGAACCGGCCCGCGTGCCCCTGCCCCTGGTCGGCGGCATGAGCGTCGGCTGGGCGGCGATGGAAGCCCTCAACCGCGCGCTGTCCGCCGAATGGGCCCAGCACGGCGTCCGCTCGATCTGCCTGCGCACCACGGGCATGGTCGAGACACCGGCCATCGACGTCGTGTTCGGACTGCACGCCGACGCGCTGGGCATCTCCAAGGACCAATTCACCGCCGCCGTCAGCTCGATGACCCACCGCAAACGCCCGACCACGCTGGCCGAACTCACAGCGGTCGCCGTGTTCCTCGCCTCCGACCAAGCGGCCGCGATGACCGGAACCGTCGCCAACCTGACCGGCGGAATCATCGTCGATTGACCACCACGGAGGAGCAAGGCAATGAACGATCTACTCGCGAGCGCGGTTGCCGCGCACGGTGGTTCGGACCGGTTCAATCGGATCCGGGCGATCCGCGTCGATGCCGCCATCACCGGAGCCTTCTGGCAGGTCAAGGGAAAAGGCGATGCGCTGAGGGACATCCGCTTCGAGGTGGACACCACACGGGAACGGCTGACCATGGACTTCGTCGGTCGAGACCGACGGTCGCTCTTCGAGCCCGACCGGGTCGTCCTGCAGCAACGCGACGGCACGGTTGTCGACGCGCGCGACGACCCGGAGCGGTCGTTCGACGGCCACCAGTTCCACACGCCGTGGGACGACCTCCATCTCGCATACTTCACCGGGGAAGCACTGTGGACGTACTTGAATACGCCGTTCCTGTTCACGTGGCCGGGGTTCGTCTGCGAAGAGATCGCGCCCATCGAGGCCGATGGTGAAATATGGCGGCGGCTCCACGTGACCTTCCCCGACCACATCAAGAGCCACACCCGTGAACAAGTGTTCTGCTTCGGCACGGACGGGCTGCTCCGCCGCCACGATTTCGCCATCGACATCGTCGACCCGGCCACCGAGTCACACCTTTACGCCTCCGACTACCGCGACATCGACGGCATCATCATCCCGGCCACCCGGCGGGCCTACACCACCGTGGGCGACGACCGGATTGCCCTCGTCGCCATCGACATGGCCGACATCACCATTTGTTGATCACCATGAACAACCCCCACAGCAGGATCGGCGGATCATGCACACAGTGACTGAAACCACGAAAGGCAACGGGGATTTCGGACGGCTGAGCGAACCGTTCCGACGCGAGTTGCTCGCCTACTGCTACCGCATGCTCGGTTCGGCCGACGACGCCGAAGAAGTGGTGCAAGACGTCTATCTCGACGCCTGGCGGGCCTACGACGGGTTCGAGGGCCGATCGTCGTTGCGTACCTGGCTCTACCGCATCGCGACCCGGGCGTGTTTCAAAGCGCTCGAAAAAGGCAGACGCAGGCCGCTGCCCGCCGATCTCGGCGACCCCGAGACGAACCTGGAGGCCAGGCTGGTCGAGCGATCCCCGGAGGTGTCGTGGCTCCAGCCGATACCCGACGTCCTGTTCACCGCCGCACCGACCGACCCGGCAACCGTTGTGGTGCAACGACAGACCCTGCGGCTCGCCCTGATGGGGGCACTCCAGCAGCTACCACCGCGACAACGAGCCGTGCTGATCCTGCGCGACGTGCTGCAATGGCGGACCACCGAGGTCGCGGAACTGCTGGAGATGACAACAGCGGCCGTCAACAGCGCGCTGCAGCGAGCGCGAGCCCAGGTTCCGCTCAGCGAGGACGGTCTGACCGAACCGGACGAACCACGGCAGCGCGCCCTGCTCGACCGATACGTCACTGCATTCGAAACCGCGGACGTCGATCAACTCGTCGCGGTATTGACCGAAGACGCACGATGGGAAATGCCGCCGATCGCGGCCTGGTTCGAAGGCCGCGACACCATCCTCGCCTTCCTGGCCAGACAGATGCGGATGATCGGTCCGGCCGAACTGGTCGCCACCTCCGCCAATGGACAGCCCGCCTTCGCGGTGTACGCCCGCGGCCACGACGGTGCACACCATCCACACGCACTGCACGTATTGACAATCACCGCCGAGGGCATCGACAGGATCGTCGCGTTCCACGGCTCCGGGCTGTTTCCGCTGTTCGGACTCTGACCAGGCCACGGCATGTCCGAACAGGAAGACATCGCCCAGCACGACCCCGCGCTGCACGCGCAACTGCGGCTGTTCTGCCAACTCATGATCGGTTCAGCCGACGCCGCCGACAGCATGATTCAGCAGATCTACCGTCGTGCACTCGATTACCACGACGAGCAAGAGAATCGGCCATCGGAACGCGTTCAACTGTTCCGTATTGCGGCTGACCTCTGCGGGATCCGCCGAGCAGGCCGAAACAGATATTGCTGCGGCCGGGGCGCCGGCATCGGCGATGAATAGCTCACGGCCCGTTCGCGCTGGTGAGGGCCAGCGTGAAGAACCGGAACATCTCCTCGCGACACCTGGCACCTGACGTGCAGTCGAAATCGACGAATCACCCACTTCGACAAGGCATTACGCCATATCCGTTGTCTCTTCGGCGATTACTACCGGAACCCCTTGTCCGGGAATGTCAGCGCGGCCAGACCGGCACCGAGGACGACCAGGCCGCACCAGGACAGCGCGGGGAGGCGCTCGCCGACGACGGTGACGCCGAGCAGAGCGGCGACCGCAGGCTCGGCGAGCGTCAGGGTGGTGGCGGACGCGACGGTGGTGTGGCGCAGGCCGTAACCGAACAGGCGGTACGCGAGGAAGGTCGTCAAGAACGCGAGATGCAGGGCGACCGCCAGGCCCCTCGGCGTGGTCAGCCAGATCGGGCCGGAGGTTGCGACCACGGGCAGGACCAGGACGGCGGCGAGACCGAACATGATGCCCATGACCGAGGCGGAGGCGTGGCCGCGGGTAATGAGGGTGCCGCCGATCAGGGAGTAGACGGCGTAGGTGAGGCCCGCGCAGGCTGCGAGCAGAATGCCCGGCAGGTCGATCGGGGTCGCATTGCCGAATCGCGGGCCCATAACCAGTATGGCGCAACCGATTACGGCCAGCCCGGTGGCGGCACACCATCTCGTGGACGGGCGGCCCCGGCCGGTGAGCCAGGCCAGCAGGCCCGCGAAGACCGGTGCGCTTCCGAGGGCGATGACCGTGGCCACGGCCACGCCGGTGCGGGCCACGGCCGGATAGAAGGTGACCGGATACCCCGCCACGGCACACGCGCCGAGCAGCAGCAGCCATCGTTCCGACGCGGCGGCGCGCATCCGATGCCCGCGGCCGGTGACGAACAGCAGCAATCCGCCGAGGGCCAAGCCGGCCGAACCGATTGCGGCAGCCGATGTTCCGGCTGGAGCCAGCGATGCCGCGGTACCGGTGCTGCCCCACAGCACCGACGCGGCGAGGATCGGCGCACTACCGCGCCAAGAGGTTGAAGGGGTCTGTTCAGGGGTGAGCGTGGACGTGTGTTCGGACACTGTCGAGTACTCCGTCGTCGAATTCCGAAGGGGGAAGGAATCGAAACGGGCGCACGACGAATCCGGGCTGCCGTCGGAGGTCAGCCGGAACGCGAAACGAGAGTCTGCCGCGGCGCCCGATCAGGCGGCCGGCGGCGGCGTGACGGAGTGCCAGAACGTACCCATGGGTCGAGACTACCCAACAGCCTCGCGCCCGGTCCGCCCGGTCCGCCCGGCGGTCAGGTGGTGACGGTTCCGGCGCGTTTCAGAATGATCAGCGGAGTGAGGTAGCGCTCGAGTACGTGCCCGCCGAGGGTGTGTGCCGCGCGGGCGGCCTCGTCGACTTCAGCGGCCGTCCAATCGCTGAAAGTGGTGAACAGATCGTGGATCTGATCGGTGCTCAGTTCGATTGTCCAGGAGAACCGTTCGACATGAGCGGCGACGAAGTGCCCACTGCCGGTCAGACGGCGCACCAACGCATCGGTGTCGAATTCTGCCGGTCTGCGCGGCGGGGAGTGGTCGCCGCGGCGCGCGACGATCTCGGCTATTCGCTGCCGGAATGGGGTGGCAGCAGCCGACGGGTCGCCGAAGACGTGACGCCACACCGCGAAATGACCGTCGGTGACCAGCGCGCGGTGAATTCTCGGCAGCACCACGTCGAGATCGAACCAGTGGCTGGCCGTCGCCGCGACGGCCAGATCGAAGGCGGCGGACGGCAAGGGCGCTGTTTCAGCGCTGTCGATGATCACCGACGCGTCGGGCCATCGACGGTGCAGACGGGCGGCCAGACCCTGCCCCGGCTCGACAGCGGTGACAGCAGCACCGGCCTGCAGCATCGGACCCGTCGCCAATCCGGTGCCGGCGCCGAGCTCGAGCACCCGGACGCCGGACCGCAGTAACCCGAACTCTCGCAACCATTTCCACAGTGCGGCCGGGTAATCGGGTCTAGCGCGATCATAGATCTCTGCATGGGCCTCGAAATGCCGTGGACCAAGCCCTCGACCGTCCAGGACATCAGCCGAGATCGAACTTCCCGGCCCGCACGGCGGCGTTGAACACGTCCCAGTCCACCGGGGAGAACACGAGCACCGGGCTCGAGTCTCCCAGTTTCGAATCCCGTACTCCGACCCTCGCGCGGTTCAGGTGGGCGGCTTCCAGGCATTCTCCGCCCGAATGGCTGTAGCTGGATTTGAACCAATCGGCTTCGGACAGTTCGATGTTCATTCGGCGCACTCCTTGGCTCTCGACAACATGACCTGCCTGGTTGTGACCGGATCCAATGCTACTCGGCTGATCTCGCCGAACGCATGTCGATACCGCCGGACCTCGGGCTCTCGTTCCAGGTAGAGGTCTCCCACAAAACCTTCGATGTAGACCACCGGCGGCTCGACCATCCCGGTTGCCGGAAGTTTGGGAAACTCCAGCAGGACAAAGGATTCCACCACCGCACCGAGATGGCTCGGAGCATGGTGGGGAACGCACCGGATCGACACGTTCGGCAGCTGGCTCAGATCGGCCAGGTATCGAAGCTGCTCGGCCAGAACTGCCGGTCCGCCGATCTGACCGTGCAGGGCAGCTTCCGACAAGACGACATCGATCTCGAACCCTTTGTCTTCCAATCGGTTCTTTCGCCTCATGGCCATTTCAACGCGCCTCTCCACCTGCTCTGGTGGCATCGTCGGATGCTCGGTCCATTCGATCGCGCGACGATACGCAGGCGTCTGGAAGAGTCCGGGCACGTCCGCCTGTCGCCAGAAGGACACGCGGCGGGCGGAAGCTTCCAACCCGAGGTAGTAATCGAAACGAGGCTTCATCGAATCCTCGTACGCCCGCCACCAATTCTGCTGCGCCGAGGCCATTTCCTGGGAAAGGCCGAGCAATAGGCGGCGCTCGTCGTCGCCGCAGTTGTACGCGTCGGCGAGCGCATTGATCCAGACCCGCGACACCTTGGTCTTGAGACCGTCTTCCAGGCGGCCGATGGTCTGTATCGAGGTGTCCACGACCCGCGCTGCGGCAGATCTGCTCAGCTGCGCCCGTTGACGGTACGCGGCCAAGAGTCGACCGAGGGCGCGGGCGGCAAGGGTGGAGCCAGACATTTTCCTAGCCTTTCTATCGAAGGCGCTGAAATTTGGAACCCCCCGTGATGGAAGTTCGGCGCTATACCCGCGACCGGCCGGTCATGGCGGTCCCAAATCCCTTGGCATCGGAGTAAATCTGAGTTCGTGTCCAACCCATCCATCACCGACCATAGCGAATTGCCAACGATGACAATCGAATACGCGCATCTGACCATGCAGACACACCGGAATTGTCTGGTTTCGGTGTGTCCGGTGAAGAACCAGGCCAAGCGTCGGCTCATCGCGTGCGGGACGCCGGCACCCGTCGACGCTCGACACGTAGGGAGTTGATGTGGTGAATCGACCTGTTACGCACAGCGTGCCGGACCACCCGGTGCTGAATCTGGAAGTCGCGCAACGAGCCTTGGCGCAGCATGCGCAGTGCGGTGAGGAGTGCGAGGCGAAGCGGTACTTCAGCCGGCAGGTGCCCTACCTGGAGCGGAGCGGGTACCGGGAGCGGGGCGCCACCAGCTGGAACATCTGGGCCGGTGAGTGACCGCTCTGTACGAATATTCCGTTGATCCGCCCCTCCCGCACGAAGGAAGTTCGATACAGTTCCTCCATGAAGAAGGTTTCTTCAGGATCGAATGTGCCGGGCGGGGCGGTTCCGCTGGATGCCATCGACCGGCTGCTGCTCGATGAGCTGGCCCGCGACGGGCGAATGACCAACAATGCGCTGGCCGCGGCGGCGGGGATCGCACCCTCGACCTGCCTGGGCCGGGTGCGGGCGCTGGTGGAGCACGGGGTGATCCGGGGGTTCCACGCCGATATCGACCCGGCCGCGCTGGGTCGCGAGCTGCAGGCCATGATCGCGGTGCGGGTCAGTGCGGCGGCGCGCGGCCAGCTGGCCGAATTCGGTGAGCAGATGGCCGCGCTGCCGGAGGTCGAGAACGTGTATTTCATTGCCGGGGCCGACGATTACCTGATCCATGTCGCCACCGCCGACTCCGGCGAGCTGCGCACCTTCGTGCTGGAGCATCTGAGTGCGCATCCCGCCGTCGCGTCCACGGAGACGATCCTCATCTTCGAGCACGTGCGTCCGGGGCATCGCCCCGCGACCTGATCGGCGGAGCGGGGCTGGTGCCATGTCCGGAAAGGTTGATTCAGCAAGCGGAGCCCTCACGGTCCGACGAACAGTCGTTCACACGGCAGGCGCGGCAGCAGCCGGCATTCGTCGAAGGTGTCGCGTATGAATTCGATTGTGAACCAATGCCTTTGTCTCCAATCGTGGATCAAGTTGCGTACCGCCACCGCAGTGACCGTGTAGTCGAAGACCACATCGGCCAGCCAGATTCGCACGTGGACATCACCGTCGGGTGGGAACCATCCTTCGTGGGTCATGGCCGATCGCCATCCCCGGGCATTACGTGTCGACCTTTCCGGATGAGGCCTCAGGCGGCCACGGAGTGTGCGGCGTAACCGTGTGCTGCCGCAACCGATTCCGAGAGCAGTTCGCCCTTGTGGGTGCTCAGGCCCGCGGCCAGGCTCGGGTCGGCGGCGACGGCGTCGCGCCAGCCCTTGTCGGCCAGAGCGACCGCGTAGGGGAGGGTGGCGTTGGTGAGGGCCACCGTCGAGGTGTGCGGAACCGCGCCGGGCATATTGGCCACGCAGTAGAAGATCGAGTCGTGCACCCGGTAGGTGGGATCGGCGTGTGTGGTGGGGCGGGAATCGGCGAAGCAGCCGCCCTGATCGATGGCGATGTCGACCAGCACCGAACCCGGCTTCATCTGGGCGACAAGGTCATTGGAGACCAAGGTGGGAGCCTTCGCGCCGGGCACGAGCACCGCGCCGATGACCAGGTCGGCCTCGCGCACCAGGTTCTCGACCTCGAGCCGGTTGGACATGACGGTGCGCACCTGGCCGTGGTACAGGTCGTCGATCTCGCGCAGGCGCTGAATGTTCAAGTCGAGCACCGTGACCTCGGCGTGCATGCCGTGCGCGACGGCGATGGCATTGCGCCCGGACACGCCCGCACCGATCACCACCACGCGCGCCGGGCGTACACCCGGCACACCGCCCATGAGCACGCCGCGGCCGCCGCCGCTGCGCATCAGGTGATACGCGCCCGCCTGCGGCGCCAACCGGCCCGCGACCTCGCTCATCGGGGCCAGCAGTGGCAGGGAACCGTCGGGGGCGGTGACGGTTTCGTAGGCGAGGGAGGTGATGCCCGAGGACAGCAGGGCGTCGGTGCACTCCCGGGAGGCGGCCAGGTGCAGATAGGTGAACAGCACCTGGTCCGCACGCAAGCGCGAATACTCTTCGGCGACGGGCTCTTTCACCTTGAGCACCAGATCGGCGACACCCCAGACCTCGTCGGCGGTGTCGAGCACCTGCGCACCGGCGAAGCGGTAGGCGTCGTCCTCGAACGTCGAGCCGGCACCCGCGCCGGCCTCGACGACCACCTCGTGGCCGCGGGCCACCAGCTCGTGCACACCGGCGGGCGTGCAGGCTACCCGGTACTCGTGGTTCTTGACCTCGCGGGGAATTCCGATCTTCATCCGCACTCCTGACTCTCTCGACTGGGGTTGAGGCGGGATCGCCGCCAGAGAGTCAGTATGAATATTGTGCGAGATCAGCACTAGAGACGTGAATAAGATTCTCTAGATTCGCACTCTACTATCCGAATGATCGGAATCAGCGAGTGCGAGCTGGGTCACACCGAAGCATCTTCGGCGTTTGCGGCGCTACTGCAACGGCTCCGGCCAGCTGTCGTCGATCGGCCAGCCGCCCGCCCGCAAATGGGCGCGGACCCGATCCAGATCGGCGGCGCGCGGCATCTCGTCGGTGAGTTTGGTGATGATCACCCCGACGTCGGCCCGGTCGGCGGGCAGCGCGCCGAGCAGCACCAGCTCGGCGGCCACCTGCCGCACCTCGTCCTCGGACAGCCGCCGCGCCAGTACGGCCAGCAGCGGCAGATAGTCGGTGTCGGGAACACCGTGCGGGTACCCGGCACGCAGCCAGCCGACAATTCTGGCCAGTAGTTCGGACAACTCCATCGGTGCTCGGTTCTACTCTGCCGGAACGGAATTCACGCCTCGGACGGGTCGCCCAGCGGCCACCCGCCGGCCGCCAGCCGGGCCGCGACCCGGTTCACGTCGTCGGCGCCGGGCTTCTCGTGGGCGAGCTGCGCGATGGCGGTTTCGATGGCGGCCCGGTCCGGCACGCCGCCGGAGGCGAGCAATCCCTCGATGACCTCGTCGACTTCGCGGTCGGTGAGCTTGCGGTGCAGCACCGCGAACAGGGCCACGTAGTCCTCACGCGGGACGCCGTGCGGGTAGCCCGCGCGCAGCCAGGCCAGGACGGTGGCGAGGATCGAACGATGGGTCGTCATGGCTCACTTCTTCGGGGGTTTCGCGCCGAACAACTGGATGTCGAAGCTGTGGCTGATGAAATCCTTGGCGATATAGAGGATTCCGGCGGCGACCACGATCAGGGCCGCCGCGAAGCAGAGGTAGGCGATGGCGGTGACGACCACATTGCGGTTGGCGGTGGCCGGGCCGTCGGCGGCCGGTTCCAGGGCCCAGAGCCGGACGCCGATCCCGAAGATCACCGGCACCCCGACCCCGAGCACCAGCGCGATCAGCGTGACCTCGCCCAGGGACTTGGCGATGGCGTTGAAGGTGTGCATACTCGCTCTCCTCAGGCCGCGGCGCTCTCGCGCGGCTGGGCCGGCGGGGTGAGGCCGTCCGCCCAGTCGTCGTTGACATTGCTGGTGTCGATCGGATTGCGGCGCGAGCGCAGGTACATGTAGACCGACAGGGCGATCAGCACGGCCAGCACGATCAGCACGCCGAGCAGGCCACCGCCGAGATCGGCGACCCACCAGCAGGCCGCGCCGACCAGACCGGCCAGCGGCAGGGTCAGCACCCAGGCCACGGCCATGCGGCCCATGACACCCCAGCGCACCTCCGCGCCGGGCTTGCCCAGGCCGGTGCCCAGGATGGAACCGGTCGCGGTCTGGGTGGTCGACAGCGGCAGGCCGAACTGGGCCGAGGTGAGAATGATGGCCGCCGAGGAGGTTTCGGCCGCGAAGCCCTGCGGCGAATCGATCTCCACCAGACCCTTGCCCAGGGTGCGGATGATGCGCCAGCCGCCCAGGTAGGTACCCGCGGCGATCGCCAGGGCACAGCACACCTTCACCCACAGCGGGATGTCGTCGGCATTGGTGTAGGTCCCGCGGGCGACCAGGGCCATGAAGATGACGCCCATGGTCTTCTGGGCGTCATTGGTGCCGTGGGCCAGCGAGACCAGGGACGCGGAACCGATTTGGCCCCAGCGGAATGCGGTGCTCACCCGGTCCTTGCGGGAGTGGCGGGTCAGCCAGTAGACCGCGTAGGTGCCCAGTCCGGCCACCAGTGCGGCGACGAAGGGGGCCAGCAGGGCCGGAAGGATGATCTTGTTGATCAGGCCGGTCTTCTGATCCCCGGTCCAGATCACGCCGCTCGCGCCCAGCGCGGCGACCGCGGCCCCGATCAGGCCACCGAAGAGGGCATGGGAGGAACTCGACGGAATTCCGACCAGCCAGGTGAACAGATTCCACAGAATTCCGCCGACCAGGCCCGCGAAAACTATGTGCAGCAAGGCCATACCGTGGATGCCGCCGATATTCAGCAGCCCACCCGAGACCGTCTTGGCGACCTCCACCGACAGGAACGCTCCGACCAGGTTGAGCACGGCCGAAAGGGCCACTGCCACCCGGGGAGCGAGCGCGCCGGTCGCGATGGAGGTCGCCATCGCATTCGCCGTGTCATGAAACCCGTTGGTGAAATCGAACGCCAACGCGGTAACCACCACGATCAAGAGAACCAGTAGCTCAGCGCTCACAACTCCAGTGTCACAACGGAATACCGCGCGCAGAATGGCTACACGCCGGTGTTCACTCGAAATTCAATCGGATAGCCCCGGGACGGTCGCCCGGGGTTGTCCGGCCTCTCACATGCCCTGACGGCAGCCGGGCATGAGCGTGCACAGGGGCAGGAGATGGGCGGACTACGCCGTCAGTGAAATGAGCGCGCAGCGGCGGTGTTTCGCGGTGAGAATGAGGCGGGCCGCTGGGGCCCCGAGGTTCGGGAGGGTGTCGATGGACGAGGTGCTGCTCACGCCGCCGGATGCCGCCGAGGTGCGGTTCCTGGCGCGGGGTGTGGTCAGTGCGGCGGCGGGGGAGGCGGGATTGACGCCGCTGCAGGAGTTGCTGGTTCCGGCCTTGTTCCTGTCGATGACCGGGCATCCGGTGGACCTGGCCGAGGTGCGCCCGATCGGGGCGGCGGAGTTCGCGGACGGCATGGCGCGGCGCAATCGGGTGTTCCGGGAACGCGTCGTGCAGACCATGCTGCTCGCGGCGCTGGTGGTGCGGCCGCTGCCCGCGGAAGCAGGAAACCGGTTGCGGGAGTTCGCCGATGCGCTCGGGGTCGACGACGACATGATCGCCGTCGCGCAGCGCTACGCCGAGGGCGCGGTGGATCTGGCCGCGGTCGACTTCACTCGCAACGGCTATCTGGGCAATACGAATACGCTGCGGCTGGACGCGCTGCACACCGAGGGCCTGGACAGCTCGTGGAGCGCGGTCACCGACGATCCGGTGCTGGCCGGGCGCTGGGCCGAACTGTGGGACCTGCCCGTCGGCACGCTCGGACGCGGTGTCGCCGACTTCTACCGTGATCGGGGCTTCGTCACCCCCGGTCTGCCCGGTTCCGCGCCGCCACTGCTGGCCCAGCACGACTGGATGCACGTGCTCGCCGGGTACGGAACCACCCTCGAGAACGAGATCGAGGTCTTCGCCTTCATGGCCCGCGCCAATGACGACCCGCGCGCGTTCAGCCTGCTGGCCATGGTGATCTCGCTGTTCGAGACCGGGTACCTGCGCGCCGGCGCGGGCCTGTTCGAGGCCGACGAAGGCCACCTCAGCACGCACGGCATGGCCGAACGGCTCGGCGATGCCATGCGGCGCGGCGCGCTCACCCGGGGCAGCCACGACTTCCTCGACCTGGACTGGTTCTCGCTGGCCGACCGCCCGATCACGGTGGTGCGCAATGAGATCGGCTTGGTTCCCAAGGCCGGGTCGGCGCTCGCGGCGGGCTCGGCCGGACCGTGGCAGCCCGGCGGGATCACGCCGTACCAGCTGAACTCCTCCAAAAACGCCGCGGAGGCGTCGGGACGGCCCTACGTGCCCTGGCAGCCCGACCCGTCGCGCGACTGACCGGCTTCAGCGAAAGTCGGGTTTGCCGTACGAGGGTCGTGCCCGGTAGCCCGGGTGAGCGGTGCGAGCGCCTTGCGCACTGCTCACCCGGCATGCTGATCCGTCGCTCCCCCAGGCGACCGGTCAGCCCTGACCGAGCAGGCCGAGCATGCCGGAAACGGCGGCGGGCCAGGTGAATTCCTCGGCGCGGCTGCGGGCGGCCCGGCGGCGTTCGGCGGCCGGGCGGGACAGCACGTCGGTGACGGCTTCGGCGAAAGCACGGGGGTGGTCGGCGGCCACCGCGCCGGCTTCGGCGGTGATGATGTCGGCCAGCGCTGAGGAGCGGCTGACCACGACCGGGGTGCCGGCGGCGAGGGCTTCGAGTGCGGCCAGCCCGAAGGTTTCGTGCGGGCCGGGGGCCAGGGAGACGTCGGCGGTGGCGAGCAGGGTGGCCAAAGCGGTTCTGTCATCGATGAAGCCGGCGAAGTGGACGGTGGGGCGGCCGTCCGGGAGCGGTGGGATGGTGCGGGCGCGGCGTTCGAGGGCGTCGCGGCGGGGGCCGTCGCCCGCGACGACCAGACGGGCGTCGAGGCCGCGGCGGCGCAGTGCGCTCACCGCGGCGATGCTGCGGTCGACCCGTTTCTCGACCGAGAGGCGGCCGCAATGCACCAGCAACGGGTAGTCGTCGGCGCCGAGATCGGTGCGCAGGCGGTGGTCGTGGCGGTCCGGCCGGAACATGTCCAGATCGACGCCGAGCGGGACGAGTTCGACGTTCTCGACGTCGATGCGGTGGAACTCCTCGCGTGCGAACTGGGTGGTGCAGACGACGACGTCGTAGTCCTCGGCGGTGCGGCGGTTGGCGGCGTCGGCGGCGCGGCGGGCGATCGGACCGGGCAAGATCTGGCCCAGCAACCGGTCGAGGCGCTCGTGGGAGATCATCACGCCCGCGATGTCGCGGCGGCGCGCCCACCGGCCGAAGCCACGCAGTGTCAACCGGTCCGACACCTCCAGCACATCGGGCCGCAGCCCGGCCAGGGTGTCGGCGACCCGGCGCGGGTCCGCTGCCCGGTAGCCGCCGGTCCACGGAATCTGCGGCGCGGGCACCGTGATCCGCAATACCCCGGTCGGCAGCACCTCCTCGGCCCGCTTCGGCCCCGGCACGACCAGCGCCACCTCGTGCCCGGCGGCCGCATATCCCTCACCCAGGTGATGCAACGCGGTGCGCAACCCACCCGACCGCGGACCATAGAAGTTCGCCAGCTGAACGATGCGCACGAGGCCGATCGTGCAGGGCAACGGGTTACCGTCGGCACCCCCGGCGCCAACACCACATGAACACCCGCGTAAGACCCAGCGAACCCGGCGTAGTCGGCACCCCGCACCCGCCCACCCGAACCTCACACCCCGAACCCCGCACGACCCACGCCACCAAGATCGGGAAGCCCGCAGCACGCAATTCCGGGCAAATCTCCACCACGCCGCACACCCATGCGCTCGGTCGTCAGGGCCCGGTGCGCGGCACTGCCGCGCGGGGACCGCTTTGCCGGGCGGCCCGTTCGCGACGATCCGCCGATGCCGTGCTGCGCGGGTGCGCGACGCCGTAACCAGGTGCTCATCATGAGAAAGTAGATCGGTTCGCTGATCTTGGTCAGCGGCGTGCTCGCCTGGTCGGCGGCTGCCGCGGCGCTACCGTTCACCGTCTCGCCCCCTCCCGCACTGCAATCCGGGGTCATCGGCGGCTCGGTCGATCTGGTGCGCCTCGATCGCCCATTGCCTGGCAATTTCGCGCCGCCGCTGCGGCGGCCCCGTATGGGTCGTGGCAGCAACTGGTCTGGCCGCTTGACCTGTTTGGGTGGGCGCATTTAGCGTTCGAGGATGGCGTTCAAGCGGATCGATCGACGGACGGTGCCGGACACGGTATTCGAGCAGCTCGTGGGTGAGGTGCTGGATGGAGAGTTGGCGCCGGGGGCGGCCTTGCCGGCGGAGCGGGCCCTGGCGGAGACGCTGGGGGTGTCGCGGCCGACGGTGCGGGAGGCGCTGCAGCGGTTGGCGCACACCGGGCTGGTCGAGGTGCGGCAGGGTGGGTCGACGACGGTACAGGACTTCCGGCGGCACGCGGGGCTGGAGATGTTGCCGCGGTTGCTGATCCGGCAGGGGGAGCTGGACCCCACGGTGGTGCGATCGATCCTGGAGACGCGCCGCGTGCTCGGGCGAGAGGTCGCGGGGCTGGCCGCCGAGCGCGCCGGGGCCGGGCTGGCCGAGGCGCTGCACGCGGCATTGGAAGCGCTTGCGGTGGAACACAATCCGGTGACGCAGCAGATGTCGGCGGTCGCTTTCTGGGATCACCTGGTCGATGGTGCGGATTCGATCGTGTACCGGCTGCTCTACAACGATCTGCGCGCGGTGTACGAACCCGCGGTGGAGGCGCTGGCGGGGGTGATGGCCGGTGAGGTGGGCAGCATCGATCGCTACCGCGGACTGGCCGAGGCGGTCATAGCGGGCGACGCCCAGGAAGCGCGGGCGGCGGCGGATGCCCTGCTGGCGATCGCGGCGGAGTCCTTCGACATATTTCTCCGTCAGACTCGACCCGGCGCATAGGACGCCCCGCCCGTATCGGTGCGGCACCGGAAATCGACTGCTGGATCCAGCAGGTTCGTGCGGTCAGCCTCATCGAGCTGAAACCATTCCTCCCCGGTGTCGACGTGGACCACGACGCCGTCGTCGCGGGCTTGACCCTGCCCTACAGCAGCGGCCGATCGAAGGTGTCAACACGAAGACCAGACTGATCAAACGGCAAATGTATGGCCGAGCGGGATTCGACCTGCTCCGGCACCGCATCCTGCCGGCCTGACCACGCCGGGGTCATCACCACCGAAGGTGCGAAGCTGGTCACCAGGCCGACACTGCCAACGGTCCAGATCGACAACCAGACAAAGCAATTCGGGCCTGACGGCGAGTTGGAAATCGCCCTCGGTCACACCCACTGTGCGGACCCGTTCAGCGAGTCTCCGTGGGCCGAGCTCGGTGATGCGAGACTGGTGAGGGCTCGTATTCAAGCGGTCTGAATTCGCCTGCCGGGTGAGCGCGAAACCGCTGAGAGCAACGGTCGCCGCAACTTGCCGCGACCGTCCATCCTGTCGAGGGTGCTCGTTCAGAAGAGGTAGCTGCGGGGATTGACCCGCAGCTGTATCAGGGCGTCGAACGGGGTCGACGCCAGCCGTGTGTCCATGGGCGCCGGCGGTGTGGCAGGTCCGGCACCACCGCCCGAATCAGGAGGCGGGCTTGGACTTGCCCAGGTTGCTGACACCATTGATCGCATCGAGGATGTTGACAATGGCGTGGGTGCCGCCGTCGAGTGCCGAGCTGCCGGAGTCGAGCATGGCCGAACCGGAGGACGAGCCGGCCGAACCCGAGGACGAGCCGGCCGAACCCGAGGAGGAGCCGGCGTCAGCCGAACCTGCGCCCAGGCCGGTGGCGGGGGAGCCGGCAGCCGAGGCCACCGCGACCGGGCCGAGGAACAGGGCGGCGGCCGAGAGGGTGGCGGCGGCAACGATCTTGCGAGAGAACATGTATTGAGTCTTCCTTTCACAGACAGATAACGACGCCATCACGGCGCACAACAAAATGTTATGAAGAAGAGATCTGCAAATCCACCGCTATTTTTGTGTGAATAATCACCGTTAACAATGAGCTAACAGCACGTTTTGCCGAGGTGACGCTATTTGATCTTCATTCCTCCCGCGAATTCAATGATCAAATTCGATTGCTTTTTCTACGGAGTCGCGTATCGGCCTGCGGCGGAGGAGATCTCGTCGCGGACCTCCGGTCCCGGCACGGTGCGACCTCGAGCCGAACGACCCACCCAGGGAACCGCTGGCATGTCGGCGATCCGAGCGAAGTCTCGCGCAACGCGAGGGCGCGACATGCTCAGAACACGGTTGCCGTCCTCGACGTCTCTCCCGTTCTGTGCTATGGGGCGGCGGCTCTGCGTGACCCCACTGCAGCGCGCACAGGGCGCCGCCGCACCCCTGGTTGGTCGCGTCGGTGCCCGTTGACACGGCATCCGGCTGCAACGGCAAGGAGGAAATCGTCCTCGGTCACACCCACTATGCGGACCTGTTCAGCGAATTTCCCTGGGTCAAGCTCGGTGCGGTGGTGCCGGATCCGCCACCGCCGGTGCCCGTGGACACACGCCTGGCATCGACTCCGTTCGACGCCCTGATGCAGCTGCGCGCAATCTTGGCAGCTACTTCTTCCGAACGAGCACCCTCGACAGGATGGACGATCGTGGCAAGTTGCGGGTGACCGTTGCTCTCAGCGGTTTTCGCGCTCACCCAGCAGAAGAATTCAGACCACTCGAATACGAGCCTTACCGGTCAGTCTCACGGGCCGACGCCCGTACCGGCCTGATCCCGGCGTGTAGCCCGCCGCGCGTGCCGAGCCCCGCCCCGGCGAGCGCTGGGCACAGCTGACCGATCCGGGCGACGGTCTTGTGTTTCGACGCTGGATCGATATATTGGTCTGACCACTTGGCCACCAGGCCAAGATCATTTGTCTGGACAAGGCGGTACGCGTATGACGCCCCCTCTGCAATCGCAACGCGAGGCTCGCGCCGAGCGGCCGGACGTGGTTACCCCCGCCGTGCTGCTCGAGCGGGCGCGGGAAGTGCAGCCGGAGTGGGCTGCGCTGACGGTCGCCGAACGGGTCCAGGTGCTGGGGTCGCTGCCGCAGCTGCTGTTCGACCGGATGGACCGGATCGCGGAGGGGATCGCCGCCGAGAACGGCAAACCACTCGCCGAGGCGCTGGCGCACGAGGTAGTCCCGGCGATCGCCCTGGCTCGCCATCACCTCGACAGTGCCGTCGCCACCCTGGGCGCGACCCGGATCAGCTCGGCGACCGTGCCGCATCGGAAGGCGCTGCGCACCCATCGGCCTTACGGGGTCGTGGTCGCCATCGCGCCCTGGAACTTGCCGTTCCTGATTCCGTTCAGTCAGGTGCTGCCCGCATTGATCGCGGGTAATGCGGTGGTGCTCAAGCCCTCCGAGCTCACACCGCGGGTGACCGAGGCGCTGGTCGAGCTGATCGCAGACTGCGGTCTGCCCGCCGGGGTCGTGCAACTGGCGGTCGGGGACGGGGCGGTCGGCGCCGAGTTGATCGCCGGGCGGCCGGACAAGGTGCTGTTCACCGGTTCGGTGGCCACCGGGCGAACGGTGATGGCGGCGGCCGCACGCTTCCCGATTCCGGTCGGGCTGGAACTGGGCGGGATCGACGCCGCGATCGTGCTCGACGATGCCGACCTGGAGTTCACCACCTCGGCGGTGGCCTGGGGTGCGAATTTCAATGGTGGACAGGCCTGTTGCTCGATCGAGCGGGTGCTGGTGCACGACGCGCTGCACGACGCGTTCCTGGTCCGGCTCGAGGACAAGGTGCGGCGCATCGACACCGGGCGGGATCTGGCGCCGGCCATCGATGAGCGCCAGCAGCGGGTGTGGGAGCGCCATCTCGCCGCGGCGCGGCAGGGCGGCGTGCAGGTGCGTGGCGGAGAACCGTTGCGGGACCGCCACCTCACGCCCGCGTTGGTGAGCGGTGCGGGCGTCACGGCGGCCGAGGTGTGGCGGGAGGAGACGTTCGGGCCAGTGGGGGCGATCGCGCGGTTCGGGACCGACGACGAGGCCGTGGCGCTGCACAATGCGACCGAGTACGGGCTCACCGCGAGTGTGTTCTCCGCCGATGTCGGACGCGCCCGCACGCTGGCGCAGCGGCTGCGGGCGGGCGCGGTGTCGATCAATGATGTTGCGGCAACCATGTATTCGACACCGGAACTGCCGTGGGGCGGGGTCGGCCGGTCGGGGTTCGGCCGCTCACACGGGGTCGATGCGCTGCTGGATGCGAGCTGGGTGCAGGTGGTGGACCTGCCGCGCGGCCCGGCGTTCGGGCCGAAACGGCCCTGGTGGTATCCGTACGGGCCCGAACTCGAGGACGCCATGCGGGCGCTGGCCTCCGGCGCGGTCACGCCGCGAGCGGCGGCTCGGCTGCGAGGATACGGGCGGGCCGGTCACCTGCTGCTGGGCATGCTCAGCCGGCAGCCGAAACTCTGAAGGACGGGAATCGGTGAACAACCAAGTCATGACCGCCATCGCCCAGAACGCTCCGCGGCTGCGGGCGGGGGCCGATCACGTCGAATCGTGGTTCGTGCGCGCCAATGACCCGCACTCGCCGCGCGCGGTGTGGATCAAGGCGACCGTGCTCACCGCGCGCGACGGGACCGCGCTGGCGCAGGCGTGGTGCAGCGTCTTCGACGGGCAGCGCACGCACGCCTGGTGTCTCGATATTCCCTTGGCGGCCGCACGATTCGAGGCGCACGCGATCGGGCAGAACGTCTCCGCCGGTCCGTTGACCCTGTCGTTGACCGGGAACGGCGGTACGACCAGCGGAAAGTTGTCCGATGACGCGCACACCGTCACCTGGGAGCTGAGCTTCAGCAAGGTGGCGGGTCTGGGTGAGCCGATGTCGCTGCTGCCCAGCGACCGGTTGCTCGATACTCCGGTACCGAACAACAAACTGGTGACGCCGTTTCCAGTGCTGACCTGCACGGGCCGGCTGGAGTGGCAGGGCGAGCACTGGGACCTCAGCGGCTGGCACGGGATGCAGGGCCACAACTGGGGCCGCGAACACAGCCCCGAATACGCCTGGGGCCAGAGCGTTTTCACCGATGCCCGGAGCGGCGAACCCTTCGCCGTACTGGAGGCAGCCTCGGGCCGCACCCGCATCGCGGGCCGCACCTCGCCGCTGCTGTCCATGCTGGTCATCCGCCGCGGCGACGAGGAATTCCGGTTCGACCGGATCGTCGACCTGTGGCGGCAGCGCCCCCGGCTCGACTTCCCCACCTGGACCCTGCGCATGCGCGGCCGCCACGGCACCGCGGATCTGCGCATGCACGCCGAGCCCGAGCAGATGGTGTGCCTGGCCTACCGGAACCCGGCGCGCGACACCAGCTACTGCCTCAATTCCAAGACCGCGACTGTCTCCGTGCACGTCGCCCCGATCAACGGCAATGCCTTCGAGCTGCGCAGCCCGCACGGCGGCGCACTGGAATTCCTTGTCCCGCACCCGGTTGCGTCGGTGTCCCCGATCGTCTGAGAGAACCCGCTATGCCCTTGACCTTCTTCGAGACCATGCGCGGCGAGCTCTACGACGCCGACGGGCTGGCGCATCACGTGGCCATGGATCTGCGCTGCGAATCCGGGCACGCGCGCGGATTCGTCACCAATGGGCGCGCGCGCATCACCGGCACCATCCGGGCCCTGCCGTGGGCCGACGGCGCGGCGGTGCTCGGCACCCTGATCGCGCTGCCGGTGACCAAGCGGCTGATGAGCTACGAACTCGAGTTCCGCGACGACGACGGCCGCGTCTGGCAGCTGAGCGGTCGCAAGGATGTGCGCCGGCTGCGCGGCGCGCACGCCGGCCTCACCAACCTCGCCACCACCCTGTCGTGCGAGGGCGAGCGGGTGGCGCAAGGGCGAATGCAGTTCTTCGCCAACGACTATCCGAGTTTTCTGCGCTCGTTCCAGCCATGGGTGTCGCTGCGCGCCGACCTGCCCGAGGGTCGCCATCCGGAGGGGATACTCGGCCCGGGACATCGCGAGACCCTCGCAGCGCTGGCCGAGGTGCTGATCGAGCCGGGCGGGTCGGTGCCGCCCGTCGACACCGGCACCATCGACCGGGTCGACACCTATATCGGCAATATGACCCCGCTCATGCAATCCGGGCTGCGGGCGGCGCTGCGCGGACTCGACGCGGCGGCGCGCGCCCGGCACGGCAAACGCGCTGCGGCGCTGACGGTTTCGCAACGCCGGGCCCTGGTGGAGGAGGCCCGGCGCGGCAGCGCCCTGCGGCACGCGGTCGATGCCGTCGAGACTCCGTTGCGGATCGCGTATTTCGGTGACCGCCGCTATCTGGATGCGATCGGCGCGCCACGCTACGACGAGCCCGTGCTCGAGCAGCGGCCGGGCTGGATGGCCAATGTCACCACCCCGACCGAGCTGTCGCGGCGGGAGACGATCGACTGCGATGTCGTGGTGATCGGCACCGGTGCGGGCGGTGCGGCCGCGGCAGCCCGGCTCACCGAACACGGCCTCGGCGTGGTGATGGTCGAGGAGGGCGACTACGCCGGCCGCGCACAGTTCCGCGGGGATCTGGGAGAACGCACCCAGAAGTATTGGCGCGATGGCGGATACAACCTGGCACTCGGCAATACGGTCCTCGGCGTCAGCACGGGCCGGCTGGTGGGCGGGACGACCGCCATCAATTCCGGCACCGCCTTCCGCACCCCGGACGCGGTGCTGCGGGAATGGCTGGACCTGGGCTTCCCCGGCGACTTCACCCCCGAGGCGTTCGCGCCCTACCTGGACGAGGTCGCCGCCGAACTGGGCATCGGCCCCGCCGATCCCCGCTATCTGGGCCGGGTCGCGGAGATCATCGGCGCGGGCGCGGACGCCCTGGGCACGGCGCACGGTCCGCTGCCGCGCAATGCGGTGGGCTGCGACGGGCAGGGCCAGTGCGTGCACGGCTGCCCGACCGAGGCCAAACGCTCGAGCAATGTCAGCTGGGTGCCACGGGCCCTGAAGGGCGGTGCGCAGCTGTTCACGAATCTGACCGTCACCCGAATCCTGTTGTCGGGCAGCCGTGCCACCGGTGTGCTGGCCGAGGGCCAGGACGCGCACGGCGCGCCGCGGACGGTGGAGATCCGCGCCCGCGCGGTGGTGGTCGCGGCCGGCACCCTCATGACGCCGCTGCTGCTGCGCCGCAACGGCCTGAGCCTGCCCGCGCTGGGACGCCACCTGTCGGTGCATCCGTCCCTGGGCGCGGTGGCCATGATGCCGACGCCCGGAACGCCGTGGTCGGCGATCCCGCAGGGCTACCAGGTGGAAGGACTGGGCGATCCGCTGGTCACCTTCGAAGGCGTCGCCATCCCACCGCAGTTCGCGGCCGGCACGCTGCCGTTCCATGGTGCGCTGCTCACCGAATGGATGAACCGCTGGACCCACACCGAGCAGTTCGGCGCGATGGTGCGAGACACCGGCACCGGCAGCGTGCATCACGGTCCGGGCGGGCGGACCCTGATCCGCTATCACCTGACCCCGCGCGTCCAGGCCGCGTTGCAGCACGCCTGCGCGAGCCTGGCCGAGCTGTTCCTGCACGGCGGGGCGGAGGCGGTGGCGTTGCCGATCGCGGGGACCCCGCCGATCCGCACCCTCGATCAGGCCCGCACGGTCGCCGAGATCCGGTTGAGTCCGCGGCAATTCCGCATGATGGGCCCGCACCCGCTGGGCACCGCCCGAATGGGTACTGATGCCCGGACAGCGGTGGTGGATTTCGGCCATCGGGTATTCGGCACGACCGGTCTGTATGTCGCCGATGGTTCGGTCGTCCCGACGTCACTGGGGGTCAATCCGCAGGTCACCATCATGGCGTTCGCGCTCCGCGCCGCCGATCTGATTGCAGCTGACCTCAATTGACCGGATTCGCCCCGTCACCCCTCTGGCGCACCACCTGTGATCTTGGTAGAGATTGGTGTAAGCACACAAGGGGTGATCCGGATCATTCCGGAGGATGGGGACGAATCAATGGGTGCCAGAGCCGAACTGGAACGGCAACTGGGTGGGTCGCTGGCCGCGCTGGATCTGCTGACCGAGGCCGAGACCGCCGATCTGCTGGCGATCTTCCAGCAGGCGCAGCGGACCGAGAACATCGCCATGGTCGAGGCCGTCGACAAGACCGTCGGCGCGCTGCCGTGGCCGTTGCGCACGGCCGCCAAGAAGATCATGTTCGGCAACAAGCTCGGGTAGGGGCGATGAGCGACCTGGTCACCCGCGCACAGATCACCCTGCTGTCGCGGACGCTGCACGTCTCCGAGGACAAGCTCGCCCACCTCGAGAAGCTCGGCGCCGCCAACCTGCACGAACTTCAGGAACGCATGGCGCAGGTGATGTTCGCCGAGCACAATGCGATCTTCTCGCGGTTGTCGCTGCTGGTGCCGATCATTCCGCTGAGCATCTCGCTGCCGCTGGTGCAGAAGCTGGTGCCGCCGGTGATGGCCGGTCGCGCCGCGGGTGCGATCGGGGTGGATCACCCCCGGAAGGCCGCGGAGGCGGTCGGCATGCTCGATCCGGGCTATGCGGCCGAGGCCGCACCCTACATGGATCCGCACAGCGTCGGGCAGCTGGCCGATATCGCCCCGGCCGGGCCGGTCATGCGGATCATCAACGAGCTGCTGCGCCGCGGGGACTACATCACGGCGGGACCGTTCCTGGCCTATGCGACACCGGATCTGGTGCACGCGGTCGAGCGCGACGTGCACGACGACGAGGGCCTGATCCGGTCGGCGTCGTACTCGTTCTCCGGCGAGAACATCAGCGTGATCATCCGGCACCTGCTGACCGGCGAGGGACGGCGGGTTCCGAAGCTGGCCCGCACCATCCTGCAGGGCGCCAAGGAGTTGCGGCTGGCGGCGCTGTCGGTGTTCGCGCGCTGCGACACCGATGTGATCGTGGCGATCGGCGACATCCTCTTCGATGTGGGCTCGGCCGACGAGATCGCCGATCTGATCGAGACCTTCATTTCCGCCGGGGCGGTCCCGGAGACGCTGCGCTTCGCCGGGCAGCTGAGCCCCGCGGCGCTGGACCTGCTCGCGGCCAATCCGATTCTGGCCGAACCGGAGTCCATCGACGCCGTCGCGGGCGCGGCCGACGGTAGCGGCGAGGCCGCGGTCTGGCGGGGTCTGCTGGAGCTGGCCGAGCGCACCGAGCCGGGCATCGCACGCCGGATCGGCAGGGCCATCTCGCATTTCGACACCGCGACGCTGACGGGGCTCCCGGGGCTCGCGGCGACCGCGCACCTGTGGCCGCCGCTGCTGAAGGTCCTCGCCACCGCCGAGCCGGATGCGCAGTCGCGGATCGGGGAACTGTGGTCGCCACTGCCGGCCTTGGAGCGCAACGAGATCGAGCAGCGCATCGCCGATCTCGGCCTGGGCGAGCAGTTGACGACACTGATCGCGACATTGCAGCTCACGCGATGACGTCGCCGACGCTGCGGCCCCGGCGACATTCGAGTCACTCGGGGCCGCAGCGGCTTTCGGTACGCACGGACGGCGCGGTCACCGCCGAGCGTGCGGTCCGTCACTGCCCGCGCAGGGCCTCGATGCTGCGTTCGAATGCGGCCGCGCCATGTCCATCGGTGACCTGACGGTCCACCAGGGAGGCGATCCCGTCGAGCGGTTCGGCGGTGATTCCGGCATCGAATGCGGCTCGACGCAACGTGTCCAGGGCGGTTTTGGTGAAGACCAGGTCCTGGAAGACGTCCCCGGTGTAGTCGCCGGTGTCGATGACGCGGCCGTAGGCGGGCAGCATCTGGGACATGGCGGTCACCCACGCCGCCGCGCGAGCCGCGAACTCCGAGGCCGCAACTCCGGCCGAGCCGACCAGGGCCGCGCCCTGGAAGAACCCGCCGAACATGGCGTACATGGTCGAGAGCAGCGCGAAATCCCACAGCGCGGCCAGGCCCGCGTCGGTGCCGAAATAGTCGGCCGCACCCAGCAATTCGAGGGTGGGGCGGTGGGCGTCGAAGATCGTCTGCGACCCGCTGTAGAGAATGCTCGAGCCCTCCGCCCCGATCATGTCCGGGACCGCCATGATCCCGCCGTCGAGGAAATCGATGCCGTGCCCGGCCGCCCAGGCCGCCAGTTCCCGCGACTGTTCCGGCGAGGTGCTGGTCAGATTGAGCCACTGTTTGCCGCGGAGCTCGGCCGCGATCGGATCGAGGGTCTCGTGCACGGACGCGTGATCGAGCAGCACGGTGACGACCAGTTCACCGCCGCCCACCGCCTGCCCGGCCGTCCGAGCGGAAACCGCGCCCGCGGCAACCAGTTCGGCATCCTTCCCGGGCGTCCGATTCCACACCGTGGTCGCCACGCCGGCCTTCAGGAACGCGGCCGCCAGCGCCCGCCCCATCGCACCGAGGCCGAGTACGGTCACCGGGCTGTGCTGGATGTTCGTCATTACAGGACAACTCCTTGTCGCTCGTTGGCGAGTGGTTCCGGCGCGCGCTGAATTCGAGGCTGCCGGTTACGGAGTCGTCCCACAAGTACGCACAAATAGCTCAGCTACTTACGAAAAGGTTTGTCTCCAGCACAGTCGGCCACCAGCCGCGCTACGCGCTCCCGCCGCGTTCGGCTGCGTGCCGCCCGGCGACGCGGCCGAAGGCGAGGGCGTCGGCGATGTGGAAGCCGCCGTCCTTGCACCAGGAGTAGGTGGAGCTGACATTGCCCGCCGCGTAGAGGCCGGGGATGACCGCGCCGAAAGGATCGAGGACTTCGGCGTTCTCGTTGCGGCGGGGGCCGCCGTTGCTCCAGGCCAGGATGGGGGCCGCGGTGAAGGCGTAGTAGGGCGGCTCGGACAGGGGTGCGAGAGTCTTTGCGGGGCGGCCGAACTGGTCGTCGTGCCCGGCGGCGCAGGCGGCGTTGTAGCGGTCGACGGTCTGCCGCAGGACGTCGGCGTCCACGTGCAGGATGGCGGCGAGTTCGGTGAGGGTGTCGGCGCGGTGGATCCAGCCCTTGCCGATCTCGGCGCTGTTGTCGGCGCTCCAGTCGTAGCCTTCGATCAGGCTGGCCCAGCCGACGGCGAGGCGCTCCCGTCCCGGCACGATCGGGCCTGCGCGGCGGGCGGATTCGTCGAAGACGATGTGCATCGGGGTGGTGGGGAACAGCTGGTAGCTGCCGTTGATGCGGGCATGGCCGTGGCCCAGGGCCACCCGTTCGTTGCAGTAGCGGCGACCGTCGAGGCCGAGGTAGACGAAGCTGTTGGTGTTGGGGAACGCGGTGTAGAACCCGGCTTCGTAACCGGGAGCACGCAATCCGGGCAGGGTCATCATGTTGGACATGTGCCACAGGTCGGCTCCGGCCTTGACCGCCATGCGCAGGCCGTCGCCGGTGGCGGCGGGCGTGCCCCAGACCGCCGGGTCGGTCAGGCGCAAGTGATCGCGCACCATCTCCGGGTTCGCCTCGAATCCGCCGGTGGCCAGCACGACTCCGCGCTCGGCGCGGATCCGCAGGGCGGTCCCGTCCGGTGCGGTGGCCAGCACGCCGAGCACCGTGCCGTCGCCGGTGATCAATTCGCGTGCGGGCGTCTGCAACCGGACCTCGATGCCGCGGTCGCGGACCGCCTCCGACAGGGCCGCCCACAGCAGTCCGTCACCCATGCGGCCCTCGACGCCGATCCAGCCGCACATGACATCGCTGCCGTCGAGGTCGGGGAATTCCGGTGGCGCGGGCACCGCCAAACCGACCGGGATGCCGAGGCTTTCCATCCACTCGCTGTTGCGGGCGGTCTCCTGCGCCCACACCCGCACCACCGGTTCCGGGATCGGCCGCCCGGCACTGAGGCTGCGCAGGTAGACCGCGGCCCGCTCGGGATCGCGGTTGTCGAACCACACCGCGCCCGACACCCGGGTGCTGCCACCGGCCCGGCCGCCGGATTCCTTGTCCAGCACCAGCACTCGCGCCCCGGCATCATGGGCCGCGACGGCGGCCGCGCAGCCCGCCCCGCCGAATCCCACGACCACCACATCGGCCTCGACATCCCACGCCACACCCCAGTCGGCCACGACCGCACCGTCCTTCCATCTCGTCCACCGCGAACGGTCCCAGCCCGTCGCGCCGACCGAAAACGGTTGTCTCACTCACCGGATACCACCGGCACGGCCACGGGAACTGCCGCCGCGGGACGCGGTGGTGGGGTGAGCTGCCCACCGCGGGCCGGCGCCGCGGCGCCGGTCACGCCGGGCTGCCGAACCAGGTGGTCAAGGCCTGTTCGAGCCCGTGCGGCTCGGCGGAGGTCCAGGCGACGATGCCGTCCGGACGGATCAGCAGCGACAGCGGCTCGCGCGGCTGAGCGGGCTTGGCGGTGACGATCCGGATGCGATCCGCCCACGGCTCGACCTGGGCGCGCAGGGCGGGGGAGTCGGTCGGATCCAGCAGCACGCCACGGCCGTCGGCGAAGTGACCGGACACGCTCGTGTCGTCGGAGAGCTCGAAATCGGGTGTGGCCGCACCGACCAGCGGGTCACCGGTGCCCAGGTCGTAGCGGTGCAGCACGCCGGAGAGCTTCTTCACCACCTGCGTGGTGGCCGCCGGGGTGTCGAGCAGGTCGGTGGTGACAGCGCGCAGCGCCCGGCTGCGCGGATCGGTGCGCATGAGCGCGATCTGCGCGCGCGTCCAGTCCAGCACCCAGGCGCCGATCGGGCGGCGTTCGCGAGTATAGGTGTCCAGCAACGTCTCCGGGGATCGGCCGCGGATCACGGCGGCCAGCTTCCAGCCCAGGTTGACCGCATCACCGATACCCAGGTTCAGGCCCTGGCCGCCGAACGGGGAGTGCACGTGGGCGGCGTCGCCGGCCAGCAGGACCCGGCCGCTGCGGTAGTCGGGGACCTGACGGGTGTTGTCGGTGAAGCGGGTGGCCGAAACCACCGTGGAGATCTGCACTTTCACGCCGGTGACGCGTTCGAAGCTGTCCTCGAGCTCCCGGGCGGTCACCGGGTTGGTGCGGTCGGCGGGCGGGCCGTCGAGTTCCACGGTCAGGATGCGGCCGGGTTGGGGGCCGTTGACGAAGATGCCGGTGGGGGTGGTGTGCCAGCCCAGGGGCACGTTCTCCGCGCCGGTCATCTCGACCAGGGCCTGGCGGCCGGTGATTTCGGGGTCCAGGCCGGGGAATTCGAATCCGGCCAGTTTGCGCACGGTGCTGCGGCCGCCGTCGCAGCCGACCAGCCAGCCGGCGCGCACGGTGTGCCCGCCGCAGTCGACGGTGACACCGAGGCCGTCGTCGTCGAATCCGGTCAGCTCGACCCCGCGCCGCACCGGTACTCCGAGGTCGGCGGCGCGGCGGGCCAGGACGGCCTCGATGGTCTGCTGATCGAGAAAGCGGTATTCGGCCGCCGGGCCCAGATCGGCGAAGGCCGGATCCGCACCGTCGACATTGTCGGCCCACAGCATGATCCCGGCGAAGTGCGCACCGGCCGGTGTACGCCGCGGCGCGGTGGGAACCGCTGCGCCCGCGAACATCTGGCCCATGCGGGCCAGCGCCGCCTCGTGGGCCGCCCGCAGCTCCGGCACCAGCCCGCGCCGGCCCAGCGCCTGGGCGGTGGGCACGTTGATCGCGCCCGCCTTGATCGTCGTATCGGGTTCGGCGAGGCGCTCGACGACCAGCACGTCCACCCCCGCCAGCCGCAGCTCGCAGGCCAGCATCAGCCCGACCGGTCCGGCCCCGGCCACCACCACATCTCGTGTCTCATCCATGAGAATCACTGTGGTGGTGGCCGATCACCGGGCGCTTGCGTCGGCTTGCGCGCCGCTTGCGCGGTCAGTTCCAGCCGCGCGAATCCTGTTTCAGGGCGGTGTCGATGGCCAGGCCGGAAGCCACCACCATGGACAGCAGCGGCTGGGGGAGCTGGCGGTGGATCTGCACGACATAGTTGTCGGCGGTGGTGAACATGGTCTTGAGCAGGCCCTCCCACGTCTTGGTGATGCGGGCGACCTCCTGACCGGTGTGGTCGTGGATGGCGAAGTTCCAGGCCCGCCAGTTCTCGGCGCGGATACCGCCGATCTGCTGACCGTTGACCACGAAGGCGAAGTTGATCTTGCCGATCATGTTCTCCTGGATGATCTCACCGATCGGCGCGCCATTGCCGTGCTCGAGCAGGAACTTCGACTTGAAGACCTTGGCCGGACGGGTGATTCGCATGAGGCACTGGCCGTGCGCGTCGCGGATCTCCAGCTTGTGGGTCATGAACTGGTCGTAGCTGGACAGGAAGCGCACGGCCTTCTTCAGCGCGCTCTGCCCGACCTCGGCGACCGCGCCGATCTGGCGGCCGTGCTGGTCGAAGACGCTGTACTCGTTGACCATTTCGATCAACTTGACCTTCTGGTTCACCACCAGCACGGGTTCGGTGAACACGGTGCCGCCACCGGCCTGGGCGGGGGCGATCCCGGCCTGCTGCTGCACCTGGCGCTGAATGTCGGCGGGGTTGTCGGCGCTGCCGACCTCGAGCTCCCAGGGGCTGGCCTCACTGCGGCCACCGAACTGCTGCGGTTGCGCGCCATAGGGCTGGCCCGGCTGCTGCGGGTGCGGCGGGCGCTGACCGTATTGCTGTTGCGGCTGTTGGGCATACTGCTGCTGGGGCTGGTGGCCGTACTGCTGTTGGGGCTGGTGGCCGTATTGCTGCTGAGGTTGCGGCGCGTACTGCTGCTGGACCTGGTGCGGCTGCGACTGCTGAGCGTGCGGCTGGTTCGGTTGCTGCGCGAACTGGTCGGACCGGGGCCGATCCGGTTGCTGCGGCGCCGGCGCCGGTTGCTGCTGGGGCTGAGTGTGATTCGTCCATTGGCTGCCGTCCCACCAGCGGAGCACTGGAGATCCGGGACGCTCGGGGTACCACCCCGCGGGTTGACTCATGGCCGCATCCTAACGGTGTACAGGGACTCTGCACTTTTTGCACTTTTCGCCCCGCGGTCACCTCTATGATGGGCGGTCGACATCCGGAGGCCCAGCTCGGGTCACCCGGGGAACGGGGAAAGTATGTCCGCCACAGTCGAATTCGCGGGTTGCCACGCGTACACGGTGCGGCCGGGCTTATGACCGAACTGGTGACGCGAGCCCAGCTCGTCCTCCTGGCCCGGACCCTGCACGTGCCGGTGGAACGGCTCGCCCACCTCGAACGCCTCGGCCCGCATCGCCTGCACGAGCTGCAACAACGCATGGCGGGCAACCTCTTCGACCGGCACGCGCCGGTGTTCGAGCGCATCGCCAAGCTGGTCCCCGTCATCCCGCTGAGCATCTCGCTGCCGATCGTGCAGCGGCTGGTGCCGCCCACCATGACCGGGCGCGCGGCCGGCGCGATCGGAGTGAAGTATCCGGCCAAGGCGATCGAGGCGCTGCTGCGGCTGGACGTCGGATACGCCGCGGACTGTGCGCCGTATCTGGATCCGCGCACGGTCGGCCAGCTCGCCGACGACGCACCGCCCGCGCCGGTGGTGGCGATCGTGAACGAGCTGCTGGCCCGGCGCGACTACATCACCGCGGGGCCGTTCCTGGCCTATGCGACACCGGAATTGATCCAGGCGGTCGAGGTGGGGGTGCCCGATGACGAGGGCCTCATCCGCTCGGCCGCCTACGCGTATTCGGGGGAATCGCTCAGTGCGGTGATGCGGCAGCTGCTCGCGGGCAGCGGTCAGCGGGTGCCGCGGCTGCTGGGCACGGTCATCAATGGTTCCAAGGAGTTACGGCTCGCGGCGCTGTCGGTGTTCGCGCGCTGCGCCCCCGATGTGATCGCCGCGGTGGGCGACATCCTCTTCGAGGTGGCCCCGCCCTCGGCGGTCGCGGACCTGATCGCCACCTATATCGCCGCCGACGCCACCGACGACATGCTGCGCTTCTTCGGGCGGCTGAGCCCGAATGCCCTGACCCGGCTGGCCCTCAACCCGGTGCTGCCGGAGATCGCCGAGACCCTCGTCGACGCCGTCGACGGCAGCAGCGACCTGGCGGTGTGGCGCGGGGTTCTCGAACCCCTGGCGCGCACTCCCGCCGAGGTGCGCCGCCGGGCGGGCCTGCGCCTGGCCACCCTCGACGCCCCGACGCTGCTCATGCTGCCCGCGCTGGCCCAGGCCGCCCGGTTGTGGCCGCCGCTGCTGTGGGTGCTGTCCGCGACCGATGTCGAGGTCCAGGCCCGCGTGGGCGAGCTGTGGGCCACCGCCACCCGCCTGGACCTCGAGGTTCTCGAACGCCGCATCGCCGACCAGCACCTGGATTCGCTGCTGGCCACGCTGACCAACACGATCCGTTTTCTGCGCTGAGCGGCCGCCGTCGGCGATCGGGTGCGCGCGGGTGCTGTCCCGCCGGGTACGGGAACCCTTGTGCCACGGATGATTCCAACTCCCGGTCGTCGTTCGACCTGCGGCGGGGCGGGTCGTGCGGGCGGCGGTGGGCGACGGGGTGCCGGGGAGGTGGTAGGAAAGGTGACGTGTCCGAAACCGCCGAAACCCGCACCCCTCGCGCCGTCTCGGAAGTGGTGGACCTGGTCAGCGCGCTGATCCGGTTCGACACCTCCAATACCGGCGAACTGGAAACCACCAAGGGCGAGCGCGAATGCGCGCAGTGGGTGGCCGCACAGCTCGAGGAGGCCGGGTACACCACCGAATACGTCGAATCGGGTGCGCCGGGACGCGGCAATGTGTTCGCGCGGCTGCAGGGCGCGGACTCCTCACGCGGGGCCCTGATGATCCACGGGCATCTCGACGTGGTGCCTGCCGAGGCCGCCGACTGGAGTGTGCACCCGTTCTCCGGCGCGGTGCGCGACGGCTACGTGTGGGGCCGCGGGGCCATCGACATGAAGGACATGGTCGGCATGATGCTGGCGGTGGCCCGCCAGTTCAAGATCGAGGGCACGGTACCGCCGCGCGACATCGTGTGGGCGTTCGTGGCCGACGAGGAGAACGGCGGGCGCTGGGGCTGCCAGTGGCTGGTCGAGCATCGGCCCGACCTGTTCGAGGGCATCACCGAGGCGGTCGGCGAGGTCGGCGGATTCTCACTGACCGTGCCGCGGCCCGACGGCAGCGAGCGGCGGCTGTATCTGGTCGAGACCGCGGAGAAGGGCCTGGGCTGGATGCGGTTGCGCGCCAAGGCCCGTGCCGGGCACGGCTCGTTCCTGCACGAGGACAACGCGGTGACGATCCTGTCGCAGGCGGTGGCGCGGCTGGGCACCCACACCTTCCCGCTGGTGGTCTCCGATTCGGTCGCGGAGTTCCTGGCCGCCGTCGCCGAGGAGTCCGGGCTCGAATTCGATCCCGGCTCACCGGATATCGAGGGTCAGCTGGCCAAACTGGGCACCATCTCCCGCATCATCGGCGCGACCCTGCGCGACACCGCCAACCCGACCATGCTGCGGGCGGGCTACAAGGCCAATGTGATTCCGCAGACCGCCGAGGCCGTCGTCGACTGCCGGGTGGTGCCGGGACGGCAGGCCGAATTCGAGCGGGAGGTGGACGCGCTCATCGGACCGGATGTGGAACGGGAGTGGATCACCAAGCTCGACTCCTACGAGACCACCTTCGACGGGCACCTCGTGGACGCCATGAACGACGCCATCCTGGCCCACGATCCGAACGGGCGCACCGTGCCCTACATGCTCTCCGGCGGCACCGACGCGAAAGCCTTCGCCAAGTTGGGGATTCGCTGCTTCGGCTTCGCGCCGCTGCGACTGCCGCCCGAACTGGACTTCTCCGCCCTGTTCCACGGGGTCGACGAGCGGGTTCCGGTGGAATCGCTCGAATTCGGCACCCGTGTACTGGAACACTTCCTGTTGCACAGCTGACGATTCGAAAGGACTGCTCGTGCCCGACTACTCCTACAATCCCTACGCGCCGCTGCCGCAGCTGCCCGAGTTCACCCTGACCTCCACCGATATCAGCGACGGCAAGCCCCTGCACCTGGATCAGGTCAGCGCGCTGGGCGGCGCGGGCGGACAGGACATCTCCCCGCAGCTGAGCTGGTCGGGCTTCCCGGCCGAGACCAAGAGTTTCGCCGTCACCATGTACGACCCGGACGCGCCGACCGCCTCGGGCTTCTGGCACTGGGTCCTCGCCAATGTCCCGGTCACCACCACCAGCCTCACCAGCGGGCAGGCCGGCAAGGGCGGCACCCTGCCCGCCGGCGCCATCCACCTGCGCAATGACGCGGGCCTGCACGAGTACACCGGCGCGTTCCCGCCCGCCGGGCACGGCGCGCACCGCTACTTCGTGGTCGTGCACGCCGTCGGCGTCGAACGCCTCGAGGTCGACGAGAACGCCTCGCCCGCCTACCTGGGCTTCAACCTGTTCATGAACGCCATCGGCCGCGCCACCATCATCGGCACTCACGAGCAGAAGTAGGCGTCCACGCCGAAACGACTGTGGCCCCGAGTAATTCGCTCGGGGCCACAGTCATGTCCGGGCAACACGACCCATGTCCCGACCACGGAGGCACCCGACAGCACCCGGACGGCGCTGGGATCCAACAAGACTGGGCCGGTCGCCACACTCGAGGCTCGTCGTGCTGTGGCAGCGGCGGCGGCGCGGCCGACCGCGCCCACCGGCGGGTGTAGGTGGCTAGTCGGGGGTCGTGAGCTGGGCCAGGCCGCGCAGGCCCGCGGCGAGATCTTCCGGCGTGGGGGAGTGGTCGGGGTCGATGAGGTATTGGACCAGCAGGCCGCCGATGAGGGTTTGCAGGAGTGCGCCGATGGCGGGGTCGCCGGCGCCGAGGGCTTCGGTGAGGCCGGCGCGGGCTTGTTGCTGTGCGGCACCGGTTTCCGCGCGCAGGGTGGGGGAGTGCAGGGCCTGGGCCGCGGATTCGATATTGGCGGTCCAGATCACCCGGTCGGCGGTGAACGAGTCGATCAGTTTGTGCCAGAAGGTGTTCAGGCGGGCGGCCAGATCACCGGCGCGATCGGCGGGCAGGGAGTCGAGGATCTGCTGCACGGCGGCGGCGGTGGCCTCGAGCATGGCCTGGTTCAGCAGCTTGTCGCGGGTGCCGAAGTGGTAGTTGATGGCCGCGAGGTTGGCGCCGGAGGCGGCGACGATGTCGCGCACGGTGGTGCGGGCGTAGCCGCGGTCGGCCAGGCACTGCTTGGTCGCGGCGAGGAGATCTTCTCGGGTTCCCACGGCGGTAGAGCCTAGCACCGGGTGAAACGGTCGTTTGTGACAACCGTTTAAAACAGATGTTTTGTACGAACGTGTGAAACGTGTGTATGGTCGAGTTCGGCACGATCCATCACACGGAAGTACGAGCCCCGATATGACTCAGCAGAGACTGTTGTCCCCCTTCGAAACCGGTTACTTCGCCACCGACACCCGCCTCGGCAGCGTGCCGATCGGCGGGATGCCGCTGTTCATCGGCACCACCGTGCGCGGTGCGGTCGATCCCGCCGTGCTGCGGCGGGTGCTCGGTGAGCTCGCGGCCGGGCATGTGCTGCTGCGCAGCCGCGCCGTCACGGTGGCGGGAGTGTCGCGGTTCGAGGTGGACGAGGGCTATGCGCCGCCGTTGGAGGTGCGCGACGGCGAGGTCGACGAGTACTGGGAACTGGTCAACACTTGCCCGGACTGGAGTGCGGGGTTGTTCCGGGCGGTGCTGCTGCGCGGGCCCGTGGACAGTCGCATCGTGCTGGTCATCCATCACGGGATCAGCGATGGGCGTTCGGCTTTCGCGCTGCTGGACGAGATGTGGCGGCGCTACAGCGCACACTTCGCGGGAACGGCACTACCGCTGGAGGATTCGGACCGGGACCTGCTCGACGGCGTCGATCGACTACTGGCGCTGGTCACCACCGACGCCGAGGTCGACGGATTCCTCGCGCAGGTAGGGGAGATGGCGGCGACCGTCGGGCCCGAGGGCGTGCCGCGGACCTTGCCACACGACGGCGACGGGTCGGGCGATCCCGGCGGGCGATTGGCGTTGCGCCGCATCGAATTGCCGCCCCGGCACACCGGCGAGCTGGTGGAGGTGGCACGCGAACAAGGGATCTCGGTCAACAGCTTGCTCGCCGGAGCCGCCCTGGCGGCGGTGCGGGCCGAGCTCACCGAGGACGGACCGCTGCCGTTGATGTGCGGGCATGCCGCGGATCTGCGGCCGGAACTGTCGCCGCGACTGCCGGTCTCGACGATGCTCAATTGCGCCTCGGGGGCGGGAACCCCCGCGCTGGTGGATCGGGATGCCGATCCGCGGGCGCTGGGCGCGGTGGTCGACGCGACCATGCGGCAGATGCTGGACACACGGTTCCCGGCGCTGTTCATGCGGGCCGCGCAGCGGGCGCTGGCGCCGGAGGTGGCGGCGATGCTGTCGGGCGCGCCGGCGATCGCCTTGTCGAATATGGGCCGGCTGCCCGCACATCCGATGCCCGCGGGCCTGGAGTTCGTGCGGGACGAGGTGTTCGCGATGGCGGCCGGCATGCCGCCGAAGATGACGATCTTCACGGTCGGCGATCGGCTGACGATTCAGGTGGAGTACGACACCGCCGAGCACAGTCACCGTCAGATGGGGCGGATCGCCGAGTCGATGAGCGATCTGCTGGCCCGGGTGACCCGGACGGCCGCGGCGCGCGGGTGACACCACCGGCGATGCGGCGCCCGTAGCACAACGGACGCGAAAACGGCTGTGGGCCTGGACGACTCGTCCAGGCCCACTTCTGTTCCGGTGGCGTGCCCCCGGATCAGCTCATGTTGATCACGCCGTCCGGCGGCGGGGTCAGATACAGCGCGGCGATCTCGGTGGCGTACTTGGCCGCGATCGGGTTGCGCTTGAGCTTGAGGGTGGGGGTGAGTTCGTCACCGCCGGGCTCCCAGCCCAGATCCAGGATGGTGAAGCGCTTGATCTGCTCCACCCGCGAGAGCTTGGCATTGGCCTCGGCGACCGCGGCCTTGATCTCGGCGACGATCTCCGGGTGCCCGGCCAGGGTCTTCAGCTCGGCGTCGGGAGTGCCCAGAGCCTTGGCCCGCACCACCGCGGTGTCGGGGTCGAGCACGATGAGCGCGGAGATGAACGGCTTGGCGTCACCGATCGCCACCACCTGGCCGACCAGCGAGGACACCGCCTTGACGGTGTTCTCGATATTGGTGGGAGACAGGTTCTTTCCCGCCTCGTTGATGATGAGTTCCTTCTTGCGGTCGACGATGCTGATGTAGCCGTCGCCGTCGATGGTGGCGACGTCACCGGTGTGCAGCCAGCCGTCGCCGTCGATGGCCTCGGCGGTCTTGTCGGGCATCTTGCGGTAGCCGTGGGTGACGATGCCGCCGCGGACGAGCAGTTCCCCGTCCTCGCCCAGGCGAATCTCCAGCCCGCGCAACGGAACACCGACGGTGCCCGGCTTCGGCTTGGCCAGCGGGGTGTAGGTGCCGACGCCGGAGGTCTCCGACATGCCCCACACCTCGGTCACCGTGAAGCCCAGGCCCAGCAGGTATTCCAGGGTCTCCGGCGGGATCGCGGCCGCACCGGAGGCGGCGACGCGCAACTCGTCGAAGCCCAGCGCGTGACGCAGCTTCGACAGCACCAGCGCGTCGGCCAGCTTGTGCTGCACATCCAGCAGCGGGCCGCGGCCGGTGCCGGCCAGATCCGCGCGGGCGGCCTGCGCGCCGACCCCGAGCGCCCAGTTGGCGAGGGCCTTCTTCACCGGGCTGGCCTCGGTGGCGAGCTTGGCGTCGATCCCGGCCTTGATCTTCTGCCACACGCGCGGCACGCCGAAGAACGCGGTCGGGCGGGCGTCGGGCAGGGCGGCGGCGATCTCGCGCGGGTCGGGCACACAGGTCATCTGCACGCCGGTGAACAGGTTGGCGCAGTGGCCCGAAATGCGGTCGGCCACATGGGCGGCCGGCAGGTAGGACACCGAGCGGTCGTCGAGGCCGACGGTCAGCGGGCCCTCGACCAGGCCCACGATCTGGGCCACCACATTGGCGTGGGTGAGCTCCACGCCCTTGGAGGGGCCGGTGGTGCCCGAGGTGTAGATCAGAGTCGCGACATCGTCGGGTTGCACCGCCTGCCAGGCGGCATCGAAGTCGAAGTCCGCCTCGGGCGCGGCCTCCACCTCGGCCAGGGTCAGCGTGCCCGCCGCCGAACCCTCCACCAGCACAATGTGTTCCAGCTCGACGCCCGCCCCGCGCACCACGTCCAGGAACGCGGGCTCGGTGATCACGACCTTGTTCTCGGCATTGGTGAACAGGTGCGCGATCTGCTCGGCGGAGCTGGTGTTGTAGATCGAGAACGGCGTCGCCCCAACATGCAACGCCGCCGTGTCGACCAGATTGAACTCCGGCCGGTTGGTCAGCATGATCCCCACGGTGTCCCCGCGCCCCACCCCCAATCCGGCCAGCCCCGCCGCGATGGCGCGCACCCGTTCCCCGTACTCGCGCCAGGTGATCTGCTGTGTCCCCCCGACGGTCCGCAACGCCACCTGCCCCGGCCGCAGCGTCAATGTCTCCTGGAACGCCTGCGGAATCGTGTGAACGGTTTTCCCAGATGCGTGCGCATACCCGATGTCAGTCGTCATAACCCTTTTCCCGATTGCCTCTCGCTTCACCCGCCACACGCGCACCCACCTGCGCGAACCCCGACGTCCGAGAGAACGACCAACCCGATCACGCGATGGCCACGCGCCGTCTGTGGCGCGGCTCACTCATCGTAACCAGATCATCACGGTTGTGTCCTGGGCTACACGGCCACGTCGGTGGCCGAATTTACCGATCCTGGTGGCGGGCGGCGGAATCGAAGGCGCTACCCCACGGTCCGGCTACCGGGTCACGCCCGATGCCGGCATGCCGCCCCGGATAAGCGCTGCGCCGTTTGGCTTTCGCCGCCATGTACAGCGCCGCCTGCGGACTGCGCGGCTCGGTCTCGAGCGGCACCGCCGTCACGATCAGCCCCGCGTCCGCCACGGCGGCGACCTTGTCCGGGTTGTTGGTCATCAGCCGCACCGATCGCAATCCCAGAGCGGCCAGCGCATGGGCGGCATGGTCATAGGTGCGGGAATCGTCGGGATGCCCCAGCCGCCGGTAGACATCGAAGGTGTCCGCACCCGTCTCTTCACCGAGATGCAACCCCATCGCCTTGACCTCGAGGCCTTCTCCGCGCCCCTCCTGCTCGAGATAGATGAGCACACCCTGCCCGCCCTCGCCCTGGATGAGGTCCATGGCCAGGTCGAGTTCGGGCCCGCAGTCGCAGTCCTGCGAGCCGAGCACATCGCCGTAGAGGCAGCGGGAGTGGATCCGTACCAGGCACCCATCGGCCGGCTCCCCGAAGATCAGCATGTGCCCGACACCGGCTTCGTCGTGCACTTCCTTCACACGCACCCGCAACTCGCGTCCGTTCCGGAGCAACGAATGTGCGGTTGCCTGAAGCTCTTTCACGCCTACACCACCTGCCGCCCTGCCTCTGGCAATTATGGCCGAGCGACCAGGGTCATGCCCCGATCCGAGCAAAACGGGCACGATATTCAGGGGCGATCGTGTCCTACCGCAGCTGCACGGACACTATGCGGGAGGCCAGCCGCGCCTTCTGCAGGCGTCGCCGGGTGGAACCGCGCTTACCGACAGCCAGTCCGACCGCGGCCGCGATACCGACAGCGATGATCACGAATCCACCGGCGGGCACCGCAGCGCCGGGCCAGACACGCTCCCAGAGGGTCAGGATGGTCGAACGCGCGACCACGGCCAATGCGGCACAACACAGTCCGAATACCAGCAGCCCGGTCGCCTGCATCAGGCGATCGACCCACTTGTAGAACCGCCAGGACTTCGGCAATCGATGATGCCGGTGGGCGCGCTTGGCCTCGAGATAGCGGTGCACAGTGGGATTCTGAGGCGGAATCAGCAGCGGCTTCATCTCGACGGCCAATCCCGCCTCACGCAGGTCGTCGGCTTTGGCCGGATTGTTTGTCAACAATCGAATCTGCGTCAGCCCGAGCTCGTTCAGGGTCATGGCCGCGGCGGTGTAGCGCCGCGAATCCAATTGCAGGCCGAGCTTTCCGTAGCTCTCGAAGGTATCGGCGTCATGCTGCTGGCTGTACTGATAGGCGCGGGCCTTGTTGATCAACCCCGCGCCGCGCCCCTCCTGCTCGAGATAGATCAGTACCCCTTTGCCTTCTTCCTGGATCATGTCCATGGCCAGATCCAGTTCGGGGCCGCAGTCACAGTCGTCGGAACGGAGGGCATCGCCGTAAAGGCACCGGGAGTGGATACGGACCAAGCAGTTTTCCAGATGCGACCCGTCGCCGAATACGAGGGCGTACCCCTGGTTCGCTTCTATCGCGACCACACGGACGGTGATATCGAGTCCATTGCGAGTGAATCGGTGCTCAGTGTCGCAGTGAGCTTTCGCAGCCGGCGCGACGGCGTACTCACGATCAGACCGTTTGGTCTCGACTACTGGTGCACGCAACCGATCCTCCCGGGTGAGGTCGAACCATTCCGACCCCATTCGAGTGGGGACCGTGCCCGCAAGCCAGTTGCGGCCGCGGGGAAGCATAGTACGACTTTCGTCAAGACGTCGGCGTGTCTGTGATACATCAGCGACGTGTCGCCTTCGCGCAGCCGTCACGGCGCTGATCGGCGCGGTGGAGTTGCTGCGTCAGCATCAGGGCCTCGACCATCGCCGACGGGCGTACTTTCGACCATTTCGTCGATGCTCGCCTCGGAAGGCATGCCGTCGGGAACGCTCTCCACGGGATGCGCACCGGCATCACGACGGATCAGCGTCGCCATCGCCGCGGTCGCCCACACGAAGTCCGCGGTCTCGGCCGGCCGGGCGTTCTTGACGAGCCTGCTGGTCAACGCAGAGGAGAAGGCCGAGGCCGCGCCGGCGACGTTCGATACCGCGGTGCCGAAGCGATCGACCTCGATGGCACCGAGACCACGCCGATGAACCGTGCATTGGGACCGATCGATCTCACACACCGTGCCGACCCCGTCGTTCAGCAGGGCTTCGGCGACGGCCCCGTCCGGGAGATCGGGGCGCAGTCGAGCGAGATCATCGGAGGAACCGACCAGGTAATCGATGACCGCGAGATGGTCGCGCATGTACTGCGTCGGAGGACGTGGCGGGCTCACATTCACGACCACCCATGGAGATTCGGATCCCGCGGACGAATCATTCACCGCACCAACGATTTCCAGCACCTTCTCGATCACGCTGTCCGACTGCTCGAAGGTGAGCACGACCGCTGCCGCGCAGGTGATCGCATGGCGGATGGGCGCGAGCTCGAGATCCGAGGAGGTCAGCCGCGTTCGGCCCTTCTTGATCGCAATGGACGAATAGTCGCCGTCGGCCGGGGTCACCACCGTCGTCACCGGAGTCCGCTCGAGCGCCTCGACCTTGATCAGACTGGTATCGACGTGTTCGCTGTCGAGGTAGTGCAGGATCTCGAGGCCTTCGTCGTCATCGCCGATCGCCGCGAGAAGTCTCGCATCGAGGTTCAGACGCGCCAACGCCACCGCTCGATTGAGTCCCTTTCCTCCCGGACGACTACCGGAGTCCTTTCCCCACATCGACATTCCCGGCCGGGGGAAGTGGTCGACTTCCAGGATGTGGTCGATGACAGCGTCGCCGATGACGACCACTGCATCGCGCTCCCTACCGCCGGGATCGGACAGCGTGGTCAAGAGTTTCGCGAGGGCTACGAAGGCCGGGACCTCGTATCGGCCCCCGCGCACCGCCCGCGCGGTGGGCGCGGGCGGGATGTCGACCGCCCCGAATGCCTCGTGCAGCGTCCGCCAATGGCGGGCCAGGGAGTTGCGACGCTGAGCGAGTGCCGCGCCGTAGTGTTGATCCAGATCGACACCCGGCGGACCGATCTCACGCAGCAGTCCCAGGCACAGCTCGGCGTCGACGACGACCCGGTCGGTCACCGACAGTTTGTCGGCGATCCGGCGAATCGCTCCCGGGAGCGCATCCTTCGGCTCCACGCGCTCCAGGTGCGCACAGCGGCGTACCGCGGTGAGTTGCAGCAGAATCCTGGTGTCGATCTCACTGCTCTCGATGCGGCCGACGTTCAAACCCTCGTGCTTTCTGACACGCATGAGGGTTCCGCAGACAGCATCCGCGGCGTGGTCGGGCACCGCAATGGTGGACGCGAGTCCTGGATCGTTGTTGTCTCTCACCATTTGCTCCAACGATACCGCCGAAATCGGTTTAGCTACCAGCGAATACGGCAATAATCTGGGTGCGGCGGCAAATGCCGGAGACCAGCGGCAAAAACACCCAACTCCCGGCAAATGCCATACTGATGGTGGCGAAGTACCGTGCCCACCAGGCAGGTTCGGGAGGTCCGGTGTCCGGAGTGCTTCTACTGATTCGACACATCCGCCGGCGCAGACGCGGCGCGACCAGCGAGTGCGATGCGGAGCAGGACATCGATGTCGCCGTGGGCTAGGACGGAATCCGTCCGCGCCGCGACCGACACCATCCATCCCTGTCGCCAATCGCCCTGGCCGACACCATCATTCGCAGGCGACGGCCCACCGGCCGGTCGCCTTTCGAGGGTCGGCCGGTACCGGCATCCAGCGGCCGCGCGAGGGCGACACACGTTCCGCCCCGGGGGGCCACCGTGATCTATCCCAGTGTCAACTCGATCACCAGCAGCATCGCAGTCGTCGAATGGGCGCAGCGGCGCCCGGACTGCCCGGAACCGGCATGGGAGCTCAGCTGGCGGCCTCGGCCGTTGCTGACTCGCGAACAAGCGCTGGCGGCAATGGAACTCACCGAAATCCTGTGCACCCCGCTCGTCGGCTCCGACACGGTGTGGCAGCGCGTGCAGACCATCGCCGCCGAACTCGGCATCGATATCGAAGCAGCCTGCGACATCCTGCGCAGGCGCCGGCAGGAACGGGGGGACTCGTGACCATCTACGCTACCGACGACTGGACGATGACCAGCGACGTCACCGGAGAGAGCGCCGTGCGGGTCGCCGACCGGTGGACCTTGGCGTGGCGGTGCAGTTGGCTGCCGGATCGGCTGCTGACCCGCGCCCAGGCGCCGGCGGCCATGGTGCTGGCCGAAATCGTCACCGTCGATCCGTATCCGCGGGACGAAATCGTCCAGGGCCGCCTGATCGCCGGCGCGGGCGAACTGGGGATTCCGGTGGAGCAGGCGATGTTTCTGCTGCGCCGGCGGTCGGCATGAGCACAGGCGACGCCGGAAACGGGTCGTGACGATCGTCGACCGCGGTATCGCCCGTGGGCGACAACCGGGAAAGGAGTTGGCACAGCCGACATTCGGGCGGGAGCAGGAGACGCGATGACAGTGCGACCGACCAGCATTCGATGAGGGAGCAAACAGCCCGGCGTGGGACATCGACCGCGACCGAGCGCACCACAGCGCGAACGGGCAGCGATCCTGCCGCTCGCGTGCACGGCCGAGGGAGGGCCCCATGATCGACATCACCACCACCGCCATGACCAGCACCATCAGCCCCGAATATGCGATCCGCGAGCACCGGGGCAGCGAAGCGGTCTGGCGCCTGAGCTGGCTTCCGACCCACCGGCTCACCCACGAACAGGCCCGCGCCGGAATGGAATTGGACGAAATCCTGTCCGATCCGGCCGTCGTCTACGACGAAGCCGCCCACCTGTGGGCCGCCGACCTGGCCACCCGAGTCGGCATCGGCGTCGAAAGCGCGGTACTGCTGCTCTCGCAACGCCTGGCCGAACGGATGTACCGCCAGGACACTCCCCGAGAGACCGACGAGGAGGACGAACGACCCGAATCGATCCTCGCAGGATGGGCAGCCACCACCCATCGTCCCTCGATGACAGGCGCCCGCTCCCGCCACCTGTGGGCCTGACCGACCCGACCCGCACGGCGATTCGCCGCACCCGATCGGCCCCTAGGACGCGTCGGGCCGCCGCCGGTGCGAGGTCAGTGGCCGGGATCGGTTGTCAGGCGCGGGTTTTGTGTTCGGCGCCGACCGCGTCGGCCAGCGTGGTGTAGCCGTGGGCGCGGAGTTTGGCGGCCAGGCCCCGGTGGATGTGCTTGGCCCACAACGGGCCGCCGTAGATGAAGCCGGTGTAGCCCTGGAGGAGGGAGGCGCCGGCGAGGATGCGTTCCCAGGCCTGGTCGGCGGTTTCGATGCCGCCGACGGAGATCAGGGTGAGTTGGTCGCCCACTCGGGCGTAGAGGCGGCGCAGCACTTCGAGGGAGCGGTCGGCGACGGGGGCGCCGGAGAGGCCGCCCGCGCCGATCGGTTCCACGTCGGCGGCGGGGGTGCGCAGCCCGTCGCGGCGGATGGTGGTGTTGGTGGCGACGATGCCGGCCAGGCCGAGTTCGACGGCGAGGTCGGCGACGGCGTCGATGTCCTCGTCGGAGAGGTCGGGGGCGATCTTGACCAGGACGGGGACCGAGACGGTGTCGAGGACCGCCTGCAGGATCGGGCGCAGCGAGGTCACCGCCTGCAGGTCACGCAGGCCGGGGGTGTTGGGGGAGCTGACGTTGACGACCATGAAGTCGGCCAGCGGGCCCAGCAGTCCGGCGGAGATGGCGTAATCGCCTGCGGCGTCCTCGGGCTCGACGATCTTGGTCTTGCCGATGTTGGCGCCGATGGGGACGCCGCCGGGCAGGCGGTGGGCCAGGTGTCCGGCGGCGGCGGCCGCGCCGAAGTTGTTGAAGCCCATGCGGTTGATGAGCGCCCGGTCCGCACGCAGGCGGAACAGCCGGGGGGCCGGGTTGCCGGGTTGTGCCTGGGCGGTGACGGTGCCGATCTCGGCGTAGCCGAAACCGAGCGGGCCCCACGCGTCGACGCCGTCGGCGTTCTTGTCGAAGCCGGCGGCCAGACCCAGGGGCGCGGGGAAGTCCACGCCGAACACGCGGGTGCGCAGGATCGGATCGTCGGCCACCAGCAGCCTGCCGGTCAGCGCGCGGCCCGGGGCGAAGCGGGTCGCGAGCCGCATGGCGGCGAAGGCCAGGTGGTGGATGCGTTCCGGCGGCAGCAGGAACATCACCTTCAGCAACAGGCTGTACAGGCGCTCGTACATGGGGGGTTACATCACCGCCTCGGGTGTCGGGGATAGCAGGGGGGTCGTCTTGCGGCGGCGCAGTAACACCCGACGGCTGCCGTCGGTGTAGGCGCGTACCCGCGACAACTCCCAGCCACCGTATTCGGCGTGGATGGACAGCCGCATGGAGGCGGTGACCCTGCTGATGCCGGGCGGCAGCCGCAGGGGCACGTATTCCCATTCGTCGCTGGATTCCTCCCAGCCCTCCGGCAATGTGCGCGATTGGTGCGCCGATCGTGAGGCCCGAGCCATCACTGCCCTCTCTTCCGCTGGTCCGCGCCGATCCGTTGCAGACCGTCACCGGTCGCGGATCCCACGAACATGTCACCGGTGCGGCCGTCGATGGTCACCGCGTTGGGCTGGCGCACCGTCGGGTAGCGCCCCACCTCTACCGGTATACCCGTCGACAGGTCGTAGCCGACGACTTCGTTGCTGCCTGTCAGCGTCACCCACACGGTCTCGGACCGCTGATCGTAGGCGAGTGCGTAGGGCGACGAGCCTACCGGGAAACGCTGGTGCAGGACCAAGGGATCGGCGGTGTAGACCAGCAGTTCCTGCCCGGCGGTGTCGGTGACGATGCGGCGGCCGAAGTGGTCGCCGATCATGTTCGACGCCCCGTCGCCCGCGCGCAGCGACAGCCCGAGCTTGCTGGTGCCGTCGAGCTGGACGATGGCGGTCTGGCGGCGATCGAGCACGACCACCGCGCCGTCGCCGGCCTCGACCGCGTCGGCGGAGGACAGACCCGAAATGGTGTGGCGCACAGTGCCGTCCGCGTCCAGCAGCAGCACCTTGCCGTTGGCCAGGCCCGCCACCAGCGAGCCGTCGGGGCGCAGCGCCACCGCGTGCACGTCGCCGTCGATCGTGATCTCGGTGACCTTGGCCGAGGCGGCGTCGACGCGGAGGATCCTGCCGGGCACCGCGACGAGGATCTCGCCGGGCTTGCCGAGGGCGAGCGAGGCGGCCTTGCCGGGCAGCGGGACATCGGTGGTCCGGTGGTTGCCGGGCGTGGCGGTGTCGGTGAGCCGCAGCACGGGTGTGTCGCCGGCGGTGGTCGCGGCGGCCAGGATTCCGGTGGCCGGTTCGGAGACCAGCAGCGAGATCGGGGTGCTGCGGGTCACCTCCCCGGCGGGGGCCGCGGTGGCCGCGGGCGCGGCGGCGGGGGTGGCCGGGTCACGAGTGGCGTTGTCGGCGTTGTTCTCCTGGGAGGAACAGCCCGCCAGCAGGGTCACCACGGTCACACCCGCGAGGGCTGAACCGATCCAGCCGCGACGGCGCATGCAGCGAACTCCTTACTGACCGAACTGACCGACGAAATCATGCGTGCTCTCTTATCTGACCATGATCCGTCACCACACCCCACAAGCGGGGGTCTTCGCGGCGGCGTGCCGCCCGCCTCCCGGGCCGATTTGCATGATGTGACATGGGCTTTCGGTGGCGCTGTCGGCCGGTGCGGTTACCGTGGAAGGCAAAAGCGTGCTGTATCAGGGAGATCTGTTGGTAGCCGACCGCACTCCGGGCTTCATCGTCGAAGACGTGACGGTGGGTCGTTACGCGCACGGGTTCGGGGTCACCGCGGACGGGCGGTCCTTCGCCTTCCGCACCCACCGCGCGACCCTCACCCTCGAGATCTACCGGCTCGGACTGGCCACCGCCGTGCCCGGCCCCGAGGACGTCGAAGCGGTGGCGATGGCACCGGTGACCGATATCGATCTCGACGACGAGCGCAGCGTCGTGGCGCTGGTGCGCGATCTGATTCCGCAGGCCACGCCGGTGCCGGCCGCGCAGCTGCGGGAGGCCGTCACGGTGCGGGCGCTGCTGGGGCGGCTCAGCGCGGTCATCGACGGCATGTGAGCCGCTCGCTCGGAACCGGGTGTCTGTGACACAGGAATCACCCTCGGGCGCGGCGCGTGACAAACTAACGGCACACAACCGCAGTTCGAGCTGACGAGGATGTTGATGCGACTTCGACGACCGGCCGCCGCCGCGCTCCTGTTGACCGTGCTCGGCGCGTCGATCGCCGCGTGCGGCGGGGGCGACGACGAGTCCAAGGTGGCCCAGGCACGGTCCTCGGCGTACGCGGCACTGAGTTCGTCCTCGGCGGCCGCGGCCGCGCAGAGCAGCGCCAACAAGCCGACCATCCCGACCGCGCAGGAGCTGGACGCGCAGATCAAGAGCGCACTGGATCCGAATCTGCCCGACAGTGACCGGACCGCGCTGATCGAGGACGGGCAGGCGTTCAAGGACGCGATTCCGGACATGTACAAGGCGCTGGCCGATCATCCGCGCGCGGTGTACGGGGTCAAGGATCCGGTGTTCGACAATCACGACGGCACCCTGACCGCGACGCTGAGCCTGGACAAGGACGGCACCGGCACCGATGTGCGCACCACGGTGGTGCATTTCGTGTACAAGGACGGGCGCTGGAAGATCTCGCGCACCGACCTGTGCGGCATTCTGCGTTCGGCCGACTACAAGACCGCGGCCTGCGGCTGATGCTCGAGGCCGGATCCCTGCGATGGGGGCGGCTGATCCACCGTTTCCGGTTTGCGGTGTTCGCCGTGTTCGGGCTGGTGGTGCTGGCGTCGGGGTTCTACGGGCGGGACCTGGGTGATCACCTCACCCAGGAGGGCTGGTTCGACGAATCCAGTCAGTCGGTGGCGGCGTCGAAGCTGGCCGATGCCACCTTCGGGCGCGACACCGACGCGGATCTGATCGCGATCTACACCGCCCCGCCCGGGCTGACCGTCGACGACGAGCCGGTGCGTTCGGCGGTGGCGGCGGAGTTGACCCGGCTGCGCACCGAGCATCCCGATCGGATCCTGAAGATCGACTCGTATTGGGACGGCGCGCTGATGGGGCAGTTCGCCGACGCCTCGCGCACGCACGCCTTCGCCAGCATCGGGCTGCGCGGGGCCGGCGGCACCGACACGGTCAACAACTACCTGGCCATCAAGAGCGAATTCCACGCGGGCGCAACCGGTTCCGGGCCGGGCGGGACGACGGTGCAGCTGGCCGGATTGCAGCCGGTGGTGGAGGGCATCAACACCGGTATGCAGGACGACATCCGCCGGGCGGAGCTGATCGCGCTGCCGCTGGTGGCGATCCTGCTGTATTTCGTGTTCGGCGGGGTGGTGGGGGCGCTGCTGCCGGTGCTGATCGGCGGCATGACGATCCTGGGCAGCCAGGGCATCATGCGGCTGCTGACGAATCATCTGCAGGTCAACGTGTTCGCCTCGGCGGTGGTCACGCTCGTGAGCCTGGGGCTGGCGATCGACTACGGGCTGTTCGCGGTGACCCGGTTCCGGGAGGAGCTGGCGGCGGGCCGCAGTGTCGAGGAGGCGACCGCGCGGACGGTGGCGACGGCCGGGCGGACGGTGTTGTTCTCGGCGGCGATCATCGCGGTGAGCCTGGGAGCGTTGTTCATCTACCCCAACGGGGTGCTGCGGTCGGTGCCGCTGGGCGGTATCTCCTCGGTGCTGCTGGCGGCGGTGCTGTCGGTGACGGCGTTGCCGGCGGTGTTGTCGATCGTGGGGCGGCGCATCGATCTGTGGGGTTGGCACGGGCTGGCCAGTGTGCGCACCGCCGAGCAGATCGATGCCGGATTCTTCTCGCGGCTGGCGCTTTTCGCGATGCGCAAGCCGTGGCTGGTGATCGTGCCGGTGGTGCTGATGCTGCTGGTGCTGATCCTGCCGTTCCGCAGTATCGAGTTCGGGGGGCTGAGCGAGCGATATCTGGCCTCGGACAATGCGGCGCGGGTGGCGCAGCAGGACTTCGACCGCATGTTCCCGCAGTTCCGGACCGAGCCGTTGAAGCTGGTGGTGGTGGGCGCGAATCCGCAGCAGCTCTCCGATATCCGCTACGCCGCCAATCAGATGGTGGGCCCGGAGATGACGGGGCCGTTCGATCCGGCCGCGCCGACCAAGGATCAGGTGACGGTGCTGGCCAGCGGGCTGCGCGACAAACGCGACGCCGACAGCGTGATCGCGGCGCTGCGCTCGATCCCGCAACCGGACGCGGTGCAGGTGATGGTCGCGGGGGTGCCCGCGCTGGAGCGGGATTCGATCCAGGGTCTGATCAAGGGGCTGCCGCTGCTGGCGGCGATCCTGGTCGTGGCGGCGATCGCGTTGATGTACGCGGCGTTCCGGTCGCTGGTGCTGGCGATCAAGGCGGTGGTGATGAGCGCGCTCAGCCTCGGCGCCACCCTGGGCGTGCTGACCTGGATCTTCGTGCAGGGTCACGGCGCGGGCCTGTTCGATTTCACGCCGGGTCCGCTCATGTTCGCGGTGCTGGTGCTGATCGTGACGGTGCTGTTCGGCCTGTCGACCGACTACGAGGTGTTCCTGCAGTCGCGGATGGCCGAGGCGCGCGCGGCGGGAGCCGAGGCGCCCGAGGCGATCCGCTGCGGCATCGCCCACACCGGCGGTGTGATCACCTCGGCCGCGGCGATTCTGATCGTGGTGACCGGGGCGTTCGGGTTCTCGGATCTGGTGCTGATGAAATACATTGCCTACGGCATGATCGCGGCACTGGTGTTGGACGCCACCGTGATCCGCATGCTGTTGACTCCCGCGGTATTGAAGTTGGTCTGGCGATGAGCGTGCTCAAAGGCGCGAACTTGTTGGTGATGTTCCTGCTGGAACTGTTGGTGCTGGGTGCGGCCGCGTGGTGGGGGTTCACGGTGTCGGCGCCGCTCGCGGCGCGGATCGTGCTGGGGCTGGCGGCCCCGGCGGTGTTCGTCGTGGTGTGGGCGCTGTTCGGCGCGGCCAAGGATCCCCGGTTCCCGCAAACCGGTTGGCGGCGTGTCGTTTTGGAGGTCGTGTGGTTCGGCGCGGCGTCGGTGCTGCTGGGCCTGGCCTGGACTCCGGTCGCGGGTGCGGTGATGTTCGCGGTGTGGCTGGGCAACGGCGCGCTGCGGCTGCTGTGGGGTCAGCAGCAGCTCTGATCCGCGCTGCCGCCGTGCGGGCCGGGGCGAATGTGCCTGGCCCGCACGGCTTTCGGCGAATCAGCCGCGGACGGGCAGCACCAGTTGCGCGCCGGTCACCGGGTGGTCGAAGACGTCGACCGGGTGCTGGTAGACGCGGGAGAGCAGTTCCGGGGTGAGGATCTGGCGGGGCGGGCCGTCGGCGGCGATGCGCCCGGCTTCCAGGACGGCGACCCGGTCGGCGTAGGCGGCGGCGACACCGAGGTCGTGCAGCACGACCACGACGGCCACGCCCGCGGTGGCACGCTCGCGCGCCAGGCGCAGTACCTGCTCCTGGTGGCCGAGATCGAGTGCGGCGGTGGGCTCGTCGAGCAGCAGGGTCGCGGTGTCCTGGGCCAGCACCCGGGCCAGGGCGACGCGGGCGCGTTCACCGCCGGACAGGGCCGGGAAGGGCCGCTCGGCGAAGCGTTCGACGTCGGTGGCGGCCATGGCGGCGGCGATCGCCTCGTCGTCGTGGTCCTGGCGGTCGGTGCGTGCCCACGGGGAGCGTCCCATGGCCACGACTTCGCGTGCGCGGAACGGGAATCCGACGGTGTGCGATTGCGGCAGCACCGCGCGCCGGCGCGCCATGTCCAGGTGGGACCAGTGGGTCAGGGCGTGCCCGTCGAGTTCGACACTGCCGCCGGAGAGTTCGAGTTCCCCGGCGAGGGCGGCCAGCAGTGTGGACTTCCCGGCGCCGTTGGGTCCGACCAGCGCCACGATCTGCCCAGCGATCACCGGGAAGTCGATGCCCTCGAGGACCGTGCGGTCGCCGCGCTTGGCGCTGACGTTGCGGGCGCGCAAGGTGACCGCGCCCGGTTCCGGTGTCTCCGGCAGTGCGGGGGTACGCCCGAAAATCGTTGCCAGCTCGCGCAGGCCGCTCATGCCCAGCCTCCCGATCGTGCCCGGGTGCGGCGCAGCAGCCAGAAGAAGAACGGCCCGCCGACCAGCGAGGTGATCATGCCCAGCGGCAGGTCCGCGTTGTGGACCAGGGCACGGGCGCCGATGTCGGCGGCGACGAGCACCGCCGCGCCGAGGATCGCCGACAGCGGAATCAGCACCCGGTGTCCGGGCCCGACGAGCATGCGCACCAGGTGCGGCACGATCAATCCGACGAACAGGATGATGCCGGTGAACGCGACGCCGGCGGTGGCGAGCACCGCGACGACGACGATGATGTTGCGCCGCAACCGTTCCACGTCGACCCCGAGGTGGCGGGCCGCGGATTCACCGAGGGCGAGCAGGTCCAGGCGCGGGGCCATCCAGATCGCGGCCGCGATGCCCAGCAGGGTCAGCGGCCACACCACGTTGACCGCCTGCCAGCTCGCCCCGTTGAGACTGCCCATCTGCCAGAACACCAGCTGATCGCGGGCCGCCGGGGACGCCTTGAACAGCAGGAACGAGATGACGCCGCCGGCGAAGGCGTTGATGGCGACGCCGGTGAGGATCAAGGTCACCACTTCGGTGCGCCCGCCCGAGCGCGAGAGCAGATACACCAGCAGGGTGGTGCCCAGCCCGGCGACGAACGCGCCCGCCGCCACCGACCAGGCCGCGGTGAACGCGCCGCCGACCACGATGACCGCACCCGCCCCGACCGCCGCGCCCGCGGACACGCCGATGACGCCGGGTTCGGCGAGCGGGTTGGCGAACACGCCCTGCAGCAGCGCGCCCGCGGTGGCCAGGGCCGCGCCCACGAGCACCGCGAGCACGACGCGCGGGAACCGCACTTCCCACAACGTCACGTTGCCGGCGGGATGGTGGGGCAGCGGCCCCCAGTCGAGCCCGATGCGGTGGAACACGCTGCCCGCGACCTCGGCGGGGCTGGTCGGCACCTGGCCGATGGCCGCGGAGATCAGGGCCAGCACCACCAGCCCGGCCAGGGCCGCGGCGAAGATCAGCGTGGCGCGCGGGCGGCTGCGCCGACCGGCCGGAGCCGGGTCCACACTCGCCGGCAAACGATGTGCGGCAACCGATTCCGTCTCCGAATCGGCGACCTCGACTGCCCCGCGACCGGTGGCCGCGCGACCGGACTCCACGGCGGCAGCCGGGTTCGCCCGATCGGACATCGCCCGATCGGTCTCGTCGCGCTTACCCGTGGGCGAGGTCGTCTCGTGTGCCCTGGCCCGGTTCGCCGCGCGGTCCACGGCCGGATCGGTCACGTCGCCGTCCGGTGTGGCGGCAGCGCCGGGCGGGCGGGCGGGATCGGGTTGCGGGGCTTGCGGGTCGGTCATGTGTTGCTCGTGCCGTAGACGGCCTTGACGAGGGCGGCCAGGACGCGGCCGGTGTCGGGGCCGAAGGACAGCAGGACGGCGTCGGACATGTCGACGACGCGGCGGTCACGTCCGGCGGGGGTCTGGGCGACGCCGGGGATCTTCTCGAGGCCGTCGATGCCGCCGACGGAGGCCAGGCCGTCGCTCATGAGCAGGAAGACGTCCGGGGCGGCGGCGATCATGGCTTCACTGGTGATGGGCAGGAAGTCCTGGGTGATGCCCGAGGCGGTGCCGGCGTCGATGCCGCCCAGGGCGGTGATGAGCGAGTCGGCGCCCGAGCCGGGTCCGGCGATCATGGTGATGGCGGTGCTGCGCAGGTACAGGAACGCGATCTTGGGCTTCGAATCCTGGTGCGGCACCGAGGCGGTGGCCGCGGAGATCTCGTCGCGGGTGCGCTGGGCCAGGGCCTTGCCGGCGTCGGGGACGCCGAGGGCGGCGGCGACGGCCTGGATCTGGGGGACGACGCCGTCCATGGTGCGTTGCGGGTCGAAGTAGACCACGGTGATGCCCAGTGCCTTGAGCTGCTCGCGCAGGGCGGCGGTGACGGCGGTGGTGTCGGTGAGGAATACCGTGGGCCGCAGTGCCGCAACCGATTCCACGCTCAGGGTGCCCGCGCCACTGGAGACGGTGGGCAGGTCCTCGACGGCGGGGAACGCCGCAGAGTTGGAGCGGCCGACCAGTTTTGACCGGAGGCCGAGCGCGACGACGGTCTGGGCCAGGGTGCCGTAGCGATCGGCGGCGATGATCCGGCTGGTGTCGGTGACGGTGACGTCGCTGCCGTCGAAGGACTTCACGGTCGCGGGCAGCACCGGGGTGGGTTCGGGTCCGATCGCCACCGGGTTCAGGTCGCCGACGCTGGCGGTCACCGGGCCGTGGGCGCCGCCGGTGCCGGAGGTGCCGCTGCTGCAGGCGGTGACGCCCGCGACCAGGCCGATGCCGAGCAGCATGATCAGCAGCGTACGGGCCGCCGAGCGGGCATTCACGAGACACCTCATGCAGGTAAGGTTAGCCTTGCTCATTCTGTGCGTGCGCTCACGTCTCCCAGTGCGGCGGTGATGGCACGCGGCAGCTCGAGGGTTTCGGCGGCCAGAATCCCGGTGAGCTGCCCGATATCCCGCGCCCCGACCAGCATCGTCGCCACCGCGGGCTGATCGCGGATCCAGGCCAGCGCCACCGCCAGCGGTGAGGTGCCCAGCCCGTCGGCGGCGGTGACCACCGCGTCCACCACCCGCACCGCGCGATCGTCGAGGTGGGCGGTGATCTCGGCGGCGGTGGCCTCGTCGGCGCCGCGCGAGTCGGCGGGCACGCCGTCGCGGTATTTGCCGGTGAGGATGCCCCCGGCCAGGGGCGCGGTGGCGATCAGGCCGATGCCGTGATGCTGTGCGGCGGGCACGAATTCGTGCTCGACCCCGCGGGCGAGCAGCGAGTACTGGGTGGTCGCGGCGGTGATGGGCGCCGCGGCCGCCAGGGTGGCCAGCTGCCAGCCGTCGTAGCCGCGCGCGCCCGCGTAGCGCACCCGCCCCGAGCGCACCGCCCACGACAGGGTGTCGGCGATCTCCTCGAGAGGGGTGTGCGGGTCCCAGGCGGCGACGGTCCACAGGTCGAGGTGGTCGGTGCCGAGCTGGCGCAGGGTGTGGTCGAGCTGGCGCCGCATGGTGCGCCGGGAGGCGTCGACGGTCCAGCGCACGGCGGCGGGCGCTTCCGCGGCGGCATCGCTGAGTATCGGTGTGTATCCGGCACTTCCGGACAGCACGAGGTCCTCGCGCCCGATCTCGGAGAGCAGTTCGCCGAGAATGTGTTGCGCGGCGCCGTCCCCGTAGGCGGGGGAGGTGTCGACCAGGGTGCCGCCCGCTTCGACGAACGCCATCAGCTGGGCGGCCGCGTCCTCGGCGTCGGTTTCCCTGCCCCAGGTGTGGGTGGCCAGCCCGAGCCTCGAGACCCGCAGTCCGCTGCGGCCGACCGTCCGTTGTTCCATCACCGCGCTTGCACCTTCGTCACACGCGTCAGCCTAGGCCCACCTGTCGCATCCGCCGGGCTACGGCCCGCGGCGAGCGCGGCGGGTCGACGTCCGCACCGGGCAACTCCGCCCATTTCGCGCATGCATGTCCGAATTCGGACACCCGCCCGGTAGGGTCGCTGCGGTGTTGCGGCGCGGATGCGCCGGGGCGGTGGCGGTTCGGGCGCGATGTGGCGCCGAAATCCGCACCGGGAGCCGACGATTCGGGACTGGAGGGTGTGTGGGCGAGTCGATGACGTGGGTGCAGGCGCTGGTGCTGGGCCTGGTGCAGGGGCTGACGGAGTTTCTGCCGATCTCCTCCTCGGCGCATCTGCGGATCACCTCGGCGGTGTTCTTCGGTGACGATGCGGGCGCCTCGTTCACCGCGGTCACCCAGCTGGGCACCGAGGCGGCGGTGCTGGTGTACTTCGCCAAGGACATCTGGCGCATCCTGGTTGCCTGGTGCACCACGATGTGGTCGAAGGTGGCCGCGCCGCAACGGGTTTCGGTGCCGGTGTCCGAGCGCGCGACCACCCGGCTGCCGGTGCTGACCGAGGACGGGCGCTTCTCCTTCGGCCCCGATCCCGACGTGCAGCGCGAGCTGGACTATCGGATCGGCTGGTATGTGATCATCGCCACCGTCCCGATCGGGATTCTGGGTCTGCTGCTCAAGGACCAGATCCGCACCGGCGCACGGAATCTGTGGCTGGTGTCGATCATGCTGATCGTGTTCGCCCTGGTGATCGCGGCCGCGGAGTACTACTCGGGCAAGGCCTACGGTCGCCGGCGCCGCCCGATCGAGCTGCTGACCACCCGCGACGGCCTGATCATGGGGCTGGCGCAGTGCCTGGCCCTCATCCCGGGCGTGTCGCGTTCGGGCGCGACCTCGTCGGCGGGCCTGTTCTGCGGGCTGACCCGGGAGGCGTCGGTGCGGTTCTCGTTCCTGCTGGCGATCCCGGCGGTGCTGGCCTCGGGCCTGTTCAGTCTTCCCGACGCGTTCGAACCCGCTGGTGAGGGCCTCAACGCGTCGGGTCCGCAGCTGCTGGTGGCGACCATCGTGTCCTTCGCGGTGGGGTATGCGTCGGTGGCGTGGCTGCTGAAGTTCGTGGCACGGCACTCGCTGGACTGGTTCGTCGGTTACCGCATCCTGCTGGGGTTGACCGTGATGGTGCTGCTGACGACCGGCGTCGTGTCGGCGACGTAGCCAGTAGGCTGTCCCGGTGACGGTGATCCTGTTGCGGCACGGCGTGTCCACGTCGAATACCGCTCGCACCCTGGCCGGCCGCAGCGCGGGCGTCGATCTGACCGACCGCGGACGCGAACAGGCGCAGAGCCTGATGGAGCGGCTGGGATCACTGCCCATCGAACACATCGTGTGCTCGCCGCTGCTGCGCTGCCAGCGCACCGTCGCCCCCCTGGCCGACAAGCTCGGACTCGAACCCGAACCCGACGAACGCCTGCTCGAGGTCGACTACGGCGACTGGACCGGCAAGGCACTGGCGGACCTGATGAGCGAGCCGTTGTGGAAGGTGGTGCAGCGCCACGCCTCGGCAGCGACCTTCCCCTCCGGAGAGTCCTTGGCACAGGTGCAGTTTCGGGCCGTGTCCGCTGTCCGCGAACGGGATCGGCAGTTCGCGGCCCGGCATGGTAGCGATGTGTTGTGGATTGCGTGCACGCACGGCGACGTCATCAAATCGGTGCTGGCCGACGCCTTCGGCATTCACCTCGACGGGTTCCAGCGCATCGTGGTGGAGCCGGCGTCGATCAGCGTCATCCGCTACACCCCGACCGCCCCGTACGTGTGGCGGGTCAACGACACCGGGACGGACCTGTCCGCGTTGGCGGCGATTTCACCGCGAACCGGCGGCGAATCGCGCTCGGGGCCGGTTCCCGGCGGAGAAACGGGTACCACCATCAGTACGGATAATGGGGTAGCGGAACGCCCCGATTCATAAGTGTGAGTGAACCGAATGGAGGTGCAATGGGCCGAGCAATCCATATCTTCCGCACCCCCGATCGTTTCGTCGCCGGCACCGTCGGCGAGCCGGGCGACCGCGCGTTCTACCTGCAGGCCGTGCAGGACCCGCGGGTGATCAGCGTGCTGCTGGAGAAGCAGCAGGTGAAGGTGCTGGCCGATCGGATGGGTCTGCTGCTGGACGAGGTCCAACGACGCTTCGGCACCACCGTGCCGCCGCAGGCCGCCGACGTGGCCGACACCGCGCCGTTGATCACCCCGATCGATGCCGAATTCCGGGTCGGCACCATGGGTTTGGGCTGGGACGCCGACGCGGGCGCGGTGGTGGTGGAGCTGCTGGCGATCACCGAGACCGAGGTGGACGAATCGGTGGTGCTCGACGACACCGAGGAGGGTCCCGACGCGGTACGGGTGTTCCTGACCCCGGTACAGGCACGCGAGTTCGCGCTGCGCTCGGCGCGCGTGATCGCCGCCGGGCGCCCGCCGTGCCCGCTGTGCGGGGAACCGCTGTCGTCCAAGGGGCACATGTGCGTGCGCACCAACGGCTACAAGCGCGGCGACATCTTCGGCGGCAATGAACTCGAGGAATGACGGCGTGAGCGAGGACGGGCTGCGCACCGCCGAGCTGACGGTGATCGGGCAGGTCACCACCGCCAGCAATGTGACGCTCGTCTGCGAGACCGACGGCGCGGGGCTGCGGGTGGTGTACAAGCCGGTGCGCGGGGAGCGGCCGCTGTGGGATTTCCCCGACGGCACGCTGGCCGGGCGGGAGGTGGCCTCGTATCTGGTGTCGGAGGCGATCGGCTGGGGCGTGATCCCGGAAACCGTGTTGCGGGAGGGGCCTTTCGGGCCGGGCATGGTGCAACGCTGGATCGAGACCGCCGAGGATGCCACGGGCCCGGATCTGGTGGATCTGTGCCCGGTGGATGCGGTGCCCGAGGGGTATCGGGAGGTGTTGCGGGCGCTGGATCCGGGTGGGCATCCGGTGTCGCTGGTGCACGCCGATGATCCGCGGCTGCATCGGATGGCGGTGCTGGATGTGCTGCTCAACAATGCCGACCGCAAGGGCGGGCACGCTCTCGTCGGGCTCGATGGGCGGGTCTACGGTGTCGATCACGGCATCTGCCTGCATCGCGACCCGAAGTTGCGCACGGTGTTGTGGGGCTGGGCCGGTGAGCCGATCGGTGACGAATTGCTCACCGACATCACGGTTTTCGTCAAGGCGCTGCCCGGTGAGCTGGGTGAGCGGCTGGCGGAGTTCCTCACCGACGCCGAGATCGAGGCGCTCGAGGCGCGCGGGCGGGCCCTGCTGGAGGAGCCGGTGATGCCGATGCCGGTGAGTCAGCGCCCGATTCCCTGGCCCGCGTTCTGACCCGGCCGGCGGCGACGTTCGCCTCGTCGTGATTGCAACTCTTGACACCCTCGCGCCCGCGACTAGGGTGCTGGTCGGCCAGGGCGGGCAGGTGTCGCACGGCACACCGGTGCGGGGGCGGCGGGGGTGGGGCGCGATCACAGCGTTAACCTCGATTCATGCAGTCCTGGTCCGATATCGCTGTCCCGACCGTTCCCGGATCCGGACCGGCGTTGCGGTTGTTCGACACCGCCGACAAGCAGGTGCGCCCGGTGACCCCCGGCGCCACCGCGACGATGTACGTGTGCGGCATCACCCCCTATGACGCGACCCATCTCGGGCACGCGGCCACCTATCTGACCTTCGACCTGGTCAACCGGTTGTGGCGCGACGGCGGGCACGAGGTGCACTACGTGCAGAACACCACCGATGTCGACGATCCGCTGTTCGAGCGCGCCCAGCGCGACGGCATCGACTGGCGTGAGCTCGGCACCCGGGAGATCAATCTGTTCCGTGAGGACATGGACGCGTTGCGGGTGATCCCGCCGCGCGACTACATCGGCGCGATCGAGTCGGTGCAGGAGGTCGTGGAGCTGGTCGACAAGCTGCTCGCCTCGGGTGCGGCGTATGTGGTCGACGATCCGGAGTACGCCGACATCTACTTCCGTCACGACGCGACCGAGCAGTTCGGGTACGAGTCCGGCTACGACCGGGCGACGATGGAGCGACTGTTCGCCGAGCGCGGCGGGGATCCGCAGCGGCCGGGCAAACGGGATCCGATCGACGCGCTGCTGTGGCGCGCGGAGCGGCCGGGTGAGCCGTCGTGGCCGGCGCCGTTCGGGGCGGGCCGTCCCGGCTGGCACATCGAGTGCGCGGCGATCGCGCTCAACCGCATCGGCACCGAGTTCGACGTGCAGGGCGGCGGCAGCGATCTGATCTACCCGCACCACGAGTATTCGGCCGCGCACGCCGAGGCGCTGGTGAAGGGACGCCGTTTCGCCCGTCACTACGTGCACGCGGGCCTGATCGGGCTCGACGGCGAGAAGATGTCGAAGTCGCGCGGCAATCTGGTGTTCGTGTCGAAGCTGCGCCGCGCGGGCACCGACCCGGCCGCGATCCGGCTGGGGTTGTTCGCGGGCCACTATCGCGCCGACCGGGAGTGGTCGGATGCGGTACTGGCCGAGGCGCTTTCGCGGCTGCAGCGGTGGCGGGCGGCGGTGGCGCTGGAGTCGGGTCCCGAGGCCGGTGACACGGTGGCGCGGGTGCGGCGGCATCTGGCCGACGATCTGGACACGCCGAAGGCGATCGCGGCGATCGACGCGTGGGCACAGCAGGCGCTGGCCTACGGCGGACCCGACACCGCGGCGCCGGGTCTGATCAAGGACACCGTCGACGCCCTGCTGGGTGTCGCGCTCTGAGCCGCACGAGGGCGTGAGTCGGACGCGCGAGCCCGGATCCGGGCTCGCGCGTTCGTGTTTCGTGTTTCGGCCGGTCGGCATTCGGCAAGGTGTGCGTTGTCGCGGGGCCGGGCGGGCGGTTGGAGAGCACTGGGTTGACTGCTCGGTGCCGGGCCGAGCGGCCCGGCGTGCGGGTGTCGTTGTCTGTGAGGAGGATGTGCCTGTGGTTGCCTCGGAGTCCGGTCGCGGCGAGTGGTCGCTGGCGGCGGCGCGTTTCGCGCGGGAGACCGATCGGGTGGTGGAGTGTGCGGCGTTCTACCGGGAGATCGTCGGACTGACCGAACTTTTCGTGTTCGAGGATCATGCCGGCTACAGCGGGTTCGTGTTCGGTCTGCCGGACGCGTCGGCGCAGCTGGAGCTGGTGCGCCGCGAGGGCGCGCCGCCACCGCCACCGCCGGGCCCCGAGCATGCGGTGGTGCTGTATCTGCGGTCGGGGTTCGCGCGGTTGCGGGCGCGGCTGGCCGATCATGGTGTGGCCGAGGTGGTTCCGGACAATCCGTATTGGGTGGCGGCGGGGGCGTTCGCGGTGCTGGATCCGGAGGGGTGGATGCTGATCGTGGTGCCGGAGGCGGCGCGCGAGGCGCGGATCGAGGAGTTCCTCGGTGATCGCGCCGAGATCGCGTGGTCGTTCCGGATGGCCGAGGATTCCGAGCAGGCGCTGGCCGGGTATATCGGCCGGGGACGGGTGTGGGTGGCGCGCAACGACTCCGGGGCGGTGGTCGGCCATATCCAGGCTGCGCCGGGGGCCGGGGAATCGACCTGGGAGATCGTCAATACCGCTGTGGCGGAACCGGTGCGGGGCACCGGGGTGGGCAGGCGGCTGATCGATCGGGTGGTGGCGGTGGCCACCGACGCCGGGGTGTGCCGGCTGGAGGTGGCCACCGCCACCGCCGATGTGGGCAATCTGCGGTTCTATCAGCGGTGCGGGTTCCGGATGACGCGGGTGGTGCCCGATGTGTTCACCGCCGCGGCTGGGTATGCGGAGGAGATCGTGGTGGACGGGATCCGGTTGCGGGATCAGGTGTGGTTCACCCGCCTGCTGTGAGGGTGCCCGCTCAGGCGGCGACGACCTTGGCGTAGTTGTCGCGCAGTGCGGGCCAGCCGCCCGGGGAGCCGACGGCGTCGCGCATGGATTCCCAGCCGGGGCCGTGGTTTTCGAAGCCGGAGTGCACCAGGGTGACGGCGGTGCGGCCGGGGTCGAGGGCGGTGAAGGTGACATCGACGCGGCTGGTGCGGGCCGGGTCGGATTCGGGTTTCCAGCTCAGGTCGATGTCCCAGGAGAAGGCGAAGTGGGTGTCGGGTGACCACTCCAGCACCCGGCCCCACGGGCATTCGGTGCCGTCGGCTTCGCGGCCGTAGAGGCGGCCGCCGACGTGGGGTTCGACGACGACTTCGGCCAGCGGGCCGGAGCCGATGTGGTGCTCGCGCGGCCACCAGGTGTCCATGCCGGTGGTGAAGACGCGGTAGGCCTTGTCGATGGGTGCGTCGACGGTGACGTCGACGGTGACGGTGTCGGTGTGCTGGGTCATGACTGCTCCTGGGTGTGGTCCTGCTGGGCGTGGCGGTTCACTTCGTCGCGAAAGGCCGACAGCGCGGTCGACCAGAAGTGGGTGAAGTACGCGCGCAGCGCGTCGATGCCGCTGGGGTCGAGCCGGTAGACGCGCCGGGTGCCGACGGCTTCGTCGCGGACCAGGCCGGCCTGTTTGAGCACCTTGAGGTGCTGGGAGACGGCGGGCCGGGACACGGGAAGCTCCTGGGCGAGTTCGCCGACCGCGCACGGGCCTCGGCCGAGGCGTTCGAAGATGGCTCGCCGGGTCGGGTCACCGAGGGCGTCGAGGGCGTCGAGAGCGGCGCTTTGGTAAGTACCCACGAACCGTAAGTCTACACTTACACACAGTCGGGTGAAAGGGGTGGTGGCGAATCCGGTTGGCGGGGGTGTGAAGTCGCCGTCTCCCTTCCCGCGGCCGGTCGGCGGCCGATACCGTGAGGGCCGGATGGTGTGGACCCTCAGCGAGGAGGTGGGCCGTGAGTGCGGTGCCGGGTTTCGAACGTTTGCGTGCGGTGGTCGGGCAGGGGCTCGATCGGAGTGCGTCGGTGCGTAAACAGTTGCGTGCGGGCGGGCAGCTGGTCGACAGTGTGCGCCGCGATCCGCGCATCGTGCGGGAGCTGATCGCCGGGTTGACCGGTCACGGCGGTACCGGCGAGGCGGCGGTCCCGGTCGAGCACGCGGTGCCGGCGGGGCTGGCGGACTACCCGCGCACCGCGCACGCCCATCACGATCTCGAGACCGGGCCGGCCGCGACGCTGGCGTATCTGGCGCAGCTGCAACGACTTCCGGAGTGGGTGGTGTTCCATGCGGGCTGGCGCGGGGAGGCGCCGGGGGCGGCGGCGGTGGGCGTGGAGTACACGCAGGTGGCCAAGTTCATGGGGATCCCGGCGGATGTGGCGTGGACGGTGACCGAGGTCGGCGACGCCGGGCTGGCGATGCGCGGGCGCGGGCCGCAGGGGCTGGGCCTGGGGTGGTGGATCACGGTGGCGCCCAACGGGTCCGGGTCGAGTGTGTACCTCGATGCGGGCCTGTCGGGGCAGCCGGTCGACGGGCCGCTGGGCGCGACGGTGGCCCGGGCGCTCGGTGACGCGCTGCGCGATTCCCTGGCGGCGCTGCCCGCGGCGGTGACGGCGGCCAAGTCGAGCTCGACGGAGCGGACGGCGCACAAGGCGGTGCGGCACCGGGCATCCGGGACGCTGCTGGCGCCGGGCACGCCGGTGCTGGTGGGCGTCGGGCAGGTGGTGCAGCGCACCCCCGACCCGTCCTACGGCGATCCCGCGCAGCTGGCGGTGCGGGCGTTGCGCGCCGCGGCCGCTGATGCCGGGGCGGGGGAAGCGCTGCTGGCGCAGGCGAATGCGGTGTTCGCGGTGGCGCCGACGTCGTGGCAGTACCGGGATCTGGGTGCGCTGGTGGCGCGCGCGGTGGGCGCGCGCGGGGCGGAGACGGTGCAGTCGAGCCCCTTCGGCGGTGACGGCGGGCAGCTGGTGCTCAACGAGGCGGCCGCGGCGATCGCGGCCGGCGACTACGACCTGGTGCTGGTGACCGGCGCCGAGGCCGGGGCCACGCAGGCGGCGGCGCAGCGCGCCGGGATCGAATTGGATTGGCCGGTACAGGATCCGGCGGTGGCGCCGACGCGCACGGTGGGGATCGACAAGGCGGCCAACAATGCGGCCGAGTCGGCGGCGGGGCTGCAGGCGCCGATCAATATGTACGCGCTGCTGGAGTCGGCCAATCGGGGGCGGCTGGGCCGTACTCCGGCCGAGCACGCGGCGGCGGTGGCCGAGATGTGGTCGCGGTTCTCGGCGGTGGCGGCGGCCAATCCGAATGCCTGGCAGCCGCAGGAGTTCCCGGCCCCCGAGATCGCGACGGTGACCGAGGCCAATCGCATGATCTCCGCGCCCTACACCAAACTCGAGTGCGCGAACCTGATGGTGGACATGGCTTCGGGCATCATCGTGGCCAGCGCGGCGGCCGCCGAGGCGGCGGGTATTCCGCAGGACAAGTGGGTGTTCCTGCACGCGGGCGCCTCGGGCACCGACGAGTGGTTCGTCAGTGAGCGCAGCGATTTGGCGGCGTCGCCCGCGATCCGCACACTGGGTGCGGCGGTGCTCGACCATGCGGGCATCACCGCCGACGCGCTGGCCCATGTCGATCTGTATGCGTGTTTCCCGGTGGCGGTGCAGATCGCGGCCCGTGAGCTGGGGCTGCCGGTGGAGGATCCCAAGCGGCCGCTGTCGGTGACCGGGGGCCTGACCTTCGGTGGCGGGCCGGGCAACAATTACGGCGGTCACGCGGTGGCGACGCTGGTGCAGCGGTTGCGCGCCGAGCCGGAATCCTTCGGTCTGGCAACGTCTCTGGGCTGGTATCTGACCAAGCACGCCCTCGGCGTGTACTCGGCGACCCCGCCCCGGCAGAGCTACCGGCATCTGACCCCGGTCATCGAGCATCCCCCGGCCCGCCCGGCCCGCACCGGCTTCAGCGGCGAGGCCGTGGTGGAGGCCTACACGCTGCCCTACGGCCGCGACGGCCGTCCCGAGGCCGCGATCGTGAGCGTGCTGACCCCGCAGGGTGAGCGAGTCCTGGTGCGCTCCACCGATTCCGCCCTGCTCACCGCTCTCACCGACGACGACTGGCTGGGCCTGCCGGTGACCGTGGACGGCGACGCGATCGTCCCGAGGCCCGCGCAGGTCAGCGAAGCCGAGTACAGCACAGGGGAATCCGATGCCGGCCCGGTGACCTCCGAGTCCGGCGCGGTGGAATCCGATGCCGTCGCCACCGATACCGGTGTATCCACTGACACTGCTCCGGATACGACGGTGGCGGAGACGCCTGGTCGCGGGTTGAGCACCGCGGGTCTGCCCCGGGTCGCGTTGCCGCCTCCGCCGCCCGCGCCGGTGCTCATCGAGCGCCGCGGCCACGTCATGATCATCACCATCAACCGGCCCCGGGCGCGCAACGCGATCAACCTGGCCACCGCGCTGGGCCTGGAACGCGCGATCGACGCCTACGAGGGCGACTCGAATGCGCGCATCGCGATTCTCACCGGTGCGGGCGGATATTTCAGTGCCGGTATGGATCTCAAGGCGGCCGCTCGTGGCGAGGTGCCGGTCACCGAGAAGCGCGGCATCCTCGGCATCGTCTCCCAGCCGCCGCGCAAGCCGCTCATCGCGGCGGTGGAGGGGCCCGCGCTGGCGGGCGGCTGCGAATTGGCGCTGGCCGCCGATCTCATTGTCGCGGCGAGTGATTCGACGTTCGGCATCCCGGAGGTCAAACGCGGCCTGGTCGCCGTCGGCGGTGGCGTGCTGCGCCTGTCGCAGCGCCTACCCCGGGCGATCGCCATGGAACTGGCTTTGACCGGTGACCCGATCACCGCGGCCCGGGCCGCCGAGATCGGTTTGATCAACGAGGTCGCCGCACCGGGCAAGGCGCTCGAGGCGGCGCTGGCGCTGGCGCAGCGGATCGCGGTGAACGCTCCGCTGAGTATCGATGCGAGCAAGCAGATCATCGAACAGGCCCCGGACTGGTCGGTGGCCGAGGCGTTCGGCAAGCAGGGTCGGGTCGCCGCGGCCGCCCTGTCGTCGCAGGACGCCGGGGAGGGTATGCGCGCGTTCGTGGAGAAACGTCCCCCGGTCTGGCAGGGCCGCTGACCGCGGCGGCGGGTTCGGCTGGTAGCCGCCGGCGAACCCGCCGCCGGGTCGCGGCTTCGTGCCGTGGGGCCGAATGTGTTCAGGTGTCGAGGAATTCGACAGTCGACTCCAGTGAGAGGGTGTGTGCATGCCGTTCGATCATCCTGTTGCGCGCACGCTGACGTTGCGCCGTGACGGCCTGGAACTGTCCGCTCGTCACTTCGGTCCGGACGACGCGCCGCTGCTGATCCTGCTGCACGGGTTTCCGGATACGCCGCACACGTGGGACGGGTTGATCCCGCTGCTGGTCGAGGCCGGGTATCAGGTGCTGGCGCCGTGGTTGCGCGGCTATACGCCGGGGTCGGCGTCGCGGGCGGCGCGCTATGACCTGATGGCGGTGAGTGCGGATGTGGCGGCCTGGCATACGGAGCTGGGTGGGCCGCGCGCGCATCTGGTGGGACACGACTGGGGCGCGTTCGTGGCGATGATCCTGGCCAAACAGGATCCGCGGCGGTGGGAGTCGTTGACACTGCTGGCGATTCCGCCGTTCGGGGGCGGGGTGGCGCCGGGTATGTGGCGGTATCTGCCGCGGCAGCTGGTGTTGTCGTCCTACATTCCGGTCATGCAGTCGGGGCTGTCGCCGCGGTTGCTGACCCGCCGGGACGCAGGGTTCGTACGGGCGCTGTGGCGGCGGTGGTCGCCGGGGTGGGCGTTCACCGACGACGAGTTCGCGCCGGTGGCAGCCGTTTTCACCGATCCGGTGATGGCGTGGGCGGCCACGCGGTATTACCGGTCGCTGTTCACGGTGCAGCGCAGGGCGACTCGCGAGTTCAGCGACATCCTGATGGCCGAGGCCGCCCCGCTGCCCACGCTCGCGCTGGCCGGGCTGCGCGATGGCTGCCTGTCGCCGGATCTGCAGCGGGTACTGGCAGAGCATGCACAGGTCCAGCACGCGCAATTGCCCGGCTGTGGGCATTTCCTGCAGGCCGAACGCCCGGATGCGGTCGCGGAGTTGCTGTTGCCGCATCTCCGGGCAGCCGGCGCGCACACCGGATAAGTCGGTGGCCGCCGTGGGGCCGGAATCCTGTGTCCCCGTGAGCCCGTCACCCATCGCAATGGAGTGCTCGTCGTGCGGCAACCGGATGCGGCCGGCGGTGTCGGTGGCCGGCCGCACCCGGTGAGCCGGGTCAGGCGTTGTTCAGGGCGGCGACGGCGTCGGCGAACATGGTGGCCTTGATGGCGCCGAGGGTGGCCGGGTCCTTGGCCCCGAGCGGGGCGAGCATCGCGAGCGCGGCGTCGGTGAGGGTGTCGAGGCCGGTGGTGGCGTCGACGATGTCGTGGGCGAGGGCGTCGGGGCCGCCGAAGCGGCGTCCGGTGGTCATGGACGCGATCGCGGTCTTGGGGGTGAGTTTGGCCTGGATGAGCGCGGCCATGCCGCGGGTGAAGGGGATGTGGATGTCGACTTCGGGCAAGCAGAAGTAGCCGCGGTCGGCGCGCATGACCCGGTAGTCGTGGGCGAGGGCGAGCATGGCGCCGGCGCCGAAGGCGTGCCCGGGCAGGGCGGCCGCGGTGGGCAGTTCGAAGGTGAGCACGCGGGCCAGCAGCGACTGCACCTGCGCCACATACCATTCGGCGCGTTCACCGTTGGCCGAGAGCCAGTCCAGGTCCAGGCCGTTGGAGTAGAACTTGCCCGAAGCGGTGGTGACCAGGGCGTGTGCGCCGTCGGCGACGGCGGTGTCGAGGTGCGCACCGATCTGGTCGAGGAATGCGGGTGAGAAGCGGTTCTCGTCGCCGCCGAGGTCCAGCACGGCGATCTTGTCGTGGTAGGTGAGTGTGGGCATGGGGGTGTCCTTCCTCAGGTGGTTTTCGGTCGTGCGGGTGCGGGCCCGAGGTCGAGGACCGCGCGGACGGCGGCCCGGAGCTGCCCGCGGGCAAGGGGATTGGCGAGGCGGTCGCGGTCGAGCAGGATCGCTGTCGGCAGGTCGACCAGGCACAGGGTGAGGGTGTCGACGGCGGCGGCGTCGGCGCGGTCCCAGAGTCGGCGGGCGAGGGTCTTCATCAGCTCGACCAGGGTGGCCTGGGTGGCCGCGAGTTGGGCGCGGACGGATTCGGGCAGGTCGTCGCCGAGCAGGTCGTCGCGGCGGACGGTGAAGAACAGCCGGGTCGACATGGGGTGGCGGGCGGCGAATTCCGCGGGCGCCTCGGCGGCGGCGATGACCGCTGCCACGCCGTCGCCGGCCTCGGCGACCATGGCGGCCTGGAGTGCGAGAAACCGGTGGGCGGCCCGGATCCAGGTGCGCCCCACCAGTTCCGCGCGTGACCCGAAGGTGTGGTACAGCGCTCCGTTGGAGACGCCGGTGGCGGCGGCGACCGCGCGGATGGTGACCGCGGCGGGCCCGGATCGCACGGCCAGGGCCTCGGCGGCATCGAGCACGAGGTCGGGGTCGTGGGTGCGGGGGCGGGGCATGCACCGACCATACAGAGCAAGTGCTCTGTTATAAAGGGTCGGTTCCTTGCCGGCCCGTCCAGCGACGTGACCAGCGCGCGAGCGCCGCGCCGCCCGAGACTCCCCTCCCGCGGCGCGAACACGATCCGGCCGCCTCCGCGACGGGGTGCGGAGACGGCCGGATCGGATGCCGGTGCGGGTCAGGGTGTGGTGGGTTCGTGGACACCGTCGGCGAGGGCGGGGGTGTACATGCGGTCGATGTCGGCGGCGTATTTGCGGGCGATGGGTGTGCGGCGCAGTTTCATGGTGAGGGTGATCTCGTCGCCGCCGGGTTCCCAGAAGGTGGGCAGGATGGTGAAGCGTTTGATCTGTTCGACGCGTGAGAGTTTGGCGTTGCCGGCGGCGACGCCGCGCGCGATCTCGGCGATGACGCCCGGATCGGCGGCGAGGGCGGCCGCGGAGGCGTCGGGTAGCCGGTGCTGAGCGGCGTAGGGTGCGGCGGATTCGGCGTCGAGGACGACGAGGGCGGTGTTGTAGGCGCGGTTGTCGCCGATGGTGGCCAGGGCGCCGATGAGCGGGGTGGCGGCTTTGACGGTGTTCTCGATGTTGGCCGGGGACATGTTCTTTCCCGCGGAGTTGATGATGAGTTCCTTCTTGCGGTCGACCACGCGCAGGTAGCCGTCGGCGTCGCAGGTGATGATGTCGCCGGTGGCCAGCCAGCCGTCCGGGTCGAGGGCCTCGGCGGTCTTCTGGGGTTCGTGCCGGTATTCGCGCATGACCAGGGGCCCGCGGACCAGGAACTCGCCGTCGTCGGCGATCTTGGATTCCAGTCCGGGCAGCAGCCGACCGACGGTGCCCAGGCGGGCTTCGGCGGGCGGGGAGACGCTGACGATGCAGGTCAGTTCGGACATGCCCCACACCTCGGAGATGGGGATGCCCAGGCCGAAGAAGAATCCGAGGGTTTCCGGCGGGATCGGCGCGGCCCCCGACAGCGCCCATTTGAGTTGGTCCAGGCCGAGTTTGGCGCGCAGCGGCCCCAACACCGCGGCGTCGGCCTTGTCCCATTCGGCGGCCAGGTCGGTGTCGATCGGCTGCCCGGCCAGCTGGGCGGCGGCCTTGCGGGCGGCGACCTCGAGCCCCCAGATGAGGGCGGCGCGGCGAGTGGGGTCGGGTTCGGCGGTGACCGAATATTCCACGGCCGCTTTGAGTTTCTCCCACACGCGCGGGACCGCGCCCCAGATGGTGGGGTGCACGTCGGCCAGGGCGGCGGGCAGCTGGGTGCGGTCGGGCACGACGGTGATCTGGGTGCCGAAGTATTGGTGCAGGTACAGGTTGGTGACCCGGTCGGCCATGTGCGCGGTCGGCAGGAACGAGGTGATGCGGTCGCCGAACTCGACGGGCATGACCGAGGCGTAGGCGCGGCATTCGAAGGCGAGGTTGGCGTGGGAGATCTCCACGCCCTTGGGGTTGCCGGTGGTGCCGGAGGTGTAGCAGAGGGTGACGATGTCGTCGGGCCGGATCGCCTGCCAGGTGGCGTCGAAGTCGAAATCGGTGCGCCCCAACTGCTTGAGCTGCGCGACGGTCAGCGTGCCCGGGGCGGGCTCATCGACGCACACGATGGTCTGCATGGGCACTCCGCAGGCGCGAATGCGGTCGACGTATTGGGCCTCGCACAGCACGACCCGGTTACCGGCGTTGCTGAACACGTAGTGCAGCTGTTCGGCCGAGAGCGTGTTGTACACCGAGAACGAGGTGGCGCCGGTGTGCTGGGCGCCGACCTCGAGGGGGTAGAACTCGACGCGGTTGGCCATCATGAACGCCACCGTGTCCCCGCGCCCCACCCCCAGTGCGGCCAGCCCGGCGGCGACCTCGCGTACCTGGGTGGCGTAGTCGGCCCAGGTCAGGGCGTGGGCGCCGCCGATATCGCGGACCGCGACCGCGCCGGGGTCGATCGCGGCGGTCGCCTGGAAGGCGGCGGGGGACGTATTCGGTTCGCTCATCACACTTCTCGTTCCACTCACCATCGAAGCCTTCTCAGACGGTAAGGGGCGGAGTGGGTGTCGCGGGCCCGAATGCGGCAGGTCAGCAGTCCCGGGTGGGCCGCAGCGCGGCCACGATCTCGCTGACCTGCGCGACCACGCCCGCCGATCCGGTGGTATCGCCGCCGATCTGCACCGATTTCAGCTCGGCGGGAGCGGGCGGGGTCTCGATCAGCAGCGCGTGCACGGTCTTGGCCGCCCTGGCGGGTACGCTACCGCCGAAAGACCTTTCCGCCCACCGAAATTCGCTCCGCTGGGCGACGACCGGGCCGGCTCACCGGGTTGTTGCGGCGGGTCGCCATGAGGTGCAGGGTCGCCCCCGCGCGGCATCCATGGCGGCGAGTTCCGGTCCGCGCCGCCGACGGGCGCGACGATCGAGTCGGCGGAGGGGTTTCGTGCGGGTGACCCAGGGCAAGGTGATCGAATTCAGGCCGCTGTTCGACTCGCTGACGCTGAGGCTGGGTGTCGGTCTCGCCGGGAGGTGAGGCCGCACCGGGTCATTCGGTGTCGGGGCGGGCGCCCAGGATGCCGTAGAGCAGCAGGTCCTCGAGGGAGGTGGCGAATCCGTCCAGGTCGTCGATGTCGCGGATGCACATGGCGAACAGGGCGGCGCCGGCGATGGTGTCGAGCACGGTGTTCGGGTCCAGGCCCGGGCGTTCGGCGTCGCCGGGCAGGTAGTCGGCGAGTTCGTCGCGGGTGGGGGTGTCCAAGCGGGCGGACAGTTTCTCGTACAGGCCCGAGTCCTGGCGCATCTCGGCCATGAGTCCGGGCATGGCGGCGCGGGTTTCGGCCGATCCGAACAGCTGGATGGTGCCGCGGATGACCTTGCGGATCTCGGCGAGCAGATCGGGGGCGACGACCGCGGATCCGACGTCGGGGAACACGGCCTGGGCGATGAGGTGGGCCTTGGAGGGCCAGCGCCGGTAGATGGCGGGGCGGCTGACGCCGGCGCGGGCGGCGATGGCGTCGATGGAGGTGGCGCCGTAGCCCGCTTCGACGACGAGGGCGCGGGCGGCGTCGAGGACCGCGGTGTCCACCGCGGGGTCGCGGTGCGGGCCCAGCCGGTGGCGTGTGGTCACGGAAATCCGTCCTTGTCGCTGCGGGCAGGAGTCGATACAGTCTGTCACATCAAAGTCGTTACATTCTGTAACCGCTGAGGACTCGAGGAGGAGTCGTGTCAGCTGCCCCGCAGGTCACCCCCGCCGACACCTACCAGCCGGTGCCGCTGCTGGCCGGCAAGGTCATCGTGGTCTCCGGCGTCGGACCGGGCCTGGGCCATTCGCTCACCATCGAAGCCGCCCGCATGGGCGCGGATCTGGTGCTGGCCGGACGCACCGAGAAACGCCTGCACGAATACGCCGACGAGGTCCGCGCCCTCGGCCGCGCCGCGGTGGTCGCCAAGACCGACATCACCGACGAATCCCAGCGCGCCGCGCTCGTCGAGACCACGCTGGCCGCACTGGGCCGGGTCGACTGCCTCATCAACAACGCCTTCGCCATCCCGCCCATGTACCCGATCACCCAGATCGAGGTGGAGGCGCTGCGCCACGCCAACGAGACGAACGTGTTCGCGCCGCTGCGACTGTCGGCGCTGTTCGCCGACGCGCTGGAACGCTCGCGCGGGTCGGTCATCATGCTCAACTCGTGCGTGTCCTACAGCTCGCAACCGGAGTACTCGGGCTACAAACTGTCCAAAGGCGCACTCGCGCACCTGGCTTCGTCGCTGGCCACCGAGCTCGGGCCGCGCGGCATCCGCGTCAATTCGGTCGCACCGTCGTATGTGTACGAGGACATCAACAAGGCCTATTTCGATTGGCTGGCCGGCCAGGCCGGGGTCACCCACGACGACATCTACCGGCAGAAGGCCGCACCCACCGACCTGGGCCGCCTCGCCGGACCCGAGGAGGTCGCGCGCGCGGCCCTGTTCCTGGCCAGTGATCTCGCCACCGCCGTCACCGGCCAGATGCTCACCGTCGACTGCGGCGAGTTCCACCGATGAGTACAGGAGCAACCGTGAACAAGCGCGTCGTGCTGTGGGGGACCGGCGTGGTCGGGTCCATGGTGCTGGCCGAGATCGTGCGCCACCCGCGCTTCGAGCTGGTCGGGGTCGGCGTCAGCAATCCCGACAAGGTCGGCAAGGACGCCGGGGACCTGTGCGGGGCCGCGAAAACCGGTGTGCTCGCGACCGATTCGGTCGAGGAGCTGATCGCGCTGCGCCCGGACGCGGTCGTGCACTACGGGCCGACGGCGGCGTTCGCCGAGGAGAACATGCGCGTCATCGGGTCGTTCCTGCGCGCGGGCATCGACGTGTGCTCGACCGCGATGACCCCGTGGGTGTGGCCGCACATGGACAAACTGCCCGCGTTCTGGCGTGACCCGATCACCGAGGCGTGCGCGGCCGGCGGGGCGTCGTGCTTCACCACCGGCATCGACCCGGGCTTCGCCAACGACCTGTTCCCCATGACCCTGATGGGCCTGTGCGGTGAGGTCGAATCCGTGCGCGCCTCCGAGCTGCTCGACTACACCGACTACGAGGGCGACTACGAATTCGAGATGGGCATCGGCCACCCGCCCGAGTTCACCGCCCTGCTCGAACACCCCGACATGCTCGTGATGGCCTGGGGCGCAACGGTTCCCATGATCGCCACCGCCGCCGGGATCGAACTCGAAGCCATCACCACCACCTGGGACAAGTGGGTGACGCCCGAGGACCGGCCCTCGGCCAAGGGCATCATCAAGGCCGGCACGGTCGCCGCGATCCGCTTCACCATCAACGGCGTGTATCGCGGCCGCGAGGTCATCACCCTCGAACACGTGAACCGCATCGGCCTCGATGCCGCCCCGGACTGGCCCGCGGGCACCAAGGACGACGTCTACCGGGTCGACATCATCGGCAGCCCGTCGATCTCGCAGGAGACCTCGTTCCGTTTCACCGACGGTTCCGGCCGCACCCCCGCCGTCGCCGGGTGCCTGGCCACCGGCATGCGCGCCCTCAACGCCGTGCCCGCGGTCAACGCCCTGCCGCCGGGCTGGGTCACCCCGCTGGACCTGCCGTTGATCCCGGGCGCCGGCACCATCCGCTGACCGGACGCAGTGCGCGAGCCCCCTCCCGGCACCTGCCCGGAGGGGGCTGTCTCGTGCCCGGGTCGCGAACCACCGATCCTCCTCGGCGGCACCAGCTTCCACTCGCCGGTAGCCACCCGGCGTCCAGCACGGCACGCGTGAGAGCCGGCGCGGCCGACCACGTCGCGAGCCCACCCCGACAGGTCCGCCCGGTTCCCGGCGCGCATGGCGGGTGGGCCGGGCGTGGTCGCCGATTCGGTAGGTTGCTGGTGACCGGGTGTGTGACCGAGGACGGTGGAATGGGTAGGGCGGGAACCAAGGGTGTGCCGCGCGCCGAGCGGGAGAATCAGATCCTGGAGATCGCCGCCGAACGTATCGCCGCGGTCGGGTATGCCGGGTTGAATCCCGGTGAGGTCGCCGCCCAGGCCGGGGTGTCGAAACCGTTGGTGTACACCTACTTCGGCACGAAGGACCAGTTGTACGCGGCGTGTGTGGAGCGGGCCGCCGCGGCGATCGGTGACGCGATCGACACCGTCATCGCCGGTCCGGCCGAGCTGGAGATGGCGGCGAACACCCTCGCGGCGATCTTCGGGGTTCTCGAGCATCGCCCGTACTACTGGAATGTGCTCTTCGATCGCAGTCATCCCGCCGACGGTCCGGCCGCCGACGCCGCCCGGGCGGCGCGCCGGCGGATCGCCGCGCAGGCCGCGCACGGGGCGGGCGCGGTGATGCGGGCGCGCGGGGTCGGCGATCCGCAGGATCTGTCGGTGGTCACCGATATCTGGATGGGTTCGGTCACCGCGCTGGTGTCGTGGTGGATCCGTCATCCCGACCAATCCGCCGCGGCGATGATCGCGCGCAGCCGCCGCCTGATCACGGCTCTGTCGTGACCGCCGCATCCGGGAAGGGCTGAGATGGCACGCACCGCGGGCAGCAGGAATGTGCCGCGCGCCGAACGCGAGGAACAGATCCTCGACGCCGCCGCCGCGCAGATCGCGCGGGTCGGCTACGCGGGTCTGTCGATGGCGGCCGTCGCCAAGCAGGCCGGGGTGTCGAAGGCGTTGGTGCACACCTGTTTCGACACCAGGGACGGGCTCTATGCCGCGTGTGTGGACCGGGCCGCCCGGGCCGTCACCGAGGCGGTCGAGCCGGTGCTGTCGGGGACCGCGGATCTGACCATGGCCGAGCAGACCCTGCTGGCGATCTTCGGCGCGCTCGAGCACCGCCCGCACGACTGGAACGTGCTGCTGGATCGCACCCATCCCGCCGCCGGCCCGGCCGCCGAGGCCGCGAACGCGGCGCGCGCGCGGATCGAGGAGCAGGCCGCGCGCGCGATGTCGGTGTTCATGGCCGCGCGTGCGATCACCGATCCGGTGGATCTGGCGGCGTTCACCGAGGTGTGGATCGGTGCGGTGACCGCGTTGATCCACTGGTGGCAGCGGCATCCGCAGGTGCCGGGGCCGGAGCTGGCGGCCCGCACCCGCCGGCTCATCGCCGCGTTCGCCTGACTCGAATCCGGTGGCCGCGCAGCGGTGTCCGCGATGGTGCCTCTTGCCGCCGCCATTATTGACCATGTAGTAATTTACCGATCAGTCATTAATGTGGCGAGTGGAGGATACGACCATGGCAACCAGATCGTGGTGGGGATGGGGCACCGTCGAGGACGCCGTCACCGGCGCCGAACGCAGCGCACTCACCCAGCGGATCGCGGCGCTGCTGCCCGACGCCGACCTCACCGTCCACCAGCCACCCGAGCTCACCGCACTCCCGATCCCGCAACCGCGCACCCGCGCCCCGCAGGCCCTGGCCGGGATCGCCTCCTACGACACCGCCGACCGCGTGCTGCACGGCCACGGCCAGGCCTTCCGCGATATCGTGCGCAATCTGCTCGGCCGCATCGGCGATGTCCCCGACCTGGTCGTGCGCCCGCGCACCGAGCAGGACGTGGTCGACGTCCTCGACTGGTGCGCCGGCGCGGGACTCGCGGTCATCCCCTTCGGTGGCGGCACCTCGGTCGTGGGCGGTGTCGAACCCCGCGACTGCGGCGACTATCCCGGCAGCGTCGCGCTCGACCTGACCGCGCTCGACCGGGTCCTCGAGATCGACCGCACCAGCCGCGCGGCCCGTATCCAGGCCGGAATCCTCGGGCCCGCACTGGAATCCGCGCTGCGCCCCCACGACCTGACCCTGCGGCACTTCCCGCAATCGTTCGAGTTCTCCACCCTCGGCGGCTGGCTCGCCACCCGCGCCGGCGGACACTTCGCCACCCTCTACACCCACATCGACGACCTGCTCGAATCGATGCGCGTCGTCACCCCCGCCGGGGTCGGCGAATCGCGGCGGCTGCCCGCCTCCGGCGCCGGACCGGCCCCCGACCGCCTGTTCCTCGGCTCGGAGGGCACCCTCGGCGTCATCACCGAAGCGTGGATGCGGCTGCAGGATCGGCCCCGCTGGCGCGCGAAGGCCTCGGTCCTGTTCGACGACTACCGCGCCGCCGTCGACGCCACCCGCACCCTGGCCCAATCCGGGCTGAACCCGGCCAACTGCCGGCTGCTCGACCCCGCCGAAGCGTTCCTCAACGCCGGGGTCCTCGCGGCCGGGGGAGTCCTGGTCCTGGGGTTCGAATCCGCCGACCACCCCGTCGACGAATCCTTGCGCCGCGCCGTCGAGATCTGCGCCGGTTTCGGTGGCCGCACCCGCGACGAGGCGCCCGCCACCGCATCCGAGGCCGACCCGTCCGACACCTGGCGCTCGTCGTTCCTGCGCATGCCCTATCAGCGCGACGCCCTCGCCGCCCAGTCGATGATCACCGAAACCTTCGAAACCGCCTGCACCTGGGATCGATTCGACCAGCTGCGCGCGGCCATCGAGACCGCGGCCGCCGACGCGTTCCGGTCCACCGGTGTCACCGGGGTGCTGACCTGCCGGTTCACCCACGTCTATCCCGACGGGCCCGCACCTTACTTCGGTGTGTACGCCGCCGGCCGGTGGGGGAGCACCGTCGAACAGTGGGACGAGATCAAAACCGCTGTCTCCGAAGCCATTTCCGCCAACGGCGGCACCATCACCCACCATCACGCCGTCGGCCGCGACCACCGGCCCTGGTACGACCGGGAACGACCGGGACCGTTCGCCACCGCCCTGCGCGCCACCAAAAACGCACTCGACCCCGCGTGGATCCTCAACCCGGGCGTCCTCATCGACCGCGAGGGGCAGTCATGAACAGCCACCTGCTCGAAGGGTTCGGCGCCCGGTGCGGGTCGAAACCGCCACCTGCTACCGGCCCCGGCGCCGGCTCGGGCTCGGCCGGGGGTCGGCGCACGGTCAGCGCAGCGAATAGACGTAGCGGCTGGTCGGGATGACGTCGAGGTCGCGGTCGGCGCCGAAACGGGCGATGCTGTCGAGCATGCGGGTACAGCGCCGCTCGAGTTCGGCGTCGTCACCGCCGCTTCCCCAGTAGGCGTGCGGATCCGACATCGCGGCCATCGGGAACAGTTCCTCGACAACGGCGTCCACCCGCCCGTCGGGGGTGATCGAGCCCAGCACCGGATTCTGGATGTAGCCCAGACTGGCCTGGTTGTCCAGCGCGACCTGGGTGTGGTCGCCGATCCAGTTCTCCAGCCACTGCGCCCGGGTCATCCCCGCGGGAATCCTCATCACCGCGATGCGCGCCAGTGCGTCGGCGCGGACACCGCTGTCGGTGCGCGGCGGGCGCAACGGGGTGAGCTCGTCGACGACGAACCCGTCGAGCCGATCGGCCAGCGGCCGCAGCAGCGCGGTGATCTGATCGGGGTCCTCGACCCCACGCAGCGTCACCACGGCGTCGACGGGCGCGTCATAGGTGCACATCCACAGCTCGGCGGCGGCGACGTACTCGTCACGGATATTCACCTGCAGTTCGCTGACACCGCAGCAGGACAGCGCCCGCCGCAGTTCGCCATCGTGCAGGCGTGTCTTCAATTCGGCCCCCCACAGCAAATACGTCAGTTTCATAGCCCTGCTACCCGGAATGTGATGCTGATCATCGAACCAACCGGACAGTAACCCAGCCTTCGGGACGGCACCCGGCCCGTGTCCCACTGAGCGGAACTGTTAGCAACCCGAACCAACCCGCTCTGGTGGCAACCGTTTCCACACCATCCAGCATCGGCCATTGCCAACTTCGGTCGAATCAGAAATTTCACCAAAAGCCAAATACGTCAAAGGGTTTCCATTCGCCGGATCAGCATGTTCGGCACCGGGCGCGGAATGAACAACAGCACCGGGCCACCGTCGGTTGGTGCAACAACTAAACTGATGATCCGAGAACTCACGACCCAGCATCGGAACAATTCGTCGCATCGCCGGCACGACCCTTCATGTGTTGCCCATCCGCAATCGAAGGAGGAGCCATGGGCACCGAACCGAAGCACGACGATCAGATGGACTTCGAAGCCCTGTACCACGACACGGCATCGGAACCGGGCGCTCCCGCATTGATCCCCTGGGACATCGGCGGCCCACAGCCGGTGGTGCAGCAGTTGGTGGCCTACGGCGCCGTGCGGGGCGAGGTGCTCGACCCCGGAACCGGCCCGGGGCATCACGCGATCTACTACGCGTCCAAGGGCTACTCGGTCACCGGTATCGACTCGTCGCCGTCGGCCATCGAGCGGGCCAAGCGCAACGCGGAGCGCGCCGAGGTGACGGTGAACTTCGAGGTGGCCGATGCCACCAAACTCGAGGGCTTGGAGGATCGCTTCGACACCGTCGTCGACAGCGCCTTCTACCACGTGTTCCTCGACGACGAAGAAACCCAGATCCGGTACGCGCAGGCCCTGCACCGCGCCACCAGACGGGGGGCACGACTGTTCATGTTCGAATTCGGCCGCCACAACGTCAACGGCGTTCAGCTCGAAGGTTTGCCGGCGGAGAATTTCGACCGCGTGCTTTCCGCGGCCGGGTGGGTCATCGACCACCTGGGAACCACCACCTACCAGGCCAACTTCGGCCCGGAGACGTTCGCCTACATGACCAAGGAGATGAGCGACGACTCCGGATGGGCTGATCGGATGAAGCCGATGATGGAACAACTCCAGATCATCGGGCCGTTGCTGAAGAACAACCGGGTGCACGTGCCCGTGTGGGCCGTGGCCGCCACCCGCCTCGACTAGCCCTGCCGAGTTGCCGCACCCCGAATGGTTCAGGTCGGCATGGTTCAGGTCGGCATGGTTCAGGTCGGCATGGTTCAGGTCGGCGCCGGGTCATTCCCCCAGCACTGCTCGGGACGACTCCGGGGCAGTGGAGATGATGCCGATCACCGTTGCGACGACCTGGCCTTCGGGATCGCGGAGGCGCGGCAACGAGGTCCTGTCCTCCAGCAGGGATCCGAGAGCGAGATCTACCAGTTCGGCACCGACCTGTTCGGCAGATCTGCGCCCTTGCGGATCGAACCACGTCCACGCCCATTGCGCGGCACCGAAAATGAGCAGGCTCCGGATGCTGGTATCGACGGGCCGGAAGTCACCGGACGCGATACCCGCGTCGAGGACACCGAGCAGGATTCCGATGTAATGCCTGCGCAGCTTGCGCCCCTCGGAATCCGTATCCTCCTGCGCGAGCCGTGCGACCTCGCGCTGGAATGCGACGGTCCCGTTGCGGTCGTGCACCTGATACAGCATGGCCGCGTGCAACAGCCCGGCCAGCTGCTCGGGCGGTGTGGCGAAGGTCGACACGATGCGCTGCGCCTCATCGATACGGCGCCGCATATAGGAAACGTGCAGAACTTCCAGCAGCCGCGCCTTCGTGCCGTAATGGTGGACGATCAAGCCCTGCGAGATGCCCAGCTCGCTGGCGACACCGCTGAAACTCGTTCCGTCATAGCCTTTCTCGGCGACATGGCGCGTGAAAATATCGAGAATCGCGCCCGACTTTCCCGGTCCCACCGCACGTTCACTCACTGATCCCGCCCCTCCTCGTCCAATTTCCCGGACACCCTCGCATCGACCGCCTGCTCGACCAATCGTTGACTGAGTGCGCAGTCAGTATTAGCATAATGCCCCGAGTCGCAGCGGCGCGTTCTCTACTTCGACCATTCATCGCGAAAAGTTGACTTACCGCCCATGTATCAGCACACCCATTCCGCCGAGGCCGGCATTGAGCGACGAGCCTCCGAACACATCGCATGACAACCCGCTTCTCCGGCAGCACCACGTGTGGTCCCCGATGAATGCGGGTGCAGTGGCGTACGGGAATCCGGCGACGGACGCGGTCTCTCTGCTGTCGGCGGATCAGCTATTGGCCGCGATCGCCGGGCGGCTCACCGAGCCGTTCCCGCTCATCACGTGGGCGAGAGAACTCGGCGATCTGCATGCCGCGCTGATTTCGGCGGTTCTGAATCCGCAGCGCAATGCCCCGGAGGTCACCGAGGCGGCGCTGTGCGCGGATATCGCGAAGGTCATCGACAAGATCAACTCTTGGGCCGCGTCCTATACGCGCCACGCCCGGTGCGCCCGTCGCCACACGCACACCTTCGGCGAGGTGATCAGCCATGTGGCGAAGACCTACGCCGAGGCGTGGTGGACGGTGCTGCACAGCGACTGCGAGGAGCTTCGGCACTCCGCGTGGGTCCATCTCGGCGAAGTTCGTGACGGCTACACCCACCTCATCGGCGATATCCGAGCAGGCCGCGTCCAGCTTCCGCTGGGCTGGCGAGGCATCGGGCGCACCCAGCCCGCGGGCTGAGGCCCATCCCGGCGCGTACCGAAGGGCGAGGCCGGGATGCACGAAATCCCACCGTCTCGCGACACCGGAGAGCTGATCCGGGAGCGAATTCGCCCCGATAGCAACAGATTCCACCATCCAGCCAGTCCAGATCAATACGCCACTGTGACGAATTAACGACCGAGGGCGGGGTCGGGGGATGCCCGCCTCGATCAAGGCCGAGCGCAGCGCGCCGTGGTGGTAGGACTTCCGCCGCGGCGGCTAGCGTTGGGCCGACGGGTACGCCACATCGAGGTTCCGCCGCGGATGCTCATGCAGTGCTCGAGGATTCCATCGCCGCCTGTCCGGAGGTGGGAATCGACTGGTGCGACCGACCGGCTTCGGGACGCCCAGCGATTTCACGGCGGCGACGAGGGGTGAGCTGCGCGATCGAGCGCGCCGCCGACCTCCGGGCGGCCGGAGGTGAGGGCGGTGCCCTCACCGTGTCCGGTATCGGTGTGCGGCGTCCGGCCCGAGCCGCCGCACACCCGGGAACAGACCGGTTGTGACGGTGTGGCTATACGAGGTTGCGCTCGGCCACGATGGCGGCGGCCGCGCGGCGGCCCATCCGGATCGCGCCGTCCACGTGTTGGAAGCCGTGCCCTGCCAGGTCCGAGCAGCAGAAGTGGATCGGGCCGACCGGGTCGCGGTGGTCGCGGCCGTAGCGGGTCATGCCGCCCAGGTCGAAGCTGACGCCGTAGGCGCCGCGGGTCCATTCCTCTGCGCCCCAGTCGGATTCGTAGTAGACGATCGGGTCGGCGGCCTCGGGGCCGAGGTAGCGGACCAGGCAGTCGAGCACGGCCTGTTTGCGCTCGGCGGGGCTCATCTCGAACACGGCGTCGGCCTGTTCGTGGGCGATGAAGCCGACCATCGCGCCGTTGGTGGCGTCGTGGTTGGTGTTGTCGTAGACCTCCGACACGATGTCGGTATCGCTGAAACCGGTGCCGGACAGGCCCTTCGCGCGCCAGAACGGGGTCGGGTACACCGCGTGCACCTTGACCACGAAACCGAACGACATGTGCTGGTACATCTGCTGGCGACGACGTGGCATGGGCGGATCGAAGCTGATGCCGGAGTACAGGTTCGGTGGCACCGCCAGCACCACGCGGTCCGCGCGCACCTCCAGATCGCCGTCGGCGACGACGCTGACGCCGTTCTCGGACCATCGCACCTTCCGCACCGGCGAATTCAGGTGCACATCGTCGCCGAGGGCGGCGGCCAGGCGTTGCGAAACCTGTTGCATGCCACCGATGACCCGCTTGTCCAGCATGAAGGTGTCGGTGGCCAGCGCGGTGTAGGACCCCTGCGCGGCGGCCATGTGCAGTGCCTGCAGCGTCGAGAAGGTGTGTGCGGGCTTGGTCAGCATGGCTCCGGAGACGAAGAACGCCACCGTCTCGCGGGCGTAGTCGTTGTCGGACTGCCGCTCCAGCCACAGGCTGAACGGGATCGCATCCAGGTCGGCCGCAAGCGGATGCGCCCACGGCTGCTCCGCGCCGACCTCGGCGGCCAGCCCGTCGAGCAGCCCGATGAGGCGGTCGATCTCGGCGGCGGTGTCGGCGGGCGCGGGGAAGACGTCGCCGGTGAACTGCTGGCGGGTGCCGTCGGCGGCGAGGTAGACCGATTCGCCGTCGCGGTAGCGGGAGAAGGTCTTCAGGCCGAGTTCCTCGACCAGCTCGAGGGCGGCGGTGTGATGCGGGGACAGCCACTGGCCGCCGATCTCGATCATCGCGTTCTCGATGTCGCCGGTCCAGGTGCGTCCGCCGACTCGATCACGAGCCTCCAGCACGGCCACGGTCAGACCGGCCTTGTGTAGTTCGGTGGCGGCGGTCAGGCCGGACGGCCCGGCGCCGACGATCACGACGTCGCGAGTGATGACAGGCACGAGAACTCCTTGCTGAACATCGAGTTTTCCTGGAGATAACCCGAGGGTTGCTGTTTCTAGTATGTGGGTGCGTTCACGGTCCTGCTCGCTCCACTGCGGCGAATCGGCCGGCCCCTCAATCGCCAGTGCGGCGTGCCGGCCGAGCGGTCAGCGGGCGGGCAGGGGCTCGTTCTGGGTGATGCAGTGGATGCCGCCCCCGCGCGCGAAGATCTCGCGCGCGTCGACGGTCACGATGACGCGGCCGGGATAGACATCGGCCAGCACGGCCGCGGCCTCGGCGTCATGGCGGTCGTCGAATCCGCACAGGATGACCGCGCCGTTGCACACGTAGTGGTTGATGTAGCTGTAGTCCACGAAGCCCTCCCCGTCCCGCAGCGTTCGCGGGGCGGGCACCGGCACCACCTCGAAAGGCTTTCCGGCCCAATCGGTTTCGGCGGCCAGCTGCTTCATGAGCTGCCGGCTGAGCGCATGGTCGGGGTGCTCGGGATCACGCTGATCGTGCACCAGGACCACACCCGGCGCGGGCAGCGCGGCGACGATGTCCGCGTGCCCGCGGGTGCCGAATCGCTGCGAGTCCCGCCACAGTCCGCGCGGCAGCCAGATCACCGTGCCGGCGCCGATGGTGCGGCGCAACTCGGCCTCGATCTCCGCCTTGGTCAGGCCCGGATTGCGGTAGGGGTCCAGCTGCACGGTCTCGGTGACCAGGACCGTCCCGCAGCCGTCGACCTGGATGCCGCCACCCTCGTTGACCAGCGCCGACTCCACCACCGGCGTCCCGGCCGCCGCGGCGACCGCCCGGCCGATCCTCGCATCGTGGTCCCACCTGGCCCATTCCTGTTGGCCCCAGCCGTTGAACACCCAGTCCACCGCCGCGACCGACCCGTCCGCGGCGTGCACGAAGCTCGGCCCGATATCGCGCATCCAGGCATCGTCGAGGGGTGCTTCGACGATCTCGATCGCACTCGACAGCCAGGTCCGGGCTGCCGCCGCATCGGCCGGATCCACGATCATGGTGACCGGTTCGAACTCGGCGACCGCGTGCGCCACCGCCGTCCACGCCGTGCGGGCCTCGGTCACCGCCTGCGGGGTCGCGGTGATCTGCGACCCGGCGGGCGGGAACGCCATCCAGGTGCGCCGGTGCGGTGCGTGCTCGGCGGGCATGTGCCAGCTCATCAGGGCCGCCCGAAGGGGTGCTGGTGATCGACCGGCGCGGTCAGGCGCGCGTAGGTGTCGGGCCGGCGGGTGTCCAGGAACGGGAACAGGGTCAGCCAGTCGCGGCGCTGATCCAGGTCCAGATCGGCGACCAGCACCGCCGCCTCGTCGCGCGGGGCCTGCACCAGGATCCGGCCGTAGGGGTCGGAGATGAACGACGAACCGTAGAAGGTGATCTCGCCCTCGTCGCCGAAACGGTTGGGCACCACCATGAAGGTGCCGCTGGTGATGCCGTTGCCGACGATCACGTGCTGCCACAGCGGCTGGGTGTCGAAGGCCGGGAAGGACGGTTCGGAGCCGATGGCGGTCGGGTAGACGATCACCTCCGCTCCGGCCAGCGAGTACAGCCGCGCCACTTCGGGGAACCATTCGTCCCAGCAGGTCGGCATGCCGATGCGGACGTCACCGAGGTCGGGATGGGTGTGCGGGCGGTAGGACTCCTCGGTCGCGGGGCCCGCGCGGAAGTAGGTGTCCTCGTAGTAGCCGGCGCTGATCGGAATGTGCAGCTTGCGGGTGCGGCCGACCAGTTCGCCGCTGGGGGACACCAGGATCGCGGTATTGAAGCCCAGCCCGTCGCCCTGATCGGCGCGCTCGTAGAGCGAGGCGTGCACGAACACGCCGTGTTCGATGGCCGCCTTCGCCGCGAAGGTGACGGTGGGCCCGGTCGTCAGGTCCTCGGCCTCGGCGCACGGGTTGTCGCCGCCGCGCACGAACGCCGGGTATTTGCTCAGCGTCAGTTCCGGCAGGAACACGGCCCTGGCTCCCAGCTCGGCGGCCTGGGCGATGCCCGCGCTCAGCTCGGCGCGCAGCGCATCCGCGTCGGCCTGCCAGCGGTGCTGTACCAGGGCCACCCGCAGCGGCGGGCGGACCGGCTCACCGACCCGGGCGTGCGAGACGGGCGGCTCGAAACAGGTGACGACGTGCATGATTCCTCCTGTAGTGGGAATAGGACTGCGGCGCAGCGGGATTCGCTAGACGGTGGGCGCCTGCACGGCGGGCATCGGATCGCCCGACACCGCGCGCGGCAGGGTCCGGCTCCGGAAGTACGCGGGATCGCGCCAGCGCTGCACCAGCATCAGCGCCGCGCCCAGCAGCAGAATCCCGAACCCCAGATAGAACACCAGCCCGATGCCGAAGAGCTCGGCGCCGCTCCCGGTTGCCGGATCCAGGCTCTCCCGCACCGAGATGGCGAAGATGATCAGCAGCATGGCCCCGCCGAGCAGCGGGAACAGCAGCTTGAACAGGAAATCGCGGCCGGAGGCGAACCACCGCTTGCGGAAGTACCAGACGCACGCGAACGCGGTCAGTCCGTAATACCAGCAGATCATGATACCCAGCGCGGCGATGGTGTCCTGCAGGACGTGCTCGGACAGCAGCGCGGTCAGCGCGTAGAAAGCGCCCGCCACCAGCGCGGCGACCGCGGTGGCGAACCGTGGCACCTGATAGCGCGGGTGCACCGAGGCGAACCGGCTGGGCAGCGCCCGGTAGGTGCCCATGGCGAGCATGGCGCGCGCGGCGGGCAGGAAGGTGGCCTGCAGGCTGGCGATGGTGGAGACCAGTACCGCGAGGTACAGCAGAATCTCGCCGTTGCCGCCGAGCACCGGTCGGGCCAGCGCGCCGAACACATTGTCCGAGGTCTGCGGATTGCCCAGTCCGATACCGGTTTCGCCGACTCCGGCGTACCACATGAGCGACACCGCCAGCAGCAGATAGGTGCCGAGCACCGTCAGGATCGACAGCACTCCGGCCCGCCCGGGGGTGCGCTGCGGATCCTTGCACTCCTCGCCGAGGGTGAGCGCGGTGTCCCAGCCCCAGTACAGGAACACCGACCCGATCAAGCCCATGGCGAACGCGCCCAGGGTGAGTCCGGTGAACGGATCGAACCAGTCGATATCGAAGCTCAGCCCCGAGGGCGCGTCCCCGGCCAGCGCCTTCCACAGCGCCATCCCGGCGAACACCAGCAGCACCGTCAGCTGAAAGCCGACCAGCACATACTGCAGGCGCTCGCTCGAGGTGATGCCGCGGCCGGCCGCCCACCCGGCCGCCGCCAGGAACGCCAGCGTGGTCACGATATTGATCGGCTTGTTGTCACCGAGGGTCGCGATGGTCTCCGACCCCACCAGTTTGCCCACGAACAGATACAGGAACTCCGCGCCGACCGCGGCGATGTTGGCCAGCACGATCACCACGGCGATCACCGAACCCCACCCGGCCATCCAGCCGACGTAGGGGCCCAGCGATCGTGCCGACCAGGTGAACGAGGCTCCGCAGTCCGGGGTTTCGGCATTGAACTCGCGATAGGCGTAGGCCGCCAGGAACATCGGAACGAATCCGGCGATCAGCAGCGCCGGCATCTTGAGGCCGACAGCGGCGACGATCAGACCCAGACTGGCCGTCGTCGTATAGGCGGGCGCGATGGAGGCGATACTGAGCACGGCCCCGGCCAGCACGCCGACCTTGTTGGTAGCCAATCCCTTGCCGCTCGAGGCGGAGGATTCGATCCCCGGAGAATTCTGGATGAGCATGAGAGCTCCTCTTGCGAGGGTCTGGCGGCGGCGGGAGCGAGAAGCGCGCTCCCACCGGCGCCGCGCCACGGTGGAGACACCGGCCTGCAAGGGCCGGTTCGGCACGAGATCCGGCGCAGGGGCCGGGGTGCCGGGAGAGGACGTCAGCGAGTGAGCGCGACGTATTTGGTGTCGAGGTATTCGTGGATCCCCTCGGACCCGCCCTCGCTGCCCAGGCCGGACTGCTTGACTCCGCCGAAGGGAGCGGCCGGATCGGAGACGACGCCGCGATTGATGCCGACCATGCCGGCTTCCAGGGCGTCGCTCACGCGCAGAGCGCGATCGAGGTCTGTGGTGAAAACATAAGCCGCCAAACCGAATTCGGTGTCATTGGCGGCGGCCACCACCTCGGCTTCGGTATCGAAACCGTAGATGGCGGCGACCGGGCCGAAGATCTCTTCCCGGTGCATCCGCGCGGTGCGCGGCACATCGTCGAGCACGGTGGGCTCGAAGAAGCAGCCCGGACCGTCGAGCGGTTTGCCGCCGGCGCGCAGCACGGCGCCGGCGGCGATCGCGTCGTCCACCAGTGCGGTCACGCTCGCGCGCTGCCGCTCGTTGATCAGCGGTCCGAGATCGACCTCCGGCTGGTAGCCGGGGCCGACGCGCAACGCGGCCAGCCGTTCGGCGAAGCGGGACGCGAACTGCTCGCGTAGCGAATTGTGCACGTAGAGACGGTTCGCCGCCGTGCACGCCTGACCGCCGTTGCGCATCTTCGCGGCCATCGCGCCCTCGAGGGCCTGGTCCAGATCGGCGTCGTCGAACACGATGAACGGCGCATTGCCGCCCAGTTCCATGGACGTGCGCAGCACATTGGCGGCGGCCTGCCCCAGTAGCAGCTTGCCCACGCGGGTGGACCCGGTGAAGGTCACCTTGCGCAACCGCGCATCGGCCAGCAGCGGCGCGGTGATGGCGGCGGCGTCGCTGCCCGGCAGCACCGACAGCACGCCCTCGGGCAGGCCGGCCTCGGCGAAGATCGCGGCCAGCGCGAGCGTGGTGAGCGGGGTGTCCTCGGCGGGCTTCGCGATCACGGTGCACCCGGCCGCCAGGGCCGGGCCGATCTTGCGCGTGCCCATGGCCAGCGGGAAGTTCCACGGTGTGATGGCCAGCACCGGGCCGACCGGCTGCCGGGTGACCAGGATGCGGCCGGTGCCGGCGGGCGCGGTGGTGTAGCGGCCGCCGATCCGGACCGCCTCCTCGCTGAACCAGCGCAGGAACTCCGCGCCGTAGGCCACCTCGCCGCGCGACTCGGCGATGGTCTTGCCCATCTCCAGGGTCATCAGCAGCGCGATCTCCTCGGTGCGATCCACCAGCAGTTCCCAGGCCCGCCGCAGGATCGCGGAGCGTTCGCGGGGAGCCGTCGCGGCCCACTGCGATTGCACCCGGCAGGCCGAGTCGAGGGCCCGCAGGGCGTCCTCGCGGCCCGCGTCGGCGACCTCGGTGAGCAGGTCGCCGGTGGCCGGATCGGTCACGGTGAAGGTGCCGCCGCCGGACGCGGGGGCCGCGGCTCCGTCGATCCACACACCGGTGGGAACGAGGGCGCGCACGAAGTCGAACTCGGACAACAGATTTCCTCAGCAGTCGATTACGCGGACAGATCACCGATGGCGGTGCACAACACATCCAGGGCGTCGTCGAGCAGGGCTTCGCCGATCACCAGCGGCGGCAGCAGCCGGATCACATTGCCGAAGGTGCCGCAGGTCAAGGTGAGCACGCCCTGCTCGAGGCAGCGGGCGGCGATGGCGGCGGTCAGGGCGGCATCGGGTTCGGTGCCGCCGGGGCGGACGAACTCCAGCGCCAGCATCGCGCCCCGGCCGCGCACCTCGCCGATGGCCGGAACCTGCTGCGCGAGTGCGCGCAAGCGGGTCGTGGCGATCTCGCCGATGCGGCGGGCGCGGGCATTGAGATCGTGCTCGCGGATGGCGTCGATGGCGGCCAGCGCGGCGGCGCAGGCGACCGGATTGCCGCCGTAGGTGCCGCCCAGGCCGCCGGGGTGGACCGCGTCCATGAGATCGGCGCGGCCGGTGATCGCCGAGAGCGGCATACCGCCCGCGATGCCCTTGGCCATGGTGATGATGTCGGGCACCACGCCCTCGTGCGCGCAGGCGAACCAGTCGCCGGTGCGGGCGAAACCGGTCTGCACCTCGTCGGCGATGAACACCACGCCATTGGCACGGGCCCACTCGGCCAGCGCCGGAAGGAATCCCGGTGCGGGCACGATGAAACCGCCCTCGCCCTGGATGGGCTCGATGATGAGGGCCGCCACCGAGGTCGCGCCGATCTGCTTCTCGATGCGGGTGATCGCCTCCCGCGCCGCCGCCGCGCCGTCCTGGCCGCCGTCGCGGAACGGATACGACATCGGCATCCGGTAGACCTCGGGGGCGAACGGGCCGAAATTCTGCTTGTACGGCATGGATTTCGCGGTCAGCGCCATGGTCAGGTTGGTGCGGCCGTGATAGGCGTGATCGAAGGCGACCACCGCGGGGCGGCCGGTGGCCAGGCGCGCCACCTTGATGGCGTTCTCCACCGCTTCCGCGCCGGAATTGAACAGCACGCTGCGCTTCTCGTGATCGCCCGGAGTCAGCGCGGCCAGCTGCTCGGCCACCTCGATGTAGCCCTCGTAGGGGGCCACCATGAAACAGGTGTGGGTGAACCGCTCGGCCTGATCCTGGATCGCCGCAACGACTTTGGGATGCGAGGCCCCGACGCTGGTGACCGCGATGCCCGCGGCGAGATCGATGAGCGCATTGCCGTCCACGTCGACGATGACGCCACCATCGGCGTCGGCGGTGTACACCGGGGCGGTGGAACCGACGCCCGCGGCGACGGCGCCCTTGCGGCGCACCGCCAGTTCCTGCGAGCGCGGGCCGGGCAGGGCGGTCCGGAGCACCCGCTGCTGCGGAATCCGGTAGCTGATCGCTGTCATGAAAATCTTTCTGCGGGAAGGGAATTCGATGGCCGGTGCAACCGGGATCAGTCGTGTGCGCTCATGACGTGCTTGATGCGCGTGTAGTCCTCGACGCCGTAGGCGGACAGATCCTTGCCGTGACCGGAGCGTTTGAAACCGCCGTGCGGCATCTCGGCGACCAGCGGAATATGGCAGTTCACCCACACCGCGCCGAAGTCCAGTGCGGCCGAAACCCGCTGCACCACACCGTGATCGCGGCTCCACACGCTCGAGGCCAGGCCGTAGACCACGTCATTGGCCAGACGGATGGCCTCGGACTCGTCGGCGAAGGTCTGCACGGTGATCACCGGGCCGAAGATCTCCTCCTGCACGATCGGATCGTCCTGCCGCACACCGGTCACCACGGTCGGCGCGAAGAAGAAGCCGCGCTCGCCGATCCGCGCACCGCCGGTGGCGATGGTGGTGTGCGCGGGCAGCGCCGCGATCTTGCCGGTCACCGACTCGAAGTGGCGGATGTTGTTGAGCGGTCCGTAGGCGGCATCCGGATTGTCGGGCAGGCCCGGCCGCACCGTCTGCGCCTTCTTCACCAGAGCCTCCACGAACGCGTCGTGCACCGACTCGTGCACCAGCACGCGGGTGGCGGCCGTGCAGTCCTGACCGGCGTTGAAGTAGGCGGCATCGCCGATGCGATCGGCGGCCAGCGCCAGATCCGCGTCGCCGAACACCAGGACCGGCGCATTGCCACCCAATTCCAGATGCGCCCGCTTCACCTGATGGGCGGCGGCGGTGGCCACCTCGATGCCCGCGCGCACCGAACCGGTGATGGCCACCATGTCCAGGACCGGATGCGCGACCAGCGCGGCCCCGGTGCCCGCGGTGCCGAGCACCACGTTCAGGACGCCGGCGGGCAGGATGTCGCGGGTCAGTTCGGCCAGCACCAGGGTGCTGCGGGGCGTGGTGTCACTGGGCTTGAGGACGACCGTATTGCCGGTCGCCAGCGCCGGGCCGATCTTCCAGATGGCCATCATGAGCGGGTAGTTCCACGGCGTCACCTGGCCGATCACGCCGACCGGCTCGCGGCGCACATAGGAGGTGAAGCCCTCCATGTACTCACCGGCCGACTTGCCCTCCAGCAGCCGCGCCGCCCCGGCGAAGAAGCGCAGGTGATCCGCGCCCGCGGCGACCTCCTCGGAGGCGATCAGATGCTTGGGCTGGCCGGTATCGAGGGACTGCGCCTCGACCAGGGCCTGCGCATTGGCTTCGACGGCGTCGGCCAGTGCCAGCAGGGCGGCCTGACGGCGGCTCGGAGTCGCGGCCTTCCAGGCCGGGAAGGCGCGGGCGGCGGCGGCCACGGCGGCATCCACATCGGCGGGCCCGGAGATCGGGCTGCGGCCGGTCACGGACTCGTCCACCGGGCTGATCAGGTCGAACGACTCCGCCGCGGTGGCGGCCGTAAACTGGCCGTCGATGTAGTTGCGAAGTATCTCCGTGGTCATGTCTGCCCGTTCTCGTGCGATGTGGGAGTGCTGCTCGATTGCCACCGAGTGTGCTGCGCGACACACCCCTGCGTCACCTGCCGAATCGGCGTGACCCGAGAGGGGGGTTTCACCATTGTGTCCAGTTGCTGTGGGAGAGCTATGAGTGTGGGAATTCCGGTCCGATGGATCCTGTCGCAGCCTGAGCTGGGATTGGTGCTCAAAGGCGGCGCTGCCGGACTGGGCCGGGAAATCGCGCTCGCGCTCACCTCCGAACTCACCGAACCGCAGCAATGGCTCTCCGGCGGGGAACTGGTCCTCACCACCGGCATGGGTTTGCCGCTCAGTCGCCCCGATCGACTGCGCTACCTGCGTGATCTGGACTCGGTGGGGGTGGTCGGCGTCGGATTCGGAGTCGGGCTCTCGCACCCGGCCGTGCCCGAGGACCTGGTCGAGGCCGCCGACGAGCTCGGGCTGCCGCTGTTCGAGGTGCCGCTGCCGACACCGTTCGGCGCGATCACCAAGAAGGTCATGCAGCGGCTCGCCGAACAGGAATACGAAAAGGTGCTGCGGGCCTCGCGCAGCCAGCCGCGCATGACCCGCGCCGCGATCCAGGGCGTACCCGCCGTCATCAAGGAATTGTCGGCGGCCCTGTCGGCCACCGCGATCGTCGTCGGAGCCGATGGCGTGGTGACCGACGCGCATCCCGGGCCGGTGTCCGCCGAGATCATCGACAAGATCACCGAATTTCTCGGGACCCGCGGCGACGGCGCGGCCAGCGGCGTGATCCACACGGCCCCGGACGTTTTCATCGCCGTGCAGGCCATCGCGGCCGGGCCCGCCACGCACGGGCACCTCGCCGTCGTGACCACGACCGCGCTGAGCCCGGTCGACCAGGTGCTGCTCGGGCACGCCAGCTCACTGCTCGCCCTGGACTTCGAGAAACCCGCGCGACTGCGCATCGCGCAGAACCGCTTGAACACCCAGGCCATCGCCATGCTGCTCGAGGAACCGACCGCGCTCGACACCGTGTGGGCGCATCTGACTCCGGCCGCCGACCGGGCCGGGCGCGTGCGGGCACTGGTGCTGCGCTGCCCCTCGGCGGAGACCGCCGAACGGGTCGTCGAGGCCGTCGACACGCGGCTGGCGACGCAGAGCAGGCAGCTGTTCGCCCATCTGGCCGACGATCGGGCCGCCATCCTGCTGGCCGGAACCGATACCGAGGAATCGGCGGAGCAGCTGCTGCGGTCCTTGCCCGCGAGCGTGCGCGCCAGCGTGCGTGCCGGGATCAGCGCGCCACATCCCCTGCGCCGCTTCGCCGCCGCCATCGAACACGCGGAGCTGGCCGCGTCCGCGGCGCCGCCGGGGGCGAGCCCGCAGGAGCTCTCCGCGCGGGCCGGGCACTCCCTGCTGACCTTCCCGGAGGCGCGACGGGTGCTCGGCGCAGTGTCGGAGGCCATGCTGGCGCCGCTCGTCGGCTACGACGAGCGCCACGACACCAACCTGGTCGACTCGCTGCGCGCCTACCTCGAGGCGCACGGGCAATGGGAAGCCGCCGCCAACGCCCTCGGCGTGCACCGGCATACGCTGCGCAGCCGGATCGTCAAGATCGAATCGGTGCTCGGCTGCCGGCTCGACACCGCCCGGGTGCGCGCCGAGCTGCTGCTGGCCGTTATCGCCCAGCGCTGACCTGTCGCCCGGCGCTGAGCTTGGCCGCCTCCGCCAATCCGGCGTTGACCACGCACAGGCGCGCGAGATCGACGACACCGGAGCGGCGCAGACCACCGGCCAGTTCCAGCAGCCTGGCCGCGGAATCGGTTTCACCCCAGGCCCTCACGAGATCGCGGGCCGAGGCGGTGGGGTCGGCCCCGGCGAGGACCGCGACCGTGAGCGCGTGCCACCGCGACTGCAATTCATCGCCCAGCACGGCGGCAGCCAGGGTCTCCCAGCGATCCGACGCGGGCTCGGCGTCGAAAGCCGTTGCCAGCCAGTCCAAACCGATGAGATCGCCCAGCTCGCGGTAGGTCTGCGCAACCAGCGGCACCGGAAGCTGTGCGCGCCGGGCGATGTCGCTCAGCGGCAGCGCCTGCGCCAGCAGACGCAGGTTCGCCTTATCGCGTCCGGTATGCCCGCAGGGTCGCGGCAGCACCGTGATCAAGTCCGCGACCAGCGGTGCGTGACGGTCGATCTCCTCGGACCAGGAGCCCGACCCGGGCTGGGTCAGCAACCAGGCGGTGGCCTGTTCGACGGCCGCCTGGATACCGTTGAGGATGCTCATGCGCACCCGCGGCGAGACGCCGGGCAGGGCCAGGGCATCGCGCCACCAACCGTCGATATCGAGCACGCTGTGCACCACCGTGCAGGCCAGCACGATGTGCGCGGTACCCGCGCCGAGCCGCTCCTCCAGGCGGTGGATCATGCCGGGGCCGACCCGGTTGATCACCTGGTTCGCCACCGCCACGGCCACGATCTCCCGGGCCACCGGGTGCCGGCGCAGCACGTCCGCACCCAGCCCGGTGCGCACCGAATCGGGGAAGTAGCCGAACACGGTCCCGGCCACCACCGGATCGTCGAGGATTCCGGCGGCCAGCAGTTCATCGCGGACCAGGTTCTTGGCCATGGCCAGCAGCACCGCGATCTCCGGACGCACCAGGCCGGTTCCCGCGCGGCGGCGGGCGGTGAGCTCCGCCGGGGTGGGCAGGAACTCGGCGGCGCGGTCCAGACCGGTGGCCTGCTCGAGGTTCTCGATCAAACGGCCGTGCCGATCGATCAGGAACGGGGCGTGCGCCTCGGCCAGGCTGATGGCCAGCGCCTGCCGATCACAGTCGGCGAGTACGGCGGCGACCACCGCGCCGGCATTGTCGGCCAGCAGCCGATCCCGTTCGGCCGGGGTCAGCGCACCCGCGCTCACCGCGGCCGCGAGCGCGATCTTGAGATTCACCTCGCGATCCGAAATCGCCACGCCCGCAGCATTATCGATGAAATCGGCATTGACCCGGCCGCCCGCCACCGCGAACTCGATACGCGCCCGCTGGGTCAGACCCAGATTGCCGCCCTCGCCGACCACCCGGCAGCGTAGCCGCGACGCCGCAATCCGCACCTCGTCATTGGCCGGGTCGGCGACCGCGGTGTCCGGCTCGTCGCCGCCGCGCACATAGGTGCCGATGCCGCCATTGAACAGCAGGTCCACCTCCGCACTCAGAATCGCCCGAATCACCTCGGGCGCGGGCAGTTCCGTCGCGGTGACGCCCAGCCGATCACGCACCTCGGGGGAGAGCGGGATGGACTTGGCGGTGCGCGGCCACACGCCGCCGCCCTTCGAGATCAGGGCGCGGTCGTAGTCGGCCCAGCTGCTGCGCTCCAGACCGGCCAGGCGGCGGCGCTCGCCATGCGACAGCAGCGGATCCGGGTCCGGGTCGAGGAAGATGTGGCGGTGGTCGAAGGCCGCCACCAGCAGAATCCGATCGGTTTCGAGCATGCCGTTGCCGAAGACGTCGCCCGACATATCGCCGATGCCCGCCACCGTGAACGGCTGCGCGTCGGCGTCGATGCCCAGCTCGGCCAGATGCTGCCGGATCGAGCACCACACGCCACGCGCGGTGATGCCCAGCGCCTTGTGGTCGTAGCCGCTGGAACCGCCCGAGGCGAACGCGTCACCGAGCCAGAAACCCCGCGATACCGCAATGCCATTGGCCAGATCGGACAAGCGCGCGGTGCCCTTGTCCGCCGCGACCACCAGATACGGATCGTGGTCGTCGTACACCACGCAGTGCGCGGGCGGGACCGTCACGCCGTCGACGATATTGTCGGTGACATCGAGCAGACCGCCGACGAACGCCGAGTACGCCGATTCGACAGTGGCGGGATCGCTTCCGCGCCGGGCCACGAACACACCCTTCGCGCCGGCCGGCACGATGACCGCGTTCTTGACCGTCTGGGTCTTCATCAGCCCGAGCACCTCGGTGCGGAAATCGTCGCCGCGATCCGACCAGCGCACGCCGCCACGGGCGATCGCGCCGCCGCGCACGTGGCTGCCCTCCACCTCGGCGGCGTGCACGAAGATCTCGCGATAGGGCGTGACCGGGGCCGAGATCGAGAGCCGGGCCGGATCGACCTTGAACGCGGCCACCGCGCGACCGGGCTGATACCAGTTGGTGCGCAGCACCGCGGTGCAGAAGGTGTGCAGGCCGCGCAGCAGCTGATCCTCCGGCAGCGTGGCCGCGGCCTCCAGCCGCCGCTGCACCGCCGCATCGGCGGCGGCCACCGACTCGGCCCGCCCGGCAGTGCGCGCCGGATCGAACCTGGCGTGGAACAACTCCACGAACGCGCGCACGAATTCGGCATGGGCGGAAAGGATCTCGGTGACCGTGGCCTCGCTCAGGCGCAGTCCCACCTGCCGTAGATAGCGGCACGCGGCACGCACCAGCACCACATCCCGCCAGGCCAGCTCGGCCGTGCCGACCAACCCGATCAACCCGTCGACCTCCACGGCGGTGTCCACGGCCGCCAGGAACGCTTCCGCGATCAGCGCGGCCGTCCGCTCGTGCAGCGGAAAAGCGGTGGGGCGGAAGGTGAACCGATGCACGGCGCGCAACTCATCGCCGCTCACCTCATGGGTGATCACCGGCAATCCCAGCGCCGAGAAGACCTCGATCAGCGTGGTGAGAGGCGGCGGCGCGCCATGCCAGACCAATCGCGCCGACGGCGACTCACCCGCGATCCGCTCGAATTCCAGCCGGGGGACAGCATCGATCCGCTGTTCGTCCAGCGTGCCGGTGCCTGCTCCGCGATGCATCCGTTCAACTCCCTGTGCGCGATGGGTCCGTCCGCAGCCAATCTGCCGCATGGGAGACCCACGACACAGTGGACGAACCGGCACGCTCACCCCACCCCAATCCGCCGCCCTGTCCATTGCCGGCCGACCCCACTCGCCCGAGGGGAAGCGTCCATGCCGCCCCAGACTGCACCCGGAGAAGAAGCGGAACACGCATCCAGTGGCGAGCGCGAGATGCAAGAAATCCGGCGACGTGGTCGGCGTACGGCCCGACGCTCGCAGCGCGTCGTTCACCGAGTCGCGCGCCTTCGGCCACACCGCGGCCACCCCGTAGTCGTCAGATCTCGACGGCGAGATCGCGGGGACCGCCTGCTCGAGACACGCGGGCAGGTCGGCTGCCGCTGGAGCAGGAGGGGAACCGCACCGCCTCTACTCCAGCGGCAGATCATTGCACCTCACCGCTGCACACCACGCGCCCGAGCGCTGCGCCTGATCGGATCCTTCGGCAGCACAGCGGATTATCATGGGGAATTCGGGGGGTGTGAATTGCAGGTGACCCATATGGTCGAGGATGACCCCCTCAGAACACGCCGGGATATGGCGGCCACACCGGTCGCGGAGCTGAGTTCGGCGGGGTTCGAGGACGCCGAGGAGATCGGGCGGGGCGGGTTCGGCGTGGTCTGCCGCTGCATCCAGCGCGACTTGGATCGCGTCGTCGCGGTGAAGGTGCTCACCACCGCTGAACCGGACGAGGAAAGCAGAGCGCGATTTGTGCGGGAGCAACGCGCGATGGGGCGACTGACCGGCCACCCGAACATCGTCGGAGTCCTGCAGATCGGCGAGATCTCGCCTGGGAGACCGTATTTGGTGATGCAGTGCCACGAGCGCGGATCCCTCGAGGACCGGATCCGCAGGGACGGTCCGCTCTCTGTGCAGGAGGTGCTGCGGCTCGGGATCAAGGTGGCCGGAGCGCTCGAGACGGCGCACCGGCTCGGTATCGTGCACCGTGACGTCAAACCGGCGAATATCCTGTTCACCGAATACGGGGAGCCGGCGTTGAGCGATTTCGGCATCGCCCGTATCGCCGGCGGATTCGAGACCACGACGGGAACGGTCACGGCGTCGCCGGCGTTTGCTGCTCCCGAGGTTCTCGACGGCCATCCGCCCAATGTGGCGTCGGACGTGTACGGGCTGGCAAGTACGTTGTTCTGCGCGCTCACCGGACATGCCGCTTTCGAACGCCGCAGCGGCGAACAGGTCGTTGCGCAGTTTCTCCGGATCACCACCGATCCGGTGCCGGATCTGCGCACCGGCGGGATCCCCGACGATGTGTGCGCGGCAATCGAGACCGCGATGGACCGCGACCCGGCGCAGCGCCCCTCCGCTCTCGCCCTCGGTAAGCAGCTGCAGCAGATCCAGCGCGACCATGGTTACGCCGTCGATGAGATGACCATCCGCGGTGAACCCGACAACGTGCCCAAAGCGCACGTACCGGCGCGAGGACAAGGTCGTCGCAGAGGGGATACGGGTGCCCTTCGGTTGGAACTGACCAGCTTTGTCGGTCGGAAGGCACAACTGTCCGAGGTGAAGAAGGCGCTGTCGGAATCGCGTCTGGTTACGTTGACGGGCATCGGTGGGGTCGGCAAGACGCGGCTCGCGGCGCGGGCGGCGAGCAAGTTGCGCCGCAGTTATGCAGACGGGGTCAGATTGGTCGAGTTCGGCGACATCGACGACCCAGAGTTGGTGGACGACATTGTGGCTGCTTCGGTCGGCGTACGGAACCTGGCCGACAGGCCGACGAGGGAGGTACTGGTCGAGTTCCTCTCGACACGCAAACTTTTGCTGGTGCTCGACAACTGCGAGCACCTGGTGGAGGCGGTCGCGTACCTCGCGGAGTCGCTGCTGCGTGCCTGCGTGGACCTGTCGATCTTGGCCACCAGCCGCGAGGTCCTCGGAATCGGCGGCGAATCCGTGTTGCCGGTGACGCCACTGGGTTTTCCGGATCCGTCCAGCATGCCCACGCTGGGAGAAGTGTCCCGATACGATGCGGTGGAATTGTTCGTCGAACGAGCGGCCGCGGTAGTGCCCGGGTTCGAGCTGACTCGAGACAACCGGCTTGCCGTAGCCCGGATTTGTGCCCGGCTCGACGGTTTGCCATTGGCGATCGAGCTGGCCACGGCCCGGTTGCGCGTGCTGTCCGTCGATCAGATCCTCCGACGGCTCGACGACCGGTACACCCTGCTCACAGCGGGCAATCGGGATGTCCCGACGCGCCAGCAGACTCTGTGGTGGTGCATCGGCTGGAGTTACGACCTGTGCACACCACGCGAACAGCAGCTGTGGTCGCAACTGTCGATCTTCGCTCACGGCTTCGATCTCGACGCGGCTGAACAGGTGTGCGGCACCGCCGCACCCGACCCCGACCTGCTCGACGCATTGTTCGCGTTGGTGGACAAGTCGATCCTGATCCGGGAGGAATCCGGTGGCGCGGTCAGGTTTCGGATGCTCGACACAGTGCAGAACTACGGCAGGACAAAGCTCGAGGAGGCAGGTGAGGACCGGGAGATCGGTCGCCGGCATCGGGATTGGTATGAGCGGTTGGCGTTCGACGCGGAGGCCGAGTGGATCAGTCCCCGCCAACTCGAGTGGGATTCTCGCCTGAAGCAGGAACTGCCGAATCTGCGCAAGGCAATGGAGTTCGACGAGACCGGTACCGGCGGCATGAGGATCGCGGCAGCTCTGTTTTCGTTCTGGTACATGGGTGGCCGCATCACCGAGGGCCGCAGCTGGCTCGACCGAACTCTGGCCCACTCCGTCGTCGCACAAGGTCGAGATCGCGCCAAGGCGCTCTACTCGGCCGGGATGCTGGCCGCGGCCCAGGCCGACCTGGCCGCGGCGACAGCGCGGGTGGCGGAACTCAGGGGGCTGGCCAGGCAGATGGCCGGCCCGGAGATCGCCACCTGGGTGGCCGTCGCGGACGGTTACACCGCGCTGGTCAGCGACGATCTCGGCCATGCCGTCGCCCGCCTGGAGGAGGCCGCGGAACTGGTCACAGGCTGTAGTGATCCCGTATTGCGAATGGACTCTTCCCTATTGCTGGGGTGGGCATACCAACTCGGTGGGGATCTGCGGCGCGCGGTCGCCTGTCACGAGCAGACGCTGGCATTCGCGGACTCTCGCGGAGGAGAGACGTCATTTCGCTCCTGGCTGTTGTGGGCACTGGGCACGGCCGTCTGGAGGCAGGGTGCGCTCGACCGAGCCACGGACCTGGTGAAGCAGAGCCTTCGTCATGCGCGCTCGGTGGATGATCCACTCATCGCCGCGACCAGTCTGGAAGCTCTCGCATGGATCACTTCCGATCGCGACGATGTCCGCCGCGCCTCGGTGTTGATGGGCGCGGCCGAAGCACTGGGCCGGGCCGCAGGCAGCTCCTCCATCCTGTTCCCCAACCTGGCCACCTATCACCAGGCATGCGAGCGCCGCGCACAGGAGACTCTCGGAACACGAGAATTCGAGAAAGCCCGCGAGCAGGGCCGTGCGATGAGTTTCGCCGTGGCCGCTGCCTTCGGCCTCGAAGAAGACCCGCCATCGCTGGCCGACCGAGCGGCGTCGATTCTCACCAAACGTGAACAGCAGATCGCCGAACTGGTAGCCGATGGCCTCACCAACAGCGCAATCGCTGGTCGACTGATGATCTCACGGCGCACTGCGGAGGGGCACGTCGAGCACATCCTGACGAAGCTGGGTTTCACCTCGCGGGTTCAGATCGCCAGGTGGGTCGCAGCAGGTGCGGGACCACCCTGAGTTCACATGATCGATGTTCGGGCGTTGCGTCCGGCCGGCCGGCGACGCATCGACTTCCCACCCCGTATCCAGGGCTCATGCGCTGTGGTTGATCATGAGCCGCGAGGGCCGCCTCCACCGCCGAATCGACATCGTCGATGGTTCCCGCCGGGACGGATCCGAGGATCTCTTCCGTGGTCGGATCGAGGACGTCGATGACTTCCGTGGACGAGCCCTGGACGAACGATCCGCCGATGAAGTGGCCTGCGGGCGGCACGTCAGCGACCGGGATCTGATCCGGAGAGGGACGCCGAACGGTGAATCGCCCAATTTCAGTCGATGCCATGATTATTCGCCTGTACTTTCTGCGCCCGGTCCGGCGCCTGTAGGCAGGTTCTTCGTTTCGGTCGCGTCGCCGAGGCGTCACGTGCGACGGAACGACTCCTGCGGCGGGCAAGAGCTGTGGCTGTGAAGTAGTAGAGCGGTGAAACGACAGCCAATCCGACGATGAACGAGATGTCTGTGTTGCCGAGCATTGTCGCGATCGGTCCGACGAAGGCGGTCCCGATGATCATGAACGGGAGTTGCACAGCGACGCCGATGAGGTAGCAACAGACCGCGGGCCAGTTGACCCGGCCGTAGCGACCGCCGTCGCGCTTGTAGAAATCGTCGACGACGTAATCCCCATGCCGGACCAGGTAGTAGTCCACGAGATTCACGGCGGTCCACGGGACCAGCGCACCCAGCAGCAGAACCAGGAAGTTCTTGTAGGTGGCGACGAAGTCGCTGCCCGCGGTGAGCGCGACACTCGTGGCCAGCACGCCCAGTCCGGTGGCGACCAGAGCACGTTCGCGACCGCGTGGAGTGAAGCGCGGAAAGATCGTCTGCGCCATCGTGACCGTGCACAGCGTGCCGCAGTACAGGTTCATCGCGTTCGTCGCGGCGACTCCGATGCTGAAGACCACAACCACCACGACGCTGATCCCCGCGGTGGCCTGGGTCAGGGCGACAACCGGGTCGGCGTGGGGGAGCAGCACTCCGACACCTGCCCCGAGGAACATCGGCAGGATCGAGCCGAGGCAGGTGCCCCAGTAGCTCATCCAGAACGCCGGCCTCGAGCCCGTCCTTGCCGGCAGGTAGCGCGAATAGTCGGAAACGTATGGGGCATAGGCGATCTGCCACACCGCACACGCCCCGAAGGTGCTCAGGAAGCCGGCCGGCGTCGCGATGCCCGTGCTGAAGAAGTGAGCGGGCACCGAGTGGACGGCGAACACCCAGACGAACGCCATCAGCAGCACCAGCCCCGACGCCCATGTCATGATGCGCGCGTAGGCGTGGATCAGGGTGTAACCCCAGATGGCCGCGCAGACGCTGATCGCCGCGAGCACCACGATGCCGGCCTCATCGCTCAGGAACGGTATCGCTGACGCGAGGGACTGCCCGCCGAAGACAAGAATCGAGACGAAGAACCCGAGATACATGCAGACGACGACTCCGACGATGAGAATCGATCCCAGCGAACCGAATTGGCCCTTGGTCTGCACCATCTGCGGAACACCCAGCCGCGGCCCCTGAGCGGAGTGCAGCGCCATGAAGATCGCACCGAAGAGGTTTCCCGCGATGATCGCCAGCGCGGCCGACCAGGCGGGCTGCCCGAAGCGGGTCGTCGACAACGCCCCGGTGACGATCGCCAGGATCATGATGTTGGTTCCGAACCAGATCGTGAACATGTCCCGGTTGCGCCCGTGGCGCTGCTCGGCCGGGATCGGTTGGATGGTGGCCGATTCGATGGTGGAGACAGATTCCTTACGCCCGCTGTGATTTTCACTCACTGGTGTTGCCTTTCGCAGGACCCCGGGGCAGGTTTCGGCCGGGCTTGATCAGCGGATGACGAAGCCGCGCTCGACAACGCCGGCGAGCAGATCGACGTAGGAATCCATGTCGTCACGGACCGGACGCGGTGCCGCGGCATAGGGCATGGCGGCCTTCACGGCGGGACTGAGGAAGTACGCGCCTGCCGTCAGCACCGTCAGCGCCTCGAACTGGTCGGGCCTGTGCGCGGCGAGCTCATCGAGAGCGGCTTCGGGGTCCTTGCCGGTGCACGAGGCGACGGCGGCGGCGAATGCCTCTGCGATATCAGGCCGGTAGCCGAGAACCTGGTCGAGCAACGCGTCGGGTACTCCGGCGGCGCTCGCCGAGGGCATGGAGCCGGACGCGGGAATCAGTGTGTCGGCGAGAAGCGCGAAGGTGCGGCGCTGGTCGGAATCGAGCATCATGCTGTCCTTAGAACGCGGTCTGGATGCTGTGGCGGGTTTCGGCGAGGTGCCGCATCGAGCGCAGAGCAATCGCCATGATGGTCGCGGTCGGGTTCACACCCGTGGAGGTGACGAAGACGCTGCCGTCGATGATGAACAAGTTGGGTACGTCGTGTGCCCGGCCCCACTGATCGACGACGGAGGTGGCCGGGTCGGTGCCCATGGTGGCCGTGCCGAGCAGATGCCAGGCGCTGTGGCGTACCACCGGGATCGGGTGGATTTCGACAGCCCCGGCGGCCTGATGCGCCTCGATCGCCCGCTCCACGTTGAATGTGAGCATCCGCTCACAGTTCTCACCGATGGTGTAGTGGATTTTCGCGGCCGGGATCCCGTCGGAGTCCGTGACGTCCGGGGCCAGCACGACCGCGTTGTGCTCGTCGGGCAGGTCTTCGGTGGTGATCCCCCATTCGGTGCAGCGCCCGAACGTGCGCTCGAGGCGGCTGTGGAAGGCGGGTCCGAAACCCCCACGCCAGTCCTGGCCCCGCTCCCACAGGGCGTGGGCGAGCGGGCCACCGGTCGGCATCAGGTTCCACTTCGCTCCCCGCACGAAACCGCGGTCGGTGTCGGTCTCGTAGAACTGCATCGACTGCAGCGCCTGTCCTGCTGGGCCGAGCCAGGTTTCGAGCACTTCGTCGTAGGCGCCGAATACCGACGCGTACGGGTGCGTCATCAGACGCTTGCCCACCAGCCCGGAGGAGTTGGCGAGGCCGTCGGGGAAAAGCGACGAGGTCGAGTTCAGCAGCAGGCGCGGTGTGCCCACACCGTTCGCGGCCATCACGGTCACCCGGGCCGCCAGGTGTCGCAGGTTCCCGTCGCGGTCGATGTACTCGGCGCCGGTGACAAGGCCGCGCTCGTTCACGGTGAGCCGGCTGACCCGGGCACCGGTGATCAGCACCGCACCCAGCGCGATCGCCTCACGCCAGTGTGTGAGGTCGGTGCTGGCCTTGGCCCCGGTGGGGCATCCGGATTCACACGCGCCGTAGCGCAGACAGGCCGGGCGGTTCTTGAAGTCGCGCGACGCGATGGCATTCGGTGCCGGCCACCAGTGCCAGCCCAGCTTGTCCATCCCTTTGGCCGCGACCAGCCCGTACTTGCCGATCGGCAGCGGCGGCAGCGGAAAGGTGTGCGGATCCGGATAGGCGGGGTCGCCTTCCAGCCCAGACGCGCCGATATGGTAGGTGACCTCGTCGTAGAACGGCCGCAGATCCTCATAGGTGAACGGCCAGTCCGCGGCCACGCCGTCGAGTGTCCTGACGCGGAAATCCGACGGCATCGCCCGGACCCAGTGCCCGGAGAACAGGATCGTGCTGCCGCCGACCCCGTTGAACATCAGCGGTTCCACCGGGCTCTCGGTGGCATCGACCGGATAGTCGGCCGGGTTCTGACGCACATTCGGGCTGGCGTTCCACTGCTTCAGACGGGTGAGCTCCCACGACGGTTTGTCGCCGGTGAACTCGTCGGGCAGGGTCCATTCGCCCTGCTCCAGACACACGACCCCGAGGCCTCTGCCGGCCAACTCGAGTGCTGCCACCCCGCCAGATGCTCCGGCGCCCACGATGAGGACGTCGGCTCCTTCGGCGGTGTCGTAGTCGATGTGCTGTGTGTTCATCGGCTGGTGCTCCTGGTCAGCCCAAGAGCAATGATGCGTGGGTCACACCTTGCCCGCCACCATCGATCCGCAACAAACCGGCGAACCCGCGTTGTCCGAACGCACAAGGAGATGAAATGCGCACGCACCGCGACGTCGAGGCAGCAGATCATCAGTCCGCAATGCCGTGAACCGGATCGGCGGATTCCGCGAGACACCCCTCCAAACGACGGCACTGGTTCCTTGGGACCAACCCAAATCCGACCAGCGGTTCGTCACTGTGACGTAATGAGAGCGGCTAGGCCCCGGAAGGGGAGAAGACGCCCCTCGCCAGTGGCCAATGAATTGGTCTGCACGGCTAAGGGGTCCGACGGATCTCCCCGAGGTCCTTGACGACCTCGGGGAAGTGGCGACGGAAGGTGGTGTTGGATAGTCCAAACTGTCGAGCAAGCGCCAGGACGCTGGGACGACGCCCGTCGAGGCGCGTCTGCTCGACAAGTAAAGGCCTCTCGGACTTGATGTTCAGTCGGCACGCTCACTGCGGAAAGACCTGCACGTCACGGAAGAAGTCACACACGCACCAACAGTCACATTCGTCACAGTGACACAACATTTCGACGCATAACTATGCAGACAGCATTGAATAATGCGCTGTACATGCAGGTTTTCCCGGATTTATCCACCTGACTCGGAGCACACGCACCCGCGGTGGTTCACACGCACCTTTTTCCGGATCGGACAACAGCGTGGCCACATGGCGGGTTTCAAGATCAACTGCCGCGCCGTAACCGCGCCGATAATCGACATTATGTCAAGTAGGGCAGACCGGGATACCTCCCCGGCCGTCGCCGGCAAAGGCTGCGTGTACCAGCGGTCAGTAGGGTTTCGAACCGCCCACGGCCTTCGAATGCGCCGGTGCCGCTGTTGAATTCGCCGATGTACCGGGAGGCCGCCCGGGGCGCGGGGAGATGGTCAGTCCCAGACGAGGGTGAGGACGCGGTGACCGTCGGGTATGGCGGGGATACCGCAGTAGGTGTCCTCGTCGTAGGACCAGCCCTCCCATACTGGTTCCGCGCACAACTCCCCCACGTCGAGTCGCTTGTCGATGTCGCTGGGCAGCAATGACGTACAGATCGCCACCGATTCCGCCGCGATGCCGTCGTGATCGTCGTCGAACATCTCCTCGTGCAGTTGCACCCGGATCCAGGCGACGGCGGGGTCGGGCGCGCCGCGATCTCGGCAAGGCCGGGGCGGCCTTCGCCGTACTGGTTGGGGGCGATGGAGTCTTCGAGGGTGTTGCCCTCGAAGAACTCCGCGATGGTCACCAGCGGGTACCGGTTGGCGGTGGAGCGGGTGCGGATCTCGTCGCGGGTGATCACCGCTCGATGGTAGGGGCTGCACCCGCCCGTGGCTCCCGGGCCGGGCGGGGTCGCCGGCGGTGGTGTCGCCGGTCGGCGCCGGGATCATTTTTTGGGCGCCGATCCGGCCCAAAGACTTGATTGATTCCAGAAAAAGGGGCAGACTTCGGGTTGTGCCCACGCCTACGGATTTCGAGCGCATGTTGCGCGGGGCCGCTTTGCGTGTGACCGCACCGCGGCTGGCGGTGCTGACCGCGGTGCACACACACCCGCACTCGGATACGGACTCGATCCTGGGGTTCGTGCGCGAGACGCTGGGTGGGGTTTCACATCAGGCGGTGTACGACGTATTGAAGGCTCTGACCAGCGCGGGGCTGATTCGCCGCATTCAGCCGATGGGGTCCGTGGCGCTGTACGAGACGCGCGTCGGGGACAACCATCACCATGTGGTGTGCCGGTCGTGCGGCGTGATCGCCGATGTCGACTGCGCCGTGGGCGACGCGCCCTGCCTGACCGCGTCCGACGACAACGGTTTCGCGCTCGACGAGGCCGAGGTCATCTACTGGGGCCTGTGCCCCGAATGCTCGAAAACTACTGCGACACAAGACAAGTAGCGGTCACAATCGTGGCCGACAGCCAGATGATCACGCAGATGATCACTCACTGAAAGGACACACCGTGCCTGAAGAACACCCGCCCATCGGTGAAGCCAATACCGAACCCGCCGGTGGCTGCCCCGTCGTACACGGCCGGCTCAACGACCCGGCCGAGGGCGGTAACGCCAACCGTCAGTGGTGGCCCAACCAGCTGAACCTGAGCATCCTGCAGAAGAACCCGGCCGTCGCCAACCCCATGGACGAGGGTTACGACTACGCCGCCGAGTTCAAGACCCTGGACCTGGCCGCGGTCAAGCAGGACATCGTCGAGGTCATGCGCACCTCGCAGGACTGGTGGCCGGCCGATTTCGGCCACTACGGCCCGTTCTTCATCCGCATGTCCTGGCACGCCGCGGGCACCTACCGCATCAACGACGGCCGCGGTGGAGCCGGTGCCGGTATGCAGCGTTTCGCTCCGCTGAACTCGTGGCCCGACAACGCCTCCCTCGACAAGGCGCGGCGTCTGCTGTGGCCGGTGAAGAAGAAGTACGGCAAGAAGCTGTCGTGGGCCGACCTCATCGTCTACGCCGGCAACGTCGCCCTCGAGGACATGGGCTTGAAGACGTTCGGCTTCGGCGGCGGCCGCGTCGACCAGTGGGAGCCCGAGCAGGACGTGTACTGGGGTCCGGAGACCGAGTGGCTCGGCGACGCCCGCTACACCGGCGAGCGTGACCTCGAGAACCCGCTGGCCGCGGTCCAGATGGGTCTGATCTACGTCAATCCCGAAGGCCCCAACGGCAACCCGGATCCGCTGACCGCGGCCGTCGACATCCGCGAGACCTTCCGCCGGATGGCCATGAACGACGTCGAGACCGCGGCGCTCATCGTGGGTGGCCACACCTTCGGTAAGACCCACGGTGCGGGCCCGGCCGACAATGTCGGCCCCGAGCCCGAGGCCGCCCCGCTCGAACAGCAGGGCCTGGGCTGGAAGTCCACCTTCGGTACCGGTGTCGGCAAGGACGCCATCACCTCCGGCATCGAGGTCACCTGGACCCCCACCCCGACCCAGTGGGACAACTCCTTCCTGGAGACCCTCTACGGCTACGAGTGGGAGCTGTCCAAGTCGCCCGCCGGTGCGCACCAGTATGTCGCCAAGAACGCCGAGGCGATCATCCCCGACGCGTTCGACGGGTCCAAGAAGCACCTGCCGACCATGCTGACCACCGACCTGTCGCTGCGGTTCGACCCGGTCTACGAGCAGATCACCCGCCGCTGGCTCGACCACCCCGAAGAGCTGGCCGAGGAGTTCGCCAAGGCCTGGTACAAGCTGATCCACCGCGACATGGGTCCCAAGGTCCGCTACCTGGGCCCCGAGGTGCCGGCCGAGACCCTGCTGTGGCAGGACCCGATCCCGGCCGTCGAGCACGAGCTCATCGACGCCGCCGATGTCGCGGCGCTGAAGGCCAAGATCGCGGAGTCGGGTCTGACCGTGGCGCAGCTGGTGTCGACCGCGTGGGCGGCGGCCTCGTCGTTCCGCGGCTCGGACATGCGCGGCGGCGTCAACGGCGGCCGCATCCGCCTGCAGCCGCAGGCCGGGTGGGAGGTCAACCAGCCCGACGAGCTGGCGCAGGTCATCCGGGTGCTCGAGGGCATCCAGGAGTCCTTCGGCAAGCCGGTCTCCTTCGCCGACCTGGTGGTGCTGGCCGGTAACGTCGGCGTCGAGCATGGCGCCAAGGCCGCCGGCTTCGATGTCGAGGTGCCGTTCCGGGCGGGCCGCGGCGACGCCACCCAGGAACTGACCGACGTGGAGTCCTTCTCCGCGCTCGAGCCGGCCGCCGATGGTTTCCGCAACTACGTCGGCAAGGGCACCCGCATCCCGGCGGAGTACCTGCTGCTCGACAAGGCCAACCTGCTGACCCTGTCGGCGCCGGAGATGACCGTGCTCATCGGTGGTCTGCGTGTGCTGGGTGCGAACTACCAGGGTTCGCAGCTGGGCGTGTTCACCGACAAGCCGGGTGCGCTCACCACGGACTTCTTCGTGAACCTGCTCGACATGTCCACCAAGTGGGGCCCGTCGTCCGCCGACGACGGCACCTACGAGGGCAAGGACCGCGCCACCGGCAAGACCGTGTGGACCGGTTCGCGCGTCGACCTGGTGTTCGGCTCCAACTCGCAGCTGCGGGCCCTGGCCGAGGTGTACGCCGAGGACGACTCCAAGCAGAAGTTCGTCAACGACTTCGTGGCCGCCTGGACCAAGGTCATGGAGCTGGACCGCTTCGACCTGGCGTGACGACAACCGTCTGAACCAGTAGGACGATGCCCCCGAACCGACCCGGTTCGGGGGCATCGTGCGTGTGGGGATGCTAGCCGGCGGACGCCTCGGTGCGGACGCGGCCGACGAAGCGGCGGGCGATGTCGGTGCCGTCGTGGTTGTAGGCGTTCATCAGGTCGGTCAGTTCCTCGACCAGCGCGCGCAGCGCCGGAGTGTCGAAGCCGTCGGGGCCGGTGGCCCACCCGGGCGGGAGGTTGCCGACCGTGATGAGAATGCCTGCGTCGTAAGGGGTTTCGACGGTATACGTGAGCTGGTCGGGGGCGTCGCGCAGGGCGCCGCGGGTGGCGAGGTCGCTCTCGCCGTCGGGCAGGGTGAGGATGCGGGCCAGGGCGATGTCCTCGCCGATCATGTCGGCGATACGGGACAGGCTCGCGTGCCGTCCGGGACGATCGTGGCGCGCGCCGTAGGTGCGGTCTCCGATCCGGTGCGCTCCCCCGCCGGTCTTGCCCAGCAACCGGTCCAGCATGCGTCGCGCGGCCGCCCGCTCCGCCTGCCCGGTGCGCGGATGCTCGATGAGACTGCGCAGCCGCTGAATTCGGCCCATCGTCGCCATGCTTGCCCCTTCCGACGCTGTCGACCCCCGATCATGCCAGCGGCAGCAACCGTAGAGCGAGGCGCGGGCACAGCCGCACCGCATCCCGTGCGGCGGGCAGATCCGCGTGCTCCAGCACCGGGTCGCGGTGATCGCGGGTCAGCGGGAATCCCCAGTCGTCGCGGGCGAAGATGCCGGGCAGCAGTTCACTGCACACACCCCGGCCATCGCAGCGGGTCCAATCGATGTGCAGGCGAAGCGGTTCACTCATCGCAGTGCTCCTGTCCGGGCCGGCGCAGCCGCTACACAGTGGCCGTGCCGATGCCGAGCCACCTCGTCGGCGAACACCTCCAGCGCGGACCGCACCAGTCGCGCGGTCCCGTCGGGGTGGTGGCAGGCTCCCCTGCCCTCGACCAGCCGGGCCACCCGGGCAATCTCGGCGGGATCGCCGACGCCGTCGACCAGCTGCCCGAATCGGGTTGCGAGGGTGGGCAACCCATGGCGGCACGGACCGCACTGCCCGGCACTCTGTGCGGCGAGATAGGCGGTGATCTCGGCGGTGACACGCAACCCGCACTCACCGTGCGGCAGCACCCGCACCACCCCGGCGCCCGGGGCTGCACGCAGATGCCGTAAACCCTGCGCCGACAACGCGGCTCCGGGCAGGGCCGACCCGGAGATCCAGGTGCCATGCCGGCCGCCGACCAGCACCGCGCGCACCCGGACCGGGTCGGTGCCGCCCAGACCGGCGACCACCTCCGGCAACTCGGCACCGGCCGCAACCTCGAAAACACCGGCGATTCTGGTGCCCGACAAGCTGATCAGCATCGTGCCCGGCTCATCCCCGGCACCGACCGAACGGAACCACGACGGGCCGTGCCGGGCGATCAACGCCAGCTGGGCCAGCGTCTCGACATTGTGGACCAGCGTCGGGCGACCACCCACACCCGAGCGGGACGTGGAGACCACCTGATCGGCCGGGAGTGCCGCGCGTCCGGACAGACGATTCACGACCGCCGACTTCTCCCCCGCCAGGAAAGTCTCAGCGGCAGCGGTCAGTTCGATCGCCGGTTCGCGGTACCCCGCCATCCGCCGTTCCACCAGTGCCCGGCGCAGCGGTTCCAGCACCGCCTCCGAGGCATAGACCCGGCAGTCCCGGCTCCCGACCGCAGCCGCCGCCGCGACCAGGCCGTCCAGCACCAGATGCGGTGCGCGAGTGAGCAATACGGCATCCTTGCGGCTGTCGGGCTCCCCCTCGGCACCATTGGCGACCACGATCGGGCGACGCCCACCGGCCACCGCAGCCAGCTTGCGCGCCACCGGAAACCCCGCGCCGCCGCGCCCGCGCAGCCCCGAGGCCGCCACCGCATCGATCAATTCCCGTGTGACAGCGGGCAACCGGCCATGCGTGGCCTCGTGAGCGGCCAGGTCAGCCGTCGGCGCGGCCAGCAGCCGGCGCACCGCCACCGCGCGGCGACCCCCAGATTCGACGCCGGTCATCGGGCCACCTGCCCCGCCGCCACACCGATCTCGGTGAATCCCCGGCTGATCCGCCAGCCCACCGCGGCCACCACCGCGACCGCACAGACCAACAGCACTGCCACCAGCCACGGCCGGAACGCGTCGGTCCCGGCCCCGAGCGCATGGATCACCGTCACCGGCCACAGCACGTACGTCGCCCAGTGCACGGCACGAAACGCATTCGGGCCGATCCGATGCCGCAGCAGACCCGACACCGTCACCGCGGCGAGCAGATCCACCGCCACCGTCCCGAACCCGACCCACACCGGCCGATACACCCCGCCGAACGGCACCGCCACATCCACCAGCCGCAACTGCGCCCACGGATCGGCCAGCAGACTCGCCACATGCACGGCCACCAACCCGACCGCGGTCAACGCCGCACCCCGGTGAAACACCGCCATCCCGGCCCGCGGCAACACGACGACCCGCCCCGACCGTGCGACAATCCCGGCCACCACCGCCACCGTCAGCACCACCAGCGCCGTGACACCGGTCCCCCGCCCGAACGCCCACAACGCCGCGTCGAACCCCGCCTGCCCCATCAGCATTCACCGCCCCGGGACGCCCGCGCCGACCAGTTCACGATTCGGTTCCGTCGGTTCATGATTCGGTTCCGTTCTCCCGAGTTCCGGGCTCGTCGTCACCGGACGCGGCCTGCGGCCACCCGCGCAAGGTGATGACCTCACCGTCGCGACTCACCAGCCGCGCCGGAAAACCCTTGCCACGCAAACCCGTCAGCGCGTCACGGCCACGAATGACAGCCGCCGTCGCGGCGGTATTGGCAGCCAGGCAGGACCCGGCAGCGACCGATACCGTCCGCCACACCGGATCCGCGGCGAGGCCGGTGCGCGGGTCGACGATGTGGTGCACCAGACTGCCGCCCCGCCACCAGCGGCGGCGCAGCGTGCTCGAGGTGGCCAGTGCCGCGCCTGCGGGAAGGGCTATGCGGGAACGAGGTTCACCGGGGCGATCCTCGACCAGCACCTGCCAGCCGCCTGCCGGGCCGGGGCCCGCGGTGGCGATGTCACCGCCCAGGCTCACCAGCACACCACAGCCGAGCCGATCGGCGACCACCTGCGCGCAATGGTCGGCGGCAAGCGCCTTCGCCGTCGCGCCCAGATCGAGCAGCACCCCCGCGGGCACACTCAGCAGATCGCCATCCAACCTGACATGCGTCCAGTCCGGGCGCACCGTGAGCGCCACGGGTACCCGCAGCCCAGCAGGCCCTCGGCCACGCCCGCCGACGTCGGCCTCACCGCGGCGATCGACTCCGGCCTCACCGTTGGTGACGCGCTCCGCAGATGTCGCCTCCCATGCCACACCGCCTTCCTCATGGTGACCTTCCAGCGGCGCGATTGCCGGCGCGGAAGGACGCCGGGTCTGGCTACCCCGTATGGAGCGACCCACTTCGTGGCTGGTGCCCGCGTCCGCGAGGTCACGGATCCCGGTGCGCGAGTCGGGCTTCCGAGCTGCCGCATCCGGACGGTCCTCGGCCGCCCGGGCGGCCGAGCCCGGCAGCAGCAACGTGAAGTCACGGTCATAGCCCAGGGCAATGAGCGAGGCACCGATCGTGGGGTCGAGATCACCGTCGGTGTCGCGGGCCGCCCCGAGGGCGGCATGCAGATGTCCGGCGAGCAGTGCACTGATACGCACCGGTTGCCCGGCGCTCCGCGCCAGGCGGCTGATCTCGGAGTCCGGGCGGAACCGGCTGCAGGCGGCGTCGACCTCGGCGAGGTGGGCGCGGATCAGGGTGCGCGCCGGGCGCAGCGCCGCCGGGTCGGTGACGACCACGCGCGCGGTGGTGCTCCATACCGGCCATTCGGCCGAGGCCGTGCGGTCGGGGGCGGCGATCATGAGCCGCTCGATCGGGCGTGGACGCGACCGGTACCCGAGCGCAGCGCCGGGGTGGGGTCGGCGGTGACGTTCGCCGGGGTGCCGTCGGAGGCCGCGGTGGCGTCGGGAGTGGCGGATTGGGTTACGCTGCCGCCGCTCTGGAGACTGCCGTGCTTGTCGACGTAGGCCAGCGCGGTCGCGGTGAGCGTGCCCGCCGCGGTCACCGCGAGCAGGGTCGCGGTCGCGGTACGCCCGGCCCGCAGGCTCGGATGTGACGGCATGCTGATTCCTGTTCGCTCGGATCACCGGGGCGCTCCCGGTATGGGCTCGAACCTCAGCATGCGAACCGGCACTGTGAGGGCGCTGTGAAGCAGGGTCCTGGATGCTGCGAATACGCCGGGAGCCTGGCACTGCCCCGTCCTGGCCGCTTTTGTGTTTGTTCCTTAAATCTGAACAATGTTCGAACATGCACATGTCTGCATGCGAACATTCATCATTGGGCAGACCCGGGTGTCTGCCGCCTAGCCTGCGGCGACGACCGCGGCCAGCCGCTCGATATCGGCGGGCAGCACCCGGCAGCATCCACCGACGATGGCCGCACCCAGCCCCGCCCACTCCTCCGCCAGGCCGGCCGGGAACCGCGCCTCCCCCGTCCAGCACCGTTGCCCGGCGTCCCACTTCTCCCCGCTGTTCGGGTAGACGATCACCGGTTTCCCCGTCACCTCCCGGGCCAGGGTGATCGCCGCCGCGACATCGTCCGGCGCACAGCAGTTCACCCCTACGGCCACGATCTTCGGAACCGCGGCGGCGATCGCGAACGCGTCCCGCAGCGGCTGCCCGGCCCGGGTCAGGGTGCCGTCGATGGTGTAGCTGAGCCAGGCGGGCACGCCACTGCCATCGAGCAGTCCGGCCAGCGCCTCCGCCTCGTCGATATCCGGAATCGTCTCCAGCGCAAGCACATCCGCCCCGGAATCGGCGAGCACTTCCAGCCGCGGCAGGTGCCAGCGCTTCAGCTCGGCCAGGGAAAGCCCGTAGCGGCCGCGGTATTCGGAACCGTCGGCCAGGGCCGCACCGTAGGGGCCGATCGAGGCGGCGATCCAGCGCTCACGGCCGTCGTCGATCTCGTCTCGCGCCGTACGCGCGAGCGCGACACTGCGCCGCAGCAATCGGGCGGTCTGTTCTCGATCGATGCCGCGCGCCGCGAATCCCTCGAACGAGGCCTGGTAGCTCGCGGTGGTCGCGATGACCGCGCCCGCCCGGAAGAACGCGGTGTGCACGGCTCGGATCTCGTCGGGCGCGTCGACGAGCAGACGCGCCGACCACAGCGCGTCGGACAGATCGTGTCCGCGCGCTTCGAGTGCGGTCGCCACTCCTCCGTCGGCGACGGTCACCTCGCCCACCGGGATTCCGAACTCGGCCATCGGCCTCCAAACTGCAACCTGTTCTACTGTGGGTGGCGTGGATGTCACCTATGAGAGCACCCGACGCGAAATCGCCACCGACAAAGGCGTCCTGCGCTACCACGAGGCCGGCGACGGTCCTCCTCTGATTCTGCTGCACGGCTCCGGAATCGGCGTCAACGGCTGGCGCAACTTCCGCGGCAACCTCGGCTTCTACGCCGACCATTTCCACTGCTACGTCCTGGAATTCCCGGGCTTCGGCGTCAGCGATCCGGTCCCCGGGCACCCGGTCCTCACCGCCGTCGACTCCGTCGTCCGGTTCATGGATGCGTTGCACATCGACTCCGCCGCCATGATCGGCAACTCCATGGGCGGCGTCGTCGCGGTGAATGTCGCCGTGCACCATCCGCAGCGGGTCGAGAAGATCGTCGCCATCGGCGGTGTCGGCCACAGCCTGCTCGCCGCCAACCCCAGCGAGGGCACCCGGCTGCTGTCGGAATTCGCCGACCAACCCAGTCGCGAGGGCCTGGAGCGCTGGCTGCGCTGCATGATCTACGACCCCAAGATGATCACCGACAGCCTCGTCGAGGAACGCTGGACCGCGGCCACCGAACCCGCCGCGCAGGCCAGTCTCAGGGCCATGTACGGGTCCGAAGCGCTTGCGCTGCAACAACAGTTCCTGGAGAACTCCCCCACCCCGCCCTACTGGTCCATGCTCCACAAGATCAAGAGCCCGGTGCTCATGACCTGGGGCGCCGACGACCGCCAATGCCCCACCGATATGGCGCTCATCCCGCTGCGGCAGATCCCCAACGCCGAACTGCACGTGTTCCCCAAGTGCGGGCACTGGGTCATGTACGAGGCCAAGGAGGCCTTCGAACGCGTCACCCTCGAATTCCTGCACCGCTGAAGCGGATTCCCGGGTGGGCTCACCGGCCCACCCGGGCGGCGGGTCAGCGGTCGCCGAACACGGCCAGCTGGCAGGCGTTCAGCAGCGTCACCAGCTCCTCGCCCTCCTTGTCGTCGAGGACCGCGAACGCGGGTGCTATCAGATCCTCGGTGATCGACTCCGCCTGCATCCAGCGGCCCTTCAGCTCCGCGGTGATCTCGTCGAACGGCTCCGGCCAGCCGAAATTGCGGGCCTGATCCGGACCCGGCTTCAGCGGGGAGCCCGCGATCAGCACCGCCTGCAACGGGGTCAGGCCACTACCCAGCACGCCGATCAGGTGCAGGCCGCCACGCAATTCCCGCAGCACATGGATCAGCTGCAGCACCAGGCCCGGCCCGTCCTCGGCCTGCGGCAGCGCACGCCAGCCCGCGAACAGCGGCGTGCCCACCGGATCCGCGGCCGCCACCACCCGCTGGAGCAGCTCGGCCAGGCGCCCGGAGTCCTCGAAGGAGGCCAGCTTCCGGCGGCCGAAGTCCTGGCACGCCGTCAGATATCCCTGCGCTGCTGCCGCGGCCGGCATCGAGGCCGTGGCCTCCCACGCCTCCCGGATCGCCTCGGGACGGAAGAAGCCGAAGGCCGCGGTCACCACATCGGCATCCACATCACCCAGGACGCCGGCGCGACCGCGGGTGTAGCCGGGCATGAAGCCGGGGACACCGGTGCTGTCGGCGAAGGCTCGGGCTTCCCGGGAGAACATGAATCCCCCACCGATCGTCTGGATCTGATCCTTCACCGCGGACGCTACCGACATGTCCGTTCCTCTCTGAGCGGAAAGCGCAATCGATCCGAGACTATTTCAGGCCGCCGACCGGCCGCACACGGGTCACCCGAATGTGACCGGGAGAGAGCACTTCCAACACCAAACCGACTGTCCTGAAACATATTTGCCTCGCGGCACCGGAATCCACTGCCCAGCAAGGTCCCTCACCGCACCACGCAGCCGGAAAGACCTGTCGGTTACATCCGCTAACCTTCAAGCGGTGCTAGGACATTCACATGCGACCAGCGGCGCGCTCGCCTGGTCGGCGGCGGCCGCGGCGCTACCGTTCACCGTCTTGACCTATCCCGCAGTGCAATCCGGGGCCATCGGCTCCGTCGATCTGGTGATGGGCACCTTCCTCACCGCGGGCGCCGCGCTGCTGCCAGACGCCGATCACCCCTCCGGCACCATTTCCCATGTGCTGGGGCCGATCTCGCACTACGCGTGCAAGTTCATCTCGTGGATCTCCGGCGGGCACCGCCACGGCACCCACTCCTTCGCCTTCGTCGCCGCCGTCACCTACGGCACCTGGGCCGGCGAACACCTGCTCGGCCGCTACTTCACGCTCTCGCTGGTGTTCTTCCTGCTCGCCCTGGCCATCAAGGCGCTCGGTCTCGCACCCACCGGCGACGGACTCAAATCCTGGGGCACCGTCGTCATTCTCGCCGTCTGCGGCACCTTCGCCATCGACCACTGGATCAGCGACAAACCCACATGGCTGCCCTTCTCCGTCGGACTCGGCGCCCTCGCCCACCTCGTCGGCGACTGCCTCACCGACCGCGGCTGCCGGCTGCTGTGGCCGCTGAAGATCCGCACGCGCATCCCGATCATCGACCGCACCGGCAACAAGATCGAGACCATGGTGCTGGTGCCCCTCTTCGCCCTCGGCACCCTCGCCCTGCTCTGGTACACCCTCACCCACCATCCGTGAGCCGAACGGCGCCGGACCGGGCAACGACCGGCAACCCGGCTCGTATGATCCGAAGACCACCGCAGCGGGCAGAACGGAGTCGGGAATGAGCGATCGCGAGGAACTGAGCTGGGAACTGTTCGGGGACGCCAGCCGCGAACTATCCCAGGCCATCGCCGACGACGGCTTCGAACCCGACCTCATCCTGTCGATCGCCCGCGGCGGGCTCTTCGTCGCCGGCGCCCTCGGCTACGCCCTCGACGTCAAGAACCTCCACGTCATGAACGTGGAGTTCTACACCGGCGTCGACCAGCGCCTCGACATGCCGGTCATGCTGCCGCCCGTCCCCAGTGCCGTCGACCTCACCGGCGCGACCGTCCTGGTCGCCGACGACGTCGCCGACACCGGCAAAACCCTGAAACTCGTGCGCGACTTCTGCTCCCACCACGTCGCCGAGGTGCGCTGCGCGGTCATCTACCAGAAGCCGCATTCCGAGGTCGACTGCGAATACGTGTGGAAACGCACCGACAAGTGGATCAACTTCCCCTGGTCCGTGCTCCCGCCCGTCGTCGAACGCAAGGCGCGCGTCCTCGACGCCTGACCCGAAAACCACTACGCGGCAACGACAACGGCCCGGAACCATTCGGTTCCGGGCCGTTTGTTCAGTTGCCGCAGGGACTGATCAGACCAGTTCGGCGGACAGGATGGTGATCGGCTCGACCGGCACATCCTGGTGGCCGGCCTTGTTGCCGGTGCGCACACCCTCGATGGCGTCCACGACGGCGGTGCCGTCGACGACCTTGCCGAACACGGCGTAGCCGAAGCCGTCCTGGCCCGGGTAGTTCAGGAAGGCGTTGTTGCTGGTGTTGATGAAGAACTGCGCGCTGGCCGAGTGCGGGGCCGAGGTGCGCGCCATGGCGACGGTGTACTTGTCGTTCTTGAGGCCGTTGGCAGCCTCGTTCTCGACAGTCTGCTTGGCAGCCTTCTGCTGCATGTCGGCGGTCAGACCGCCGCCCTGGATCATGAAGTTCGGGATCACCCGGTGGAAGACGGTGTCCGCGTAGTGGCCCGCCTTGACGTAGTCGACGAAGTTGGCGACGGTCTTGGGTGCCTTGGCCTCGTCCAGTTCCAGGGTGATGTCCCCGGCGGAGGTCTTCAGGAGCACTTTGGTCATGCGGACCATCGTATGGGAGCCCCCAACCCAGCGACCGAGCGGCATCGAATAGCCTCTCCCCTCTTCGAGGTTGGGTGGTGATGGGTGCGGTCGGGCGGGTTTGCGCAGTGGTGAGTGCCGGAGTCTGCTCGAAACAGAGCAACATGCGTAGATGCGCATATTTCCATTTCTTGATGTTCAGTTTAGAAAGCCTCCGACGGAGGCCCTGACCTCAGGCTTCGTACAGCTCCAGCGGCAGGCCGTCCGGATCAGCGAAGAATACGAACCGCTTCCCCGTGTACTCATCAACCCGCACCTCTTCCACCGCCACTCCCCTACCCCGCAACTCGGTGACCGCCTCCCCCACATCCGCTACCAGGAACGCCAGATGCCGCAACCCAGCAGCCTCGGGTCTCGACGGTCGCGCCGGCGGCTCCGGAAACGAGAACAACTCCACCTGCCCACCATCGGGCAATGCGAGATCCAGCTTGTACGAACACCTTTCGGCCCGATAGTTCTCCGCAATCACCCGCAACCCGAGAATCTCGGTATAAAACGCCTTCGATCTCTCATAGTCCGACGCAATGATCGCGACATGATGAATCCGCTGCAGCTTCACTCCCCCGACGCTAGCCCACGGCCAATGCCACCGAGCAGAGGTTGCAGCAGCGATCGCGGACCTAGCCCGCCAGGGCGGAGGCGGCTGCGGCGAGGAGCATGCCCCGGTAGGAGCCGCCGAAGAGGATTACGTGGACGAGGAGGGGGTGGAGTTGGTGGAGGGGGATGCGTTGGCGCCAGCCCGAACTCAGGGGGGTGGATTCTTGGTAGGCGGCGAGGATGCGGTCGAGGTGGGGGGCGCCGAAGAGGGTGAGCATGGCGAGGTCGGTTTCGCGGTGGCCGCCGTGGGCGGCGGGGTCGATGAGGAGGGCGTGGCCGGTGGACCAGAGGATGTTGCCGGACCAGAGGTCGCCGTGGATGCGGGCGGGGGGTTCGGGTGGGCCGGCGAGGTGGTCGATGCGGTCGATGACGCGGTCGAGGAGGCGGGTGCCGTCGCGGCCGAGTTCGGAGGCGGCCGCGGAAACGTAAGGGGCCAGGCGGTATTCGGAGTACCAGGGGCCCCAGTCGCCGGTGCTGGGGGTGTTGTCCAGCGGGAGGGTGGCGATGTAGCCGTCCCAGGGGGCGCCGTAGGCGGGTGGAGTGGCGGTATGGAGGGTGGCGAGGTCGTGGCCGAGGTGTTCGGCGGCGGTGGGGGTGGCGGGTTCGGGTGGCTGCCAGGGCAGGACGAGCATGTGGGGGTCGGCGGCGACGACGGGTGGGACGAGAGTGGGGTGGCCGGTGGCCAGCCAGCGGAGGCCGGCGGCTTCGGCGGTGAGGACGGCGGAGGCGGTGCCGTTCTGGACGGCTTTGACGAAGAGGGTGCGGCCGTCGGCGGTGTGGGCGCGGTGGAGGGTCCAGGCGTGACTGTGGCCGAGGTGGTCGACGCGGGTGATGGGTGTGCCGGTGAGGTGGGCGAGGTGCGCGGGCACGTCCATGGCATCTCATTGTGAGGTATGGACCGGCCCGCGCGGACCGACTAGTCGGATCGGGTTGCGGGGGTCAGGTTCCCGCGACGGTGAGGCGATCGCGGAGGTGGCCGGCGGTGGCGGCGTCGGCGGGGAGGAAGGCTTCGATGGCGAGTTCGGCGACGGTGACGTTCATGGGGGTGCCGAAAACCGTGGTGACGCTGAGAAAGGCGAGTTCGTGGCCGTCGAGGCGCACACGCAGTGGGACCACGGCCTGGTCCGGTTCGGGCAGGCCGGGTGATTCCGCGCCGCCGGGGTAGGCGCGCAATTCGTCGAGCAGCGCGGTGAGTTCGGGTGATCCGGTCACTTCGATCTGGCGTTGCAGGCGTTCGAAGAGGTGGCCGCGCCATTCGGCGAGGTTGATGATGCGGGCGGCGAAGCCGTCGGGGTGCAGGGTCAGGCGCAGGGCGTTGACGGGCGGCGCGAGCAGGGCGGGGTCGATGCCGTCGAGGAACAGTCCGATGCCGGCGTTGGCGTCGACCATGGTCCAGTTCGCGTCGATGGCGAGGGCGGGGTGGGGTTCGAGGCCGGTGAGGATGCGGCGGAGGGCGTCGCGGACGGATTGCATGGCGGGGGTGTCGAGTTCGGGTTCGGCGTAGACGGGTGCGTATCCGGCGGCCAGGAGCATGCGGTTGCGCTCCCGCAGGGGGATGTCGAGTTCGTCGGACAGGTGCAGCAGCATCTGGCGGCTGGGGGTGGCGCGACCGGTTTCGATGAAGCTGAGGTGGCGGGTGGAGGTTTCGGCGCGGCCGGCGAGTTCGAGCTGGCTGAGCCGCCGGGTGGTGCGCCAGTGCCGCAGGAGGTCGCCTGCCGTGTGAGTCGCCATGTGCCGATCGTACGAATGATCAACCACCGCAGGCCATTACCTGGGAGGTAAGCGCCCGGCCTCGGGCAATACGAAACCAGCTCTGTTCATTCGAATACATCTCTGTTAGAAATGTCGGGTGGATGCCGGTGAACGGTTGGATGTGACGCTGCGCCTGGTGCAGGGCGCGGAGCGGGCCGCGGTGGCGGAATTGGCGCAGCGCCTGGGTGTTTCGGAGATGACCGTGCGCCGCGACCTGGACGCGCTCGAGCAGCGCGGCCTGGTGCGGCGGGTGCACGGCGGGGCGGTGGCGACCCGGGCGCGGACCGAGGCGGGCGGGTTCGCCGATCGCGCGGGCTGGTCGGCCGCGACCAAGGATCGGCTGGGCGCGGCCGTCGCGGCCCTCATCGCACCCGGGTCGCGCGTCCTGCTGGACGCCGGGACGACAACCGTGCATGTGGCCCGGGCGCTGGCCGAGCGCGGTCCGTTGACGGTGACCGCGCTGAGCCTGCAGACGGCGGTGTGCCTGGCCGACCGTCCCGGGATCGAGTTGCTGGTGGCGGGCGGCCGGTCCCGGCCGGGTGAGCAATCCCTGGTCGGGCCGTTGGCTTTGCGGGCGGTGGAGTCGCTCGCGTTCGACGTGTTCGTGATGTCGATCGGCGGGGTGCACGCCGAGTACGGCTGGTCGGAGTTCTGTCTCGACGATGCCGCGGTCAAGCAGGCCGGGATCGCGCAGTCGGCGCGGGTGCTGGCGGTGGCGGATGCGACCAAGCTCGGGGTGCGGGCCTTCAGCCAGGTGGCCGGGCTGGGCGCGGTCCAGGAGTTCGTCACCGACCGCTCCGCGTCCGACCCGGCGATCCATCCGGCCGGTCCGCAGACCCTCGACGCCCTGCGTGAGGCGGGCGTCGTCCTCCATACGGCGTGAACCGAATTGGCGTATGAACCGATGATCGAAGGAGCTACCGTGTCGAATTCTCAGATGATCCTGGTCGCGGGCCCGTACCGCTCGGGGACCGGTGACGATCCGGTCAAGCTGGCAGCCAATGTGCGGGCCATGAACGAGACGGCCCTGACCCTCTTCCGCGCCGGGCATCTCGCGGTCACGGGTGAGGCGCTGGCGCTGCCGCTGCTCGAGACCGCCGGCAGCACGCGCCCGGGCGACCCGCTCTACGACGAGATCTTCCATCCCATCGCCGAGCAGCTACTGTCCCGTTGTGACGCGGTGTTGCGCATCGGCGGTCCGTCCGAGGGCGCCGATCGGATGGTGGCGCAGGCGCGCGCGGAGGGCAAGCGAATCTATCTGAGCCTGAGCGAGATTCCCGCGGCCGTCTGACCGGCCCCGGCCCGCGGCGGACCGGGCTCGAGGCGCGGGAACGGCGAAGTCGGACAGCGGTTCGGCGCCGGATACGCGGTCCGGCGTACCGCGACAGTGCGCCCGGGGTGTGGCAGGCTGGCCGGGCATGAAGACCATGCTGATCACGGGGGCCACGTCGGGGATCGGATTGGCGGCGGCGGGGCAGCTCGCGGCGGCCGGTCACCGTGTCATCCTGGTCGGCCGCAATCCCGGAAAGCTCAGTGCCGCAGTCGAATCGGTGCGATCTACCGCCGCCGCGCCGGTCGATGCGTTCGAATGCGACCTCTCCTCCCTCGCCGAGGTGCGGCAGCTCGCCGCAACCGTCGCCGCTCGATACGACCGGCTCGACGTGCTGGCCAACAATGCGGGCGCATTCCACATGTCGCGCACCGAAACCGGGGACGGTCTGGAAGCCACCTTCGCGGTGAACCATCTCGCCGGATTCCTGCTCACCGAACTGCTGCTGGATCTGCTGCGCCACAGTGCCCCGGCACGGATCCTGTTCACCTCGTCGGTCATGCACTACGGCAATGCCCTCGACTTCGAGGACCTGCAACTGCGGCACGGCTACAGCGGCGCCACCGCCTACGGCCGCGCCAAGCTCGCCAACATTCTGTACACGCGCGACCTGGCCCGGCGGCTGGACGGAACCCGGGTGACCGCCAACACCTTCCATCCGGGGGTCGTCGCCACCGGCATCTGGGATGCCGCGCCCTGGTTCGCCCGGCCCGCGCTGGCGCTCGGCAAACGCCTGTTCATGACCGACGCCGGCACGGCCGCGAGGGCCCTCACCTACCTGGCGACCGACCCCGACGTCTCCTGCGTGTCCGGCTGCTACTTCGCGCGCAACCGTGTCAAGGCGCCCTCCCCCGCCGCCCAGGACGACGCGGCCGCCACCCGCCTGCACCGGTTGTGCGCTGACCTGGCGGGCCTGCCCGGATAAGGTCACGCCGAACCAGCTTCGCATCGGTGAGCGAAGTCGCACCAGATCCGATTCCATGCCCGTTGCCGATATCGGTCACAGCGGCCGGATCACCCGCGCGGGATTGCCTGCGGCGAACACCTTTTCGGGCAGCTCACGGGTCACGACGCTGCCCGCCCCGACCACCGTGTTCGCACCGATGCTCACTCCCGGGCAGACGATGACCCCGCCGCCGAGCCACACATTGTCGCCGATGGTGATGGGCGCGGCCGTCTCCCATGTGCTCTCCCACCCCGTTCATCCTGTCCGCGATCCCGTGGCCCGGCGTGATCGCGTTCTGGTATCACCGGAAGGGTGAAAATCGGCTTTGCTCTTCCTCAGCATGGTTCACAGGCCCGTGAGGGCGCGCGGGTGGCGCATTATGCGACCGTGCTGGAGCAGGCGGGGGCCGACAGTCTCTGGGTGGGTGAGCGGCTCATCGCGGCCACCGATCCGAAGGTCGGCTACGCGGGCAAGGACACCATTCCCGGCGAGTTCAACTCGGTGCTCGACCCGCTGGTGCTGCTCGGGATCGCGGCCGCGGTGACCGAGCGGGTCGCCCTCGGCGCGAATGTGCTGATCGCGCCGCTGCATCGGCCCGCGCAGCTGGCCCGCGCGCTCACCACGGTCGACGTGGTCAGCAACGGCCGGCTGATTCCCGGCTTCGGCATCGGGTGGTCGCCGGAGGAGTACGAGGCCGCCGAGGTCCCCTTCACCCATCGCGGCGCCCGGCTCGACGAGACCCTCGATGCGCTGGAAGCGATCTGGACCACCGACCCGGCCGGATATCGCGGCCGCTACGTGTCGGTGCCCGAGCATCGCAGTGAGCTCAAGCCGGTGCAGCGGCCGCGGCCGCCGATCTATCTGGGCGCGTTCAGCCCGGCCGGTCTGGCCCGCATCGGCCGACGCGCCGACGGCTGGCTGCCCGTGGTGCCGGTGCCGGGCCCGCCCACCTGGGTTCAGCAGCTGTTGAAGCTGCGCGGCGTCATCGACGAGGCCGCGCTCGCCGCGGGCCGCGATCCGAAGGACATCGGCACCGTGCTGCGGGTGAACGTCGCCGCGGGCACCGACCTCGAACGGGTCGCCGCCACCATCGAGAAGGTCGCCGCCGATACCGGATTCGACGACTTCTTCATCGACCTGCTCTATGTCACCGACTCCCTCGACGGCATGCTCGACGCCGCACTGCAGCTGCTGGGCCGGCTGCGCGGCTGAACCGGCCCGCTACCCACCCGCGCCGCCCTCCATCAGCGGCGCGCCGCCCTCCGCTCAGCATTGCCGGATACCCCGGTCCCCTACCAGCTCATCGGCGATATCGCTGTCCACAGGCCGCCCGGCGCGCAGGGGATTCGAGCAGGGTGGGCGAATCCCGAGCCGGGTGGGCAAATCGGGCACTCACCGGGCATACTCGATCCCGTTGTGCCGCAGGGCCGCCGGGTGACCGCCCGGAACAAGGCCCCGGTGATGTGCTGAAGGGAGTCCGGGCCGGTGGGGTTGCGGAATCCGGTCGTGCTGGCCGGAGTCGTCGGAGTCGGAGTACCGGTCCTGGCGGCGGGGGTGGTCGCGGCGCTCACCATCAAAACCGGTGAGAGCGGCCCGGACTCGGCGGCGACCGACACGACGACGGCCCCCGCGACCGCGGCCCCGACCACCGGGCCTGCCCTGACGCCGACCGCCGTCGAGGCCGCGGCGCCGGATCCGGCCGGCTTCCAACCCGATTCGATCACCTTCATCTCCGCCGACGAAGGCTGGGTGCTGGGCCGGACCTATCCGTGCGCGAGCGAGCCCTGCCTGGCGTTGCAGCACACCACCGACGGCGGGCAGACCTGGCAGCAGGCCCCGCTCCCGGCCCCGCTGCGCGATTCCGGGTCCAAGGGCCACTGGCTGAGGTTCGCCGACGCCCGCAATGGCTGGATCCGGGCCGGCGACAAGCTGTTCGCCACCCACGACGGCGGAAAGACCTGGCGCGAGATCGATCTCGACATCGATCCGGTCGTCGACGCCTGGTCGTTCACGATCTCCGACGACAGCGTGTACATCGCCACCGTGCAGCCCGGTGAACGGACCGTGCTGTTCACCAGCCCTCTCACCCGTGATGCGTGGACCGGTCCCACCGAGATCCCGGTACCCGGCAGCGGCGGCCCGGACCCCTCGGCCGCTGTCACCGTGCTCGGCAGCCGGGCCTGGATGGTCGTCACCAACCGGGGTGCGGAGGGTGCCCGATCGGTCGACGGCACGTGGACACCGTGGAAACTGCCCTGTGGCGGCAATGGTCCCGCCGCCTGGCACCCGTTCTCCGAAAAGCGGCTCGTCGCCCTGTGTGGCCGATCCGGCCCGTACTCCGACGGCGGCACCACCACCACGCTCATGACCTCCACCGACGGCGGTGCCACCTTCACCGAGACCGGGCAGCTGTCGCCGACGCTGTCCGCAGCTGCCGCGCTCATCCCCGCCGACTCCACCCATCTGGTCGCCGCTCTCGACGACCATCTGCTCACCTCGGCCGACGGCGGCGCAACGTGGACGACCACCTACCGCGCACCCGCCCAGGGCTGGCGCGAGAGCTCGGGCCATTTCGTCACCGAGACAACCGGTTTCGTGATCATGACGCAGACCGGATCCAAGCACCTGGCCACCACGATGCTCGCCACCCAGGACGCGGGCCGCACCTGGACCCCGGTCAGCTTCGGCTCCTGATCACCGGTGGGCGGTGGCGCGGGCGTAGTTCCAGCCCTGCCACGAATCACCGGACAGGCGTGCGCGAATGACGTCCGCAATGGCCGCACGCTCGGCGTCGGGCAGCCGGTCGGCCACCGGCAGCACATCCGGCGACAGAGTGCTCAGATACCCGGTGTCGAGGGACTTGCCCGCCTGCCAGCGCTCCACATTGCGTTGGGCGATGAACCGTTCCGGGTTCGCCACCGCCAGTGCCAGCACGGTCGCGAGCGCGGCGCCGACCGCCGCGCGCGGCACCCAGCCGCGCCGCAACCGCACCAGGCTCGCCAGCAGCAGCAGGTAGACCAGCGCGATCCAGGCTTCGAACACCTCCACGAGCAGCCGCATCACCGTGAACCCGTACGCCTGCTGATAGGTCCACATGCGATGCAGCGCGGACGCCACGAGCACCAGCGACAACCCGATCACCACCGTGACCGCGCCCCGCAACCAGCGCCGCTCGATCACCGTGTTCTGCAGCGCATGCCGCAGCACCATCCCGATCACCGCGAGGGTCAGCATGCTCACGATCGACAGCTGCCAGAACCCGGAGCGCGCGTACTCGGCATACGTCAGCCCGGCCGTGCGCTGCACATACCCGTCGCCGCCGAACAGCACCACCACCTGTGTGCCCACGAACGCCGCGAACACGATCGTCAACGCGCCCACCGGAATTCCCCACTCGATCGGCGAGAACCTGCGCACCCCCAGCCAACCCACCGGATCCAGCCCCCGGCCCGGGCCCGCATCGTCGGCCACGGGCGGCGGCCCCGCCAGCAGATACAGCGCCCCGGCCGTCCCCAACCCGACCACCACGAACACCAAACCCCATCGCAGCGCCGCAGGCACGTCGATGCGCGGCATCAGCCCGTCCACCAGCCCCGCGAACACCGCATCCGCGCCCGCCAGCAACGGCACCACCATCACCAGCAGCGCGGCGGCCACCGCCACCGACCACCACACCCGCTGCGAACCCTTCCCGAAGCGCCCACGCGCCCCCGTCATCGCCCGATACAGCCACGGCGGCGAATTCAGTCCCGCGAACGCCACCGCCGGCAGGTCGAACCACAGCCCGTACACCGACCGCCGCACCACCGCCAACGACCCGGCCAGCGCTGCCCCGAGCACACAGAGCACGAAAAGCCAAGGGGCAGCGCGGAACACACCGACACCCAGCAGCGTCAGCGCCACCCCCGCCCACCAGATCCGATCCCACGACACCCCGCCCGTACGCCCCGATCCACCGGGACGCAGCCGGCCCGCACCGCCGGTCCCGGCACCGTCCTCGGGCCCACCGGGGCCGCCGACGGAAGGAGCAACCGAGCCGACATCAACGGGACGGCGGGTGGCGGTGCTGGACGTGGGAGGCGCGGCCGGTGCGGAAGAAGGCTGCGCAGCGGGCACAGTCCCAGAAGCAGCGGCGACCGCTGCATCCGCGTCACGCGCCGCCGAGACAACGCCGTGCTCGCTCGGAACCGTCCGCCGGGCCGACCGGTCGACCGCGTACACCGCGCCCGTGATCACCAGGCCCGCGAGCAGCCATCCGACACCGGGACGGTCGACGGGCACCAGGATCGCCCCGGCACATCCCGCCGCGACGGTAGCGGGCAGCAACCCGCTCGGCACGGCCACCCGCGCCGAGCGGGGCGGAATCAGCTGGGGTGGAACATAATTCGTGGCGTCGAGGCGTACTGTCGACGAACCGGCCGGTTGTGCGGGCACGGGCCACTGCAGGCCGGGAACGGCCGGGACCGCCGGCAGTGCGGGGGCGGACCACCGCCCGGGGGGCGCGATCAGGGGGGTCGCCCCCGCAGAGCTCGCCATGTCGGGAGTCGCCACAGCAGGGCTCGCCACGCCGGTTGTCCACGGTTCGGGCACTCCCGGCTCTGGTTGCGGCGCTCCAGGCCTTGCCCATTCGGAGGCTCTCGGGCCGGTCGTTGCCTGCCCGGGTTGGAGTTCTTCGGGTTCGCGCGGTCCCGAACCAGGTGCCGGTTCACTCGCTGTGAGTTCAGGTGCCGCGGGCGCGGGCGACTGGTCGTCGGGAGAGGGTGCGGCGGAAGGGTTTTCGGGCATGGCAAGGCCTCCGATGGGTGTGCGGGAGCGACCCGGGAGCGCCGGGGCGCTGCGGGTTGCGGACGGGGTGAGGTCAGGAAGCGGGGAGGGTGATGCGGATACAGGAGCCCGGGTCGGCGACGGCGATGGTGCCGCCGTGCAGGTCGACGATCCAGCGGGCGATGGCCAGGCCGAGGCCGGTGCCGCCACCGGTGGCGCGGCCGCCGCGGGTGAAGCGTTCGAAGACGCGGGCACGGTCGGCGATCGGGATGCCGGGGCCGTCGTCGGCGACATCGATGACGGTGCCGGCGCGGTCGGCGTGGGCGTGGATGCGGACCTCACCGCTGGCGGGTCCGTGGCGGGTGGCGTTGTCGAGCAGGTTGAGCAGAACCTGGTGCAGGCGGGCACGATCGGCGTGCACGGTGAGATCGGGAGCGGCGGCGATGGTGAAGCGGACGGGCCGGTCGACCGCGGCCGCCATCACCTCCGCTTCGGCCACGACCTCTTTCAGCAGCGGCTCCACGGCGACGGTTTCGCGGTCCAGCGCCACCGCACCGGCCTCGACGCTCGACAGCGCCAGCAGCTCCGACACCAGCAGGCTCAGCCGCTCGGTCTGGGCGAGCGCGGTGCGCAGGGTCGCCGGATCTGGTTCGGCCACACCGTCGACCAGGTTCTCCAGCACCGCCCCCAGCGCCGTGATGGGGGTGCGCAGTTCGTGCGAGACATTGGCGATGAACTCGCGCCGCTGCTGGTCGGCGGCGGCCAGATCGGCGGCCATCTGATTGAACGCCGCCGCCAGCTCACCCACCTCGTCCCGGGAGGTGGCGCGTACCCGCCGCGAATAGTCCCCCTGCGCCATGCGTTTGGCGGCGGCGGTCATCTCCCGCAGCGGCAGGGTCATGCCGTGGGCGAGCACCTGCGAGAAGAGCAGCGCGAGCAGTGTGGCCGCGATGGTGGTGCGCGGCGGCAGCCATCCGATGCGTGAGGCGAAGAACCCGAACGCGACCGCCCCGGATCCGACCATGAGAATGGCCAGCTTCAGTTTGATCGACCGCACCCGGTCCAACGGCCGCGGCATCCACCCCGCCGCCCGATTCCCGGCCGCCCGCAACCACTCTCGCACGCTCACCGCCGCCCCTCCGCTGCGCGCCCGCCGCCGTTCATCGAGCCTCCAGCGCGTACCCCACGCCGTGCACGGTGCGGATCAGGTCCGCGCCGAGCTTGCGCCGCAACGCCTTGACGTGACTGTCGACGGCGCGGGTGCCCGAGGCGTCGGCCCAGCCCCACACCTCGCTGAGTAGCCGTTCCCGGGCCAGCACGGTGCGCGGCCGGCGGGCCAGGTGCACCAGCAGCTCGAATTCCAGTGGGGTGAGCTGGGTTTCGGCGTCGCCGCGCCACACCCGCCGCTGATCGGTGTCGATGCGCAGATCACCGACCACGATGGCGGCGACCGGGGCGGCGGTGCGGTCCACGCGGCGCAGCAGGGCGTGCACGCGGGCGGTGAGCACGCGCATCGAGAACGGTTTCGTCAGATAGTCGTCCGCGCCGACCCCGAGCCCGACGAGCATGTCGGTTTCGTCGGTGCGGGCGGTCAGCATGAGCACCGGCACCGGCCGGCGGGCCTGGATGCGGCGGCAGACCTCGAGCCCGTCGAAACCGGGCAGCATCACGTCCAGCACCACCAGATCCGGGTCCCCGGCCGCGTCGGCGGCCACGGCCGCGGGCCCGTCGTGCGCGATGTCGACCGCGTACCCCTCGGCGCGCAGGCGGGCGGCGACGGATTCCGCGATGGTCGGCTCGTCCTCGACGACGAGGATCCGGCGCGCACTGGTTTCCATGCAGGTGACATTAGGCAACCGCCGTGGAGATGGTTCGCATCGATTGTGAAGATCCTGTGGAGACGCCGGTCATACCACCTGGAAGCATCGTCTGCGACACGACGTCGTAGCATGGCCGGGTGCGCTCACCGACGGATCACACCGCGCGCCTGCGCGGCGCTGCCGTCGGCGCATCCTCCGGCGCGGTAGCGATTCTCGCGCACGGACTCGGCGGCGGCGCGACCCTGCTCGACGGTTCCGCGCTCGCCCTGCTGTTCGCCGCGTGCACGCTGATCGGGGTCGTGGTGGCGACCCTGCGCCCCCGCTACGGGATCGCCGGAACCATGGCCATGCTGGCGGTGGGTCAGTCCATCGGCCATGCGGCACTGTCGATGTCGCCGGGCCACCACCAGCACAGCTCCTCGCCGTCGATGCTGCTGGCCCACCTGGTCGCAATTCCGGTGGGCGCGCTCGCGATTCGCGCCGCCGAGGCCGGTATACGCCGGGCCATCACCAGCGTGCGGCGGTTCATCCTCGCGCTGGGTTCGATCCTGCGGCCGCCCGCGCCGCGCCTGCGCCCGTGCCGCGCCGACGATCGCGCCGAGGCGCGTCGCCTGCTCGTCAGTCCGGGGATCGGGCGTCGTGGCCCACCCCGGGCCGGCGCACCGTTCGCACACCTCGCTCCGGCATAGATCCGCGACGCCTCCTCCCCGCGCAGTGGCCGAATCAGGCCTGCGCCGAACGGGTGTCGCCGTGCACCGGTCCGGGGTGACCTCCCTTCCCCCTGACACACGGAGTCCATTTCCCATGTCCCAGATGCCCTCCTGCCACAGCTTCCGCCTGCGCACCGGCGGATTCGCGCGCCGCGTCGGCGCGGCCGCCGCCGTCGCGACACTGGCGCTGCTGCCCGTGGCCTGCTCCTCCTCGCAGACCGCCTCGGACGCCACCGGCAAGGCCGCCGACCGGATCACCATGACCGATCAGTGGATCAAGGCCGCCGACAGCGGCATGTCCGCCGCCTTCGGCACCCTCTCCAACACCTCCGACCAGCCGATCAACCTGGTCGCGGCCACCAGCCCGGCCTCGGCCACCGTGGAGATCCACGAGATCGCCCCCGACGCGGCCGGAGAGAAGGTCATGCGGCCCAAGGCCGGTGGCATCGTCATCCCCGCCCACGGCAGCGCGACCCTGAAGCCCGGCGGCGACCACCTCATGTTCATGGGGTTGAAGGCCCCGCTGCGCACCGGCGCGGACACCCCCATCACGCTCACCTTCTCCGACGGGTCCAGCACCACCGTCACCGCGCAGGTGCGGGACTTCGCGGGTGGCAAGGAGAACTACCAGCCCTCCGGCGACAACGCCGCCCACGGTGGCTGACCGGCCGCAACCGCACCCCCGCCTGTCCCGGCGGCGACTGCTCGGCGGCGGCGCCGCCGCGGGGGCCGCCGCGGTGACAATCGCCGGCTCCGCCGGCGTCGGCTGGGGCGCGGCCACACTCACCCACCGCGACCACGATCGCGATCCCGGACTGGACACGGTCGCCTTCCACGGCCCGCATCAGGCGGGCATCGCGACGGATCCGCCGCTGCACGCGGCCTTCGTCGCCTTCGACCTGGTGGCGGGCGCACAGCGCGAGGACATCGTCGGGCTGTTGAAGATCTGGACCGACGACGCCTCGCGCCTGACCCAGGGCAGACCGGCACTCGCCGACACCGAACCGGAACTGGCCGCCCGGCCCGCCCGGCTCACCGTCACCACCGGATTCGGGCCGCGGTTGTTCACCGTCGCCGGACTCGAGGACCAGCGGCCGCACTGGCTGAAACCGTTGCCGCCCTTCACCATCGACAAGCTCGATGCCGCCTGGTGCGGCGGTGATCTGCTGCTGCAGATCTGCGCCGACGAGGCCACCACGGTCTCGCACGCGGTACGGGTGCTGTCCAAGCATGTGAAATCGCTGGTCACGGTGAAATGGGTGCAGCGCGGGTTCCGCAATGCCGCCCGCGGCCGGACCATGCGCAATCTCATGGGCTCGGTGGACGGCACGGTCAACATCGCGCCCGGCACAACCGATTTCGATCGCCTCGTGTGGGACGACGGATCGGTGCGGCCGTGGCTGGCCGGGGGCACCTCGATGGTGTTGCGGCGCATCGCCATGAACCTCGAGACCTGGGACGAACTCGACGCCGACGGGCGTGCCATCACCGTCGGCCGCACCGTCGAGCACGGGGCGCCGCTGTCGGGCACCCGGGAATTCGACGAACCCGACTTCGCGGCCGTGGACCAGTACGGCATCCCGAAGATCCCGCCGTCCTCCCACATCGCCCGCGCCCACCACGCCCACGACGGGGAGCGGTTTTTGCGCCGCGGCTACAACTACGACGACGCGCCCGCCCCCGGGCACGTCTCCAACTCGGGCCTGCTGTTCGCGTCCTTCCAGCGCGACATCGACGCCCAGTACCTGCCGGTACAGCAGCGACTGGCCGACTTCGACGCCCTCAACCAATGGACCACACCGGTCGGCTCGGCGGTCTTCGCCGTCCCGCCCGGCGTGCCCGGCCCGGGCGGCTACCTCGGACAGCAGCTGTTCGACCACGCCGACGCCCAACGATGATCCGGACCGGTCGGACCGCACACGGGGCGGTCCGACCGGACACCGGTCGCGGACTCTAGGGTGGGCTGCCATGACCGTCATGCGATCGATCGTGCTCTTCGCGCTGGCCGCCGTCGCCGAAATCGGTGGCGCGTGGCTGATCTGGCAGGGAGTGCGCGAGCACCGCGGCTGGCTGTGGATGGGGGCGGGGGTGGTGGCGCTCGGCTGCTACGGGTTCGTCGCCACCCTGCAGCCCGACGCCCACTTCGGGCGCATCCTCGCCGCCTACGGTGGCGTCTTCGTGGCGGGGTCGCTGCTGTGGGGCATGGCGCTGGACGGCTTCCGGCCCGACCGCTGGGATGTGATCGGCGCGCTGGTGTGCCTGGCCGGGGTGGGGCTCATCATGTACGCACCGCGCTCGGCGTGAGACACGCGGGTGCGAGACACGCGGTGACATTGCTCCACGTGAAACCGGCTGCGCCCGAACCGCATTCACGCATGCCACGCATCGCCACCGGATCGCGCCGACGTGCAGTCGATGCAGAATTGCCGGGCGCGAACGGATTACGCCTTCCCGCCGGTCACGGCGATGGTCAGCGGCCGGCCCCGAGCAGGCCGTCGATGATCGCGCGCGCGGTGGGCAGCGCCGTCTCGTCACCCATCCGCGCGGCCGTATTCGCCGCGGCCACCACCGCATCCAACTGGAACGCGACGGCGTGCGGGTCCAGCCCGGCCAGGTAGCCCTGCTCCTGAGCGCGGCCGATCTCCTTCTCCAGCACCGCGAACCAGTCGTCGCGGTCGGCCGCCAGGGCGTCACGCACCGGGCCCGGGCGGCTGTCGAACTCGGGCACGCTCGCGCCCCGGAAGCAGCCGCCGGGTAGCAGCGGCTCACCCACGTAGTCGAACCAGTGGTCGATGATCGCCCGCAGTCGCGGCATGCCACGGTCCGCGCTCAGGGCGGGGCGGACGACGTGCTCGATGAACACCTCGCGCGCCGACTGCACCGCGGCCAGCTGCAGGTTCTCCTTGGTGCCGAACAATGTCGCCACCCCCGACTTGCTGACCCCGAGATCCCCGGCGAGCCGGCCCAGACTGAGCCCGGTCAATCCCTCGACCGAGGCCACATCGGCGGCGTGACGGGCGATGGCCGCGCGGGCGCGGGCCCCCTTGAGCCGCCGCTGATCGGAAATCTCCTGCTCGGAAGGCTGCACCGGTTCATCCACCTCTTCATCTTCGCACCAACGGTTGCTTTTACGCACGATCGGTCGTACTTTTCATAAATACGAACGATCGTGCGTACTGTTTTGATCCAGCTCCGACACCCGTTCCGTGGAGAGCCCGTCATGACCGACATCAGCCGGCATCAGCCCGCAGCACCCGAAACCTCCCCGCCGAGCATCGAAGCTCGCGCCGGCCGATCCCTCTCGGCCACCACGTCCTCCGACCGCCCGGCCCGCCTCGCCCTGCTCGTCGCCTCCGGCGCGGCGTTCGTGTCCTTCCTGGACCTGTCCGTGGTCAACATCGCCTTCCCCGCCATCACCCGCGACTACCCCGGCACCGCCGCCACCACCCTGACCTGGGTGGTGAGCGGTTACGCCGTCGCCTTCGCCGCCCTGCTCACCCCCGCCGGACAGTTGGCCGACGCCCTCGGCCGCGGTCGCGTATTCCTCACCGCCCTGGCCGGATTCGCGCTCACCTCACTGCTGTGCGCACTCGCGCCGGGGGCGGACTGGCTCATCGCCGGCCGCTTCCTGCAGGGCGCGACGGCAGCCTTCCTCATCCCGGCCGGACTCGGCCTGGTCCTGAGCGTCACCCCGCCCGCCCGCATCGGCGTCGCCATGGCCGCCTGGACCGCGGCCGGTGGATTCGCCGCCACCGTCGGCCCGGCCGTGGGCGGCGCGCTCGTCGACTGGTTCGGCTGGCGTTCGGTCTTCGTCATCAACGTGCCGATCGCGGCACTGCTCATCGCCACCGGGCTGCGGCTCGCGCGCGGCGATCAGCGGCACGCGCAGGGGCTGCCCGATCCGATCGGCACCGTCGCCACCGGACTCGGCATCGGCGCGGTCGTCGCCGCGGTCACCCAGGGACAGCAATGGGGTTGGGGCGCTCGGCAAACCCTCGTCACCGGTCTCGGCGGGCTCGTACTGCTGGGCCTCGCACTGTGGCGGTCGCGGACGCATCCGCGTCCCGCCATCGCGGTCGGGCTGTGGCGCAGCCACCACTACGCGCTGGTCAATGCCGTCGCCTTCGTCTTCGGCGCGACCATGTTCGCGTGGCTGCTGGCCGGGCCGCTGTGGCTGGACACCATGTGGCACTACTCGGTGCTGCAGTCGGCGGCCGCCATGACCGTCGGCGCGATCGCCTCCATGGTCACCGCGGTCCTGGCCGGGCGCGCGCCGGTGCCGTGGCAGCGGTGGCTGGGCGTGCTCGGCGCCGTCATGTTCGCCGCGTCCACCCTCTCCATGAGCACCGGCAGCTGGGACGCCACCCCGGCGCTGTGGACGGCGTGGGTGCCGGCCGGACTGCTCGGTGGCGGCGGCATCGGCCTGCTCATCACCGTGCTCGGCACCGCCGCCGCGCGATCGCTGCCGCCGCACCGGTTCGCGGCCGGGGTCGGCATGAACCTCACCGCCCGCCAATCCGGCGGCGCGCTCGGGGTGGCCGTGCTCGCCGCGGTCTTCGCCGCCCACCCGGCCCAGCCGCTCACCGCCTTCCACACCCTGTTCGCCGTGTGCGCCGGAATCGCCGTCGCCGCAGCCGTTCTCGCCGCCCTGCCGATCCGAGCCGAGGAGCCCCAGCCATGACCGCCCGCACCGAAGCCACCGATCCGTTCACCCTGTCCGATCCGGCGGCCGCCGCCCTCCTGCGCGACGTGCCGTTCCGGCGGTTCGCCGTCATCGGCGACTCCACCGCCGCCGGCACCGGCGACCTCTGGCCCGGCTACGCCACGGTCCCCTGGGCCGACCGCGTGGCGCGCTGGCTGCTCGCCACCCACCCGAGCACCGACTACCTCAACACCGGCGTCCTGGGCGCGGTCATCGCCGACGTCACCACCACGCAACTGCCGGCGCTCGAGGCATTCCGCCCGGACCTGGTGCACGTCACCTGCGGCGGCAACGACCTGTTCCTGCGCAATGCCCGGCTGCCCGATGTGGAGGCCGCCCTCGACGAGCTGTGCACCCGGGTGGCCGCCACCGGCGCGCGGCTGTCCCTGTTCACCCTGGCCGACTCCTTCACCGGGCGCATGGCTCCCCTGCGCCCGCTGTTCGCCGGATTCGCCGACGCCGTGCGCCGCGTCGCCGAGCGCCACGACGCCATCCTCACCGAATTCTGGGACCACCCCGCGCGACTGCGCCCGGACTGGCTCTCCGCCGATCTCATCCACCTGACCATGGCCGGGCACGCGGTGGTCGCCGCCGAGATCGCCGAGAACCTGGCCCGCCACAGCGCCCGCGAACTCCCGCCCGAGCTCGTCCGGCACCCCTGAGCCCGCCCCGGAAACGCCCGATGCCGCACGCGGTGCAGTCATGCACCCTGTGCGGCATCGCCTTTCACGCAGGAAAACGCTATGCGGTTGTCGCGCTCACGGTTTCGCGTCCACTCACTTCCACAGCGCCGCGATGAAGACGTTCAGGATCGCCAGCCCGCCGGCCGCGTGGGTCATCCACGCCACTTCCTTGCCGCGCTTGGCGTCCGCACGCCCCATTTCGGCGAAGGCCGCAACCAGCACCGCCACCACCAGTTTGGTGATCATCTTCGCCATATTGGGGTCCTTGCCCAGCGAATGGATCGACTCGGCCATGCCGAGCAGGATCACCCCGGTGAGGATCTGCACGCGCGCACCCCACACCATCAGCTCCGACACCCGCGGCTGGGAGGCGACATACCCGCCGACCACCGCCGCCATACCGAGCAGGTGAGCCGTGACCATGAGGTTGTAGACGACCGTCATGACTGCACACGGTAATCCATCCACCCGCGACAACGACAGCCGGTAGTAACAGCGGTTTTCCGCCATGGTGCGGACCGGTCCCCTGGGTTTCACCCCCGCGCGGGCCGGGTAGTCCTCACGCAATGGTCCCCGCACGTCCGGTGGCGGACCGCAGCGTCGTGGGCGACGTGAGCGGCTAGGAGAATTCAGGTGGCGGTTGTACTAGTGCTGCGAGCACGCGGATTGGGTGATCTCCTCACCGCCGTTCCCGCGTTGCGCGCCCTGCGCCGGGCCCGGCCCGGCGACCACATCGCACTGGCAGCACCCCATCGCCTGAAACCCATCGTCGACCTCATCGCCTCCGTCGACGAAATGGTCCCCATCCACGACACCGTCGGACTGCGCTGGGACGGCGAATCACCGGCCCTGGCCGTCAATCTCGACGGCACGGAAGGCATCGCGGAACTCACCCGCACCAAGCCCGAACGTATTCTCACCTACCGCAATCCGGCGTTCCCCGATCTGCCCGGCCCGGAATGGCAGCCCGAGATGCACGACGTGGACCGCTGGTGCCATCTGCTCGAATCCGACGGCATCGCCGCCGACCGCCGCAACCTCGGCCTGGTGCCGCCGGTGGCCAGCACCAGCCACCGCGACGCCGTGGTCGTGCACATCGGCGCGGGCGCGACCGCCCGGCGCTGGCCGGCCGACCGGTTCGCCGCTGTGGTCCGGCATCTGCTGGTCCAGGATCGCGATGTCGTAGTGACCGGTGACGAATCCGAACGCGAGACCGCGCTCGGCGTCGCCACCCGCGCGGGACTCTCCTCGGCGCGAGTCCTCGCCGGCCAGCAGAACCTCATCGAACTGGCCGCCACCGTCGCCGAGGCCGGCCTCGTGGTGTGCGGCGACACCGGCGTCGCCCACCTGGCCACCGCCTTCGGCACCCGCACCGTGCTGCTCTTCGGCCCCAACCCGCCCAGCCGCAGCGGCCCGCCCCCGCACCTGCTCGGCCGCCACGCCGTGCTCTGGGCCGGGCAGACCGGCGACCCGGACGCCGACGACATCGACCCGGGGCTGCTGAAGATCGGTGTGCCCGAGGTCGTCAACGCCGTCGACAAGCAACTGCGCAAACGCCCCTGGCCCGGCACCGGATTGGACCGCCGCGCCCAGCAGACCTTCCGGCGGGTGGGGTGAATCCCATCTTCGGAACTCTGCGGGGCTTCGCCGGGCGAATCCGCTGAGATCGCGCGACCGCGTTCATTCCCGCGATCGGGACGGCCGCACGTTCCCGCGCAACCGCGGACGGCTATCACGTTGTGTCGCACTGAGAGTCAGAGCCGCCATCACCAGCGCTATGCCCGCGAGTTCGGGGGCAGCGGGCCGTTGGGCCAGCGCGAGCGCGCCGATGACGGCCGCGGTGGCCGGGAGCAGCGCCAGCAGCAAGGCGAAACGGGCGCGGCCGACCGTGCGCAGGACCAACTGGTCGAGGGCGTAGGGAACGGCACTGGACAGCACGCCGACACCGACGCCCAGCAGCCAGGTATCCGCGTCCGCGAAAGCGGCTGGGGCGAGCACACATTGGCGCGTCACCAGCATCGGGGCCAGCAGGAGTGCGGCCGCGGCCATGCCGACGGCCAGGGCGTCCAGGCCCGAACCCGCGTCGGCGACCCGCTTGCCCAGCAGGATGTAGCCCGCCCACAGCGCGGCCGCGAGCAAGGCGAACCCGACACCGGCCGGCCGGGCATCCGAGGAGACGCCCGCCAGCGCGAAGACACCGGCGACCACCAGGGCGACGGCGAGGAGATCGCGGGGCCGGCGTGACCCGAGAGCGGCCACCGCGACCGGTCCCAGGAATTCGATGGCGACCGCCGTGCCGAGCGGGGTCCGCGCGATCGCCTCGTAGAAGGCGATATTCATGCCCAGGGTCACCACGCCGAACCCGGCAGCCACCCCGATCGAGCGGCGGGTCCAGCGCCGGCGCCAGGGCCGCCGCCACGCCAGCAGGGCGACACCCGCGGCCGCCGCACGCAGCCAGGCCACCGTCGCGGGTTCGACCGTGCCGAACAGATGGACGCCGATCGCCGCACCGAGATACTGCGAGACGCCGCCCGCGACGAAGATCAGCGGCACCGACCAGCCGGGTAGCACTGTCCGGCGCGGACTCTCGACAACGACGGACGTACCCACCCCGCCACCGTAACCGCCCGGCCGCCCGGGTCTCGGCGATCCAGCCGTACGCCGCCCTGCTGACTGCTGCCCGTCTCCTGACTCGGGTCCGCTCCCGCAGCCTCGCGTCTGCTCCTGCGACCCCGGCCCGTTCCCGCCCCGTTCGGCCGGCCCGCAGGTTCGCGCTACTCGGAGGAGGGTCCGGTCTGCGCGCTGGACAAGGCCGCGGAGTAGGCGGCCAGGGCGCTGGGCCAGAACTGTTCGAGATAGTCACGCGCATCGGCCAGCCCGCGCGGGTCCAGGGAGTAGAGACGGCGGTTGCCCTGCGGCCGCATCATCACCAGGCGTGCCTCACGCAGCACCTTCAGATGCTGGGAGATTGCCGAACTGGTGACGCCCAATGCCTCGGCGAGTTCACCCACCGATTTCGGGCCCTGCGGAAGGGCTTCGAACACCGCTCGGCGAGTACCGTCGGCGAGGGCGCTCAACACCCGCACTCCATTAGTGACCACTTAAGCAGAGTGCCCGCACCGCCCTCCCGGGGTCAATTCGCCGGCAAACCCCGGAGGCCGACGTCATCCACGAATTGCCCGGTGCCGTTATCGTCTCGTAATACACGAACTGGACTTTCGGTGCACTGTGACGGTCGCAACTCGGCTTCTGAACGACACCAGGCTTCTCGTACGGTCGAGCAATGCCCGTAACCGTTCCGTTATCTCGCCTGCGTGGAACCGGCCGGTACCGCTCGGTCGCGACCCGCGCCGCGGCCGTCACCGCCGTCGTCGGCGCCACCTTGACCGCGCTGGCCGCCACCGGCCCGCACGCCACCCACGAGCTCGCGGGCGACTCCGTGGCAAACGCGGCCCAGGTCGACGGCGCGTTCACCGCTTTCACCCCGCGCGAGGCGCAGATGCCGCAGGTGGTCCCGCAGCCGGTGCTCGACTTCCTCGACGGCCTGCACGCCGAGCAGGCCCGCCCCAAGACCGTGCGCCCGGTCGCCGGTCCGCTCACCTCCGGCTTCGGCATCCGCTGGGGCGCCATGCACGCCGGCATCGACTTCGGCGCGGGCTTCGGTGCTCCGATCCACGCCATCACCGACGGCACCGTCATCGAGGCGGGCCCCGCCTCCGGATTCGGTCTGTGGGTGCGGGTGCTGCAGGACGACGGCACCATCGGCGTCTACGGCCACATGCAGGACATCCTGGTCCAGGTGGGCCAGCAGTTGCGCGCCGGCGACGTACTGGCCACGGTCGGCAGCCGCGGCTACTCCACCGGACCGCACCTGCACTACGAGGTGCACACCGGCGGCGGCGCGCCCGTCGACCCGCTGCCCTACCTGGCCGGGCGCGGCATGGACGTCGGCATGTCCGCCGACTGACCCCACCGCTCATCCGGGCGCCCGCTGCAGGGCGCACGGATCGGTTGCGCGACAACGGCGTTCGCGACCCACGCAGAACAGCCCCGGCTCATACCGCCGGGGCTGTTCTCATACCCGGGTACTACGTGCCCACCCCACCGCCGGGGGACGTGGCGGGCGGCCGCACGGACCTAGCGTCACCGTCATGACCACGCTCGATCGTCCGCCGCTCGCGCCGTTCACCCCCACCGTCCCCGCTCGCCGGCTGCACCGTCCCCTGCTCGTCACCACCGCGGCCATGGCGGCCCTGGCCGTGTTCTCCCTGGGCGCCATGGCCTTCGACGATCGCATGCTGCTGGGCGAATCGGTGTGGCTCAAACCGCTCAAGTTCGCCATCGCCATGGTCCTCTACTGCGGCACCCTGGCCTGGCTGGTGTCGTTCCCGCACCGCGGGCAGCGGCTGACCTGGTGGATGGGCGCCCTGTTCGCCGCCACCGCCATCGTGGACGTCGGCTTCGTGGTGGTGCAGGCCGCGCGCGGCACCTTCAGCCACTTCAACACCCAGCACGACGCGGTCAACACCATCGGCCAGTGGGTGTTCATGACCGGCGTGCCCGGACTGTTCCTCGCGAATCTGGTGATCGCGGTGACCCTTTCGTGGCAGCGCGTCACCGACCGGCCCACCTCGCTGGCCATCCGCGCGGGCCTGGGCATCGCGGTGTTCGGCATGGCGCTGGGCTACACCATGGGCTTCAGCGGCCAGCAGCAGACCACCGACGCCTACGGGCACCCGGTCCGGCTGGGCGCGGGACATACCTTCGTCAGCGGGCAGCCCGCCGTCCGCGACGGTGTCGAGGGCATGCCGATCACCCATTGGAGCACCGCGGGCGGCGACATGCGGATCGCGCATTTCGCGGGCCTGCACGGCATCCAACTGCTCATCGTGGCGGCCATCGTGCTGGCCCGCCTCGCCCCGGCCGTGACATGGCTGCGCACCGAGCGCACCCGCACCCGGCTGATCGGGGTGCTGGCGCTCGGCTACACCGCTCTGGTGGCGCTGCTGATGTGGCAGGCGCTGCGCGGGCAGCCGGTGACCCGGCCCGACGTTGAAACCCTCACCGCCCTCGGCCTTGTCGCCGCCGTCACCGCGCTCGGCATCGGCCTCGTCTACGCACTGGGCGTGCGCGCCCTGCCCGCCGGCCGCCACGCCGCGGTCAGCGCAGCCGTTCCGCCTCGCGCGTCAACGCCACCAATGTCGCGGTGAGATCGGCGAGTTCGATCATCTCGGCGCCCTCCGCGACCGCCGTGGCCACATCCTCGGCGGCGCAGCGGGCGGCGAACCAGCGATCGGACAGGTCCGAGACCTCCTGGGCACTGAGCACCACCGAATCCTCGGGAATGCCGGTGCCCTTCACGCTGTTTCGATGTTCGTACGCCCGCTGGCGACACGATTGCCGGCAGTACCGCCGGCGGCGTCCGATCTCCGATTCGGCGATCTCCCGCCCGCACCATTGGCAGCAGGACAGCACGCGTCGAGACATGGTCCGTCACATTAGCGGTTTGCGGCCGCGACCGGGCGCAAGGGCACGCCGCGGCGGAGTGGGCGCGCCGGACGAGTAGGATGGCAGGGTTCTCCCACGGGAACCGACACGTGCGCGGCTGCGTTGACAGTAGGTAGCGCAGCTGCAGAAACACTGATGTAGAACATTGCCGACAGGCGAGAAGGGACCGCACTCATGGCAGATCGCGTACTCCGGGGGTCTCGGCTCGGAGCGGTGAGCTACGAGACCGACCGCGACCACGACCTGGCGCCGCGTCGGATGGCGCGGTACCGCACCGACAACGGCGAGGAATTCGACGTTCCCTTCGCCGACGACGCCGAAATCCCGCCGACCTGGCTGTGCCGCAACGGCCAGGAGGGCATCCTGCTCGAGGGCACCACACAGGAGCCCAAGAAGGTCAAGCCGCCCCGCACCCACTGGGACATGCTGCTGGAGCGTCGCAGCAAGGAGGAGCTCGAAGAGCTCCTGCAGGAGCGCATGGAGCTGCTCAAGACCCGCCGCCGCGGCTGAGCACCGCGACAACACGGGAAGGGCCCCGCACCACACCGGTGCGGGGCCCTTCCCGTGTTGTCGGCTCAGTGACTGGCCACCTTCCGGTACTGCAGCAGGGCGATCGGCACCGAGATCGCCAGAATGGCCAGCGAACAGTAGACGGAGTATTCGACGCAGTGGTCGGCAGGCCAGCCGGTGGCCGGTTCGAACGACGGCGGGGAGCCGTTGTCGAAGAGTTTGCGCCCGGCCGCCGACACCGCGGTGATCGGATTCCAGGCGGCGACGGTACGCAGCGGGCCGGGCAGCGTCTCCCCGGAGATGAAGGCCGAGGAGATGAAGGTCAGCGGGAAAAGCCAGATGAGACCGGCACTCTGGGCCACCTCGACGCTGGGCGACATGAGCCCGGTGATCGCCCCGACCCACGACATGGCGAACGCGAACAGCAGGATCACCCCGAATGCCAGCACCGCGTCGATGATCGACCCGTTGATCCGCCAGCCGACCACGTACCCGCAGACCACCATCACCGCCAGCGCCAGAATGTTGACCACCAGGTCCGACAGGGTGCGGCCCATCAGCACCGCCAGCCGCGACATGGGCAGCGTCCGCATCCGGTCGATGATGCCCTTGTGCAGGTCGTTGGCCAGGCCGACGGTGGTGAACGCGGCATTGAAAGCGACTGTCTGCGTGAAGATTCCGGCGAGCAGGAACTCCCGGTACTGGCCGCCGCCCAGGGACGCGCCGAAGATGTAGGCGAACAGGAACACGAACATCAGCGGCTGGATGGTGGCCGTCACCAGCAGGGTGGGCACCCGCAGGATGGTCAGCAGGTTGCGGTAGGCCACGATCGCCGAGTCACGCACCACCCGGGGTAGCAGCATGACGGGTCCCTCGACACGGGGGCGGCCCTGTTCCTCCTCGGGCGGCGCGGGAGCTTCCGGTTCGGCGGGGAGGGTCGTCACGACAGGATCTCCTCTTGGACAGACTCGGGGGCGGGGACGTCCGGCTTGCGTTCGCCGGATTTGCCGGTGAGGGAAAGGAATACGTCGTCGAGGGTGGGCCGGTCCACGACCGCGTCGACCACGTGCACCCCGGCGTCGTCGAGGCGGCGCAGCGCCTCCACCATGGTGCGGCTGCCGTCGCCGACCACCACGGTGACCGTGTCGGCGCCCTCGTCGAATTCGGCTTCGCCGATGCCCACCTCACCCAGCACCTGCTGTGCGGGGGCGGGATCCTGGCCGGGCGCGAGGGTGACCGTGAGCTTGTCGCCGCCGATGGAGGTCTTCAGTTCGTCGGCCGACCCGCGGGCGATGACCCGCCCACGGTCGATGACGGTGATGCGGTCGGCGAGGAGGTCGGCCTCCTCCAGGTACTGGGTGGTGAGCAGCACGGTCGTGCCGTCGTCGACGAGTTCGCCGATGACACGCCACATGTCGAGGCGACCGCGCGGATCCAGGCCGGTGGTCGGCTCGTCCAGCACGACCACCGGGGGCCGGCACACCAGCGCCCCCGCCAGGTCCAGCCGGCGGGCCATACCGCCGGAGTAGGTGCCCGCCCGCCGCCCGGCCGCGTGGTCGAGGCCGAGGGCGGTGAGCAGTTCGGTGGCGCGTTCGGCCGCCCGCTTGTGGTTCATGCCGTACAGCCGGGCCACCATGCGCAGGTTCTCGAATCCGGACAGGTTGGCGTCGATGGCCGCGTACTGGCCCGACAGGCCGATCCGGGTGCGAACGCGGGCCGGATGTTTCAGCACGTCCACGCCCGCGACGTGCACCGATCCCGCGCTCGGGCGTAGCAGGGTGGTGACGATGCGGACCGTAGTGGTCTTGCCCGCGCCGTTGGGCCCGAGCAGGCCCATCACCGTGCCGGACGGGATCTCGAGATCGATACCGTCCAGCACCCGCACCTTGCCGTAATACTTCACCAGCCCTTGGACTTCCACGGCCAGACTCATCGCATACCCTCCCGCCGGGCTCGGATGGCTGCCAGCTGATCCCGCAACACCGGCCCGATGACGGCGAGGGATTCGGGCGTTGTCATGCCGGCGTGCGTGCAGCGCACCAGCTGGTCGTGCACCGCACCGGTGACGTAGGGCTGCCAGGCCGCGGCACAGCGGTCCGGGTCGGCCCGGTTGATCTCGTCGTCGGCGGCGGTGAAGAACAGCAGATCACCGTCGAAGACGCGGGGCCGGAACCCGTGCGCCTGCGCCGCGCCGTTCTCGTATCCGGTGTAGAGCCGTTCCAGGTGCTCGACGGTGAGCGCCGCGAACGGCCCGGATCGCCCGCGGAGCAGTTCGGCCGCCTCGGTGAGCGTCAGGCGCGAATCGATGTCGGCGTCACCGCCGAGCAGGTCGGAACCGAATTCGGCGACCACGGCCGCCACCGACGGCACCGCGTCCTCGAGCCACCGGTCCGACAGCTGGTAGCTGTCCATCATGGCCAGCAACGCGACCTCGTCACCGGCCTCCTGCAGCTGCACGGCGATCTCGTGGGCGATGAGCCCGCCCAGCGACCAGCCCAGCACCTGGTAGGGGCCCGTGGGCTGCACCGACTTCATGTGCGCCACATAGTGTTTCGCGGCCTCGGCGATGGTGCGGTGACCAGCCTCCCCGGCCACGTGCGGGGCCTGCAGGCCGTACACGGGCCGCTCCGGCGGCAGATGCGACAGCAGCCCGGCGAAGCACCAGGACAGGCCGATGGCCGGATGCACGCAGAACAGCGGCGGCACACCGGAATCGGCGACCGCACGCAGCGGCAGCACCGCGCCCAGGGCCGCGGTCAGCGCGGCGCCCGCGTCGCCCTCGGCGGCGGCGAGCCGCCCGGCGATGGCGGCCGGGGTGGACTCGCCGAACATGGCCTGCACCGGCAGGTCGATGCCGCCCGCCCGCAGCTGGGCCACCACCTTGGTGGCCAGCAGCGAGTTGCCGCCGAGTTCGAAGAACCCGTCGTCGGCGCCGACCTGTTCGACGCCCAGCACATCGGCGAAGGCGGCGCACAGCGCCTCCTCCAGCGGGGTGGCGGGGGCCCGGTAGCCCTCGCGGGCCGCGAACACCGGTTCCGGCAACGCCTTCCGGTCGAGCTTGCCGACCGGGGACAGCGGCACCCGGTCCAGCAGCATGATCGACTGCGGGACCATGTAGTTGGGCACCAGCTCGGCCACGTGCGCGGTCAGCTCGGCGGTGGTGGGCGCGGTTCCGGTGCGCGGCTTCACATACGACACCAGCGCGGTGGAGCCGGCCGGGGTGCGGTACCCGATGGTGGTGGCGAACTCCACCTCCGGGTGCTTGGCCAGCGCCGTGTCGATCTCGCCGAGTTCGATGCGGAAGCCGCGGATCTTGACCTGGTGGTCGGTGCGGCCGACGTATTCCAGATCCCGTGCGCCGCCCTCGCTTTCGAGCCAGCGGACCAGGTCGCCGGTGCGGTACATGCGCTCACCGGGCTTGCCGAACGGGTTGGCCACGAACCGCTGTGCGGTCAGGCCCGGGCGGCGCAGGTAGCCGCGCGCCAGCGCCGCGCCGGCCAGGTGCAGTTCCCCGGTGACCCCGGCCGGGGCCGGGTGCAGGCGCGCGTCGAGCACGCTCGCGCCGACCCCGCGGATGGGTCCGCCGATGGTGATCTGCCCGCCGGGCGTCATGGGGTGCGAGATCACCGTGACGATGGTGGTCTCCGTCGGCCCGTACACGTTGTAGAGCCTGCGGCCCGGGGCCCACCGGCTGACCAGGTCCGGGGGCAGCGCCTCACCGCCGACCAGCACGTGCCGCAGTGCGGTCACGCCGGCCGGATCGACGGTGCCCAGCGCCGAGGTGGTGATGAAGGCGTGGGTGATGCCCTCCTCGATGAACACCTGCCCCAGTTCCTGCCCGCCGACCACACCCTGCGGGCTGATCACCAGGGTGGCGGCCCCGCCGAGAGCGAGCAGCAGGTCCAGCATGGCGGCGTCGAAACTCGGTGTGGCGAAGTGCAGGACCCGGCAATCGGGGCCGACGTCGAAGCGCTGCGCGGTCTCGGCGGCGAAGTTGGACAGGCCGCCGTGGGTGACGACCACGCCCTTGGGGATGCCGGTGGAGCCGGAGGTGTAGATGACGTAGGCCGGGTTGTGCATGCGCAGCGGCACGATGCGTTCGGCGTCGCGGATCGGCGCGTCGGAGGTGGCGAGCACCCGGCGCCGGAACGACGGCGCGTCCAGCATCGTCCAGTTGGCCGCGTCGGGCATGCGCTCCCGATAGCCGGAGAGCGTGATGCCCACGGCCGCACCGGAATCCAGCAGCATGTGGCTGATGCGCTGCTCCGGGTAGTTCGGGTCGACGGGCACGAACGCGCCACCGGCCTTGGCGATGGCCAGCATCACCGCCACCGATTCGGCCGAACGCGGAATCCCCATGGCGACCAAGGTTTCCGGGCCCACTCCGTAGCCGATGAGCACCCGCGCCAGCCGGTTGGTCCAGCGGTCCAGAGCGTCGTAGGAGATCTGGGTGCCGTCCGAGCGGACCGCGATGGCCGACCGGTTGAGGTTGGCCGCGGCCTCGAACACCTCCGGGAAGGTGATGGGCAGACCGGGCTCGGTGCCGCGGACCGGCGCCAGCGCCGACCATTCGGCCGAGTCCAGCACGTCCAGATCGCCCACGGCGGTGGCCGGATGCGCGGCGGCCGCGGCCAGCAGCCGCACGAACCGCTGTGCCAGCCGCTGCGCGGTCGCCGCCTCGAACAGGTCGGAGGCGTAGTTCACCGACACCGTGATGCCGTCGGGTTCGCGGCGCGGCGTCCAGGATTCGGTGAGGGTGAACTGCAGGTCGAACTTGGCGATGCCCGGGTCGGCGTCGTCGGCCTCGATGCGCATGGCCGGCAGCTCCAGCACCCGCGCGGGCTGGTTCTGCACCGACAGCATGACCTGGAACATCGGGTGATGCGCCTGGGAGCGCACCGGATTCAGCACCTCGACCAGGCGCTCGAACGGTACATCGGCGTGGGCGAAGGCCTCCAGATCGGTGTCGCGGACCGCACGTAGCAGGTCCCCGAACGCGGCGCCGCCGTCGATGTGGGTGCGCAGCACCAGGGTGCCGACGAACATGCCCACCAGGCGGTCCAGCGCCGGATGTCCGCGTCCCGCAATGGGTGTGCCGACCGTGATGTCGTCGTCGTGCGTCAGGCGATGCAGCAGTGCGACGAGTGCCGCGTGCAGCACCATGAACATGGTGACGCCGTGTTCGGCTGCCAGCGCCTGCAATTCGCGGTGGGTGAACGCGTCGAGCTTGCACTCCACCGTGCCGCCCCGGTAGGTCGGCACCGGCGGCCGCGGCCGGTCGGCGGGAACGGAGAGCCGTTCCGGGATGCCGTCGAGGGCGCGCCGCCAGTAGTCGAGCTGGCGGCTGATCACCGAGTCCGGATCGTCCTCGCGCCCCAGCACATCCTGCTGCCACAGCGTGTAATCGGCGTACTGGATGGGCAGTTCGGGCCATTCCGGGGTCTGCTTGCCGGTGTGCGCCCGGTAGGCGGCGGCCACATCGGCGGCCAGCGGCTGCAGCGACCAGCCGTCCATGGCGATGTGGTGCACGACCAGCACCAGCACGTGTTCGGTCTTGCTGCCGGTCAGGCGCAGCAGGGCCGCGCGCACCGGCACGCTGGTGGCCAGGTCGAAACCGCCGGCGGTGACGCGGCGGATCTCGCCGGGCACCTCGTCCGCGGCGACCGTCCGCACCGGCAGCCCGACCGCCCCCTCGCCCGGCTCCAGGATCCGCTGGCAGGGTTCGCCGTCGATCTCCGGGAAGACGGTGCGCAGGGTCTCGTGACGGTCCTGCACGGCGTGCAGGGCCGCGCGCAGTGCCGGGATGTCCAGCTCACCGTGCAGGCGCAGGGCGACCGGAACGTTGTAGGCACCCAGCGCTTCTCCGTGCTCGCCGGCGTTGAACTTCTCCAGGAACCACAGCCGCCGCTGGGCCGCGGAGAGCGGGATCCGCGCGGGCCGGGTGCGCCGGCGCGGTTCCGGCCGCAGATCCGCCGAGGAGGATCCGGCGTCCAGGGCCGCGGCGAGTCCGGCCACGGTCGGCGCGGCGAAGACCGACCGCACTTCCACCCGCACCCCGGTGACGGTGGCCAGCCGGGCCACCAATTGGGTGGCCAGCAGCGAGTTTCCGCCGACTTCGAAGAAGCTGTCGTCCGCGCCCAGGGCCTCGGCACCGACCAGCTCCCCCATCACCTCGGCGACCAGGCGTTCGGTGTCGGTCTCCGGTTCCCGCGAGACCCCGGCGACGACGGCCGTGGGCTGCGGCAGCGCCTCGCGGTCGAGCTTGCCGACCGGGGTGAGCGGAATGTGGTCGAGCAGGGCGAGGGCGCTGGGCACCATGTGCGCCGGCAGGTGCTCGGCGCAGTGCGCGCGCAGCTCCTCGAGATCGGGTGCGGCGGCGTGGTCCACGGGCAGCACGAACGACACGATGCGGCGCGCGCCCGCGATCTCGCGAACCTCGGTGTGGGAGAAGCGGATCGCGCGGTGGGCGGTGAGCACGCCGTCGATCTCGCCCAGCTCGATACGGAAACCGCGCAGCTTCACCTGGTGGTCGCTGCGGCCCAGGTAGACGATGTCACCGTCGCGGGTCCAGCGCACCACATCGCCGGTGCGGTAGATGCGAGAGCCCGCCGGGCCGTACGGATCCGCGACGAACCGGGAGGCGGTGAGCTCGAACCGCTCGAAATAGCCGCGCGCACAACCCTGTCCGCCGATGTACAGCTCGCCGGGCACGCCGACCGGGACCGGGCGCAGGCGCTCGTCCAGGACCACGGCGCGGGCGCCACGGACCAGGTTGCCGATGGTGATGGGCTCGCCGACCCGCAGCGGCGAGGAGATGGTGACCACGATGGTGGTCTCCGTCGGGCCGTACACGTTGAACATCAGGCGGCCGGGGGCCCAGCGCGCCACCAGTTCCGGTCCCACGGCCTCGCCGCCGACCATGATCGCGCGCAGGTGCGGTAGCGGCCAGCGGTCCCGGTCGATGGTCGCCAGCGCGGCCGGGGTCATGAAGGTGTGGCTGACCCGTTCGCGTTCCATGAGCTCGGCCAGTTCGTCGCCGCCGTACACGTCGGGCGGGGCGATGACCATGGTCGCGCCCGCGCAGATCGCGAACAGCAGGTCGTAGACGGAGGCGTCGAAGCTCGGGGACGAGAAGTGCATGGGCCGCGAGTCCCGGTCGACCCGCGCGCGCTCACGGACCTCGTCGGCGAAATTGGACAGGCCGCCGTGGGTGACGGCCACGCCCTTGGGTTTTCCGGTCGAGCCGGAGGTGTAGATGATGTACGCCAGATCCGTGGTCCACAGGGTGCCGGTGCGCTCGGCATCGGTGATCGGCCCGTCGTCGAGGACCTCGAGCTCGTCGAGCAGTACGGCGTCGTCGAGCAGCAGCCACTCCACGCTGTCGGCGCCGTCGGCGGCGTGGAGCCGGTCGGCGTGCTCGGTCATGCTGACACCCACCCGGCAGCCGGAGTCGGCGAGCATGTGCTGCACCCGGTCCGCCGGATAGTTGGGGTCCACCGGCACGAACGCCGCGCCACACTTGGTGACGGCCAGCGCCGTCAGCACCGACTCCACCGACCGGGTCAGGCCCAGCGCGACCCGGTCACCCGGGCCCAGGCCGCGGTGGATGAGCGCCCGCGCCAAGCGGTTCGAATACACGTCGGATTCCAGGTAGGTGAGCTCGGTGTCGTCGAGCCGCAGGAACACCCGGTCGGCATGGAGGTGCGCGGTGGCCGCGAAGTAGGCCGCCAGGCTGCACTGGGGCTCCGGCGTGGGGCCCCAGGCCGGGGTGAGCATGTCGTGCTCGAGTTCGGTGCGCGCGTCGATGTCACGGATGCGCACGTGCGCGTCGGTGGTGACGGCGCCGAACACCTTGACCAGGCGCTCGGCCAGGATGCCGACCGTCGACTGGTCGAAAAGCTCGGCGGCGTAGACGAATTCGAAGGCCCGCTGGTCCTCGCCCGCGCCGGGCAGCACCCGCAGCTCCAGATCGAACTTGGCCAGCGCGATATCGAGTTCCTCGGCCTGCAGCGACAATCCGGGCAGCCGCAGCGCGGGCACCGGGGTGTCCTGCACGGTCAGCGCGACCTGCAGCAGCGGGCTCGCGCCGTAGCGGCGCTGCCCGGCGTCAGCGGACTGCAATTCCTCCACGACCCGCTCGTAGGGCACCTCGGCGTGCGCCATGGCGGCCAGTTCGGTGTCGCGGTCGGCCTGCAGCAGTTCGGCGAAGCCGCGGTCGGGGTCCACATCCGAGCGCAGGATCAGCGTGTTGACGAACATGCCGACCAGATCGTCGAGGCGGGTGTCGGTCCGCCCGGCCACCGGGGTGCCGACGATCACGTCACGGCCGCCCGTGACCACGCGCAGCAGCACGGCGAGCGTGGAGCGCAGCACCATGAACACGCTGACGCCGTGTGCCCGGGCGACCTCGGCGAGCCTGCGCTGCACGGCTTCGGGCACCTCGAACCGCACCGATCCGGCCCGGTGGGTGGGTTCGGCCGGGCGGGGCCGGTCGTAGGGCAGCGGCAGTTCCCCGGGCAGCTCGGCCAGCGCGTCACGCCAGTAGGCCAGCTGGGTGGCGGCGGCGCTCTCGGCGTCGTCCTCCGTGCCGAGAATCGCGCGCTGCCACAGGCTGAAGTCGGCGTACTGCACCGGCAGCGGCGTCCAGGTGGGGGCCGCACCGCCGTGGCGGGCGGTGTAGGCGATGGCCAGGTCCCGGGTCAGCGGGCCCAGCGACCAGCCGTCGGCGGCGATGTGGTGCAGCGCGATGCCGAGCAGGTGCCGGCGGGTTCCGGTGCGCAGCAAGGTCATTCGCAGCGGGATCTCGCGGGTCAGGTCGAAGCCGCGCCGCGCCAGCGAGCGCAGGGCGTGGCGCGCGCCCACCTCGTCGGTCTCGACCACGTCCAGCATCGGCAGGCACCGTGCGGTGTCCAGCACGACCTGGTAGGCGCCCTGGGCGTCCTCCGGGAAGACGGTGCGCAGCACCTCGTGGCGCTCGGCCACGTCGGCCAGCGCCGCCCGCAACGCGTCGATGTCCGGATCGCCATCGATCCGCAGCACGAATGCGATGTTGTAAGCGCTGGATTCGGGGGAATATCTGTTGAGGAACCACAGTCGCTGCTGCGGCAACGACAGTGGCACGCGCTCCGGGCGCGGCGTATGCACAGCCAGCGCTACCCGCTCGGCCCGGGGCGCTTCCGCCAGCCGTGCGGCCACCCCGGCCACCGTCGGCAGCTCGAAGATGTCGCGCACCGGCAGCTCCACCCCGAACTGGCCCTGCAGGGCCGAGGTCAGGCGGGTGGCCAGCAGCGAGTTGCCGCCGATCTCGAAGAAGTTGTCGTCCGCACCCGGCATGAGGCCGCCCAGCACACTGCCGAAGATCAGCGCGACCTGTTGCTCCAGTTCGGTTTCCGGGGCGCGGGTGGGCGCGGCGGCCACGAACTCCGGTGCGGGCAGCGCCTTGCGGTCCAGCTTGCCGGTCGGGGAGACCGGTACGGCGTCGAGCACGGTGAGCGCGGCGGGCACCATGTAACCCGGCAGCCGTCCGCGCGCGGTCTCGAGCACCGCGGCCGGGTCGATGTCGGTGTCGGCGGTGAGATAGGCGACCAGACGTGGGATTCCGCGCTCGTCGTGGTGAACGACGGTGAGCGCGAAGGTGACTCCCGGATGCGCGGCCAGCACGTGGTCGATCTCGCGCAGTTCGATGCGGAAGCCGCGGATCTTGATCTGATCGTCGGCCCGGCCCAGGAAGCGCAGCTGTCCCGCCCGGTCGGCGACCACGAGATCGCCGGTGCGATACATGCGTTCGCCGCGCCGTCCGTGCGGGTTGGCCGGGAATTGTTGCGCGGTCAGGCCGTGCCGGCCCAGGTAGCCGCGGGCCAGGCCGGGACCGGACAGGTACAGCTCACCCGCCACGCCCGGCGGCACCGGGTGCAGGCGGCCGTCGAGCACGAACAGCCGCATACCGCGCACGGGCCCGCCGATCGGCACCGGCTGCCCCGCGAGCATGGGCCCGGTGGCGGTGGCGGCGACGGTGGCCTCGGAGGGCCCGTACATGTTGTGCATGCGCCGCGCCGGGCGGCCGGGCCGGGAATCCGGTGCGGTCCAGACCTCGACGAGGTCCTCGGGGCAGGCCTCGCCGCCGACGATGACGGCCTCCAGCTCCGGCAGGTCGGCGGCGGGCACGGTGGCCAGGGCCGCGGGCGTGACGAAGGCGTGCGTCACGTGCTCCTCGCGCAGGATGCGAGCCAGCTCGGCGCCGCCGAAGACGCCCGCGGGCACCACCACGATGGTGGCCCCGGCCGCGAAACCGAGCAGCAGTTCCAGCACCGACGCATCGAAGCTGGGCGACGAGAAGTGCAGGGTGCGAGCCGAATCGGTGACCTTGAACAGGTGCATCTGCTCGTGCGCCAGCGAGGCGATGCCCGCATTGGTGACCACGACGGCCTTGGGCTTGCCGGTGGAACCGGAGGTGTAGATCAGGTAGGCCGGCCCGCCGATGCGCAGCGGGTGGTGCCGGTCCGCGTCGGTGACCGGGGTGTCGGGGAACTGCGCGCACTCCTGCGTGAGCTGCTCGGAGCCGAGCAGCAGCCAGTCGACGTAGCTCTTGCGGTGGCGGCCCCGGTTGCCGGGCCAGGTGGTCGGCATGTTCTCGCGCCGTTCGGCATTGGTGATGCCGAGCATGGCGCCGGAATCGGCGAGCATGTGGGCGATGCGGTCGGCCGGATAGTCGGGGTCGACGGGCACGTACGCGGCACCGGTCTTGGCCACCGCCCACACCGCGAGGATGCTCTCCAGGCTGCGCGGCAGCGCGATCGCCACCACCACCTCCGGGCCCGCGCCGTGCTCGATCAGCACCCGCGCCAGGCGGTTCGAGCGTTCGTCGAGCTCCCGGTAGGTGGTGTCGACGCCCAGGTAGCGGACCGCGACCGCGTCGGGCACCCGCTCGGCGGTGTCGCTGAGCAGCCGTGCCAGGGTGATGCTGGGCACCGCGGGGGAACCGACGATGGGCACCAGCTTCGCGATCTCCCGGACGTCCAGCAGCGGCAGGTCGCCGACCGGGGTGGACGGGTCGGCGACCGCGGCGGCCAGGAGCGCGCCGAAGCGCCGCGCGATGGCCTCCACCGTGGTCCGGTCGAAAACGTCGGCGGCATAACCGAATTCGGCGATGAGTCCGGCGTCCTCGGCGGGGACTCCGGCCGGTTCCTGGACGGTCAGCTGCAGATCGAACTTGGCGACGTCGGTGGCCAGGGGCACCACCTCGGTCTCCACGCCGGGCAGGTCGACATCCAGCTCGGGGTTGCTGTCGTAGGACAGCATCACCTGGAACAGGGGGTGCCGGGCGGCGGAGCGCTCGGGATTGACCACCTCGACGAGCCGCTCGAACGGCACGTCGGCATTGGCGAAGGCATTGAGGTCGGTTTCGCGGACCTCGGCGAGCATGCGGTCGAACCCGGCGGCCGGGTCCACCCGGGTGCGCAGCACGAGGGTGTTGACGAACATACCGACCAGATCGTCGAGCGCCGGATCGCTGCGCCCGGCGATCGGCGTGCCGATCACGATGTCGGTGGTGTTGCACAGGCGCGCGAGCACCGCGGCCAGCGCGGCGTGCAGGACCATGAAGGTGCTGACCCCGCGTGCGGCGGCAACCCCGGCCAGGGCCCGGCGGGTCTGCGCGGAGATGTCGAACTCGACGGTGCCGCCGGCGGTACTGCGGTGCCGCGGGCGGGGGCGGTCCATCGGCAGGTCCAGCTGGTCGGGCAGGTCGGCGAGCGCGGCGCGCCAGAAGGCGAGCTGCCGGGCCAGGGCGCTGGCCGGGTCGGCCTCGTCGCCGAGCAGTTCCCGTTGCCACAGTGCGAAATCCGCGTACTGCACCGGCAGCGGCGTCCACCGCGGCGCCGCGCCCTGGGCGCGGGCGGCGACCGCGGTGATGATGTCGCGGCTCAGCGGGGCGATGGACCAGCCGTCGCCGCTGATGTGGTGCAGCACCACCAGGAACAGGTGGGTGTCGGGCCCGATGGCGTACAGCGCCACCCGGACCGGGGCCTGGCTGCGCAGATCGAAGCCGTACCCGGCGAATTCGCTCGCCAGCGCGACCGCGTCCTCGCCGGTGGCGTCGATGGGATCGAGGGTGAGCGGGATCTCCGAGGCCGGGTGCACCAGCTGGCAGGGCCCGTCGGGGGTGTCGGGGAAGGTGGTGCGCAGGCTCTCGTGCCGTTCCAGCACATCCACCAGGCCGGCCCGCAGCGCCGGAATATCCAGGGGCCCGGTCAGTTTCACCGCAAAGGCCATGTTGTAGGCCGCCGCGTGCTCGGCGAACCGGTTGAGGATCCACAGCCGCTGCTGGGCCAGCGACAGCGGAAGCTGTTGCGGCCGTTGCCCGGCCACCAGTTTCGGGGAGGTGTTCTCCGGCTCCGCGGCCGAGAGCCGGGTAGCGAGCGCGGTGATGGTGGAGGTTTCGAACAGATCGCGGATGGTGAGCGACGCGCCGAGGGCCGCGTTCACGCGTGCGACCGCCCGGGCGGCGGTCAGCGAGTTGCCGCCGAGGTCGAAGAAGCTGTCCTCGACGTCGAATTCGTCGGTGCCGAGCACCTCGGCGAAGATGCCGGTGAGCTGGTGTTCCATGGCGGTGCGCGGGGCGGCGACGGGCCGGGCCGGGCGGCGGGCGCCCGCATCGGGTGCGGGCAGCGCCTTGCGGTCCACCTTGCCGTTGGCGCTGAGCGGTAGCTCGTCCAGCACCATGAGGTACGACGGCACCATGTAGCTGGGCAGGGTCCGGCGCACCGTGGCGGTGAGGTCGGACGCGTCGAGGTCGCCCGCGCCGGGGGCGGGCACGACGTAGGCGATGAGCTCGTCCCCGCTGCGGCCGCGGCGGGCCACGCACACGGCGCGCGCGACGCGGGCGTCGGCCAGCAGGACGGCCTCGATCTCGCCGAGTTCGATACGCAGGCCGCGCACCTTGATCTGGAAGTCGCTGCGGCCCAGGTATTCCAGGACGCCGGCGGCGCCGGTGCCGCGCCAGCGCACCAGGTCGCCGGTGCGGTACATGCGGGCGCCGGGGGTGAACGGGTTGGCCACGAAACGGTCGGCGGTGAGGGCGCCTCGGCCCACATAGCCCCGGGCCAGCTGGACGCCGGCCAGGTACAGCTCGCCCACGACGCCCGGGGCGACCGGCTGGAGCCGGGCGTCCAGCACATAGGTGCGGGTGTTCCAGATGGGCGAGCCGATCGGGACGTCGGTGCTGCCCGGAGTGCAGTGCCAGGCGGTGACGTCGACGGCGGCCTCGGTCGGGCCGTACAGGTTGTGTAGCTGCGGCGCGTCGGCGCCGCTGCCGAGGGCGGCGTGGAATTCGGCGACGGTGGCGGCGGGCAGCGCCTCACCGGAGCAGAAGACCCGTGACAGTCCGGTGCAGCCCCGCACATCGGTGTCGGTGAGGAACACCGACAGCATGGACGGCACGAAATGCGCGGTGGTGACGCCCTTCTCGGCGATGACGCGGGCCAGATACGCGGGATCGCGGTGCCCGTCGGGGGCGGCGATGACCAGGCGGGCCCCGATCTGCAAGGGCCAGAAGAACTCCCACACCGAGACGTCGAAGGTGGCGGGGGTCTTCTGCAGCACCACGTCGGAGGAGTCGAGCGGGTAGGCGTCCTGCATCCAGCGCAGCCGGTTCACGATGGCGGCGTGGGTGACGCCGACGCCTTTGGGCGTGCCGGTGGAACCGGAGGTGAAGATGACGTACGCGAGGTGGTCGGGACGCAGCGGCGCGGTCCGATCGGTATCGGTGACCGGGCGGCCCGGGTGCCGCGACGCATCCGCGGTGTCGATGTCGAATCGCGGTGCGGTGCCGGGCATGTCGAGGCTGTCGCGCGACGCGGTGAGCACGCACAGCGGCCGAGCCTGGTCGAGGATGGCCTCGATGCGGTCGGCCGGGTGGTCGGGGTCGATGGGCAGGTAGGCGGCGCCCGCCTTGACGATGGCGTACATGCCGACCAGCAGGTCGAGGCTGCGCCGGACGGCCAGGCCGACCAGGGTGTCGGGTCCCGCGCCGCGCGTGATGAGTTCGCGGGCCAGCCGGTTGGTGCGCTCGTCGAAGGCGGCGTAGGTGAGGGTCTCGCCCTCGAAGTCGAGCGCGATCTGATCGGCGGAGGCGGCGGCCCGGTCGGCGAACAGCCCGGCCAGGGTGCCCTCCTGGCGGGCCACCTGGGTCGAATTCCACTCGTGCAGGACGCGTTCGCGTTCCGGATCGGTGAGCACCGGCATGTCGGCGACCGGCGTCTCCGGGTCGGCGGACACGAAGCGGGCCAGATAATCCAGCAGCCGGTCGTGGTGCGCGGCGAGTTCGGCATCGCTGTAGAGGCGCGGGTTGGCCTCGAAGTCGATGTGGATGCGATCGCCGAGGCCGTTGTAGAGGTTGATCGACAGGTCCTCGACCGGGCCGGTGGACAGCACGTTGATGGCGCCCATCAGGCTGCCGAACTTCAGCTCGCTGTGGAAGAGCATGAGGTTGACCATGGGGCCGAAGAAACCGCGGGCGTCGCGCGAATAGCCACAGTCCCGGCGGATGTCGTCGCTGCGATAGCGCTGGTGGCGCAGGGCGCCGGTGATCTGCAGCTCGACCGCGCGCACGGTGTCGGCGACGGTGTGGGTGTCGGTGAACTGCACGCGGATGGGCACCACGTTCGAGACCACACCGCTGGAACGGCGCAGCGCCACGGTGGTGCGCGCGGACACGGGCAGGCTCAGCACCACGTCCTGGGTGCCGGTGACGGCCCGCACGTAAGCGGCCAGGGCGGCCACGAACAGCGCGGAGCTGTTGGAGCCGGAGGCAGTCGCGGCGGCCTCGACGGCGGCCTGGGCGTCATCGGCGAGCACGCCGGTCGCGCTGCGGCGGCCGGCGTCGGACACCGCCGGCAGCATTCCGTTGCTGGACAGGGTGATCGGCTCGCCGGCGCCGTCGAGCTGCTGGCGCCAGTAGTCGCTGTCGGTGACGAAGCGGCTGGTCTCCCGGTAGCGGTTCTCGTCGGAGTAGATGGTGGCCAGCGGGGTGGCCCGGGAGTCGGCCGGCTCGTCATGGGCTTCGAGGGCCGTATAGATCTCCGCGGCGCGGGTGGTGGCGTTCATGGCGCCGTAGCCGTCGATGACGATGTGGTGGCCGCGGCTGTACCAGATCCAGTCGGAGTCGCCGACCTGCAGCACCACATTGGTGGTGAGCGGGTCGTGCTCGATGTCGATGGGCGAGCTGGCGTGCTCGTTCATCCAGGCGAGGGCCGCGGCGCGCGGATCGGTCTCGGCGCGCAGGTCGTAGCGGGCCCAGCCGGGCCGCCGGTGGTAGTCCACCAGCTGGTGCGGCACCCCGTCGATCTCGATCAGGCGCACGTGGCCGACTTGGCTCTCGGCGCCGTAGCGCTCGATGGCGTACAGCAGGCGGCCGACGTCCAGGTCGCCGTGAATCTCGACGTATTGCGCGATGGTGAGGGGGATGTCGGGCCGGATGCGCTGGGCGTACCAGAGAGCCGACTGCGCGGGAGAGAGCGCGAAAGGTTGAGCCGAGAATTCACCAGAAGAACATTGGTCGACACGGTCGGTGGCCAATGAACTCATCAAAAAACTCCGTTCTGCCGCTGTAGACGCAACTCCCCGAGCCCCGAAAATCGATCACGGTCCGCCCCGATGGCCCGGCGATCGCGCGCATGCGCGAGCCGTAGGACGTGATCCACGTCCTATGATTCGGAGCATCCCGCCGAGCGGATCGGTGGTGATCTCGAGTTGTCCGCAACGAACGGGCGTTGACGGCGCGAAGATTAAGTTCAGTTACCCCATAGCAAACCTCGCTAGGATCGCTTAACTCGCCTAAGGAAACCGCACGACCACAGACAGACCGGAGACTCCAACAAGCCATGGCAATGAACTGGCGAAAATGCCGCGCCGACGCGGGACGGCCCTCTCACACGTGCCCGCGGGTACTACGCCGGAAAAGCCTCCGGGATCAGATCCGGTCGATCGGAGTCACGCGCGCACAGCCCGACGCCGGATCAGCGCTGCCGCGGTGGCAGCAGCGGCCAGGATACACACGATCGCCTCGGGCGCGGGGCCTAAACGAGTGGCAAATGTCGTATTGTTCCGCAACGGCAACGTCGCTACCAGCGCCGCAGGTTCGAATTGCGGTGTCTGCTGCCGGATCACGCCGTCGGCGGTGATCATGGCGCTGACGCCGGTGGTCACCGAGACCACCACCGCGCGCCCGTGTTCCACCGCGCGCACCCGCGACATGGCCAGCTGCTGATAGGTCATCTCGCTGCGGCCGAAGGTGGCGTTGTTGGACGGGACCGCGAGCAGCTGCGCGCCGGCGCGCACGGACTCCTCGAAGGCGCGGTCGAAGACCACCTCGTAGCAGGTGGCCACGCCGATGGCGATCGGGGCGCCGCCGGTGAACGGCTGGGCGTGCACCACGCCGTCGCCCGTACCGGGGACGAAATAGCCTGCGCGGTCCGCGTATTGGGAGAAGTGCCGGAAGAAGTTGCGGTACGGGAGGTATTCGCCGAAGGGCTGGATGATCTTCTTGTCGTGCCGCTCCCCCGGTCCGGCGTCGCTGTTCCAGACGATGACCGAGTTGGTGGTGGTGCGGTCGTCGTTGACGAGCACCGCGCCGACCAGGATGGGGGCCTTCACATCCTTGGACGCCTGCGAGATCTCCTGGGCCGCATCGGCATTGCGCAGCGGATCGATATCGGAGGAGTTCTCCGGCCAGATCACCACGTCCGGTTGCGGGGCCCGGCCGGCCGCGATGTCGCGGGCCAGTTCCTCGGTGCGCTTGACGTGATTGTCGAGAACCGCGCGGCGCTGGGCATTGAAGTCCAGGCCCAGGCGCGGCACGCTGCCCTGGATGGCGGCGACCGTGATCGGCCGGTTGCCGTCCTCCGGGCCGGGCAGCGCGGTCCGGAGGATCACTCCGGTGAGGGGAACTATAGCGACAAGCATTGCCGCAGCAACAATCCGGTTCCAGGATGTGGGACGGATAGCCCCCGATCTGGGAGAATCCGAGGCGGCCGCGACCGGCTCACCGCTCGCCTCCGCGGCCGATGCGAAGCGGCGCAGCAAACTCACCGCAAGCCACGCCAGCCCGGTGCCGGTGAGCGCCACCGCGAAGCTCACCAGCGGCGCGCCACCCACCATCGCGAAGGGCAGATACCACCCGTCGGCCTGCCCGAAAGCCAGTTTGCCCCAAGGGAACCCGCCGAAGGGGAAGCTGGCCCGCGCCCACTCGGTCAGCGACCACACGGTCGCCACCCACAGCGGCCATCCGGGCAGCGTCGCCACCCATCGCGTCAGCAGCCCGAACAATCCGACATACAGGGCGCACACGGTCGACAGGGCGAGCCACGGCACCGGACCGACATAGATCCCGGTCCACGGCAGCAGCGGCAGGAAGAACGCCAGCCCGGCCACCAACCCGAATCCGAATCCTCCACGCGCCCGGCAGGTTCCGCGCACGGCGAGGGTCAGCACGGCGATCCCGACCGGAGCCAGGTACCACAGCGTCCGGGGCGGGAAGCTCGCGTACAGCAGCAGCCCGGCCACCGCCGCGGCCGGCAACCGCGTCAGCCACGGGCGTGCCGTCGCCACCGCGATCGCTCGCGCCGCCACTCCCGGCCGGGACTCCGGCGCGGACTCGACCCCGGCCCGCGCGACCGTCGAAATGCTGCCGCCCTCATCGCCTTCCGATGCCGCGCCGACGGCGCGATCTCCGTCACGCCCGGCCCCGGCAGTCGCCACGCGATCCGGGCCCTCGTCGGCGGTCCCGGAGGCAGTGTCCGCATCGCCGGACGATGGTCCCGATCCGGTCCGTGCTTCGGCGCCGGGACCGTCGGTCTCGCGAGGTCCGGGATCCGGCGTGGCCGGTCCGGTGGAAGACGGTGCGGCGGTGCGGTTCTCGGGGTCGGGCTCAGGCTTCATGAATGGTGACTCCGCGGTGCACGGTGCGCAGGCAGCGCGGCAGGGTGGCGTCCGGGGTGAGGGGCGGGAGGCCGGGGACGCGGGAGCGGGGGTCGGTGGACCAGCGCTGCACGGTATCCGCGGCGGCCGCGACGACGAGCTCGCGAGCGTCCCAGATGGCATAGGAGGCAGGGGCTCCCGGGACCAGGGTGCCGGCGACACCGTCGCGGACGCCACCCGCGCGCCAGGCGCCGCGGGTGGCCGCGGCGAAGGCGGCCCGCGGCGAGATCTGATGGCCCGGGGTGCGGTGGTTGACCGCGGCGCGGATGGCTTCCCACGGGTTCAGGGCGGTGACCGGCGCGTCGGAGCCGATGGCGAGGGAGATACCCGCGGCGGCCATGGCGGCGAACGGGTTGAGGGTGGCGGCGCGTCCGGCGCCGAGGCGGGTGGCGTACATGCCGTCCGGTCCACCCCAGGCGGCGTCGAAACCCGGTTGGACACTGGCGATCACGCCCCAGGCGGCGAGTTTCCCGATCTGGTCGGCGGTCATCATCTCGGCGTGTTCGAGGCGGTGCCCGCGGGAGGCGACGGCCGGGCCGCCGAGTTCGCCCACGACCCGCTCGAATCCGGCGACGACCGCGTCCATGGCGGCGTCGCCGATGACGTGGAAGCCGGTCTGGATGCCGGCCTCGGTGCACGCGAGCACGTGCGCGGCGATGGCCTCGGTGTCGAGGTAGGAGGTGCCGGTGGTGTCGCGGTCGGCATAGGGTTCGCGCAGCCACGCGGTGTGCGAGCCGAGCGCCCCGTCCACGAACAGGTCGCCGCCGAGGGCGTGCACGCCGAGTTCCTTGACCAGGGTGCGGGCTTCGTCGGCGGTGCGCACGGCCTGTCCCCAGTAGGCGCGCACCTCGACGCCGTGCCCGAATTCGAGGAGTTCCCGCACGTCGTCGGCACCGGAGATCTCGGGTCCCGCGCATTCGTGCGCGGCCACAACGCCGTTGGCGGCCGCCGCGTCCAGCGCGACCTGCCGGGCGGCATCCCGCTGTGCCCGGTTCAGCGCGCCCAGCGCGGCCCCGCGCACGCGATGGTGGGCATCCGCGCGCAGCGGCTCACCGCGGGTGAACCCGGTCGCCTCGGTGATTCCGGGTACCGCGTCCAGCAGTGCGGTCGAGGCCACCGCCGAATGTGCGTCCACGCGAGCCAGATACACCTGGCGTCCCGGTGCGGCGGCGTCGATCTCCTCGCGGGCCGGCGGTCGTCCGCCGGCCCAGGTGGTCTCGTCCCAGCCCTCGCCGAGGATCACCCCGTCCGGGTGCGCGGCGGCGAACTCCCGCACCAGCTGCAGACATTCCTCCAGCGAACGGGCCTGTGCCAGATCGAGTCCCGTCAGCGTCAGCCCCAGCCCGGTCACGTGTACGTGCGGGTCCACGAACCCGGGGGCCACGAACGCCCCGTCCAGCTCGATGATCTCGGCGTCCGGATGCAATGCCCGCCCCGGCTTGTCCAGCCCCACCCACACCACGGTCCCGTCACTGACGGCCATGGCCGTCGCGTCAGGATTGCTCGAACTGTAGATACGACCGCCGACAAGCAACTGGGTACTCACGGGTCTCCAGTCTGCCCGACGCCCGCGACGCGCCCGTCACCGCATCACCGGGTTCAGCGTGTCAGGGTGCGCAGCGTGTCGATCAGGCCCGGGCCACCGTCACCGAGCGGTGCGAGGAATCTCGCCTCGGCCTCGGCTCGGACCCGTTCGGCCGCGGCCAGCCGGGCGTGGCCGTCGGCGGTGAGTTCGACGATGTTCTTGCGCCGGTCCTCGGGACTGCGCCGCCGCGCGAGCAGGCCCTTGTCCTCGAGGGTGTCGGCGAACTGGGTCATGGTGGTGCGGTCGATGCCGAGGCGCTGGGCCGCGTCCAGCTGCGAGAGCGGGGTGTCGGTGGCGTCCAGCAGGACCAGGACGGCCAGTTCCCGGCTGTCGATTCCCAAGGGCCGCAGGGCGGTTCCGATTTCCTCGGCCAACCGGTGGTACGCCTGTTTGAGCAGGTAGCCGAGGCGGGAGCGGAGCACGTCGTCGGGGTCGGGGGCGGCCATGTCGCCGATCGTACCGTCTACTGATAGTCAGCGATGCTGATCATCAGTAGTATTGATGAAGTGATGGATATCGAATTCGGCCTGAAGACCACGCCCATGCGGGTCGCGTACACCGACATCCTGCGGGTCTGGGAGGAGGCCGACACCCTGCCGGAGATCGCGGACGCCTGGCTGTGGGATCACCTGCTGCCCCTGGCCGGGCCCGCGGACGGTCCGATCCTCGAGGGCTGGACCCTGCTCGCGGCCCTGGCCGCCCGCACCCGGCGGCTGCGGCTGGGAGTGCTGGTGACCAGCAACCGGATTCGCGAACCGGCGGTGCTCGGCAAGATCGCGAGCACGGTCGACGCGGTCGCCGGGGGCCGGCTGATCATGGGTCTCGGGGTCGGCGGCACCCGCCAGCCCGCCGATACCGGCGGCATCGCGGGCCCGAATCCGGCCGAGGCCGAGTACGCGGCGTACGGTCTGCCGATGGTCTCGCCCGGCGAGGGCCTGGCCCGGCTGGCCGAGACCATCGAGATCCTCGAAAAGATGTGGAGCGAGCCGGAATTCGACTTCCACGGCCGCTATTACACGCTGCGCGGCAATCGCAACGAACCCAAACCGGTCCGCCGCCCGCCGCTGCTGATCGGCGGCTGGGGTGACCGCACGCTGCGGCTGGTCGCCGAGCACGCCGATCTGTGGAACATTCCGGGCCCGCCGCACAACGGCCTGGACTTCCTCGCCGAGCGCTCCCGGACACTGGACGCGCACTGCGCCGAGCTCGGGCGAGATGCGGCGCAACTGACCCGGTCGGTGCAGTACATCGTCGACTACGACGACCCGGCGGGCACCCGCGGCACGGTGCTGGATCTGATCGGCGCGGGTTTCACCCACATCGTGCTCAGCCTGCGGGCGCCCTATCCCGACAAGGTGGCCACCTGGCTGGTCGACAACGTCATCACCCCGGTGCGCGACCGGCTCTGAGGCCGGGACACACCGGGGTGAGGAAAGGCGCTGTGGGTCAGCGGGGGTCGATCATCTTGTACCCGTTGCCCTGGCCGTCGTCGTAGTACTCGGTCACGACGGTGGCGTCGATGACCTCGCCGTCGGGGTCGATGACGACATTGCGGTAGCCGTAGGGGCCGACCGCGGTGGCGACGCGGCTCAGGCGGCGGGCGGCGAAGGCGGCCACGACCGGGCGGAACAGGAAACGGGTGAAGGGCAGCAGGGCCAGCAGACCCAGCGCAGTGGTGAGCAGTCCCGGCACGAACATCAGGACCGCGCCGACCGCGACCAGGGCGCCGTCGGCGACGGCGGTGCTGGGTTCGAGTTCACCGCGGGCGGCGCGGCGGAAGCTCTGGAACACGCGCCGACCCTGCGAGCGCACCAGCACCAGACCCACGGCCGAGCCCGCCAGCAGCAGCAGGATGGTCGGGAACACGCCGATGAAGTGGCCGACCACGACGAGGGTGGCGATCTCGGCGACGAACCAGGCGAGGAACAACAGGGCAGGCATCGGGCGATCCTTTCGATCGATCTACCCGTGCAACGCGCGACCGCGCGGTTTTTCTCCCGGATGCGTCGCCGGTCACACCGGCTAGGCGCTGCCCGGCCGCACCAACCCGGTCTCGTAGGCCAGCACCACGGCCTGCACCCGGTCGCGCAGGCCGAGTTTGGTGAGCACCCGGCCGACGTGGGTCTTCACCGTGGCCTCGGACAGGAACAGCGCGCCGGCGATCTCGGCGTTGGAGCGCCCGGCGGCGATGTGCTCGAGGACCTCGCGTTCGCGGGCGGTGAGCACATCGAGGACGCGGGGATCGCGCCCGGCGGCCGGGTCCTCGGCGATGAGGCGGTCCAGCAGCCGCTTGGTCACCTTGGGCGAGACCACCGCATCCCCCGCGGCGACACTGCGAATCGCGGAGATCAGATCCTCCGGAGGCGTGTCCTTGAGCAGGAATCCGCTGGCCCCGGCGCGCAGCGCGCCCAGCGCGTGCTCGTCGAGATCGAAGGTGGTCATCACCAGAACCCGGCTCCCGCACCCGGATTCGATGATCCGCGCCGTCGCGGTCACCCCGTCGGTCACCGGCATCCGCACATCCATCAGCACCACGTCGGGCCGCAGCTCCCCCGCCCGCGCGATGGCGGTGGCCCCGTTGTCCGCCTCTCCCACCACCTCGAGGTCGGGGTGCGCACCGAGCACCATCCGCAGTCCGGCCCGCATGAGCTCCTGGTCATCGACAACGAGAACGGTGATCGGCACCCCCACAACCTATCCGGCCGCCCGGTGCGGTGGTGCGCGCGGGCCGGGGCCGATCGCGGGACGATCTGGTCGTCGCAGGTGGGAGCCGGTCAGTCGGGGACGTCGCGGTCCAGGGGGATGGTGGCGCGGACGGTCCAGCCGCCGTGGGGATTTCGGCCCGCGGTGAGGGTGCCGCCGAGGACGGCGATGCGTTCGCGCATGCCGACCAGGCCCAGGCCGCTGCCCGGGATGCGGGCCGGGGGCGGGAGAATGGTGAGTGTGGTTGGGGCGCTGGGGGATCCGCAGCCGCCGGGGGTGGTCGCGGGTTCGACGGGGGCGCCGCCGGAGTCGGTGATGTCGAGCAGGACGTCGGCGTCGCGGCGGGTGACGCGGACGTCGGCGTGCGGGTCGGCGCCGGCGTGGCGGAGGGTGTTGGTGAGCGATTCCTGGACGATGCGGTGGATCCCGAGGCTGACCTCGGGGGTGACGGTGTCGAGTTCGCCGCTGAGTTCGAGGGAGACGTCCAGGCCCGCGCTGCGCATCATGTCGACGACCTTGGCGATGCCGGCGGTGCCGTGCTGCGGAAGTTGTTCGGGCGCATGCTCGGTGCGCAGCAGTTCGACGGTGCGCCGCAGTTCGCGCAGGGCGTCGCGGCCGGTGCCGGCGATGGTGGTGAGTGCCTGTTCGGCGGTGTCCGGGTCGTGGCGCAGGGCGTAGCGGGCGCCGTCGGCCTGCACGATGATGACGCTGACCGCGTGCGCGACCACGTCGTGCAGTTCGCGGGCGATGCGGGTGCGTTCGGCGGCGACCGCGTCGTGGGCGCGGCGTTCGCGGTCGTAGTCGGCGACGGCGAGGCGGGCGGCGACCTCGGCGTCGTAGGCGTGGCGGGCGCCGACGAATTCGGCCAGCGTCCAGCACAGTGCGTAATAGAGGGCGGTGAAGGCGATGTCGGTGCCCGATGGTTTACCGATGGCGGCCGCCGAGATGAGGCTGTCGAGCAGCAGGATGCCCAGGTAGAGCAGACCTTGGCGGCGGCCGACATACGCGACCAGGGTGTAGAGCATGATGCCCAGCCCGAGCAGCGCCGGATGCACGGAGGTGTCACCGACCGCCCCGTGCACCAGTGAGGCCGCGATGGACAGCAGCACCACCGCGAGCGCCGCGGCGCGGGTGTGGGTGCGGCGGAACACGATCGGCAGCGGCAGCAGCACACTGAAGACCAGGTAGGTCGGCTTGTACTGACTGTTGCTCAGGGCGAGCACATCGATGGTGAGCAGCAGCAGCGCCACCACGGAATCGGTGATCAGCGGCTTGCCGCGCAGCCACAAACTGAACCGGCGCACCCGTCCACCCTACGGTCGTGCCCGCGGGCGGCCTCGGGTCGGCCTGTCCTGGGCACTCAACCGTTTGATCTTGCTCCGGGGTTTCTGGTTGGGTCGCCCTGTGAATCTTGCGGACTGGGCGGTCTTGCTGACCGCGGCGACGGCGGCCGGATGGGTCGATGCGGTGGTCGGCGGCGGCGGCCTGATCGTGCTGCCCACCCTGTTCGTGGTGCTGCCCGGCCTGGCCCCGCAGACGGCCCTGGGCACCAACAAGATCGCCGCGTTCTCCGGCACCAGCGCCGCGGTCCTCACTTTCGCCCGCCGGGTGCCGATGCGCTGGAAGGTCCTGATCCCGGGCGCGGTCATCGCCGCGATCGCGGCCGCCTGCGGTTCCGCGGCGGTGGCGCTGATCGACAAGAAATACTTCGTCCCGATCGTGATGGTCGTGCTGGTCGGCGTGGCGATCTTCGTGACCCTTCGCCCCTCGGTCGGCGTCACCATGGCCACCCATCCGCCGACCCGGCGCAAGACGATCCTGGTGGTCGCCCTGGCCGCGGGCCTGATCGGGCTCTACGACGGCATTCTCGGTCCCGGCACCGGGACCTTCCTGATCATCACCTTCGCCACCCTGCTCGGCACCGAGTTCGTGCGTGCCGCCGCCATGGCGAAGGTCATCAACTGCGGCTCCAACCTGGGCTCGCTGCTGTTCCTGGCGAGCACCGGCCACGTGCTGTGGGCGCTGGGTCTGTCCATGGCGGTGGCGAATGTGGCCGGGTCCGTGGTCGGTTCACGCATGGCGCTGGCGAAGGGCGCCGGCTTCGTCCGCGCCGTCCTGCTGGCGGTGGTCGTCGCCATGGTGATCCGCCTGGGCTGGCAGCAGTTCGGCGGCTGACCCCGGACCCGCGACGGTCAGACGCGGGCGTCCTCGGCGGGCCGGTGACCGCCCGGCAGCGAACGCGGGCTGCCGCCGTCGAAGGCGGAGCGCTGCAAGGACTCCGGGCCGAGCCGGTGCACGGTGGGCATCGGCCGGAAGGCGTCGGACTCCTGGCGTAGTGGCCCGTCGGACAGCAATGCGGTCTGCTCGCCGGGCAATTCGCGCGGCGCGGCGGTCTCGGGCTGGGTCAGCCACGGCGCCAGCACCTTCGAGGTGGTCTCCTGGATCTTGCGTTGCAGCGCTTCGCCGTCCTCGAGGCCGGGCCGCTGGAACAGCACGGTGAGCGCGCCCGAGACGGCCCCGACCACCGCGCCCACCAGCGCGGCCGCGCCGACGTCGTCGAGTTCGTCGGGGAAGGCGGCGCGCAGCTGGCGCGCGATCTCCTGCTGGGAGGCGAGCTGGGCGTAGGCGGCGCGACCCGAGACGGCGGGCACGGTGCGCGAAACCTGCGCGCGCAGCACGGCGATGCGGGCGGCGAGGGTGTCGCCGAGGTGGTCGCCGGGATTGTCCCCGGCGGCGCGCAGGGCGCGCAGCAGCACCTCGACAGGGCGTTCCCCGGCACGGCGGGTGGCGATGGCGCGCACGGCGGCCTGCACACGTTCGTCCGGCTCGGGGAACAGTAGTTCCTCTTTACTGGCGAAGTAGTTGAAGAACGTCCGGGTGCCGACTTCGGCGGCGGCCGCGATATCGGCGACGGTGGTCGCCTCATAACCTCGGCTCTCGAACTGTTCGACGGCGGCTTCGAGCAGGGCTCGGCGGGTGCGTTCCCGTTTGCGATCGCGGAGTGCGGATGGCGGCACGCGGGCAGACAGTACGGCATCCGGTCAGCAAAACGCGGCATGTCCAGCTGTCGTGCGCGCCGTTTCAGGCTGTGCTGCTTCACACTTCGTGCATCGTTGCAGCGTATGCACTTTTGCGTGGAGTGAATTCGGTTCGAGGTGAGTCGTTTCTTGAACGCCCGGCGTGTCGGCCTCTAGCGTGGTGCGGGTGAGCATCGCTACCAAGGTCGTGGACGAGCAGTTCCGCGCGCTGCCGCTGTCCGCGCTGGCCGACGCCGCGCTCGGCGCCGCCCGCGCGGCCGGGGCCGAGTACGCCGACCTGCGCGTGCATCGACTCGTGCAGCAGTCCATCCGATTGCGCGACGGACGCGTCGAATCAGTGTCCGACAGTACCGATCTCGGGTTCGCGGTGCGCGTGATCGTCGACGGTACCTGGGGTTTCGCCTCGCACGCCGACCTCACCACCGGTACCGCCGCCGAGGTGGCACGCCGCGCGGTCACCGTCGCGCGGACCCTGCGCGCACTCAATCGCGAGCGCGTCGAGCTGGCCCCGGAACCGCGCTACGACGGCGCGGAGTACGTCTCCGCCTACGAGGTGGACCCCTTCGAGGTGCCGACGCCGGACAAAGTGGCGCTGCTGCTGGACTATTCGGGCCGGCTGCAGGCCGCCGACGGCGTGGATCACGTGACGGCATCGGTGCTGCAGGTCAAGGAGCAGACCTTCTACGCCGACAGCTTCGGCTCCCGCATCACCCAGCAACGGGTCCGGCTGCACCCGCAGTTCGAGGCCATCACCGTCGACCCGTCGGCGGGCGTGTTCGAGACCATGCGGACCCTCGCCGCCCCGGCCGGGCGCGGCTGGGAGTACGTGACCGGCGCGGACGGAACCTGGGACTGGGCGGGCGAACTCGCGCGGATGCCGGAGTGGCTGGCCGAGAAGGTGAAGGCCCCGACCGTGCAGGCCGGGCCTGCCGACCTGGTCATCGACCCGACCAATCTGTGGCTGACCATCCACGAGTCCATCGGCCACGCCACCGAGTACGACCGCGCCATCGGCTACGAATCCGCCTACGCGGGTACCTCTTTCGCCACCCCCGACCTGCTGGGCACCCTGCGGTACGGCACCCCGATCATGCACGTGACCGGCGACCGCACCCAGCAGCACGGTCTGGCCACGGTCGGCTGGGACGACGAGGGCGTGGCCGGGCAGCGCTGGGACCTGGTGCGCGACGGCGTGCTCGTCGGCTACCAGCTCGATCGCGTGTTCGCGCCGCGCCTGGGTCTCGAACGCTCCAACGGCTGCTCCTACGCCGATTCCGCACACCACGTGCCGATCCAGCGTATGGCCAATGTGTCGCTGCAACCCGATCCCGACCGCGACACCAGCACCGCCGAGCTCATCTCCCGCGTGGAGAACGGCATCTACATCGTCGGCGACAAGTCGTGGTCGATCGATATGCAGCGCTACAACTTCCAGTTCACCGGTCAGCGCTTCTTCCGCATCCGCAACGGCGAACTGGCGGGGCAGCTGCGCGATGTCGCCTACCAGGCCACCACCACCGACTTCTGGGGTTCGATGGAGGCGGTCGGCGGGCCCTCGACCTGGATGCTGGGCGGGGCGTTCAACTGCGGTAAGGCGCAACCCGGTCAGGTGGCGGCGGTCTCCCACGGCTGCCCCTCGGTCCTGGTGCGCGGCATCAATATTCTCAATACCCGCGCCGAAGCCGGACAGTAGGAAAGGACCGACACGGTGAGTGTGCTCCCCGCCCCCGAGGTCGTCGACCGCGCGCTGCGGGCCTCCCGCGCGGACGAGGCCATGGTGATCGTCACCGACGCCCACGAGGCGTCGCTGCGCTGGGCCGGAAATTCCATGACCACCAACGGTTCCTCGGTCTCGCGGGACTGGGCGGTCGTCTCGGTGTTCCGTGACGGCCCGGACACCGCCCGCGTCGGCAGCGTCAGCTCCACCAGCGTGGATCCCGCCGATATCGAAGCCGTGGTGCGCGCCAGCGAAACCGCGGCCCGCACCGCCGAACCCGCGCGCGACGCCATGCCGCTGCTGCACCCGGACGCCGTCGACGCCGACACCCTCGACAAGCTGCTCGACTGGGACGGCGACCCGGCCACCACCGACATCGGCGTCTTCACCACGCTGGCAACCGATCTCGCCGCCGGCTTCGACGGCGCCGACCGCCTCTACGGTTTCGCCCACCACCAGATGCACTCCACCTGGCTGGGCACCTCCACCGGTCTGCGCCGGCGTTGGGTGCAGCCCACCGGCTCGGTGGAGATCAATGGCAAGCGGGGCGCGGGCGCGGAGCTGGCCAGCGCCTGGGTCGGCACCGGCACCACCGATTTCGCCGATGTCGACACCCCCGGCCTGCTGGCCGAACTGGCGCGCCGCCTGGACTGGAGCTCGCGCCGCGTCGACCTGCCCGCGGGCCGCTACGAGACGCTGCTGCCGCCCTCGGCCGTCGCCGATCTGATGATCTACATGGCCTGGACCATGGAGGGCCGCGGCGCGCACGAGGGCCACACCGCGTTCTCGCGGGCGGGTGGCACCCGAATCGGGGAGCGGCTGACCGGGATTCCGCTCACGCTGTACTCGGATCCGAGCGCGGCGGGGCTCGAGTACCGGCCGTTCGTGGCGACACCGTCGTCGTCGGAGTCGCTGTCGGTGTTCGACAACGGCCTGACCGCGCAGCGCACCGACTGGGTCCGCGAGGGCGTGATCGAGTCACTGGTCTACCCGCGCGCCACGGCCGCCGAATTCGACGCGCCCGTCACGGTGCCGGGTGAGAACCTGCTCATGACCGGCGGCGGCGAGGCCACTCTGCCGGACATGATCGCGCGCACCGAACGCGGGCTGCTGCTGACCTGCCTGTGGTACATCCGCGAGGTCGATCCGGCCACGCTGCTGCTCACCGGCCTCACCCGCGACGGCGTCTATCTGGTCGAGAACGGTGAGGTCACCGCGGCGGTCAACAACTTCCGCTTCAACGAGAGCCCCCTGGATCTGCTGCGCCGGGTCAGCGAGGCGGGCCGCACCGAGATCACCCTGCCGCGCGAGTGGAAGGACTGGTTCACCCGGACGGCCATGCCGCCCTTGCGGATTCCCGACTTCCACATGTCCTCGGTGAGCCAGGCGACCTGACCCGGTCCGGCGGCGCCGCACCGAAAATCTGGATCCCATTGCCGCCCAGCGCGATCCGCGTCGCGCCGGGCGTCCTCCAGCCGCCTCGCACCTCGATCATGACGATTCCGGTGGCGCTTGCCAGCGGGTGAGCGCGCGTCACCGTGAGGCACGGTGCGCCGAGACCGTCGGCCGCCGTGGCTACTCCGCGTCGAGCCGGGCGGCCAGTGCGCGCTGGCGGGCGGTGGAGCCGCGCAGGAAGCGGATGACGGTTTCGAGTTCCTCGGTGCTGAAATCCTCGTAGTGCGAGTGGACTTCGCGGGCCCAGTCCTCGAACAGCGGCACCAGTTCGGTGTCGACCGGCTGCTCGCAGAGTTCGATCAGGATCCGGCGCTTGTCGGTAGGGTGCGGGACGCGGCGCAGGTAGCCGCGTCGTTCGAGCCGGTCCACCAGACCGGTCACCGAGGCGGGGGCCAGGCCGCTGCGCTCGCCCAGTTCCTTGGCGGTCAGCGGGCCGTGCCGCTGGAGCAGGTCGATGGCCTTCATATCGGTCGCCCCCAGGCCCTGTTTGGCGGCGATGGCGCTGTGGAACATGACGGCGACCGTGCTGGAGTCGCGGCCGACATCGTCGAGCTCGCCGATCACCGCCGCGCGGCGCTCGTCCGTGCTGTCGCCGGACTCCCCCGGCTCGGTGGCGCTGGTCATGGCACGACTCTACCAAGTATTTCGTTCGCCCGAACGAACCTCTTGACGGACTACAGCGTCGGTCATATTGTTTTGTTCGGCCGAACGAAATACTTTCCAGGAGTCCGACATGACCCTCACAACCCCCGCACCACCCGAGAACTCGCAGGTCATCCCGCATCCACGACGGTGGGCCGCGGCCGTGGTCATGATGGTGGCCGCGCTCATGGATCTGCTCGACGTCACCATCGTCAATGTCGCACTGCCCTCGATCGGGACCGATCTGCACGCCGCGGGCGATCAGTTGCAGTGGCTGGTGTCGGCGTATCTGCTCGGATTCGCGGCCAGCCTCATCGTGGCCGGTCACCTCGGCGACCGGTACGGTCGCAAGTTGCTGTTCCTGTGCGGCACCACCGCATTCGGGCTGGCGAGCCTGGCCTGCGGGCTGGCGCAGTCACCCGGCCAGCTGATCGGGGCCCGCGCGCTGGAGGGTGTGGCGGCGGCGCTCATCGTGCCGCAGGTGCTCGGCTCGTTCCGTACCCTGTTCGAGGGCAAGGAGCGCGGCGCGGTATTCGGAATGTACGGCGCCATCGCCGGTTTCGCCTCGGCCATCGGCCTGCTGCTCGGCGGTGTCCTGACCGACGCCGATCTGTTCGGCTGGGGCTGGCGGGCCATCTTCCTGGTGAACGTCCCGGTGGCGGTGGCCGTCGTGGTGCTGGGCGCGCTGCTGATTCCCGGCACCGGCGAACGCGGCGCGGCCCGCCCGGACCTGCTCGGCACGCTGGTACTGGCCGGCGGCCTGGTGGCCGTCGTGTACCCACTGGTCCAGGGCGAGAACAATGGCTGGCCGGTGTGGGGCTGGCTGTGCCTGGCCGCGGGTGTCGTGGCGCTGGCGGGGCTGGCGCTGGCCGAGTCCCGGCGTCAGGCGACCGCGCCGCTGCTGCCGCTGCCGGTGTTCCGGCGTCCGGCCTTCTCGGTGGGTCTGCTCGTGCAGCTGCTGTTCTCGATCGGCATGCAGGGCTTCTTCCTGATCTTCGCGCTGTGGCTGCAGGCCGGCCAGGGCTACACCCCGATGCAGGCCGGTGTACTCACCGTCGCGTTCTCCGCGGGCGGATTCCTCACCGCACCCGCCGCCGACGGCCTGGCCGTGAAATTCGGCCGCTGGGTGCTGCTGGCAGGCGCGCTGCTGATGGCGGGTGGTTTCGGCTGGGTCGGTTACGCCGTCGACCACGCCGCCGCCCACCACACCGGGGCCTGGCCGCTGGTGCCGGGACTGCTGCTCGCGGGTGCCGGCCTCGGGTTCCTGGTGGTGCCGCTGGCGAACGTGGTGCTGTCCGCGGTGCCCGCCGAGACCGCGAGCGCCGGATCCGGAATCCTCTCCACCGCACAGCAATTCGGTGGCGCGCTGGGTGTCGCGGTGATCGGCACGGTGTTCTTCCACCACAGCTCCGCGGGCCCGGCCGAGGGCTTCCACGCCGCCGCGCCATGGATCGTGGCCGCCATGCTCGGGTGCGCGGCGCTGTGCGTGCTGCTGCCCCGGCACGCCACCCGCCACGACTGAACGGCGTGGCGGTGGCCCGACCGCGCGCGGATCGGTCCGCGCGCGGTCGGCGCGTGCACCGGTCCGGTTCCGCGCCATGGTTTCCCGGCAACTTCTCGGGGCATGAACGATGATTTGCCGATATCGGCTCCGACTTCATCGCAGAGACGGCAATCCCCCGCCGCTTCGTCCCACCCATGAAGGAGTTCGGCAATGAGCAAGGTAGTCACCGGCGCGAGCATGTCCCTCGACGGATACATCGCGGGCCCGGGCGAAACTGGATTCGAGCACCTGTTCGCCTGGTACCAGAGCGGCGACGTCCCGATCCCCAGCACCCACCCCGAGATCCCGTTCAACCTGACCCCGGAAGACGCCGCGTATCTGCGGGCCTGGCTCGACGGGGTCGGCGTCTACATCGTCGGCAAGCGCCTGTTCACCCTGACCGACGGCTGGGGCGGCGTGCACCCGGCGGACAAGCCCATCGTGGTGGTCACCCACACCGTGCCCGACGAGTGGGTCGCCGACCACCCCGATGCGCCCTTCACCTTCGTCACCGGCGGCGTGAAGGAGGCCGTGGAGGTCGCGCGCGGCATCGCCGGCGCGAAGATGGTGGGCGTCAGCGGCGGCAATGTGGCCCGCCAGTGCCTGGAACAGGGCCTGCTGGACGAGATCTGGGTCGATATCGTGCCGGTGCTGCTCGGCGGCGGCGTCCCGCTGCTGGGTGAACTCTCCAACGCGCCGGTGTTGCTGGAGGATCCCGAGATCGTCGCCGGCACCCGGGTCACCCACCTGAAGTACCGCCTCCGCTGAGGCCCTGACCTCGGCCTGCCCGAGGTGTGGTTGCGCTGTCGGCGAACCGGTTGTCGTGACGATGGTTTCGCGCGCATCCTGGGATTGAGGCAACGTAATCATGTAATCGGGATGGTGGTCGTCGTGGACGACGAAGCTGCCCTCTCGTCGATGGACGAGAACGCGAACTCAGCGGCATCGACCCCGCAGCCCGGCTTCGGGACCCCCGACGCCGCGGCGATGGACGCCTACTCGCGCACGGTGATCGCGGTCGCCAAGTCGGTGACACCGCACGTCGCCAGCGTGCAGACCCGCCGCGGCGGGGGCTCGGCGGTGGTCTTCACCGACGACGGCTTCCTGCTCACCAACGCGCACGTGGTGGGTGAGGCGGCCGAGGGCACCGTGGTGTTCGCCGACGGGCTGGAATCGAGATTCGATGTGGTGGGTGTGGATCCGCTCTCGGACCTGGCTGTGCTGCGCGCCCGCGGCGGCGCACCGACCGCGGTGACGCTGGGCGACGCCGACACCCTGGTGGTGGGCCAGCTGGTGGTCGCGGTGGGCAGTCCGCTCGGGCTGGCCGGGTCGGTGACGGCGGGCGTGGTGAGCGCGCTGGGCCGGTCGGTGCCGGTGGGCAATCGCCGCGCCGCTCGCGTGATCGAGGACGTGATCCAGACCGACGCCGCCCTCAACCCCGGCAATTCCGGTGGGGCGCTGGCGGATTCGGCGGGCCGGGTGGTGGGGATCAATACCGCGGTCGCCGGCATCGGCCTGGGCCTGGCCATTCCGATCAATGCCACCACCCGCCGCATCATCAGCACCCTGCTCACCGAGGGCCGGGTCCGGCGCGCCTACCTGGGCGTGGTCGGGGTGCCCGCACCGCTGCCCACCGCCGTGGCCGCCCGCACCGGGCAGGACGCCGGGCTGCGCATCGTCGAGGTGGTGCACGGCGGCCCGGCCGAGCGCGCCGGACTGCGGCGCGGGGATCTGATGCTCAGCATCGCGCGCACCGAAATCCGTGACGCCCAGGGGATTCAGCGGCAGCTGTTCGCCGACGCCATCGGCCGCTCGCTGCCGGTGACGGTGCTGCGCAACGGCGCGATGGTGGATGTCATCGCGGTGCCGGTGGAACTGACCGCCGACTGAGTCGGCCCGCAGTCACGATGCCGAGCGCTGGTCCGCGTGGCCCGGCTGCCAGATCTCGGCGAGCTCGTCGAGCGGGATGTCCAGTGCGCGGCTCAGGGCCACCACGGTCCCGAACGCCGGGGTGGGCAGCCGGCCCGATTCGATCTTCCGCAGCGTCTCCGGTGAAATACCCGCGCTCGCGGCCACCTCCAGCAGCTCCCGGCCGCCACGGGCGGCACGCAGCGCGGCGCCCAGGCGCCGACCGGCTTCCAGCTGGGCGGGGGTGAGGGGCAGTCGGACCATGCTCGCCACCCTACGGTTGGTATTTAAATACCGCAACCCGCTATGGTCGGTATAAAAATACCGAAACGAGGAGGTTGTCATGGTGGAGCTCAAGAGCCCGGCCGAGATCGAACGCATGCGGGTGACCGGGCAGTTCGTGGCCGGAGTGCTGAGCGAACTGCGGGAGAAGGCGCAGATCGGGGTGAATCTGCTGGAACTGGAGGCCGTGGTGCGCGACCGCATCCGCGAGCGCGGCGCGGTCTCCTGCTACTGGGACTACTCCCCCTCGTTCGGGCGCGGCCCGTTCCGCAACACCGTCTGCCTCTCGGTCAATGACGCTGTGCTGCACGGACTTCCGTTCGACTACACGCTGCGTGACGGCGACGTGCTGAGCATGGATCTGGCGGTGAGCATCGACGGCTGGGTCGCCGACTCCGCGGTCACCACCATCGTCGGCACCCCCGATCCGGAGGACGCGCGCCTGGTCCGCGCCACCGAACAGGCCCTCGACGCGGCCATCGCGGTGGCGCGGCCCGGCAACACCATCGGCGACCTGTCCGCGGCCATCGCACAGGTCGCCCGCGCCGGCGGCTACCCGATCAACACCGAATTCGGCGGTCACGGCCTGGGCCGCACCATGCACGAGGACCCCCACGTACCCAACGACGGCCGCGCCGGGCGCGGCTTCCGGTTGCGCCCCGGCCTCACCCTCGCCATCGAGCCCTGGTTCGCGCGCGGCACCGACCGCATCGTCACCGACCCGGACGGCTGGACCCTACGCTCGGCCGACGGTTCGCGCACCGCGCACTCCGAGCACACGATCGCGATCACCAACGCGGGCGCGCAGGTCCTCACCCGCGTGGCGTGACGGGTCCGGCCTGGGCACGGAAACCCGGACGGCACGTCGGGTTTCCGCGCCCGGCCGCGTGACGGGGATCGACGTCCGGGCTACGCGGATGCCCGGCGGATCCCGGCGTCACGGTCTCGGGGCCGCGCCGGACTAAGCGTCCGCTTAGTCTACATGTGACCGGAGCCCCGTCACCCCCACCCCACCGGCCGGGCGTCCCTCACGCCCGGCCGGTGGTCGGGTGAAACACTCTCTGGGAGATACTCATTCGATGGGTAACGACGACATCGCGCCGATCACCGGGAACGGCATCCGCGACACCGCCGCCGACGGCTCTCGTGACACCGCCGCGGTGGCGCACCTGGAGCTCACCCAGCGCCGCTTCCCCGAGGGCCAGCGCCGGATCTTCCTGGCCGCCATCGACGCCTTCGCCGAGCGCGGCTTCCACGCCACCACCACCCGCGACATCGCCGCCCGCGCCGGGCTCAGCCCCGCGGGCCTGTACGTGCACTTCGGCTCCAAAGAGGAAGTGCTCTACCGCATCTCGCTGTCGTCCATGCGCCTGACCCATCAGGTCGCGGTGGCCGCGTCCGCCGGTTCCGGCAGCGCCGCCGACCATCTCAGCGCCGTGGTGCGCGATCTCACCGTCTGGCATGCCGAGCACGCCGCCTCGGTGCGTGTGGTCCTGCACCACATGACCGACCTGACCCCCGAGCACCGCTCCGAGGTCGCCGACCTCCAGGTCGCCATTCACCGCCTGGTCCGCGATCTCGTGAGCCAGGGCCTCGCCGACGACGTCTTCGACGTCACCGACACCAATGCCGTCACGCTGGCGCTGATGTCGCTGTGTGTGGACACCGCGCGCTGGTACCAGAGGGACTACCGCCGCTCTCCCGAGGAGATCGGCGCCGACTACGCGGCGCTCGCGCTGCGGATGGTCGGGGCGAATCCCGCCTAGCCCGCCCGGCCAGCCGCGGGTAGGCCATTCATCACCAGATCGACTGCGCCGCTGAGATATTCGGGCGTCAGCGGCTCGCCGCGCAGCAGCAGCCGGAACCAGATCGCGCCGGCGAGCAGGTCCATGATCGCCGCCGGATCGCAGGTCGCGGCCAGTTCGCCCCGGGCCACCGCGCGCTGGAACACCGGCTGTTCGCGGCCGAGCCGGTCGGCGAAGAACGACGCCCCGACCGCCGCCAGGTGCGGGCGCGCGGGGGCGGCCGCCAGCACGGCGATCGCGATGGGTGCGGTCGCCTCGGCGGTCAACAGCCCCGCGATCGCCTGCGCGAGCGCCAGCAGATCGCCCCGCAGGCTGCCGGTGTCGGGCACCGGGAAGGCCAGTACGTCGGAGTCGATGAGCGCCGCGGCCAGCAGCGCGTCCTTGGCCGGCCACCACCGGTACAGCGTCGTCTTGTTCACTCCCGACCGTTCGGCCACCGCCTCCATCGTCAGCCCGTCATAACCCTTGGCCGCCAGCAGGTCCAGGGTCGCCCCGAAAATCGCCTCGGCCTGTCGCGGCCTGCCCGCCGATCGCCGTCCCGGTGTCGTCACTCCCCCAAAATACAACACAACGTTGCGTTGTGTTTCCGGCACTGCTTTCATGGAAACGCAACGCAGCGTTGCATTTCGATTCGGGAGGTAGTCATGACGAGAACGCCGGTCCTGCTGGTCCACGGCATTCGGCTGAGCAGCACCTGCTGGGTGGAGGTGGGCGAGCATCTCACCCCGCAGCGCCCGGTCCTGGCGATCGATCTACCCGGCCACGGCGCCCGCCGCGGTGAGCGCTTCACGCTGCCGGGCGCGGTCGGGGCCGTGCGCGCGGGTCTCGATCGACTCGGCGGATCCGCACTGGTCGTCGGTCATTCCCTGGGCGGCCTCACCACCATCGCGGCCGCGGCGGCCCATCCGGACCAGGTAGCGGGCGTGGTGCTCGCCGGCGCCACCCTGGTCCCGGGGCCCGCACTGGCGACCCCGTTCCGGCTCATGCATCGCGTCCTGTCGTCCCGGCCCGACGGCGGACAGGCCCTCAGCGAGAAGGTCTTCGACCGTGCGGTGCCACCCCGGGTGGCCGCGGCGATCGCCCGCGGCGGCATCGCCACCGAGGTGATTCCGGATGTGCTCGCCGCCGTATCCGGTTTCGATCCGGTTGCCGCACTGGCGACCTACCCGGGCCCGGTGCGCCTGATCAACGGCGGTCACGACCACTTCCGCCTGGGCGAACAGCGTTTCGTGCGTGCCTGCGCGAACGGCCGGCTCCTGATCGTGCCGCGCGCGGGCCACTATCTGCCGCTCACGCATGCCGTGACGTTCGCCGACCTGGTCGCGGATTTCGCGGCAGCGCGCGACGCCGCCCGCGAAATCGCCTCCTCGCACTAGGCGCCGAGCGGGTCGGCCCTCGCCGGTCGGTTCGCGACCCACGGTACGGACCCGGCCGGGATCCCGCCCCCGACACGGCGCGTGGTCCGCGTCGCCCGCCGGTTCCGGATAGGCTGCGGAGGTGGACAACCCGTTCGGGCCCGTGGGCACCGCGAACTACGTCAATCTCGTCACCTACAAGAAGGACGGCACGCCGGTCGGCACGCCGGTGTGGGCTGCGCTCGACAATGGCCGCCTCTACGTCTGGACCGTCACCGACAGCTGGAAGGTCAAGCGTGTCCGCCGCAATCCCGAGGTCACGGTGCAGGCGTGCGATCTGCGCGGCAAGACCCGCGGCGAGATCGTGAAGGGCAGCGCGACCGTGCTCGACGCGGCCGGCACCGAGCGGGTGCGCGATCTCATCAAGCGCCGCTACGGCATTCAGGGCTGGCTGGGCATCACCCTGAGCAAGGTGCGTCGCGGCAGCGCGGGCACCATCGGTATCGAAATCGTTCCGGCGTAACGGTATTCGCGCACGGCGCGGCCGCCGGACCGGCTCGGCCGGTCCGGCGGCCGTGGCTTTTCCGCCCCGGGTTCGAGCTAGGGTTGATCCCCGGCGATGATCGCGCCGAGGAGTCCGCCGACACCGCAGCCGACAATGGTCAGGCTGGAGGGCAGAAGACCGAGGTGCCGGGGTTGTCCGCCCTTGTCCTGCGCGTCACCCCGGCCTGCCGCGACCGATCGAACAGACCGGTCGAATTCGATTACTCCAGTTCGCCTTCGGTCTCCAGATAGATCTGCCGCAGCCGATCCAGGGTGTCGGTCTCGGGCTGTTCCCAGAGTTTCCGCTCCGCCGCCTCCAGCAAGCGCTCCGCAATACCGTGCAGCGCCCAGGGATTCGACTGCTCCATGAACTTCCGATTGGTCTCGTCGAAAACATAGGATTCCGCGAGCTTTTCGTACATCCAGTCGGCGACCACATTCGTGGTGGCGTCGTAGCCGAACAGATAGTCGACGGTGGCGGCCATTTCGAACGCGCCCTTGTACCCGTGCCGCCGCATGGCCTCGAGCCAGCGCGGATTCACCACGCGCGCCCGGAACACCCGGGTGGTCTCCTCGGACAGGGTGCGGGTGCGCACCGCGTCCGGGCGGGTGCTGTCGCCGATGTAGGCCTCGGGATTCTTGCCGGTCAGTGCGCGCACCGCCGCGACCATGCCGCCGTGGTACTGGAAATAGTCGTCGGAGTCGGCGATGTCGTGCTCGCGGGTGTCGGTGTTCTTGGCCGCCACCGCGATTCGCCGATACGCCGTGCGCATGTCGTCCGCGGCGGGCGCGCCGTCCAGGTCGCGGCCGTAGGCGAAACCGCCCCAGGCCGTGTACACCTGCGCCAGATCATCATCGGTGCGCCAGCTCTTGGAGTCGATGAGCTGCAGCAGGCCCGCACCGTAGGTGCCCGGCTTGGAGCCGAAAATCCGTGTGGTGGCCCGGCGTTCGTCTCCGTGCTCGGCCAGGTCGGCCTGGGCGTGGGCACGGACATAGTTGGATTCGGCGGGCTCGTCGAGCTCGGCCACCAATCGCACCGCGTCGTCCAGCAGCGCGAGTACGTGCGGGAAGGCGTCACGGAAGAAGCCGCTGATGCGCACGGTCACGTCGATGCGCGGCCGGCCCAGCTCCTCGAGCGAGACGGCCTCGAGCCGGGTGACGCGGCGGCTGGCCTCGTCCCACACCGGCCGCACGCCCAGCAGCGCGAACACCTCGGCGATATCGTCGCCGGAGGTGCGCATGGCCGAGGTGCCCCACACCGACAGGCCCACCGAGCGCGGGTACTCGCCATGGTCGGCCAGGTACCGTGCGAGCAGCGAATCCGCCATGGCCTGACCGGTTTCCCAGGCCAGCCGCGACGGCACCGCCTTGGGGTCGACCGAGTAGAAGTTGCGACCGGTCGGCAGCACATTGATCAGGCCGCGCAGCGGCGATCCGCTCGGCCCGGCCGGAATGAAGCCGCCATTGAGCGCGTGCAGGATTCGCGAGATCTCGACGCCGGTCTGCCGCAGTCGCGGCACCACCTCGGTCGCCGCGAACCCCAGCACCTTGCGCACCTCGGTCAGGCGGGCCGGGACCTCGGTGATCCCGGCCGCGTCGGCGAGCTCGCTGCCCAGCAGGGTCTCGCTCACCGCGTCGATGGAGTCGACATCCCAGTTGACCTCCTGCATGGTCAGCACCAGTTCGCGCGCCAGCTTCTCGAACGCGTCCACCCGTTCGCGGGCCTCGTCCCCGGATTCGCTGAGCCCCAGCGCTTCTCGCAGCCCCGGGACATTGACCTCGCCGCCCCACAGCTGGCGGGCGCGCAGCATGGCCAGCACCAGGTCGACCTCGGCCTCCCCCGCCGGGGCCTGGCCGAGAATGTGCAGGCCGTCGCGGATCTGCACGTCCTTGATCTCGCACAGCCAGCCGTCGACGTGCAGCAGCATGTCGTCGAAGGATTCCTCGTCCGGCCGCTCGGTCAGCCCCAGATCGTGATCCATCTTGGCCGCGCGCATGAGCGTCCAGATCTGCTGGCGGATGGCGGGCAGCTTGGCCGGGTCGAGCGCGGAGATATTGGCGTGCTCGTCGAGCAGCTGCTCCAGACGCGAGATGTCGCCGTAGGTTTCGGCGCGCGCCATGGGCGGGATCAGGTGGTCGACCAGGGTGGCGTGGGCGCGGCGCTTGGCCTGGGTGCCCTCGCCCGGGTCGTTCACCAGGAACGGGTAGATCAGCGGCAGGTCGCCGAGGGCGGCATCGGTGCCGCACGAGGCCGACATGCCGAGGGTCTTGCCCGGCAGCCACTCCAGATTGCCGTGCTTGCCCAGGTGCACCACGGCGTCGGCGGCGAAGCCCTCCGGCGCGGCCAGCCAGCGATAGGCGGCAAGGTAGTGGTGGCTCGGCGGCAGATCCGGGTCGTGATAGATGGCCACCGGGTTCTCCCCGAACCCGCGCGGCGGCTGCACGATCAGCACCACATTGCCGAAACGCAGTGCGGCGATGACGATCTCGCCCTCCGGGTCCGCGGACCGGTCGACATAGAGCTCGCCCGGCGGCGGTCCCCACGCCTCGATCACGGCCGCGCGCAGATCCTCCGGCAGCGTCTCGAACCACCGCGTGTACAGGTCGGCGCCGATGCGAATCGGGTTGCCCTCCAGCTGTTCGGCGCTCAGCCAGTCCGGATCCTGCCCGCCCGCGGCGATGAGCGCGTGGATCAGCGCGTCACCATCGGCCTCTTCCAGACCCGGGATCTCCCCCGCCGCGCCGAGATCGTAACCGGCGAGCCGCATTTCGGTGAGCAGCCGGATGGCGCTGGCAGGCGTGTCCAGGCCGACCGCATTGCCGATCCGGGCATGCTTGGTCGGATACGCCGACAGCACCAGGGCGACCTTCTTCCGGTCCGCCGGAATGTGCCGCAGCCGCGCATATCGCACCGCGATGCCCGCCACCCGCGCCGCACGCTCGGGATCGGGCGCATACGTCGACAGCCCGTCGGCGTCGAATTCCTTGAACGAGAACGGCACCGTGATGATCCGCCCGTCGAACTCCGGCACCGCCACCTGCGTGGCCACATCCAGCGGGGACAGGCCGTCGTCATTGGCCTCCCACTGCTCGCGGCCGCTGGTCAGGCACAGGCCCTGCAGGATCGGCACATCCAGATCCGCGAGCGCGCCCACATCCCACGCCTCGTCGTCGCCGCCCGCCGACGCGGTCGCGGGCTTGGTGCCGCCGGCCGCCAGCACCGTCACCACGAGCGCGTCGGCCGTGCGCAGTTCGGCCAGCAGTTCCGGTTCCGCGGTGCGCAGCGAGGCGCAGTACACCGGCAGCGCCCGCGCGCCCTTGTCCTCGATGGCCGAGCACAGCGCGTCGATGTAGCCGGTGTTCCCGGCCAGATGCTGGGCACGGTAGTAGACCACCGCCACCGTCGGGGCGTCCGCCGCGACCGGGCGCGAATCCCGTTCCAGCGCACCCCAGCTCGGCATCTCCACCGGCGGCTCGAAGCCGTGCCCGGTGAGCAGCACCGTGTCGGACAGGAAGTTGTGCAGTTGCAGCAGGTTTCGCGGGCCGCCCGCCGCCAGGTAGTTGTGGGCGTCGGCGGCCACGCCGCCCGGCACCGTGGAGCACTCCATGAGCTCGGCATCCGGCGCGATCTCACCGCCGAGGGCGACCAGCGGAATCCCGCTGGCGCGCACCGCCTCCAGCCCCGGCTCCCAGGCGCGTCTGCCGCCGAGGATGCGCACGATCACCAGCTCGGCGCCGTCGAGCAGGGCGGGCAGGTCCGCCGGCAGTAGGCGCGCGGGATTGGCGAGCCGATACTCGGCGCCGCTCGCACGCGCGCTCAGCAGGTCGGTATCGGAGGTGGACAGCAGCAGGATCACAGGTTTCAGGCCTTCCTAGGGTGACGCGCCCAGCACGGTTCGGCGCCCGCCGGGAAGGTCTGACTGTCACAGTGGCGCGACCGCACCGGAATTGCACCGGATTCTTCCGTTCGACGAGCTCGCCGATGCTATCGCGCCGACTGCGGAGGGTCGGTATCGCGCCCGGATCACAGTGCGGCAAAGGCTCCTCCGAGCTCCTTCGAGACCCGCTGGGCGGCGCGTACGCTGCGCGTATGCCAACCACTCCAGGATGGGTCAGGCGGAACCGCTTTGCTGCCTGGTCGGGATACTTTTGCGTATTGGTTGCCTTCGCAACGCTGGCCATGGCCCTCACGGCCGCCGGCACCGGTCACACCGAGTGGGCCATGCTCGCCGGCATCGTCTGCGCCGCGACCGTCCTGTTCGGCATCACGGTCATGACCACCACCGTCCACCGCGACCACGTCGACCACCACAACGTCCCGAGCCTCCTGAACGACACCTGGGAATCCACCCCCGCCTTCGCCCGTCGCCGCGGCGCCCCCAGGGCCATCGAACCCCACCGCATGCGCTGACCCACCGGACCTTCCATCACGATTCCGGGGCCCACGCCCCGGAATCTTTCTGTCCGGGGCCAGCGCTCCGCGCCGCGATCATCTCCTCCTTGAAAGATCAACTGCGGCTCCATGATCCATGCTCTCGGTTCGTCACGGACCGGCGCGCGCGTGATACATGCTCAGATCGCAATATCTCTAGATGTGGATACTTACGGGAGCTGATCCGTCCCGTTCCCGGCCCGTAGGTGCCCGACCTCGGCATCCTCCGTAGGCTTGGGGCGTCATGACGCGAACCGATCCCGATTCCTGCCCGGGTGTGCTGCGCCTGCACCAAGCGGCCGATGGTCCCCTCGCTCGCATCCGGGTGCCGGGCGGGCACCTCTCCCCCGGCCAGGTGCAGGCCCTGGCCGCCGCGGCCGTCGATCTCAGCGACGGCAATATCGAGCTCACCTCCCGCGGCAATGTGCAGTTCCGGCAGGTGCGGGACGCGGCCGCGCTCACCGAGCGGCTGACCGGCGCGGGCCTGCTACCCAGCGCGACGCACGAGCGGGTGCGGAACATCGTCGCCTCGCCGCTGTCCGGGCGGGTCGGCGGGTGGACCGATGTGCATCCCCTGGTGCCGGCGCTCGACGATGGTTTGCAGGCGCATCCGCGACTGGCCGGCCTGCCCGGCCGGGTGCTGTTCACCCTCGACGACGGTCGCGGCGATGTCAGCGAACTGGGCGGGGATATCGGTGTGCACGCGCTCGACGAGAACACCTACGCACTCCTGTTGGCAGGCAAGGACTCCGGTATCCGCGTATCCCCTGCCGACGCGGTGGATCTCATGCTCGCCGCAGCGCACGGTTTCCTGGAGCTGCGCGACGGCCAGTGGCGGTTGCACGAGATCCCGGACGGCCGCGCCCGACTGACCGATCACCTGCTGACCGCCCGGCCCGGCCTCGACGAGTCCGGCGACCTCCTCGAACTGCCGGTGCGCCAGGACATTCCGATCGGCTGGCTGAATCAGGACGACGACCGGGTCGCGCTCGGCGCCGGCGTGCGCCTCGGCTCGCTGCCCGCCCGCACCGCCGAATTCATTGCCGCCGTCGAGCGTCCCGTGTTCCTCACCCCGTGGCGCAGCCTGGTCCTCACCGATCTCGACGAATGGACGGCCGAGCAGGTGGTCCGCGTCCTCGCCCCCATGGGCCTGATCTTCGACGCCAACTCCCCCTGGCTGCTGGTCAGCGCCTGTGCCGGCCGCCCCGGCTGCGCCAAGTCGCTCACCGACGTCCGCGCCGACGCCACCGACGCCGTGGACACCGGCCGTGTAGTCCTCACCGGCGCACCACAATTCGCGCGCGAAGGCCTCGACGCCGATGACATCGTCACCGCGGGCCGCCAGCACTGGTCCGGCTGCGACCGCCGCTGCGGCCGCCCCAAGGGCGCGGTCACCGACATCATCGCCACAACCGACGGCTACCGCATCGTCCCGTCCCCATAGGCCGAGGGCGTCGTCACCGAGTACGAACCCGCGTCTGTCCCCCGCCAGGCCCGCCCGCGACACCGGTCAACCCCGTCTGCCGCCCTGGCAACGCACCTGCCGTGCCAGGCCATTCGCACTGCCCGGCGGGCAGCCGCCCCGGCCGCACTACCACGAAGTCCCCGCTGGGCATGCCGCCGCAGGTTATCGCGCCTGCTGGTGCACAGTGGGTCCTAGAACAGCGGCGAGCATCGGAGACGGGAGGCGGTCATGGCTGTGCCGGAGCTCAGCGATGAAGAGATCGCGGCGATGTCGGACGATGAGCGGCGGGAGCTGATCGGGCGTTTGCGGCTGCCGCCCGAGCGGTTGCTGCCGCGGCCCGAGGTGGTGCGGGTGCATCGGCGGGTTCGGTTGGCGCTCATGGTCGGCGGCTGTCTCGCGCTGATCCCGTGGATCGTGTACCTGGGGTTCTCACTGCCGGCGGAGTATCACGCGCAGAACTGGTCACTGGCCTGGATCGGGTTCGACATCGCGTTGGTGCTGATGATGGCGACCACCGCCTACCTGGGCTGGAAGCGGCGCGTGGTGCTGCTGCTCCCCGCCTTCGGCACCGGATTGCTGCTGCTGGTGGACGCCTGGTTCGACATCGTGACCGCCGATGCCCGGGACGTGTGGGTGTCGGCGGGCACGGCGATCCTCGGTGAGATCCCGCTGGCGCTGTTGCAGATCACCGGTGCGATCCTGCTGCTGCGCTTCCTGATCCTGGCGCACCCGCTGCACGATCCGGCGGTCAGTCCGTTCCGGACCCGGCTGCCGTTCTGACCCGGTGCAATTCGAGCGTGCAGCACTTCACGCTGCCGCCGGACTTGAGCAACTCCGACAGGTCGATCCCGATCGGCTGGTAGCCGCGGGCCCGCAGCTGCTCGGCCAGGCCGACGGCCTTCTCGCTGAGGAAGACGTGGTAGCCGTCGCAGACACCGTTGAGGCCCAGCACATTCGCGTCCTCCTCGTCGGCGATGAGGGCGTCCGGGTACAGGCCGGCCAGCAGCCGGGCGCTCGGCCCGCTGAAGGCGCCCGGGTAGTAGGCGATGGTGTCGTCGAGCACCATGAGCGCGGTGTCGAGGTGATAGAACCGCGGATCCACCAGATCCAGCGAGACGACCGGTAGTCCGAAGAACTCCGCCACCTCCTCGTGCGCGCCGGGGGCGCTGCGGAATCCGGTCCCGGCGAGGATCCGGTCGGCGGCGATGGCGAAATCGCCTTCGCCCTCATTGGTTTCACGGGCGGCGGCCACCGTGGCGAATCCGCGGGCCGCCATCCACGCGTGGAAGGCCGGACCTTCCTGTGCGCGTTCGGGATTGGCGAAACGGGCCGAGAACGCCCGGTCCCCGATGACGAGTCCGCCGTTGGCGGCGAACACCATATCGGGCAGTCCGGCAATCGGTTCGATGACCTCGACCCGATGCCCGTGCGCCTCGTAAGCGGCGCGCAGCCCGTCCCACTGGGCCAGGGCAAGGGTGCGGTTCACCGGGTCGGAGGTGTCCATCCACGGATTGATGGCGTAGGTGACGTCGAAGTGTTCCGGGCGGCACATGAGATAGCGGCGGGGAACGGGTCGGCGGGCGGCGGGATCACGGGCGGGCAGCGTGGCTACGGACGTCAACGAGACTCCCTCGGAAGCGGCGCGGACGGGGCTGATCTGAAGGTAGGTGGCGTACCGTTGTGCTCGAAATAGCGAATCGTTGCGCGAATCTCTGGATTGGCGGCGATTCATTGCGTGCCACCCATGCGTGCGCATGATTGCGAAAGGGGGAGCATGGACGAGCTGGACCGGCAGATCCTGGCGCATCTGCTCAGGCACGCGCGCGCCTCGTTCCAGGACATCGGCTCCGAGATCGGCCTCTCCGCGCCCGCGGTCAAGCGGCGGGTCGACAAGATGGTGGCGGGCGGGCAGATCACCGGTTTCACCGCGGTGGTGAACCCGGCCGCGCTGGGGTGGCGCACCGAGGCGTATGTCGAAGTCTTCTACCGCGACAACATCTCCCCCGCCGAACTGCGCCGCAGCCTCGAACCCATTCCTCAGGTGGTCGGGGTGTGGACGATCGCCGGTGAGGCCGATGCCCTGGTGCATGTGATGGCCACCGATATGGCCGAGATCGAGGCGACCGTCGAGCGTATTCGCGAGAACGCGCGGGTCGGGCGCACCCGCAGCAATATCGTCATGTCCCGGCTGCTCGAACGGCCCCGCACGTGATCCGGCCCGGCCGCGAACGGTCCACTGTGCCAGCTGAACCCTGTCGCGAGGCGGCCCGAACCCGGTCGCCAGCTGCTGGCGCACGACCCGCTCAGCACGGCCCCGACGGCGAAATCTAGGGTGGACTCCATGTCCGACGTGCGCGCCAGCTACCTCAAAGACGGGGCCGAGATCTATCGGCGCTCGTTCGCGACCATCCGGGCCGAGGCCGATCTGGCCCGGTTCCCGGCGGACGTGTCACAGGTGGTGGTGCGCATGATCCACGCCTGCGGGCAGGTGGATCTGGCCGGTGACGTCGAGTTCAGCACCGATGTGGTGGCCAAGGCGCGGGCCGCGCTGCAGGGCGGCGCGCCGATCCTGTGCGACGCCAAGATGGTCGCCTCGGGCGTGACCCGCAAGCGGCTGCCCGCCGGCAACGACGTGCTGTGCCTGCTCGACGATCCCCGGGTGCCGGAGCTGGCGGCCCGCATGGACAACACCAGATCGGCTGCGGCGCTGGAACTCTGGAGCGACCGGCTGGACGGCGCGGTGGTGGCCGTCGGCAATGCGCCGACGGCACTGTTCCACCTGCTGGACATGCTGGACGCGGGCGCGCCCCGGCCCGCCGCCGTGCTCGGCATTCCGGTCGGGTTCATCGGGGCCGCGGAATCAAAGCAGGCCCTGGCCGCATACGGCGGTGTCGAATTCCTGACCGTGCGGGGCCGGCGCGGCGGCAGCGCCATCACCGCCGCCGCCCTCAATGCGATTGCGAGCGAACAAGAATGAGCAAGCTCTGGGGTGTCGGGCTCGGACCCGGCGATCCGGAACTGGTGACGGTCAAGGCCGCGCGGATCATCGGCGAGGCCGATGTCATCGCCTTCCACAGCGCCCGCCACGGCCGCAGCATCTCCCGCGCCATCGCGGCCCCCTACATGCGTGCGGGCCAACTCGAGGAGCACCTGGTCTACCCGGTGACCACCGAGACCACCGACCACCCGGGCGGCTATCAGGGCGCGATCGACGAGTTCTACGAGCGCGCGGCCGGGGTGCTGGCCGGCCATCTCGCCGCGGGCCGCACCGTCGCGCTGCTCGCGGCCGGTGACCCGCTGTTCTACAGCTCGTTCATGCACATGCACCGCCGCCTGGCCGACCGCTTCGACACCGAGATCATCCCGGGCGTCACCTCGGTCAGCGCCGCCTCCGCCGCCCTGGGCACCCCCCTGGTGGAAGGCGACCAGGTCCTCACCGTGCTGCCCGGCACCATGCCCACCGAGGAACTGACCCGCCGCCTGCGCGAGACCGACGCGGCCGCCATCATGAAGCTGGGCCGCACCTACCCCGGTGTCCGCCAGGCTCTTTCCGACTCCGGCCGCCTCGACGACGCCTACTACGTCGAACGCGCCAGCTCGACCCGCCAGCGGGTGCTGCGCGCCGCGGAGGTCGACGAAGCGAGCGTCCCCTACTTCGCGATCACGATAGTGCCGGGCCCCGAACCCGCGACGCGGATCGCGCTGACGGCCGACAGTGCGCCCACGTCCTCCGGAACAACCAGTGCCACTATGGTTTCCGGTATCACCTCCGCGACGAACGGCCGGCCGGGAACGGCGGCCGCCCACTCCCCCGCAGCCGCCCTCGCCGATGCCGAACCCCGCGCAGCGCAATCGGGAGAGGTCGGCGAGGTCGTCGTAGTGGGTCTCGGTCCGGGCGCGGAGGCATGGACCACGCCGGAGGTTCGGCAGGCGCTGGCCGAGGCGACCGACATCGTCGGGTACACCACGTATGTGAACCGGGTGCCGGTGCGTCCGGGGCAGCGGCGGCACGCCAGTGACAATCGGGTCGAATCCGAGCGCGCCGGAATGGCTTTGGACATGGCCAAGCAGGGCGCGAAGGTCGTGGTCGTCTCCTCCGGCGATCCCGGCGTGTTCGCCATGGCGGCGGCGGTGATCGAGGAGTCGGCGGATCCGCAGTGGCGGGAGGTGCCGGTGCGGGTCCTGCCCGGCGTGACCGCGGCCAGTGCGGTGGCCAGCCGGATGGGCGCGCCGCTGGGGCACGATTTCGCCATGATCTCGCTGTCGGATCGGCTCAAGCCGTGGGAGACGGTGGCGCAACGGATTTCGGCGGTGGCGTCGGCGGATATGGCGTTCGCCGTGTACAACCCGGCGTCGTCGCAGCGCACCTGGCAGGTGGCGGCCATGCGCGATCTCGTGCTCGAGCACCGCAAGCCGCAGACGCCGGTGGTGATCGGCCGCGATGTGGGCGGCCCGGCCGAGTCGGTGCGGGTGGTGACGCTGGCGGAGCTGGATCCGGCCGAGGTGGACATGCGGACCCTGCTGATCATCGGCGCGTCGACCACCACGGTGTTCGACGCGGCCGGTGGACCCCGGGTGTTCACGTCGCGCCGCTACGGAGACTAATATTCCACTGTAGAACGTAGGCTGGAAGGAGTGCCGGTGCCTGAAGACAATGCTCGACGCCCGCTCAACTCGACGGCCGCGTCCCTACTCGGATTCCTCCACCAGGGCGAACTGTCCGGGTGGGATCTGGTGGCGCTGGCCCAGGACCGCATCGGCGACTTCTGGACCATCACCCAGAGCCAGGTCTACCGCGAACTGGCCACCATGCACCAGAACGGACTGGTGGACAAGGGTGCGGCCGGCGCCCGCGACCGCACCCCCTACCGGATCACCGAGGACGGCCGGGAGGCCTTCGCCGAGTGGATCGCCCGCGATCCCGGCGCGGAGACCATCCGGGTGCCGCTGCTGCTGACCCTCTCCTTCGGCGAGTTCGTCGACCCTCAGCGGCTCGAGCGCATCGTCGCCGCCGGCCGCACCGTCCACGAGCAGCGCTTGTCCGGCTACCTGTCCGGCCACGACGAGCAGCGCATGTCGCCCTACGAGCGGGCCACCCTGGATTTCGGCATCCGCTACGAGCGCGCGGTGCTGGAGTGGTTCGATCGGCTGCCGGAGCTGCTCGACCGCACCAGCCGCCTGTCCTGAGCCCGGCCGGCCTAGCTTCCCGTTCCGCGCCGGGCGCGCAGCCAATCCCAGGCCGCCGCAACGGTTTCCACCTGTTCCGCGCCCGCGGGCAGCGGCGGCCGGTCGATCATCACGACCGGTATGCCGAGTTCGCGCGCGGCGGTGAGTTTGGCCTCGGTCAGCGCTCCCCCGCTGTCCTTGGTCACCATGACGTCGATGCGCTGTTCGGTCAGCAGCGCGGTCTCGTCGGCGACACTGAAAGGCCCACGGGCGAGCAGCAATTCGTGATCGGCCGGCATCGCCCCGTCGGGCGGGTCGATGGCCCGGATCAGGAACCAGGCGTCCGAGTGCGCGAACGCGGCCACGCCCTGGCGGCCGATGGTGAGGAAGACTCGTTTCCCCAGGGCCGCGGCGGCTTCCGCCGCGAGCGACAGATCCGGAACGCGCATCCATCGATCCCCGGGCTGCTCGGTCCATCCCGGCCGCCGCACGTGCAGCACCGGTATCCCGAGACTCGCGGCCGCGGCCGCGGCATTGGCGGTGATGCCCCCGGCGAACGGGTGCGTGGCATCCACCACGACCTCGATTCCATTGCCGCGCAACCAGTCCCGCAGCCCGGCGACGCCCCCGAAGCCCCCCACGCGCACCTCGCCGACCGGCAGCACGGGGTCGCGCACGCGCCCGGCGAGCGAGGACACGATGTCGAATCCTCGCTCGCCCGACGCGATATCGGCGAGTTCCCGGGCTTCCCGGGTGCCGCCGAGAATCAGCGTTTTCAGGGCTGCCCGCTGAAATAGGCCGAGCCCGAGTCGATCAGCGGCTGCCCGCCGGCGATCAGCAGTCCGATGATCGCGCCGGGAATCGCGCCGATCCCGAACAGGAAGGCGCCCAGGATGCCGCCGATGATGCCGCCCAGCGCGGCGTGCTGCAGCTGACCGAAGAAGTCGGCCTGCGAGTCGATGTCCTTGGCGGTCGACACCGGCGCCGAGACCGGGGTCAGGGTCAGCTGGGTGCCCGCGGTGTCGATGGCGGCGGTGAGGCCGTACTGCTTGCCCGCCAGCGTGCCGTTCAGCGGTACCTGGGTCACCACATCGCCGGCCTGGTTCTTCAGGAAGACGGTCTGGCCGGCCGCATCCAGGGTGAACCGGCCGCCGGTCACCTGGGTGACGATGTCGTTCGCGTCGGTGAGCGCCACGTTGTAGTCGACGCCCTGCTGGCTGCCGTGCAGCGTCGACGGGGACTGCTCCACCGCCGGAGCGGGGTCGACGGGGACGGCGTAGCCGGTGCCCGCGGCAATACCGGTCGCGGCGGCGGCAATGAATGCGGTGGCCACGAACTTTGTGTACTTCATGGAAGTCATCGATCTCCAAATAGTCTGAATCGAACCCGATAACAATCGGGTCACGCGGATTCACACTACCGTTGAGTTACGCACGTTTCACTCTGAATGCCTCGCGCGCGGAGCCGCTTTCATGCCAATGACCCATTTGAGCAGCGCACGGACGCATGGATTTCCCGCGATATCGCCGGGAAACGATACCGCGCGAGTGTCAGGCGCGAAGGGTGGACAGCAGCCCGGCAGCGGCCCCCGACAGCGGCCAGCCGGTGACCGCCTTCGGGCGCGGTGCCGCGAAGGTCCGCACTTTGGAGGTCGACAGGCCCAGTGCGACAAGCGATTCCGCGAGCTTGACCGCAGCGCTCACGCCATCCACGACGGGCACGCCGCAGCGCTCGGCGATGCGGCGGTCCAGGCCCGCCATACCGCCGCAGCCCAGGCAGATGACCTCCGCACCGTCCTCGCGGACCACACGCTCGGCCTGGTCGACGACGGCGACCACCGCCGCCGCCGGATCTTCTTCGAGCGCCAGCACCGGCAGGCCGCTCGCGCGGACGGACGCGCAGCGCGCGTCCAGGCCGGCGAGCTTGAGCCGGTCGGCGATCATCGGCACGGCCCGATCGAGGGTGGTCACGACCGAGTAGGCGTGGCCGAGCAGCATCGCCGTCATGGCGGCGGCCTCGGTGATGTCGACGACGGGGACGTCGAGCAGCTCCTGCAGGCCCTCGCGCCCGTGCTCGCCGTAACCGGCCTGCACGACCGCGTCGAACGGCTCCGGGTAGTTGACGACGGCGTCCATCACGCCGACCGCCGCGAGGTAGCTCTCGAAGTTGCCCTCGACCGACTCGGCGCCGAATCTCGGTGTGAGACCGACGATCTCGGTGCCCTCGGCCGCGACCGCGCGGGCCTGGGCGGCGATGGCGTCGGTCATCGACGCGGTCGTGTTGACATTGACGACGAGAATCCGCATCTCGGATTACCTCCCGGATAGTGGGTTCAGTGGGTGCACTCGACGGCGATCGGCTCGCCCGAGACGTCCTCGAACGCGGCCTTGCGGTCGGCGATCAGGAGATGGATCAGGGCGCCGGATCCGGCGCCGATGAACCACGCGAACGGTGACACCGCGTCGAGCGCGGGAATGAACGCGACCAGCAGCGACACCGCCGCGGCCGGGACGAAGGCGGCCAGGGCGCGCGGGTTGACGCCGCCCCGATAGAAATACGCGCCCACCGGATCCTCGCTGTAGAGCGCGGGGACGTCGATGCGGCCGCGGCGCAGTAGCCAGTAGTCGGCCATGATGATGCCGTACAGCGGGCCGAGCAGCGCGCCGAGCCCACCGAGGAAGTACTCGATGACCGCCGGGCTGTTGTACAGATTCCACGGCAGGATGACCAGCCCGATGATGCCGCTGACCAGTCCGGCGCGGGCGAAGTTCAGCTTCCGGGGAAACAGGTTGGTGAGCGCGTAGATCGGGGCGACGAAGTTGGCCATCAGATTCACCGCCACAGTCAGGACCAGCAGCGCCAGCGACGCCGGCACCAGCAGGGCGGTATTCGGGATGGCGTGCACGATGTCGGCGGGACTCGCGATCACCCGGCCATCGATCTCGAACTGGCCGCCGGCCATGACGACGACGATGGCGCCGAAGAACAGCACGTTGATCGGGATGCCCCAGAAGTTGCCCCGCACAATCGAACCGGGGCTTTTCGATGCCCGGGTGAAGTCACAGAAATTGAGCACGAACGTGGCGTAGACCGCCACCCACAGCGCCGCCCCGGCGAAGATCTCGTGCCACATGGCGAACCCGGTCAGCGGGCGATCGACCGACCAGGCGATCGAGCCGCCCGCCTCGGTGAAGACCCACACCGCGAGCGCGGCCATGGTGACGAGGATGACCGGACCGGCGAACGCCTCGTACCTGCGGATCATCTCCAGTCCGCGCTGCGCGAGGAAAGTCTGTACGGCCCACAGGGATCCGAAGGCGATCCAGCCCAGCGTCGACAAGCCGAGAATCGCGTTGTGGTCCCAGTCCGCCGCGCCGGGCGCGAGCGCGATGATCAGCACGCGCAGCACCAGCGAGGCCAGGTAGGTCTGGATGCCGAACCACGCCACGGCGACACCACCGCGCAGCAGCGCCGGAATCTGCGCGCCCCGCACGCCGAAGGCGATCCGGGTCATCACCGGGAACGGGACGCCGGTCCGGTAGCCCATGAACCCGGTGATGCTGAGCAGCACGAACAGCAGTGCCGAGCCCAGGCCCAGCGCCACCAGGATCTGCCAGCCGCCCAGGCCGAGTGCGAACAGCCCCAGCGCGAAGCCGTAATTGCCCAGGCTGTGCACGTCATTCGCCCACAGGGTGAAGATGCTGTAGCCCGTCCAGCGCCGGCCGGCGCGTCGGGTGGGAGCGAGGTCCCGGTTGTAGAGGCGGGTGCTCAGGCCGGGCGCGAAGGCGACGCCGGCCGCGTCCGCCGGGCGGGGGTTCGCCGCGATCGCACTGTCACCCACCGGCGATACGAGCTGGGCGGTGTCGTCGGGAACCAGCATGGGTAGATCCTCGATTTCGCATGGCGGAAGGAGTTTTCCAGCGCGGGCTGGCCTCCGAGTGTCTGTTGACACAACACCGATCGTCAATCGGCCCGCCCCGTCCCGTTCACCCTCACCATTGCCGTGACCGGCGGGTATAGACCACGCCGATGCCGGCCATCGGCAGAACGTCTGACCGGCAGGCGGGATTCACACGGCCTGGCGGGCGCTCCAGTCCCGGGCGAGCCCGAAGAAGGCGCGCGCGGCCGCGGTGCGATAGGCGTTCTCGCGGCAGAGCAGAACCGCGATCCGGGTCGGCAGCGGCGGATCCAGCGCCACGGCCGTCAGGCGCGGATGGTCGCGGGCGATGCCGTCGGGCAGGATGGTGGCGAGCGCGGTGAGCTGAACCGCCTCGATGACGGCGTGAATCGAGTTGGCCTCCACCAGGATTCGCGGGCTCACGCCCTGCTCGCGAAAATAGGCGTCGATGTGCAGCCGGGTGACGAATTCCCGATTGAGCAGGGCGAGATCGTATTCGGCGAGCTTCGCGGCCGGCAGGCGCGAGCGCGCGGTCCGGCGATCGGCGCCGACCAGGCTCAGCGTCTCGGTGAACAGGGAGGCGGCCTCGATGCCCGGCAGGTGCCCGCCCGCGAACCCGATCCCGACGTCGATATCGTCGGCCAGCAGGCCGGATTCGATCACGTCCTGGTTGGTCTCGCGAATATCGAGAGTGATCCCGGGATGCCGGGCGCGCAATTCGGCGATGAGCGGCCCGATCAGATAGGCCGCGAAAGTCGGGGTGTACGCCAGTCGCAGATGCCCGCGCGACAGATCCTCGACATCGTGCACCGCCCGATCGGCGGCATCGAGTTCGGCCAGCGCGAGCCGAGCATGCCGGGCATAGACCTCTCCCGCATCGGTGAGCCGGACAGCACGCCCGGTCCGATCCAGCAGCGGCGCACCCACCAGCCGCTCGAGCTGCCGAATCTGCTGCGAGAGCGTGGGTTGCGAAACATGCAAATCCTCCGCGGCGCGCGTGAAACTCCCATGCTCGGCCACGGCGAGCAGATACCGCAGATGGCGCAACTCCGGGGTCACCCACCGAATATAGACCAAGCCAATCGACCCACCCCCGACTACGCCACACGCACTATAATCCCAGTTAACCCACCCGGCGCGGGCTCTTCTGCTATTGGAGTGAAGCCTTCGCGCCACCCGAGAACACCGAATCGTGGAACTCGATCGACTGAGGAACCGCTGTGGCCGGCACGTCGGACACGACCACCACATCCAGCTTGTTCCCCGGATCTACGAATCCGTCATGTACGCTGAAGGACTGCCCGGGTACGCGCTGACCGCGAATCGGAGGGCGCCCGCGTAGCTGTTCATTCGAGGGATGCGCGCCACTGGGCGGCGGCACAGACCAGTACCCGCCGCGCTTCCCGCGGCCGTCCGATCGAGGACAGTCGCGTGCCCGCCCCCGCGGGCCTGCGCGACCGCCGGACGTCCCGGTTGTCCTCCGCGAGCCAGTCGTCCCTGCGGCACTCGATCGGCCACCTGCACCTCCATGACCTGTGGCGCAACGACATCCAGGACCGTGCCGATCGGCCACCGTTAAGATGAGAATCGCTCATTTTATCTCTGTCGTGAGGAGGCAGTGTTGCCGCCGAAGGCTGTGCGTGAGCGACGCCGCCCGACCCAGGAGCGCTCGAAAGCGACTCGGGAGCACATTCTCGACACCGCCGCGCAATTGTTCGGTGAGCGCGGGATCCCGGACACCTCGACCAACCGGATCGCCGCCGCGGCCGGGGTGAGCATCGGGACCCTGTACCGGTACTTCTCGGATCGGGCCGTGATCGTCGACGAGCTCCTCAGCCGCCTGATCGAGAGCATCGAACGCCTTTTCACCCAATGGGTTTCGGAGCTGTCGCGGCCGCCGGCCGGAAGCCCCCCGCGGTCGAGCCTCGAGCTGATCACCGAGATGCTGGAGCTGTTCACCGCGGAACTCGTCGCCAATGCCAAACTGGTGCGCGCGCTGGTGGCGGGCGTGCAGTTCTACAGCAGTGGCCTGCCCGAGTTCGAGCCGCGGTTGCGCCTGCTGGTCAAGGTGCTGCTGATCCAGATCCTCGGCCCCGGCGACGATCGCAGATACGACGCGATGAGCTTCGTGCTGATCAACACCGGCTTCGCGAGCGTCCTGCGGGCATCGGCTCTCGAGGTCGGCGATCACGAGCGCGAGGAGGTGATCGCCCTGACCGCGCAGATGATCACCGCGTGGCTCGAGGCCGAGGCCCGTGCCGCCCGAACACCTACCGGCACAACGGATGAGCTACAGTGACCCGCCGCCACCCAGCAGCCACGGATTGAACGTGCACCGCAGATCCGGAAACTTCGCCGGGTCCAGGGCACGCAGCGCGATGGACAGCGCCCGCGGCGAGTACATCATCGTCAGGTGGTCGGAGACGTCCTGCTCACACCCGTCCTGCAGCGTGATGTCGGTGACCTGGGCACCGGGCCCGGCCTTCAGGAACGTCAGGTCGTACGGATTGGTGACCTCGTCGTAGCGGGTGCCGACCACCGTGTACTCGATGCCGGGCACGGTGTCCCCGTTCGCGTTCAGCTTGTTGACGAAATCCGAGCCGATGGTCTGCTGGATTCCGGCGTGACCGACGAACATCTCGACGAATCCGAGGATGTCGATACCGAAATTGTTGACCGCCCGGCCGAGCGCGCCGATGCCGTCGAGCGAGGTGCCGTGGTGGGTGGCCCCGAAGGTCACCAGCTTGTGGACCTTCGCCGCACCGCCCTCGAACTTGGTGTACCAGCCGGCCATTGCCCCGCCCTGGGAATGCGCGACGATGTCCACCTGCGGTGCGCCGGTCGCGGCGAGCACGCGATCCACGAAGGCGGACAGCTGTTTCGCCGAATCCTGGATGTAGCCGGTGCCCATGGTGCCAGGCAGCACCGACCCCAGACCGCCGCCCTCGATCAGGTTCGACCGGCCGTAGTTGAGGGTGAAGGTGCAGAATCCGGCGTCCTTGATGGGCTGCCCCATGAAGGCGAAGCCGTTGAACGCGTTCATCCAGGTGCCGTGCACCAGAATCACCGGCCGCGGATGCTCCGCGGTCGGCTTGCAGTTCCAGTCGTTGGCGCCCGGCGGGGTGGCGTCCGGGTGCGCGACGCCGTAGCCGAACGCCGCCAGCCACGAGGTCATCGACGGTCCGTAACCCTGTGTGTCGGTGGAGTATCCGCCCGACGAGCCCGAGCTGGAACCGGACCCGCCGTAGCAGTTGCCGGATCCGTTGCCCGAGCCGGCGCCACTACCGGAGGTGCACGCGGATCCGGAGTCGGCGATCGGACCGGCCTGTTTCAGGCCTGCTGCGATGTAATCGGCCAATTGTCGATCGGTGGGCGCCGGGTCGGGTGCGGCGTCGGCGCCCGCACCGGCGAACCCGACCGCCAGCAGCGAGACGCCCATCATGATGGATGCCCGCACTGCCCTTCGATGGGTGGCTCGTCTCATTTCGTGCCCTCCTACAGCCCTGCATGGATCGGTTTCCGGGGCGCCGGCAATCGGTGGCCGACGGCGAAACCGCGCCCACGGTAGGCCGCTCCGCAATCTGCGCAGAAGGCAATTCTCGGAAATCTGGAGCCGCTCACCAATATTCGGCGAGCGTTTCGGGACGCCGTCACAAATGCGGTCCCTCCCAGTGCCTTTCACAAACCAGGGCGCTCCGATTCCGTGAAATATCCAGGAATCGGAGCCGAATGGCCCGGAACGCCTCCGGAAAATGGATCGTCGGAGATTCCGGCGGACCTGGCATTCGGGCCGTGCCGGTCGGGAACGCATCCGCAGAGGAGAGGCCATGGGTGGCAGGACCTTCGGCACGGGAACCGAGCACCCGCAGGCCATGGCCGGGTACCGGTATCGGTGTGCGCAACCGTTCGTGGTGGAGCGGCAGCGGATCCGGGAATTCGCCCGTGCCGTCCAGGCATTCCACCCCGCCTACTGGCAGGAATCGGCGGCCGCGCACCTGGGATTCGACCAGATCCTCGCGCCGCCGACCTTCGCGGCGTCGATCTGGCGGCAGGCCCGCCGCGAGGCGCTGGAGCAGCTGATCACCGGGTACCACTCGGACCGGATCGTGCACGTCGACCAGACGCTCGACATCGGCCGCCCATTGCTCGCGGGGGACGTGATCACCTGCGACCTGTATGTCGAATCATTCCATCAGTTCGGGACTTTCGACGTCATCACCGTCACCGGCGTGCTCATCGATCGGCACGGGACGCCGGTACAGACGGGTTCGACCGCGCTACTGGCCCGTGTCGACGGCACGGAACGCCACCGCGCCGACGATTCCGTGGCTCTCGTCGGCCCGTCGGATACCGCGCCACCGATTCCCACCGGCCTTCGCGGCAGTACCCGTCCGGCACGCACCCGCATCGACTTCGACCGGCTCGCCATCGATACCGAGCTCCCGCGTGCGGGCGCCACGGTGACCGCCGCCGATCTGGCGACTTACGCACGCCTGGCGGGTGATTCGCCTGCGGACGTCTTCCTCGGACATCAGCTGATCCTCGGACTGGCCTCCGGATATCTGACCTCGTGGACCCGCGACCCGGCCGCGGTGACGAAATACCGGGCCGAGTTCGCCACTCAGGTGCACTATCTGTCGGTATCGGAGACCGACGCCGCCGAGATCGAATTCGGCGGCCGTGTCATCGCATTGGATCAAGAACGCCGTACCGCCACCGTGGCGATCGAGGCGAAATCGCGGGGCCGCAGACTGTTCGGATATTCCAGCGCGGAAGTCACCTTCGCACAACTGGTCCCGGCGGGCCTGTGACAGCGTGGGCAATTCGCCTGTCTCCGCGGTCTTTGCTCCGGTCGGTGAACGTCCGCGCTATGAGCGCCGAGCGCAGTTGCCACAGGCCCGAATTCACCGTCGGATCGAATCCGGTGAGCTGGTAGATACGCTTGAGCCGATAGTCGACGGTATTCGTATGAATGTGCATCACCCGCGCGGTGCGCCGGCGGCTGAGATTGTTGCTGATGTGACAGCTCAGGGTCTGCAGGAGTTCGGTGTGCGCGTCGAGCGGATTCAGTAGCGCGCCCAGGGTTTCCAGGCCCGGGCCCGGCCGGGTCAGCTGGTACTCGAGGGCCATGTCGGCGAACCGGTACAGCCCGGGCAGGCATTCCAGGCGCTGCACCATGTCGAGTAGTTCGTGGGCGCGATCCGCGGCGGAGGACAATTCGTCCACGGCCGCGACGACCAGAGCCGCCGTGACGGGAACGTGCGCCGCGGCCGAGAGTCGCGCCACCAGTTCGTCGAGGGCCGCATCGGTGAGGGCGCCGGTCGGGATGAGGACGGTCCCGCCGTCGACGCTGAGCAGGGCGAGGGCGCGCTCGCCACAGCGGATGGCGAGTTCGGCCTGCAGCCGCCGCAGCTTCCGGCGCGCCACGACTTTCCCGTCCAGCATCGGATGGTGCTCGTCCGGATGTTCCGGGATGTCCAGTGCCAGTACGGAATACTCGGCGGCGATCTCGATACCGCACTCGCGGGCCATGGTCGAGGTCGGGTGGCCCCCGATCAGCGCCGAGGTGAGCGTGTGAACCGCGGTGTGATGCTCGCTCACCACCGCCTTGAACTCGCGCACATAGGCGCGAGAGACGGTGGCACTGATCGTATCCAGCATGGTCACAACCAGTTTCGCGCCCTCGAGCAGGCTGCCGAAATCGTGCTCGGTCACCTTCGAGAGCACCAGGTCCATGCCGATCTGGAAGCCCTCGTGAATGGAGTGGAGGACGGTGTCGATGGGCACGCCCTCCCGGGCCCAGCCGGCCGCGGCCTCCGCGAGCCTGCCCGCCTTCTCGGGAATGTCCTCGCCGTCGAGCATCGCGACCGCCAGTTCCAGGCACACCCGGGTCACGGCGGTCACGTCACCGGAAATAACGTCCCCGGGCAGCGTGCCGCAGGGAATCACATTGTCGACGAAATGTCCCACCAGCCGCCGGGATACGCCTTGTACGTCCTGCAGCGGGGTGGACATCGGCCTGCCGGAGACGATCAGGCCGCCCCGCAGCGCTCCAGCAATAGTCATCGTCGACTCCTTCCGATCCACGCACGTCATCGGCGTGATCGAACTCTAAAGCGACGAAGTGCTCACCTTCTACTCTCTTTCCCGGCACGCCCGCATGATCGCCACACAGACCTCTGACCTGCGGCAGGGGCCGAACTCCCCCCATCACCGCACCTGTCGCGGCGACTCCGGGGCCCACTCGCTCACCTTTCGGGAGCCCCGGACTACGCCCGCTGTCCCCGTCCGATCAGGTGGTCCGTGACGGGCATTCGAGAAAGCTCCCGTTCGAGCTGTTTCACGGCCGGTCAGCATTCCCCGGCGTCGCTGCCGGATCCGGCGGGGCGGGTATCAGGGCGCCGATGGCCCCGTAGGACGTTGCCGGTTCGATACGACCGCCGTCGCGGACCGTGCGCGCGGCGGTCAGCGCCGCGTCCAGAGCCGCGCGGTAGAGGAGGGAACCCGTACTGACGCGTTGGACGCCGAGACGTGCCAGATCAGCGAGTGGACGTTGCGCAAGGACGTTGAGCGGCACGGGAATCGCTTCGACGAGTGCTGCGATGTCATCGTCGAGGGTGAGGCCGGGGACGAAGATGCCGTCGGCACCGGCATCGACGTAGCGGTGGGCGCGGTCGCGGGTGGTGTCGTGGTCGCGGTCCAGCCAGTAGGTGTCGACCCGGGCGTTGACGAACAGTCCGGGCGCGCCGTCCTTGAGGGCGCGGACCAGGTCGGCGTGGGCGCCGGGGTCGCCTGCAGCGTCCTCCACGTTCACTCCCGCCACGCCCAATTCCCACAGGCGCGCGGCCAGCTCGCGCGGGTCTGCGCCGAACCCCGATTCGATGTCGACGGTCACCGGGACCGGGAGCCGGACGAGTGCGGCTGCCAGCGTGAGAGTTTCGTTCAGGGTCGACCCGGCCGCGTCCGGAAGTCCGTGCGCCGCAGCCACTCCGAGACTGGTGGTCCCGATCGCCGGATAGCCGTCGGCGACCAGCGCCGCCGCCGTGGCGAAATCCCACACATTCGGCAGCAGCAGCGGCGTGTCCTGATAGTGGAGCTGATGGAAGCGCCCGGCCGCCGCGGCCAGCGCCAGCGCGTGCGCCCGACCAGGGCAGGCATGACGACCAGCGCCGAAAGGTTGTCCGGTCAGATCGACTTCCACGAGTTCACCTCCCGCACCGACGCGGTGAGTTCCGGGCACCGGCGGATTGTCGCCGGCGATCAGCGCCGAGGTGGCCGCGCACGCCTGCACCAGAATGCCGATCCGATTCGCGGTCACCTCGTCGGCGACTCCCCCGAACGCGGCGACCAGCCGATCGACCGCCGCATCCGCGGCCGCGCTCACCGGCCGATGCGGTCGATAGCACTCCGCGACCAACTCGACATCGGCAACCGACACCCGAACACCCAGCGCCGCAGCCAATTCCGCGACGTGATGCCCACGCCCGCGACGCAACGCAACCGCGTCCACCGCCGCCAGCTCACGCTCCACGATCGCGCGCCGCCGCGAATGCTCGTCCCCCTCACTGAACCGCGCCACCTGCGCACGCAACCACGCCACACCATGCTCGCCGGGCGAAACCGGCGGTACCGGAAGATCCAACATGCTCATTACGCTAGAGCCGCAAAGGTTCGGCAGGCACCGAAGTGTCGCGGACACAAAGTCGGGCTCCCAGTTTCCACCCGCTGGCACAGGTCCGCGAGGCCTACACCGAACTCGAACTCCGCCGCACCCACGGCAAGATCGTCCTCAGGCCCCAGTCGTGGCGGAGTTCGAGACGGTTTCAGAGACGGCTGCGTAGCGTGGGCACGCCGGGTCCGGTGAGGTCGTCGCAATAGGCGGCTCGTCCCGCCATCGCCATGGTCAAGGCGATCGTCGTTCCGCTGACCAGAGGGCCGGTTCCGATGGCGAAGGGTCCGTCGGTCGCTTCGAGCCGCAGATCTTCGACAGCACTGCGGCTGCGGACAGTGAAGTCCCGGCTCGCGAAGAACCGGGCGACCTCGGTGACGGCCTCGATCGAGGGCTCGCGCGGCAGGCCCAGCGGACGGCGGACGTCCTGGCCGTGGACGACCACCTCGCCGAGCCAGGCAGCCGTATGGCCGAACGGCGCGGTGGTGCTGGTGATGATCGCCCGGAATCGATCCAACGTCTCCGCCGGAGTCGCGCCCCGATGCTCGGCCAGCCGCCGGGCATTGTGTTTCTCGAAGTCGAAACGGGCCCCGACAGCGCTGACCAGCCACCGGATTCGGCCGGTACTCGCCGCCGCGGTGAGGTGGGCGACGACCTCCTCCACCGTCCACTCTCCGCACAGCGACCGCTCCGCCCACTGCCGATCGCTCAGATCGGCGAGATCATCGGCCAGCGCCGCACGTTCGGCGTGAGCCATGGCCCACAACTCGTCACGAGACATAGCGTTCGACACTCGAAATAACCTCCCGGCTCAGCGCAGCCTGCCGGTGAGAGCGCGGTGAGGGCCCGGCCATCGATCCATCACCTCACAGCGGCATGGCTGCGGTTCGTTGTTCCTCCCTACAGACCGCGCCACTCGCCCAAACTCATCGGCTCACGCCATCGCCGGACGCGCATCGCAAGATGTCGCCGGGCTATCCCACGCGATCCGCGAAGTCCAGCAGGTGCGCGGCCAGCGCGCCGGGCGCGGACAGGAACGGGGAGTGCCCGGTGGGCAGCGAGACCGTGTCGGTGATGCCGTCACGCCGGTAGAGGGTCTGCTGGACATCGGCGGGGAGGAGCGCGTCCTCCGAGGTGATCACTCCCAATCGAGGGAGGGCCAGGTATCGGTCGGTGGTGTGGTCGAGGCGGCTGGTGATGGTCGCGGTCGGCTCGGGGGTGAGCAGCCGGAGCGCAAGGGCGATATCGCTTGCGCCGCAGTCGTTGTAGAAGTATCGCGTGGCCGCCTCGTGCGCGATGTCGAAGGTCTCGGCGTCCGTGTCGGCCGAGATGTGGGGACCCAGCGTCACCAGAATGTCCGCCAGGGCCGGATCGGTGACGAGGGACTGCCCGCCCGCGACCACGTCGGCGGCGACGTAGGCGACCCCCGCGATCCGGTCCGCATAGCGTTCCGCGGCCGCCTTCACCGTGACACCGCCCATCGAGTGACCGACCAGAATCGCCTTGTCCGCCAGCGAATTCAGGACCGATCCCACGCGATCGAGATAGGCGGCACCGGTCAATCCCTTGGCCGGGGTGCGATCCCTGCCGTGGCCCGGCAGGTCGGGTGTCACGACCGTGTGCCCGCGGGATTCGAGCAGCGGCACGATCTTGTACCAGCACCACGCGCCATGGCTCCCACCGTGAATCAGCACGAATGTACTCATGTCGAAGCCCTCAGTTCTTTCCGCGGACGTCGATCGGGGTCGGATTCCAGGCGGCGACGCGATGCTCGATCCGGCGTTTGAGGTCGTCCGGATAGCTGGTCGCGAAGTCGCTCCGCAACGGAATGTCCTGTGGCGCAAGGTCTATCGGCCAGGTGCAGTCGAGCAGGACGTTCGCGCCGCCGGCCCCGAGGGCGCGGTGCGGACCCGGCGGCAGGTAGGGCTGCAAGGGTGCGTTGTAGAAGCCGGGGTAGACGTGGATGTCCCGTGCCGGATGGCATTTGGCCACGATGGCGTGCAGGACGGCATCGGTGTCCATGGGGTCGACATCGGTGTTCACCACGATGACGTAGGGCGTGAGTTTGCTACCGGCCGCATCGGACCAGATGGTGGCGGCGATGCGCTGCGGGAGTCCCGCGATCGGGGTGTCGGTCGAGACGACGACGGCCATCCCATTGCCGGCCCGGGGTACCCCGACCTTGTCGATGGGCAGTCTGGCCTGCAGCAGGGCGCGTTTGAAGTTCGCCGCCATCTGGATCTGCGGGAACACCATGTCCATCGGGATGCCCATGCTGCACGTCGGCAGGATCGCCCGGTGCCGATAGGTGACGGCGGTGACCCGCACGACCGGGGCCGGGGCCGGATCGGAGACCAGGTAGCCGGGGTATTCGGCGAACGGTCCCTCGGGCAGGACGTCACCCGGGGACACCGTGCCCTCGACCACGATCTCGGCATCGGCGGGGACGGTGAGATCGACGGTCTTGCACCGCACGAGTTCGACCGGGCGGCCGCGCATCCCGCCCGCGATGTCGACCTCCGAGACTCCGGGCGGCGCGCCCGGACCGCCCAGGATCGTGTAGAGCGGGTCACCGCCGAAGAACATGGCGTACGGCATGGGACGGTCCGCGCGGTGGTAGGCGGCCATGATGCGGCCGCCGTGGTTGATCTGCGGATGCAGGGTGATGCCGAGCGCCCGGGGCCCGTGGATCATGCCGCGGTAGATGCCCCAGTTGGTCCAGTCGCTGTCGGGGTCCTTGGTGACGCTGACGCCGAAGGTGCCCAGATACCGGCCGCCGTCACCGGGGTGGCCGTGGATGGCGGGCAGTCCGGTGAGGTCCGCGTCGTCGCCGAGCAGCACGTTCTGCTGACACTCCCCCTCGGCGACGACGACGGGTTCGGTGGTGCGGCCGAATCGTTCGCGATAGCAGTCGATGATGTCGTGCACATCGGTGTCGGCGGGCAGGCCGAGCGCGATCGCGACACCCGGGAAGGTCGCGAACATGTTGGCCGCCAAGCGCATTCCTGGAATCGAATCCTTGATGCAACTGTAGATCGGTCCGGGCAGCCCGGATTCGAGGAGGTGGCGGTTGATCGCGCCGGCCTCGAGGTACGGGTCGACGGGCTCGTCGATGCCATGCATCAGCCCCGCCTCGGTGAGGGTGTCCAGAAATGCTCGGAAATCGGTGCGGGCGTGGTTCATCGGTCCTCTTCGGGAGTGTGCCAGCGGGCGAAAAGGTGGTGGTCGATGCCGAATTGGTCGAGGATCTTGCCGGCGGTCTGCCGGAGCAGGTCATCGATGGTCCGGGGCCGGTGATAGAAGGCCGGCACCGGTGGCAGCACCGTCGCCCCGGCGAGGGTGACGGTCTCCATGTTCCGGATGTGGATCAGGTTGAGCGGTGTCTCGCGCACCGCCAGCACCAGGGGGCGGCGTTCCTTGAGGGTGACGTCCGCCGCCCGGGCCAGCAGGTTGTCGCCGTGCCCGGTGGCCACGGCCGCGAGCGTGCGCGCCGAGCACGGCACCACGGCCATGCCCAGGGTCCGGAAGGACCCCGAGGAGATGGCGGCGGCCAGGTCGGCGGGGTGGTGGACGACATCGGCCAGCGCTGCCACCTCCTCGACGCTCGAACCGGTTTCGAGCCGGATGCAGCGCCGCGCCCCGTGCGAGATGACCAGATGCGTTTCCACCGCCCGGGATTCGGCGAGCGCGCGCAGCAGGGTGATGCCCAGTTGCGGCGCGCTCGACCCCGAGATGCCGACGACCAGGCGGGGCTTGGGAGCGTTCAATCCGCGCCGCACCAGTCGATCGCGGCTGTCGCGTATGTCTTTGCGGCACAGACCAGTTCATCGATCGCGCACCGCTCGTCCACCACGTGCGCCATGACCAGCGGCCCCGGCCCCAGCCCGACGGCGGGGATGCCGGCCGCGGTGAACCAGGTGAGATCGGTGGCCGACGGGAAGGGCCGCACCTCGGGCACACCCGCGAAGGCGGTGTCGAGCGTGGCCCGTGCACGCGCCGCGCAGACCGTCCGGGTGAACGGATGATCCCCGTCGGTGCGCCCGCCCGGATAGTGCATGGGCCAGTCGATGCGCGGCGGGTTGGCGCGCAACCACGGGTCCTGCTGCGCGATGCCGGTGACCGTCTGCACGATCTCCGACTGGATCTCGGCCACCGGCACCGCCGGCGGATAGAAGATCGCGTAGTCGAGGGTGGTCTCGTCGGGGATGAACGCGACATTGCGGCTGCCGCGCGCACCGCCGTCGATCACATCGAGACCGATGGTGAACTGGCCCTTGTCGAACAGCGGATCGACCCGGCTCACCACCCACTCGTCCTCAAGCCGGCGCAACCCGTCGTGGACGCGCAGGGCCGCGTCGATCGCGCTGGCGGCAACCGGTTCGCCGGGATACCCGGCCCGCATGTGGGATCGCATCGACGCGTGCGCCGCACGCCCGGTGACCGAGATGCGCATGACCAGCACGCCGGGAGTCGCGGGCATGACGGTCAGCGGGATGCGGGCGCCGGTGGGCTCGGCGATGATCGCCGCGTCCGCGGTGAAGCCGCGCTCGAGGACCGCGGAGGTCCCCATGTGGTGTTCGAGATTCTCCTCGCCCGCCACGCCCTGCAGGATCAGGTCGCCGCGCAGCCGCACTCCGGCCTGCCGTAATGCCATGGCGGCGAACGCCTGGGCGATCAGTCCGCCCTTCATGTCCACCGAGCCCCGGCCCCACACATGGGTGTCGTCGACGAAGGCGGTGAACGGGTCGCGCGTCCATTGCGCGGCGTCATCGGCCGGAACGACATCGACATGACCGTTGAAGATCAGCGACCGTCCGCCGCCGCGCCCGCGCAGCACCCCGACGACATTGTCGCGGCCCGCGGCCTTGCCGAACAGTTCGGTCTCCGCGCCGGCCTTCCGGTACAGCCCGGCCAGCAGCCCGGAGACCGCCGACTCGCCGCCGACCAGGTCCTCGTAGTCCTGGTCCGGATAGGTGGGGTTCACGCTGCGGATGGCGATGGCCTCGGCGAGCTCGGCCACCAATTCGTCACGCAGGCCGTCGATCCGAGCGAGCACACGATCCGTTGCCCGGGCGTTCACGCGCGTACCTCCTGAGTCTCGGCGGCTGCGGCGAGATCGCCGCTGTCGTGGACGGCCGTGCCGCCCAGATAGGTGCGCAGCACCTTGGTGTCCCGGAGGTCGTCGATCGGGCATGTCACCGGGTCGCGGTCCACGATCACCACATCGGCGTGGTTTCCCGGTGCGAGCGAACCGATTCCGGGCCAGCCGAGCACCTTCGCCGCACCCGTGGTCCACATGTGCAGCGCGTCGGCGCGGGACACCTTCTGGTCGGGTCCGTCATTGCGGTGGTCGCTGCCGGCGAATCGGTGGGTGTGCGCGAGTTCGATCTGCTCCCACGGATTCTTCGGTCCCCAATCCGATCCGCCCGCCAGCTCCAGGCCGCATTCGGTGAGCCGGTGCAGCGGTTCCAGATCGCGCCAGACGTGCTCGCCCATCCGCTCGCCGTACATCGCGCCCTTCCCCCACGCGAAGCCCGCACTGGTGGTGACCTGGAAGCCGAGGTCGGCGTAGCGGCGGGCCTGCCGCGGCGTGATCGTCATGGCGTGCTGCAGGATCCAGCGCCGGTCGCGGAAATCGTGTTCGCGCACCACGCGTTCGGCGATGTCGAGGAAGTCGTCGTGCTCGCGGTAGGCGCCGAGGCACAGGTTCGCGCGAATGTCGTTGGCGGCGCAGAACCTGACGAACGCCTCCTCCTTCTCCAGCGACACGAAACGCACACCGCGCGTGGGACGGCCGAACGGGTCCGAGTAGGTCTCGTAGGTGGCGAAGTAGCCCGAGAAGCACGGGCCGCCGGGGCTCAGGGTGAGACCGTCGACGCGCAGCAGATCGTCGTCGAGATCCGAGGCCAGCTCGGCGAGGTGGCGCAGCCGGTCGTCGAACTCGGCGCCGGTCAGCGGATCGAACGGATAGAAGATGACCGACTCGGCATCCAGCGTCGCCTGGACGCGCAGGGTCAGGGCATCGGTGGCGCGCAGATGCCGGTACAGCGCAAGGTGTTCCGGTTCCATGGCGTGACCCTCGTACACGCTGGTCACCCCCTGCGCCGAGTAACGGGCCATTTCGGCCGTCGTCCCGGCGACCGCGTTCGCCATGTCCGGCGGTGGCAGTTTGGTGAGGATCTGACCCCAGAAGGGGTCGTAGGTGTAGTAGTTCGTCACGGGTCCCCGCAGGATTCCGGTCAGGTCGCCGGATTCGTTCTTCTCGATCTCGACATCGCAGACCCGGTCCGGGATGAACGCGGTGAGCCCGACGGCCCGCAGCCCGGCGGTGTTGAACGCCACCACATTCGGCATGCGGGGCGCCCACGCCTGGATGAGCACCGGATGCGCGTCGGTCGCGGTGTCGAGGGTCCACCGATCGGGCAGGCGACGCTCGAGCAGGTCCCGCTCGGAACGGCGGATGAAGTAGTGCGGCTCGCCCACCGGCGTGCACATGATCCACTGCCCGGGCGGCGTGTCCGCGGCCTTGGCCCGGATCCGCGCCACGATGTCCGCGTGATCGACCGCGTCGGTCAGATCCACCAGCCCGCCCGCCAGCATCCCGAAGTGCATGACGTGCGGGTGGGTGTCGATGAGTCCGGGCAGCACCACGCCGTCGCCGGCGTCGACGTGCCGGGCGTCCGGCCCGGCCGCCGCCCGCATGGTGTCGCGGTCGCCCACTGCCAGAACGCGTCCCGCGGACAGCACGAGTGCCTCGGCCTCCGGGGTGTTCGGATCGAGCGTGCGTACCCGCCCGGTGATGATCGTGTTGGTCATAGCCGTCCTCCGCTGCCAACCGTTGTGTTGACTGCGCACACCGTACCTCGAGTTTTCTCCATTTGGAGAAAATTCGTGAATCGAGGTCGACGGTACGATGACCTCCATGACGACGTCCGTGCGCGAGCCGCGGATGGCCCGGGGGGCCGCCCGCCGCGAGGCCCTGCTGGAAGCCGCGATCCGACTACTGGCCCGCGAAGGCGCCCGCGCGGTGACCCACCGCGCCGTCGCCGCGGAGGCGGGAACCACCCACGGCAACGCCCGCTACTACTTCGGCACGCTCGACCAACTGCTCGACGAAGCCCTGCGCCAACTGGCCGCCCGGCAGATCGACGAGGTCCGCGCCCTGTTCGAGGGCTTACCCGATGTGGATGTCCCCCAACGGATTTCACGCCTCGTCGACTACGTGACCGGAACCCTGGCCGGCGACCGCGACGCCGCCGTCGCCCGCTACGAGTTCTTCCTGGAAGTCGCCCGCCGCCCCACCCTCCGGGTCAGCCTCGACGAATGGGGTGCCACCCAGCGCGCCGCCTTCGCCGGCGAACTCCGCGGCGCCGGAGCCGCCGACCCCGAAGCCGCCGCCGCCGACCTCCTCACCCTCGTCAACGGCCTGATCCTCGAGCAACTCGCCCTGCCCACCGACGATTTCGAATCCGCCCGCCTCCGACCGGCCATCGCCCGCTTCTTCCCCTGAGGCCGTACGCCTTTCCGCGATCGATCGGACCCGCCCGAGTTTCCGCCGCCCCCGCGCGACCATGCACGACCCAGCCGCAGTGAACTGATCGAGCTGATCGATCCCTGCACGAGGGTGTCCTCGAGATCGCGACCGAGCGCTTCGGGCTCGACGGAGGCCCGGAAGCCTATCGGGGGCCGGCGGCGGGCACGATGCGCGGCCGCGCCGTCATCGTGCCCTGATACCGCGCGCGGACTACCGGTCGGCGGTGAGATGGACGGGCAGCGAGGCATGTCCGTTGGAGATGAAGCTGGGCAGGGCGGGGAGTTCGTCCACCGGGACGGCCAGGCGCAGGTCGGGGAAGCGGTGGAAGAGCTGCGGGAGTGCGATGTTCGCCTCCAGGCGGGCCAGGGGCGCGCCGAGGCAGTGGTGGACGCCGTGGCCGAAAGCCATGTGGCTCTTGGTCTCCCGGGTGATGTCGAATTCGGTGGCGGTGTCGCCGTGCACCTTCACGTCGCGGCCGGGGGCGGCGTAGCAGACGATGATGGGGTCGCCCTTGGCGATGTGGACGTCCTCGTAGTCGATGTCCTCGACGGCGAATCGCAGCGGGGCATGTACGACCGCGGTCTCGAAACGCAATGACTCCTCGACCAGTTCGGGCCAGGCGACCTCCCCCGCGCGCAGCGCCTTCAGCTGATCGGGGTGCCCGAGTGCGGCGGTGATGGCCTGGTCGAGCAGGTTGATGGTGGTCTCGTGGCCCGCGCTGATGACCAGCAGCAGGGTGTCGACCAGTTCCTGTTCGGCCAGTCGCGAACCGTCCTCGTCGTCGCGCGCGGCGATGAGCGCAGTGGTCAGGTCGTCGCCGGGCTCGGCACGCTTGCGGACGACGAGTTCGCCGAGCAGGCGGTAGAGCTCGAAGTAGTTGGCCGCCGCCTCCTCCGCGCCGAGAGTGGTGTCGAACAGAGCGTCGGCGCAGACCCGCAGGCCGGGCAGCATCTCGTCCGGGACACCCATCAATTCGGAGATGACGCGGATGGGAAGCCGGTAGCAGAACGCCTCGCGCAGGTCGACCACCTCACCGGCCGGCAATGCGGCCAGCGTGTCGAGCAGTTCCGCGGTGATGGCCTCGATCTGCGGCTGCAGGGCGGCGCTGCGGCGCGCGGTGAAGGCGGGCGCGACGAGCTTCCGCAGTCGCCGGTGGTCGGCGCCGTAGGCGGTGAACATATTGTTCACCGCCACCCATGCGAACAGCGGCCAGTCGGTCTGCACCTCACCGTTGATGAACGCGGGCCAGTGCTGACGCGCGTCCTTGGACACCCGGGCATCGGTGAGCAGCAGTTCGAGCAGGCGGGTATCGGTGACCGACCACGCGCGCACCCCACCGGGCAGCTCCACCAGGGTGGCGGGTCCGCGCTCGCGGAGCCGGGCGATCTCGCCCTGGGTGTCGACGCCGGTGGGGTCGAGGGTGATGGGTTCGGCGGTCATTGGTGTTCTCCTCAGTTCACGTGCATGGGCAGGGCCGGCGGGAAAACGACGGGGAGTGCGCTCAGCGCGCGATGGAAAGGCCCCGGCCGCCAGATCAATTCGGCATCGGGGACGGCGAGCCGCAGTTCCGGCAGCGCGTCGAGCAGCTGGTCGATGGCGTCCTGGGCGATGAGGTAGGCCGGCGACCGGGCCGGGCACGCGTGCGGTCCGACGCTCCACGCGAGATGCGCCCGGTTGTCGGTGAATTCGCGCGCGCCGACCGCGGGATCGTTGTTGCAGGCCGCCATGCTCACCACCACCGGCTGATGCGCCGGCAGCCATACGCCGTCGACGAGAATCGGATGCCGCGGATAACTGACGCAGTAGTTCGCGCCGGGCGGGTCGGTGAACAGCACCTCGTCCAGGGCGCCGCGGGTGGACAGGCTGCCACCCAGCAGGCTTCCGGCGAACCGGGTGTCGGTGAGCATGAGGCGCAGGGTGTTGACGATGAGGTTCTGCTCGGGTTCGATGCCCGCGCCGTAGAGGGTGACGATCTGGTGGATCATCTCCTCGTCGGTGAGCTCCGCCGGGTGCGCGACCAGCCGCGACACGACGTCGTCGCCGGGCTGGGCGCGTTTGAGCACGACCAGCTCCAGCACGGCCGAGGTGATCATCTGGTTCCCGGCCTCGGCGTCGACGCCCTCCCAGATCGCCGCCTGGCCGGCCGCGATGCGCTGCCCGATGGCCGGCGGGCAGCCCAGCAGTGCGTTGATCATGTGGAACGCGAGCGGAAACGCGTACTGCGACACCAGATCCGCGCTCCCGTCCGCGCAGAAGGCGTTGATCAGCGGTATCGCGACCCGTTCCACGGTGGCGTGCAGGGCGTGCGGATCCACCGCGTCGAGTGCGGCCACATTGACCGTCCGGTACCGCCGATGATCGGATCCGCTGCTGCGCAGCGCATTGGGCCGCCATTCGAGCATCGGCATGACCGGGCTGTCCGGCGGCGCGGTGCGCTGCCACACGCGCGGGTCGGCGGGAAAATGCTCCGGGTCGTTGAGGATTCGCAGTGCCGTCCGGTACCCGATCACCAGCGTGGCCGGCACTCCCGGCGCCAGCTCCACCGGTGCCAGCGATCCGAATCGCGCCCGCAGCTCACGATAGATACGGTGTGGATCCGCCGCGAACTCGGCCGAGTACAGCGGCACGCGTGATTCTCCACCCACGGCCTGTGCCCCATCGGCAACGCCGCCATGCGTCATAACCAGTCAATTCTCTTGTGCTCCAGCCGATCCCGGGACCGGCCTCGGCCACCGTAACAGAGGAACCGGCCTGCGCGACGGCAACGAGCCAGAACGGCGAACTCGCGCTCGGCGCGGGCCGCGAGGTGGCCGTTCGCCCCGCCTCAGCCGATGATCATGTCGGCGGCAGTGCGCAGTCCGGCCGCCGCGAATTCGGGGATCCGGGTGTCGTCGAGTGCGGTCCCGATCAGCATCCGGCGTTGCCCGATCATCCGCTCCACTTCGAAACGTGCGGTGACGGACAGGATGTCGCGGCAGAGCGCGGCGCCGGACTCGTCCAGGCGCGCGTTGCCGACGAGCCCGGTCAGGTGGTCACGGCGCTCGGGGGTGGCATGGCGCAGGGCCAGCGCGAGCAGGACGGTGTGCCTGCCCTCGCGCAGATCCTGCAGGCCGGCCTGGCCGACCGGCTCGACATCGTGGAAGACGTTGCGCAGCTCGTCCTGCAGCCGCGCGGCCTCGCCCAGCGGGCAGGCGTAGGCGGTCAGCGCCCCCATCACGTCCGCGTCCGCGTCCGCGTCCGCGAGCGCCGCGCCGACGTGCAGGGGCCGCTCCACCATGCATGCCACGGTGCGATAGCGCAGGATCTCCAGCGCCTGATCCAGATCCGAGGTCGGGCGGCCGCTGGTGACCAGTTCCAGGTAGCGGCCGTAGTTCACCTCGGTGCGCAGGGTGTCGAGCACCGCCGCGGCCGCCGCGCTCTGCACCGGGGAGAGTCCGGCGCCGTGCAGCAGCTCCTGGGCCCAGCCCAGGCCGCAGTCGCCGAGGACGATGGCGCTACGCGCGCCGAACCGTTCGGCCGCGTGCCCGTCCCGGACCCGCCGGCTGCGGTCGGCGGCGATGCGATGCACGGTGGGCCGCCCGTCGCGGGTGTCGCGATCGTCGAGGAGGTCGTCGTGGATCAGCGTGGCGGTGTGCAGGAGTTCGACCGCGGCCGCGGTCCGCACCACCGCGTCCGGCAGTTCGATCCCGCCGCCCGCGTACCAGCCGAGGACGCAGAACAGCGACCGGATCCGGTTCCCGCGGGCGAACAGGAAGGAACGGACCGCGCCCACCACGTCCGCGGGCAGCCGGCAGGCGGCCGCCGATTCGGCCTTCCGGTCGAGGAATTCGTGCAGGGCGGCATCGATCCGCACGCGAATCGCGCCATGGTCGAGGGGTGAATCGGTCACGGCCGACACCGTCATCACAGTCTCCAATCCCGCGCGCCGAAAACATCGAACAACTCCACCGCGTCCGGCCGGGCCGAACGGGACTGAAACCAAAGAGATTGTAATGGACATCACGGAGGTGGGTAAACCGGCACCGCCGCCACGCCAGGCGATGGACCGGCCTCGGCATGTCACGAATCCCTTTGTTGCACAAAACAATAGACGCACCGATGGTCGTCCGACCGTCCAATCCCGCGCGTCATCGGACCAAGCGTCCGGAACACGAACGGACGGGGGTGGGTCGGCACACCCGATCGCCGATGTGCAGAATCGGACATATGCCTCACTCAAATCCGATCAGCGCCTGGAAATCTCTTCGCGAAGGCAACGAGCGTTTCATGCGGGGCACCCAGGTCCACCCCAGCCAGGGCGCCGGTCACCGCGCCGAGCTGGTCGACGGCCAGCACCCCACCGCCATCCTGTTCGGCTGCGGCGACTCCCGGGTCGCCGCCGAGATCATCTTCGACCAGGGCCTCGGCGACATGTTCGTGGTCCGCACGGCCGGGCACGTCATCGACAGCTCGGTGCTGGGTTCCATCGAGTACGGCGTGCAGGTGCTCAATGTCCCGCTGATCGTGGTGCTCGGTCACGACAGCTGTGGCGCCGTCAAGGCCACCCTCGACGCGCTCGACGGCGGGGCGGTCCCCGGCGGGTTCATCCGCAGTCTCGTCGAACGCGTCACCCCGTCGATCCTGCTCGGCCGCCGCGAGGGCCTGAGCACCGTCGACGAGCTCGAGGCCCGGCACGTGGCCGAGACCAGCCGCGTGCTGATGGAGCGCTCGCAGATCATCTCGCACGCGGTCGACTCCGGCCGCTGCGCCATCGCGGGCGTCACCTACCAGCTCGAGGACGGCCGCGCCCACCTCAACCAGGTCATCGGCAATATCGGCGAACAGCCCTGAAATCTGCCGCGCGTCGATTCGACATCGTGGCAGCTTTGCCGAACCCCGAGCGCTGCAGCCCTTCTCGACGTCACGGGTGCACGCCGACCGCCTGCACCCGGTCCTGCCGGCGCGCGAGCACCGCGATGAGCACGACCATGGGGACCGCCGCGGCGAGGGTGACCCAGCCGGTGCCCAGGTTCAGGCCGTCGCTGCGGTCGGAGGCGAGCCAGTCGGTCACCGAGGCGCCCAGCGGGCGGGTGACCACGTAGGCGGCCCAGAAGGCGAGCACCGGATCGATCCCGCCCCAGCGCCGGGCCACCGCCGGCACCGCGATCGCGACAGCGAACAGCAGTGACGACACCAGGTAGCCCAAATGCAGTGTCGCGGCGGTGAAGTCGCCGGCGACGGTGCCGAGCGCGAAGGTCACCACGACCGTGGTCCAGTAGCAGCCCTCACGCCGGCGGGTATCGATACTGTGCACATCCAGGGTGCCCTCGACGCGGTACCAGAGCAGCAGCACGCCCGCGAGCAGGGCCAGGAACAGCACGGTCGAGATCCCCAGCGGAATTCCGACCACGAAATCCACGATGTCGGCGACCATGGTGCCGAAGATGGCCACCATGACCACGGCGGTCCAATAGGTCCAGACGCGGTAGCGGGGCGCGCGGATCTGGGCGGCCAGGCTCACGGTGAAGAGCACCAGCGCACCACCGACGGCTAGCAGCGGCGGCAGATGCTTGACCAGGAAGTCGGAGAAGGTCTCTCCCATTCCGGTGGAGAGCACCTTGATCACCCAGAACAGCGCGGTGATCTGCGGGACCTTGACGGGCAGCCCGGAGCGGGCCGAATCAGGAAGTGTCACATGGTTTGTCACGCCGACACTGTGCCGCCGGGCCGCTGAGAAACCGCTGTGAAGACCACCCTCCCGCCGCGGCCGCGGGCGTCGGCCCGCGGCCCCGAGGGCCTACGCGTGGTAAGGGTGACCGCCCAGGGAGGCGGTGTAGACCGCGACCCGGGAGCGGGCGATGCGCAGGTTGGCACGCTCGGATTCGGTGAGGTGGTGGCGCGCGCGAACCCGCCGCGCGGAGTCGCCGAGCACCGACAGGACGGTCAGCGGGGTGCGGGTACGCGGAAATGCGATGACGGCCATGGGAGAACTCCTTCGGAGAATCGGCCCGCCACGAAATTCCGAATGCTTCAGGAAGCGCTCAGTGCGCGGCAAGCCGGGAACGACAATGGTTTTCGAACCGAACTGGGATACGGACTATCGCCGGAACTCATTCGCCCCTCACCTCCTTGCCGCCGGGACGCACGCGCGTCGACCTCATCTACGGGTGCCGCACCGGGCGGAGGGGAAAAGCAATGCCACGACCAGTGACATTGCGGGCACCCCTCTCGTCAGAGCTTCGGCACTGCACGACGTATCCCTTAGCCGGGAAGCCACTTCGGATCACCCCTTAATCCGGGGAGATCTGTCCTAACCCTGGGCGTCTCTCGACGTCGTCGGATCAGTGGCCTGTGTTCGTACAGGAGCCTCGCCTAGCGAGGTGCTGACCGACCCATACTGAACCGGGGGCCGCCACCGAGTCAAATCACTCGGCGCTCGAAGTCGTCGATTCCACCACCCGCAGCTGGGCCGGCCTCCCCGCGAAGTCACCGGATCCGTTCCATCGCAACGGAACTCGGTCAGGACCCCCGTTCCTTCCGCCGCGTCTTCCAGCGCCGGCACGGCCACCCGCCGGCGACCCTGGATGCCGCGTCCGCACCCGGAGGCCGCGACAGATGGGGCGTGATCTGACCCACATCGTCAACGGAGACCCGCGTAGGCTCGCTATCCTTTTCGAGATGCGGCGGTGGGGCTCGCCGCTCCGAACTCACGGAACAACCGCGGCCACCGGCCGCCAACAGTCCCTACCCCACAATGACACCCTCGGGGTGCGCTGGAGTAGGAGACGCGTGTGAGCAGTGAGCTGGATTCGACCCATGGTGTCGAGACCTTCGAACCGATCGACCCCGATGTCGATCTGCATCAACCCGGGCAACCACAGGAACTGTCGCGATCGCACGGTGCGATCCTGGCCGTGATCTCGATCGGCGGGGCGCTCGGCGCGCTGGCCCGATACGGGCTCGCGCTGGAGTGGCCCACCCCGGTCGCCGGGTTCCCGTGGGCCACCTTCCTCACCAATGTGGCCGGCTGCTTCCTCATCGGCGTGCTGATGGTGATCGTCACCGAGACCATCACCGCCCACCCGCTGGTACGCCCGTTCCTCGGCGTCGGCATCCTCGGCGGATTCACCACCTTCTCCACCTACGCCAACGAAACCCGCGGACTGCTGCAACCGGGCACGGTCGCAACAGCATTCAGCTACATGGGCGCCACCCTGGTGTGCGCGTTGCTCGCGACCCTGGTCGCGGTCCGCCTCACCCGCGCGGCCTGCACCCACCAGATCGCCCGACGCCGGGAGGCCACCGCATGACCGCGCTGCTCGTCATTCTCGGCGCGATGGTCGGCGCCCCGGCGCGGTATCTCACCGACCGCGCCATCCAGACCCGCCACGACAGCGTCTTCCCCTGGGGCACACTGACGGTCAACCTCACCGGCTGCCTGATCCTGGGCTCGCTCGCCGGCGCCGCGGTCTCGTCTCCCACCTACGCGCTCGTGGGCACCGGATTCTGTGGCGCACTGACCACGTACAGCACGTTCGGCTACGAGACCATTCGTCTCGCCGAGCAGCGCTCGTATCTGTACGCCACGCTCAATGTCGCCGTGAGCATCGTCGCGGGACTCGGCGCGGCGCTGCTCGGATACACCACCGCCCACGCACTGGGGTAGGGCGGCAACACATCTCGATCGACACGGCGGGTAGTCCACATCTGCGGAACTCGTCGGCCTCCGACCTCGGCTGCACCGTTGCCCGACGCCCGCCGGTCACGGCGTGTTGCCGATTCCGAGGGAGTGCAGGATGTCGGCCGGACGCTCGACGAACAGCAGGTGGCCCGCACCGGGTACGAGATGCAGCCGGGCGTCCGGGAGCGCCGCGGCGAGCCGCCGGGCATCGTCGGCGGGGACATTGCCGTCGACCTCACCGTGCCAGACCTGCACCGGCACGGTCACGTCGGACAGCCGGAATCCCCATTCGCGGGTGAAGACCAGGCGAATATCGGAAGCGAAACCACGGCTGCCCTGCTCGAAACTGCGCCGCAGATTGGCCTCCAGCTTGTGGGCCAGCTCGGGATCGCCCTCGACCCGCTCGCGATCCACCTCCGCCATCTGCGCGACCAGTCCCGCGACCCCGTGCTGCCGGCGGATCACCAGCGACATCTCCAGCGCCATCGGATACACCAGAAAAGGGGCCCGCCGCAGCACATTCAGCCCGCGCCGACGCCGGCGCGCCGCCGGATCGAGGTCCGCGGCGCCGGCCTGTTCACCGAGCGGCGCGGGCGCGGAAACGAGCGCCACGCCCGTGACCCGGCCGGGCAGCCCGGCCGCGACGGCCAGCGCGAACGGCCCGCCACCACTCACCCCGATGACCCCGAATCGCCCCAGCCCCAGCCGATCCGCCAGCGCGGCCACCGTGCCCACCCAGTCCGCCACCCGCTCCCCCGCGGGCAACGACGATTCCGCCATTCCGGGCCGATCGACCGCAATGACGCGAATTCCCGCCGCCATCCCGGCCGCGTCGAAAGCCTCACCCTCCAAATGTGTTCCGGGCACGCCGTGGCAGTACAGCACCGGTATCCCGTCTCCCGCACCGTACTCGGCACAGCTCACCCGGCAGTGCGGCAAAGCAATCGTTCGCGACGCAGCGGCACTCACGCCGAGCAGCCTAGGCCAAACCCACCCCCCGCAAGTCGAGCAACCATGTTCCACACCTGCCGGGTCGCGCCGCCCTCACCTGGTTTCGAGAAGGACAACCGGTATCACCCGCCTTCCCGCGGTCGGGTGGACGGTGCGCCGCCGGGAGGCGCTGACTCCCCTGACGCTCACCTTCGCCGAACTCGTGGCCGGCGGCCTTGCAGCGATCCTTCCGGCCCCGCTGGGCGGATCTTCGGCCCCGAGCGATCTCCCCGCTACAGATTCACGACGTCTGACCTGTGTTGTTGCCAGATCTGCGGAACGTCTGGACTATCGAAGGGGACGGGCTCGACGTGGTCGAGAAGTGTTGGGGCAGGGTGGCCCACGAGTGCCATGTGGTGAAACTCGATGGGCTGACCCGTGTGTCGCTCTTGTGACACCGTGCCGGACCGGTCCACAGCGAGATGGTCGCCGCCGAATGAGCGAATACATGGCAATCGCTGTGTGGTGCCGTGGCACCGCCTCGCTCTGCGCCCGGCACCGAGCCCGGCAGTGGAATTCGGCACGGAAGGATCGAAGGCGATGACCGACATGATGATCGACCCGGCGGCCGCACGTAGCCAGTTCGCCCGCCCCGGGGCGGCGGCGCCCGCCCCGATACCGGCGCGCGGCGAAATCTCCGGCCCGGCCGCCGTCTGGCAGCAGGCGAAAACGGTGCTGGTGACCCGGACCACCGGCCCGCGCCGGCTGGTCACCGTGCCGCGGCTGGTGGTCCCCATCGGTGACAACGGTCTCGCCTTCCGGACCTCGTCGTTCTCCACCGAGGCCGAGCAACTCGCGGAGGACGGCCGGGTGCTGGTGCAGCCCGGCGACTGGCGCGGCAATCCCGAACTCGGTTCCCGCCAGCTCCAGGGCACGGCCCGCCTGCTGAGCACGGGCACTTTCGTGCCCCGGGTGCAGGCCGAGATCGAGGCCAAGTACGGGTGGCGCACCGCCCTCGCCCGGGCCGCGCACCGCCTCGCCAACGGGAACGCGCCCTACGGCAACCTCATCGTGCTGGTGACCGTGTTCGAACCCGGCCCGATCGCCCTGCCCCCGATCGACTAGCCCGCTGCCGCACGGGGTTTCACGACCGACCACTGGGTCACCGGCAGCTGTGGCCGCCAGGCGGTGAAGCCGCCCAGCGGTTCGGCCCGATACACCTGGAAACGGCGCAACGCGCCGCCGTGCCGCTCGGCCAGGCGCAGTAGCAGCACATCGGATTCGGCGGTCACCGCGCTCGCGACCAGCCGGCCCCCCGGGCGCAGCCGCTCCCAGCAAGCGTCGAACATGTCGTCCTGGGTGAGCCCGCCGCCGATGAACAGCGCATCCGGCGCGGGCAGTTCCGCGAACGACTCCGGGGCCGCGCCACGCACCTCGACGCCCGGCACACCCAGCGCCATGGCATTGGCCGCAATCTGCTTGCGGCGGTTCTCCATTCGCTCGAAGGCGACGGCGCGGCAGGCCGGGTTCGTGCGGCACCACTCGATGGCGATGGTGCCCGAACCGCCCCCGACATCCCACAGCAGCTCACCCGGTGTGGGCGCCAGCGCCGCGAGCGTGAGCGCCCGCACCTCGGCCTTGGTGAGCTGGCCGTCGCCGCCGTACACCTCGTCGGGCAGGCCCGGCATCCGCGTCAGGCGCGGCGAAACCCGGTCGGCGACACCGTCGATGGCCACGACGTTCAGCGCATCTCCGGCCGGGTGGTCCCACCGCGCGGCGGTGCCGCGCACGATCCGCTCGTCCGGCCCGCCGAGCTGTTCCAGCACCGTGAGCGCCGACCCGCCGAAGCCATTGCGCGCCAGCAGCTCCGCGACCTGCGCCGGAGTGTGCTGGTCGGAACTCAGCACCAGCATCCGGCGCCCGCCGGACAATTCCGGGAGCACCGTCTCCACAGGCCGCCCGACCGCGCTCACCACCGGCGTCTCGTTGAGCGCCCAGCCCAGCCGTGCGCACGCCAGCGACGCCGACGACGGCTGCGGCAGCACCCGCAGGGACTGCGCCCCAAGCAGTTTCGTCAAGGTCACACCGATACCGAAGAACATGGGATCGCCGCTGGCCAGCACACCGAGCCGCCGCCCCGCGTACCGTTCCAGCAGTCCCGGCAGCGCGGGCACCAGCGGCGAAGGCCACGGCACCCGCTCCGCCCGCGCCGCCTCCGCGGGGATCAGCACCAATTGCCGTGCGGAGCCGAGCAATACCTCACACGCGGCGATCTCGCGCCGCGCCGCGCCGCCCAGACCATCCCAGCCGTCAGCACCGATGCCGATCACCGGAATCGGCATCAACGGGCGCGAGGTTCCGGTCATCGCGGCATCCGCCGCCACACCGGGTACGGCACATAGCGCATCGCCACGAACAGCAGCCGAATCCGCCGCGGCACCGCCACATCCCGCACCCGCCGATACAGCCCCGCCACCACCGCGTCGGCCACCTGATCGGGTGTGCTCGACAGCGGCGCGGGCTCCATCCCGGCCGTCATCCGCCCGATGACGAACCCGGAACGCACCATGAGCAGGTGAACTCCGCTGCCGTGCAACGCCATCTGCAACCCGGACGCGAACCCGTCCAGACCGGTCTTCGCCGAGCCGTATACGTAGTTCCCGCGCCGCACCCGCACACCCGCGATGGAACTGAACACCACGATCTGACCGTCGCCCTGCTCGCGCAGCAGATTCGCCAGACTGGTGAGCACGCTCACCTGGGCGACGAAATCGGTCAGCACGATCTCGACCGCGTGCGCCGGATCCTCCTCGGCCCGAGCCTGATCCCCGAGAATCCCGAATGCCACCACGGCCACGCCGATGCGTCCGTGCTCGGCGATGATCTTCTCCAGCAGCGGCTGGTGCGACGCCATGTCGTCGGCGTCGAACTCGACGCAGTGCACCGCCGCCGCCTCGGCGATCAGCAACTCCTTCGTCTGTTCCTGTAGCTGGTCACTGCGGCGCGCCGCCAGAATCACCACCCGGCCGGGCGACAGCCGTCGCGCCACCTCCAGCCCGATCTCACTCCGCCCGCCGAGCACCAGCACGACGCCCTTGTCGACGTCCCGCGATCCGAAACCCATGGCCCACAGTTTGCCACCCGGGCACCGCTGTCCGGTGCTCCCGAGGCCGGATTGCTAGCGTCGGATCATGACCAGCACCGCTGCACGCCCGGAACTGTCGCCCGCCGCCGCCGACTTCGTCACCGAACGCCACCTCGCCACGCTCTCCACACTGCGCGCCAACGGCACCCCGCATGTGGTCGCGGTCGGGTTCACCTGGGATCCCGAGGCCGGCATCGCGCGCATCATCACCAATGACGGGTCGGTCAAGGTCAACAATGTGCGGCGCTCGGGCTACGCGGCGGTGAGCCAGGTCGACGGCCCGCGCTGGATCACCCTCGAGGGTCCCGCGACCGTGCTCGACGACCCCGATTCGGTGGCCGACGCGGTCGAGCGCTACGCCGGGCGCTACCGGCAGCCCCGGGAGAACCCGACCCGCGTCGTGATCGCCATCGATGTGCAGCGCGTGATGGCCAGCAGCGTCTTCAAGGGCGACTCCGCCGGGCACTGACACCGGTCCCGATTGGTGCGCGACCGATCACCTTGCGCCACACGGCACGTCCAATCTCTCGAGTGCGCACCCGACAGGGAGAGCCGGTGAACGCGGCGGCCTCGCGGGCCCGGGCCGTCGTACCTGCGTGGGCCGAAGGCGGCCAGGCGCTATAGGCGGGTCAGTCCGTGGGGGCGGTTGTTCATCGACTCGCAGCCGTCCTCGGTGACGATCACGATGTCCTCGATGCGCGCGCCCCAGGCTCCCGGGAAGTAGATGCCCGGCTCGATGCTGAAGGCCATGCCGGGCGCGAGGACCAGGTCGTTGCCGGACACGATGTAGGGCTCTTCGTGCACCGACAGTCCGATGCCGTGGCCGGTGCGGTGCACGAAGTAGTCGGCCAGCTCGGCAGCGGCCAGCACATCGCGGGCGGCGGCGTCGATGGATTCGGCGGTGACGCCCGGGCGCACGGCGGCCACCGCGGCCGCTTGGGCGCGTTCCAGTTCGGCGAACTGCGCGGCCACCTCCTCGCTCGGCTCGCCCAATACGTAGGTGCGGGTGGAATCGGAGAAGTAGCCGGGCTCGACCGGACCGCCGATATCGATCACCACCACGTCACCCGGCTCGATCACCCGATCCGACACCAGGTGGTGCGGGTCCGCGCCGTGCGGGCCGCTGCCCACGATGACGAAGTCGGCCTCGGTGTGGCCCTCCTCGACGATGGCGGCCGCGATATCCGCGCCCACCTCGGCCTCGGTGCGGCCGGGGCGCAGGAACTCGGCCATGCGGGCGTGCACCCGGTCGATGGCCGCGCCGGCCCGGCGCAGGGCCTCGATCTCGCTGGGGTCCTTCACCATTCGCAGTTCGCGCAGGAGCGGGATGGCCGAAACCGGTAGCGAGCCAAGCTGATCCGAGATGGGCAGCAGGTGCAGGGCGGGCATGACATCGGTGACCGCCACCCGCGCACCGGCATTGAGCACGTTCCGGACAATGCGATACGGGTCGACCCCGTCCACCCAGTCCACGATCTGCAACCCCAGCTCACCGGCCGCCGATCCCTTCAACGAGGCCAGCTCCAGCTTCGGGATCACCACCGAGGGTGTCTCCCCGCTGGCCGGGATCACCAGACAGGTCAGCCGCTCGAAGGACTGCGCCCGCGACCCCATGAGGAACCGCAGGTCAGGACCCGGTGTGATGAGCAACGCGTCGAGATGAGCGTGGCGCGCCAACTCGGCAGCCCGCTCCAATCGTGACCCGTAGACCTCCGCCGCGAACCGTGACTCGTCATGAGCGCTCATGCCCACCGACGCTACTCCCCAACCCCGCCACCCTCCAGCCACCGCCGAACTTCGCACCCCCACCACTGTGTTCCAGCACCGGACCACGCCCCGAGCCCCCTTGCCCCTCAGCAGGTTTCGCCCAACTAGCGAACGACATATCGTCTCGACCGCACCGACCCGGCTCCACGTCAACTCCGACGAGCAATCCCTGGGCGGCGTGTGCACCGGGACGACAGCCTGCGCACCTACCACCCATGTGGCGCACCTGTCCGGACGCCGCAGCGAACTCCGCGGCCGCGATGCGCCGAGGTATCGGCGTCCGACGATCGCGGAGACGAATTCCACGCGCCCGACCACCCAACCGCGCTGCGCGGACCTGTCGGCCGGTCCCGGTAGGGTCGACCGCTATGAGCACCCCTGCCGCCGGTCCGCTGCTGCTGCTCGATGGGGCCAGTCTGTGGTTCCGGGCGTTCTATGCGATCCCGGAGAAGATCACCGCACCCGACGGGCGTCCGGTCAATGCCCTACGCGGGTTCACCGACATGGTCGCCGCGCTGGTCAAGCAGCATGCGCCGAGCCGGTTGGTGGTGTGCCTGGACTTGGACTGGCGGCCGCAGTTCCGGGTGGATCTGCTGCCGTCGTACAAGGCCCACCGGGTGGCCGAGGATGCCGGCGAGCCGGTCGCCGGGGTCGTGGCCGAGGAAGTCCCGGACACCCTCACCCCGCAGGTCGACATGATCATGGAGGTGCTCGAGGCCGCCGGCATCGCGACCGCCGGCGCCGAGGGCCTCGAGGCCGATGACGTGATCGGCACCCTGGCCACCCGGGAAGGCACCGACGAGGTGATCGTCGTCAGCGGCGATCGGGACCTGCTACAGCTGGTCCGCGACACCCCGGCACCTCCGGTGCGCGTCTTCTACGTCGGCCGCGGCCTGGCCAAGGCGGAGCTCTGGGGCCCGGCCGAGGTCTCCGCCAAATACGGTGTGCCGGAAGAGAATGCGGGCCCCGCCTACGCCGATATGGCCGCCCTGCGCGGCGACGCCTCCGACGGTCTGCCCGGCGTCGCGGGCATCGGCGACAAGTCCGCCGCCCAGCTCATCTCCCGTTTCGGCTCGGTGGAGGCCCTGCGCGCCGCGGCCGCCGATCCGGACTCCGATCTCGCCAAGGGTGTGCGCGCGAAACTCGTTGCCGCCGACGACTATCTGAAGGCCGCGGCCCCCGTCGTCCGGGTCGTCCGGGATGCCGACGTCGCACACTCGGGCCCGGACCTGCTGCCCGTCACTCCGGCGGACCCGGATCGCCTCGCGGAACTGGCCACCGCCTACAACGCCGAGAACCCGGTCAAGCGGCTCATCACCGCCATGGCCAAGCGCTGATCAGTGCCGTAGCGGGCCCACCGGCCAGGTCTCGGGCTTGCCGTCGAGATCGGTGATGGCGGCCTCGGTGAAATAACCGTCCTGCAGATTGCGCAGGGTGATGTGGGTGGTACCGGAGGCGGTCTTCCCGGCGGCGCAGCTCGGCTGGCACACGCGCCGGTACTCGGTGCCGTCGCCCTCGGCGGTGTCGGGACCCCAACTGCCCCAGGTGATGTCGCGGACGCTGAGCCCGCCGTCGCCACACGCCAGCACCATGCCGGCAGGCTGCACATCGATCTTGTTGGTAATGCAGTCGTTGACCACGGGGCCGGTTGCCTTGGCGCCCGCGAACGGCGCGGACGCCAGCCCGGCGCTCGCCACGGCCACCACGGTCGCGGTCCAGCCCACGATACGAACAGTCGAACTCATCTTGCCCCCGATCACGATCAACGAGAAGATTTCGGCCCACTGTACTCGTCAGCGACGATTAGCCAACCCCTGGCAAACGCGAGGGCCCGGCCGCGATCATCCGATCACGCCCGGGCCCAACACAATTGCCCAGTTCCCCCGCCCGGAAAAAATCAGCTGGGGCGGCCGACCTCGTAGGTGCCGTCATCCTTGGTGATCTTGATGGTCACCTTCTTGCTCTCGCCACCCACCTTGAGGGTGCAGTCGAAGGTCTTGTCGACCTCGACCTTCTGACCCGACGGGCAGCTCACGTCCTGGACGTCGTCGATGCCGTAGGAGTCCTTGAGCACCTTCTGCACCCCGGACTGCACCGCCTTGTTGTCCAGCTGGTCCTTGCTCAGCAGCCAGGCCAGACCGCCGCCGGCCGCGGCCAGCACCACCACCACGGCGACCACGATCCCGATGATCAGACCGGTCTTCTTTTTGCCGGCGGGCGGCTGCTGCGGCTGCGGCCACTGCTGGCCCGCCTGCTGGTTCCAGTCCGGCTGACCCGGCTGTCCGGGCTGACCCTGCTGCGGCCACTGCGGCTGCGACTGTCCCCACTGCTGGTCACCCTGCGGCTGCTGCCACTGCGGCTGGCTCTGCCCCCACGGCTGCTGCACCGGCTGCTGCGGCTGCGACTGGCCCCACGGCTGCTGCGGCTGGCCCTGCCCCCACTGCTGGGCCGGCTGCTGCTGTTGCGACGGGTCGCCCCACTGCGTGGTCGGCTGGGCGGGCTGCTGGCCACCCCACTGCTGAGTCGGTCCGGCGCCGGGCGCGGGCTGCTGACCGCCCCACTGCTGCGTCGGATCGTTGCCTCCCCCTTGACCAGGGGCGTCATTCGGTCCGTACGGGCCGCTCATCTGCTTGCCTCCAATAGCAATCCGTTGTACTCACGCTAGCCCCCCGAGCGGGCACACGCTCGTGTCCCCACTGCGGTCGGTACATCCAAGAATCAAAGCACAGTCGTATCTACTACGCCGCGTCCACGGCTACGACACCCCGGCGGATCGCCCGCACCGCCTTGCTCGCCGTGGCCGCCACCTCGAGGTCGTCGGCGGTGCTGTGAATCTGGTCCAGCAGATCGATGACCTGGCGGCACCAGCGCACGAAATCGCCCGCGGAGAGCGGGTTTCCGCGATCGCCGCTGGCGAGCAGCGCATCGGCGAGATCGTCGCCGCGGGCCCAGGTGTAGACACCCGTGACGAAACCGAGGTCGGGTTCCCGGGTGGGCTGCACCCGGCGCCGGGACTCGTCGGCGCGCAACTGCGACCACACCCCGATGGTGGCGTCCACGGCCCGGCGAATCGGCGCGGTCGGGCCCGAAGCGCCCAGGTAACCGCCCTCCTGCCGGGATTCGTACACCAGGATGGACACCACCGCGGCCAGCTCGGCCGGGCCGAGCCCGCGCCACAGTCCCTGCCGAAGGCTTTCCGCCACAACCAGATCCGCCTCGGCGTAGATGCGGGCCAGGCGGCGGCCGTCCTGGGTGACCTCGCCGTGCTCGACATAGCCGCGCTCCTCGAGCAGCCCGAGGATGCGGTCGAAGGTGCGTGCCAGGGAGTTGGTGGTGGCCGCCACCTGCTGGCGCAGGTGCTCGGTCTCGCGCTCGACCCGGTTGTAGCGTTCGCCGATGCGCGCGAGCTGTTCCCGATCCGGCCGCGAGTGCGCCGGATGATTGCGCAATGCCCGCCGCAAGGTCTGCAGCTCACGGTCGTCGGCGGCCTTGGACTTGCCGCCGCCCTGCCGCCCGCGCCGGGGCACGGTGATGCCGGTGCTGCGCAGCGCGGACGCCAGGTCACGGCGCACCCGCGCGGTGCGATGGTCGACATGCTTGGGCAGCCGCAGCCGGCCCAGTGATTCGGCCGGCGTCGGGAAGTCGGCGGCCGAGACCCGCCCCGCCCACTTGTCCTCGGTGAGCACCAGCGGACGCGGATCACCCGGTGTCGCATCGGGTTCCAGGATCACGGCCAGACCCTGGCGGCGTCCGGACGGAATCACCACCACATCACCGCGCCGCAGCGTGGTGAGCGCGGACACCGCGGCCTGCCGCCGGTCGGTGCGGCCTTGCCGTTCCAGGTGCCGCTCCCGGTCCCGGACGCGTTCGCGCAGCTGGATGTATTCGAAGAAGCTCTCGTCGCCGAGCTGCGAGCGCAGCTTGCGGAGCTGGGCCTCGTTGCGTTCGATGCCCCGCACCAGGCCCACGACCGACCGGTCGGCCTGGAACTGGGCGAAGGACCGCTCCAGCAGCGCCCGCGACTCCACCGCGCCCATGCGATCGACCAGATTGATCGACATGTTGTAGCCCGGCCGGAACGACGACCGCAGTGGATAGGTCCGCGTCGAGGCCAGACCCGCCACCGCGCTGGTGTCCACCTCCGGCTGCCACAGCACCACCGCGTGGCCCTCGACGTCGATCCCGCGCCGCCCGGCCCGCCCGGTGAGCTGCGTGTACTCCCCCGGCGTCAGCTCGGCGTGGCTCTCACCGTTGAACTTCACCAGCCGCTCGAGCACCACGGTCCGCGCCGGCATATTGATGCCGAGAGCCAGTGTCTCCGTGGCGAACACGGCCCGCACCAGCCCGCGCACGAACAGTTCCTCGACCGTGTGCCGGAAGGCGGGCAGCATGCCCGCGTGGTGGGCGGCGAAGCCGCGGTGCAGCGCCTCGCGCCACTCCCAGTACCCGAGCACCTCGAGGTCACTGCGCGGCAGGTCCCCGGTGTGCTTCTCGATGATCGCGTCGATCTCCGCGCGATCGTCCTCGCCCGAGAGATCCAGCCGCGAGCGCACGCACTGTGCCAGTGCGCCATCGCATCCGGCGCGGCTGAAGATGAACGTGATCGCCGGCAGCAGCCCCTCGTCGTCGAGCCGGGCGATCACCTCCGGCCGCGGCATGGGCCGGAACGAGCGCCGCGGCCCGCCGCGACCGCGCCCCGGCACCGCCCAATTGTCCATCCGGTCAACGGCTTCGCGATGCTTGATGTAGCGCTGCAGGTCCCCGTCCACGATCACCTTGGCGTCGCTGGACTTCGGGTCGAACAGGTCGAACATGCGCTTGCCGACCATGACGTGCTGCCACAGCGGCACCGGCCGGGTCTCGTCCACGACCACCGCGGTGTCACCGCGCACGGTCTCCATCCACGCGCCGAACTCCTCGGCATTGGAGACCGTCGCGGACAGGCTGACCAGGCGCACCTCCGGCGGCAGGTGCAGGATGACCTCCTCCCACACCGCGCCGCGGAAGCGGTCGGCCAGGTAGTGCACCTCGTCCATGACGACGTACGAAAGCCCGCGCAGCGCATCGGAACTCGCATACAGCATGTTGCGCAGCACCTCGGTGGTCATCACCACCACCGAGGCGTCGGGATTGATGGACTGATCGCCGGTCAGCAAGCCGACCTCGTCGCGACCGTAACGTTCGGTGAGATCGGCGAACTTCTGGTTCGACAGCGCCTTGATGGGCGTGGTGTAGAAACACTTCCCGCCCGCGGCCAGCGCCAGATGCACCGCGAACTCGCCGACCACGGTTTTGCCGGCGCCGGTGGGCGCGCAGACGAGCACACTGTGCCCGCCCTCGAGCGCCTCACACGACTGCCGCTGGAACGGATCGAGCTCGAATTTCAGTTCGGCGGCGAATGCCGCCAGTTCGCCAGTAAGCGACCTTGATGTCACTTCTCAGAGAGTATCGGAGTAATCCGACACGCCTCGCGTTGTTTTCTCGAGCGGTGTCGCGGCCACCGGTTCCGCGGTCGCCACCGGAGTCGGGGCGTCGACACCGCCGGGCGTGGTGTCCAGCGGGGACGCCTCGTCGTCGGCCAGCTTGTCCCAGGCCTCCGCATTGCGGGCCCGGCGCTTGTCGTTGAGCCGCGCGAACTGCACCGCGATCTCGAACAGCAGCGTCAGCGCGAGCGCCAGCGACAGCATGGAGATCGGGTCCTGCGGGGTCACGATGGCCGCGAACACGAACAGGCCGAAGATCAGTCCGCGCCGCCACTTGGTGAGCCGCTGATAGGTCAGCACCCCGAGGAAGTTCAAACCCACGATGAGCAAAGGGGTTTCGAAGCTGACACCGAAGATGACCAGCAGCTTGATGATGAAGCTGAAGTACTGCGCACCGCTCAGCGCGGTGATCTGCACGTTGTTGCCGATGGTCATCAGGAAGCTGAGCGCGTGGGCGACCACCCAGTACGCCAGCACCGCGCCGGTGACGAACAGCGCCGCGCCCGCCGCCACGAACGAGATCGCGTACTTGCGTTCCTTGGCATACAGACCGGGCGTGATGAACGCCCACAGCTGATACAGCCAGAACGGGCTGGCCACCACCACACCCGCGGTGGTGCCGACCTTCAGGCGCAGCGTGAACTGCTCGAAGGGCGCGGTCGCCAGCAATCGGCAGGCGCCGTCGGTGCTCAGATTGGCCCGCGAGGAGGCGGGCAGATCACAGTAGGGACCACGCAGGATCTCACCGAGACTCTCGATCCCGAAGATCGAATGCGAGTACCAGAAGAACCCGAACAGGGTGCCGATCGCGACCCACGCCAGCGCGATGAGCAAGCGCCTGCGGAGCTCCGAGAGGTGCTCCACCAAGGACATGGTGCCGTCGGGGTTCGTGCGGCGCTTGCTGCGCCGGGGATCGAACGGGATGCGCATGTGTGTGTGACTGCCTCCGCCGTGCGGCCAAAGAAGACGCGGGCGCTACTGCCCGCCCCTGACGATCCGGAGAAACCGGATCCGGACAACGCCTCATCCGGGATGAGCGGCGCTCATCCCGGCTGGTCGTGGCCTCAGGCCTTCTGCTGGTCGTTCGGCTGCGGCGTGGGCTGCACCGGCTGGGCGGGCGGCAGCTGGGCCGGCGGCTGCACCGGCTGGGCCTGGGCCTCGGGAGCGGCCTCGCCCGTCTTGCCCTCGTTCTGCATCTGGCTGACCTCGGTCTTGAAGATGCGCATCGAGCGACCCAGGCTACGGGCCGCGTCGGGCATGCGCTTCGAACCGAAGAACAGCAAGAAGATCAGCACGACGATCAGCAAGTGCCACGGGCTGATGGCGCCTGTCATTCCATTACCTCCAAAGACTCTGGTGAGTCCGATGCTACCGGACCCGCATATCGCGAAGCTTGTTGTCAACCCTTGTTCGCCGCGCCGTCACGGGCGGCGTCGGTGAGCTGTTCCAGCAATTCCGGGCCCGACCAGGTGCGCCGGTCGCCGTTCTCCGCAGCTGACACGAGTTCGATCAGCTTCTGGTTCACCGGCGTGGGTATTCCTACCATGGCCCCGAGACTCACGATTTCACCGCACAGCCAAGGGATTTCGGTTTTGCGCCCGGCAGCCAGGTCGTCGGCCATGGACGAGCGGGCCACCGGATCGACTGCCAGCACCTTTCCGGCAACCCGGCGGAAGAGGCCATCGGGCACGGTCAACAGCCGGGCCATCAGCTCCGGCGGCAGCGGCGTCAGCCGGGCCGGGCGGATGCGGGCGGCCGCCATCACGTCCAGGGCCTCCCGCTGGGCCAGCGCCAGGCAGCGGCGGTAGTCGCGGGCACCGAGCTCCTCGCGCAGCGGGCGGCCCGACAGCGCGTTGATGGGATTGTTCAGGTTCAGCAGCAGCTTCGCCCACTGGATGGGCAGCAGATCGGCATACCGTTCGAAGCCCAGACCGGACTGGGCGAAGACCGGGGCGAACCGGTTGAGCACCGGGTCGTCGGCGACGTCGACCGTGCCCGCGGTGCCCCGGTGGAAGCGGCCCTGACCGTGATGAACGACATTGAACATGACCATCCCGGCCAGCACCACACAGGTGGGCAGGAGCTCGCGGATGACCGCGTCGTTGCCGATGCCGTTCTGCAGGCTGATCACCACGGTGCCGGGCCGCAGCAGGCCGGCCAGTTCGGCGGCGGCGGTGGCGGTGGCCGCGGATTTCACGGTGATCAGCACCAGATCGGCATCGCCGGCGGGCTCGGTGACCGCGCGGAAGGCATCCGGTTCGACTCGCGCGTCATTGCCGTCCAGATCGGTCAGCCGCAACCCGAAGGTGCGCAGTTCCTCCACCACGCGCGGCCGTCCGACGAAGGTGACCTCGGCCCCGGCCGCGGCGAGCCGGCCGCCGACGTAGCAGCCGATGCTGCCCGCCCCCAGCACCGTCACACGGAAACTCAAGCGGGACCGACCCCCTCGAGCCCGGCGTAGGCGGCCAGCGCCGAGCTGGACCGCTCGCGCACCGCGGTCACCAGTTCGACCGGGCCGAGCACGGTGACGCCGGCGCCGAAGCCGAGCAGCAGCCGCGCCATCCAGTCCAGGGTGGCGAAGCGCATGGTGGCCTCGACGCTGCCGTCCGGGTGGGCGGTGACCCGGTGCATCGGGTACTGCTCGAGCACCCAGGCGTAGTCGGGGCGAATCAGCAAGCGCGCCAGCGGGACCGCGGGATCGTCGACGAACAGGTCCAGCGCGGCGGTCTCGTCCGCGGCGGCCTCGGCGGGCGGGCGAGCCGGCTCGTCGAGCTCGGTGGCCTCCTCGATGCGGTCGAGGCGGAACAGGCGCACGCCCTCGGCCTGCCGGCACCACGCCTGCAGGTAGCTGTTGTTGTCCACCAGTACGATTCGGATCGGGTCCACGATGCGCTCGGAGACCACGTCGCGGCTGGCCGAGTAATAGACCAGGCATAGCGCGTGATCGTGCTCGAGCGCGGACCGGACGGTCGCCACGGCGGGGGCCTCGACCGGCACGGGGAGCGGCGGTCCGGCGAATTCCCGTCCGGTGATGGCGGATTCGATCTTCGCGATGGCGGCGTGCGCCGCGCTCGGATCCACCATGCCGGGCAGGTCCGCGATGGAGCGCAGTGCCACCAGCAGCGCGGTCGCCTCCAGGGAGGTGAGCCGCAGCGGTCGGTCGATGCCCGCGGAGAAGGTGACCTCGATGCTCTCCTCGGAGAACGACAGGTCGATGAGATCGCCCGGACCATATCCGGGCAGGCCGCACATCCACAGCTGGTTGAGGTCGGTCATCAGCTGCTTGGAGGACACGCCGAGTTCGGCCGCCGCCTCCGCCGCACTGATGCCCGGATTGGCCTGGAAGTACGGAATCATGTTGAGCAGCCGGGCCAGCCGGGTCGAGAGCCGGCTGGTGCTGGCCGCCGCGCTCCCCCGCCGGTCCTTCGCACCATCGGAAGCCCGTGCGCCCTCACCGGTTCCACCCCGGCGCGCGCCGCCGGCGTCGATCACATTGTCTCCCCGGCGTTTCCGCGACGCAGCCTCGCTCATGCCGACACCTCCGTCCGCTCCAGCACCGACTTCAGGCGCGCGATCACATTCTCGCGCAGGTCTTCCGGGGCGAGCACCAGGGCGTCCGCGCCGAGTCCGGTGATGAGCCGGGCCAGCCAGTCCCGGGATCGGATGGGCACCTCCACGATCGAGCCGGAACGTCCGCCGAGCGTGCGCTCCTCCATGACCGGTCCGAGCCGGCGGATCTCCTGCCCGCGGCCCTCCGCCACCCACACCGTGGCCGAGCCGCTGATCGGGGTCTGCGCGGTGACCTCGGCGACCACGGCCCGCAGGTCCAGGTCCTCGGGTTTGTGCACCGCATTGGCCGGGCCGTACTCGGTGACGTCCTCGTCGATGCGGGAGATGCGGAACACGCGCTGCGCGTCACGGACATTGTCGTGCGCGACCAGATACCAGCGGCCGTGGTGGGTGACCACACCCCAGGGCTGTACGTCCCGTTCCACCGGATCTCCGTGGGACTGACGGTGTTTGAACGTCACCGCCCGTCCGGCGTCGATGGCCGCGAGCAGTTTGCCGAGCACCGGTTCCGAGCCGCGGGTGCGGGCCGGGACCGCGGGCACCGCCGACACCCCGGCGTCGGGCTCCACGTGGATACCGGCCGCGCGCAGCTTGAGCAGTCCGCCCTCGGCGGCCGCGGCCAGCTCCGGGGACTCCCACAGCTGCACCGCCACCGCGACCGCGGCGGACTCCTCGCTGGTCAGATCGATATCGGGCAGTTCGTACGCATCCCGGTTGATGCGGTAGCCCTCGACACCCGAATACCGGCTCACCGGACCGATTTCCAGGGGTATGCCCAGATCGCGCAGCTCGTTCTTGTCGCGCTCGAACATCCGGCTGAACGCCTCGTCGCTCGCGGACTCCTCGTACCCGGCGACCGACTCCCGGATACGCTCCGCGGTCAGGAACTGCCGGGTGGACAGCAGCGCGATAACCAGATTCATCAACCGCTCGACCTTGGATATCGCCACCCCGTAGAGAGTAATGGGCGTGTAGGCGATGTGGAGCACGGGCGGTCGCGTTTCCCCTCTATCTGCCCCCGAACCGCCGGAGACAAACGCGGAACGGGCCGCGAACCGGAGGGTTCGCGGCCCGTTCACACTGCTCACATGGAGGCGATGAGGCGATCCACGCGCTCGTCGACCGAGCGGAACGGGTCCTTGCAGAGCACCGTGCGCTGGGCCTGATCGTTGAGCTTGAGGTGGACCCAGTCGACGGTGAAGTCGCGGCCCGCCTCCTGAGCGGCGGTGATGAAATCGCCGCGCAGCTTGGCGCGGGTGGTCTGCGGCGGCGTGGTCACCGCCGCGTCGACCGCCTCGTCTTCGGTGATCCGCTTGGCCAGACCCTTGCGGGCGAGCAGGTCGAAGACACCGCGGCCGCGCTTGATGTCGTGGTAGGCCAGATCCAGCTGGGCGATCTTGGGATCGGACAGCTCCATGTTGTAGCGGTCCTGGTAGCGCTGGAACAGCTTGCGCTTGATGATCCAGTCGATCTCGGTGTCCACCTTGGCGAAGTCCTGCGCCTCGACGGCGTCCAGGGTGCGGCCCCACAGATCCACCACGGCGTCGACCTGCGGGTCGCGGTCGCGGTTGCGCAGGTGCTCGACGGCGCGGGCGTAGTACTCACGCTGGATGTCGAGCGCCGAGGCCTGCCGGCCACCGGCCAGCCGCACCGGGCGACGGCCGGTCAGATCGTGCGACACCTCGCGGATGGCGCGAATCGGGTTGTCCAGAGCGAAGTCTCGGAACGCGACACCCGCCTCGATCATCTCGAGCACCAGCGAGGCCGTGCCCACCTTGAGCATGGTGGTGGTCTCGGCCATGTTCGAGTCGCCCACGATCACGTGCAGGCGCCGGTACTTCTCGGCATCGGCGTGCGGCTCGTCGCGGGTGTTGATGATCGGCCGGGAACGGGTGGTCGCCGAGGAGACGCCCTCCCAGATGTGCTCGGCCCGCTGCGACAGGCAGAAGGTGGCCGCCTTCGGCGTCTGGAGCACCTTGCCCGCACCGCAGATCAGCTGGCGGGTTACCAGGAACGGCAGCAGCACGTCGGAGATCCGGGAGAACTCGCCGGCGCGGACCACGAGGAAGTTCTCGTGGCAGCCGTAGGAGTTGCCCGCGGAGTCGGTGTTGTTCTTGAACAGGTAGATATCACCGCCGATACCCTCCTCCGCGAGCCGCTGCTCGGCGTCTATGAGCAGATCCTCCAGGACCCGCTCGCCGGCGCGGTCGTGGGTGACCAACTGCACCAGGCTGTCACATTCGGCCGTGGCGTACTCCGGATGGGAACCGACATCGAGGTAGAGCCGGGCACCATTACGAAGGAACACGTTCGAGCTACGGCCCCAGGAAACTACCCGGCGGAAGAGATACCGGGCCACCTCGTCAGGACTCAACCGACGGTGACCGTGGAACGTGCACGTCACCCCGAATTCGGTCTCGATCCCCATGATTCGTCGCTGCACCCTATCGACATTACAGCGGAGTTGTCGCCGGTAACGGGCTTGTCGGACAGCTGATGCAAACGTATTCACAACGATTTAGCACGGGATGCAACGTGGCACGCGCTCTACCCTGCGAAAAAGCAAGGCTCCTTTGCACTCTGCTATTGAGAGTGCAAAGGAGCCTTATCCCGAATAGCGGGATTTGCCTACGCCGGCGCGGGCCCTATGACGGGTCCCCGCTCGACGGCTTCTCGGCCTCGGCCGCCGCGTTCGCGGTCGGCGCCGTGCCGGTCACCAACTCCTGCAGCGCGGCGCCCTGGATGCGGCGGAACGCCCGCCGCGGCCGGGACTGCTCCAGGGTTGCCACCTCGAGCGAGGCGGAACCCAGGGTGCGCTGTTTGTCCTTGTCGCCCTCGGGGACGGCCTTCTGCAGCGCGGCCACCGCCGTGGCGATGGCCGAATGCAGATCCATTCCCGGCTGGTAGGAGGCCTTGAGGGCGGTGGTGATGGGGTCGGTGTTGCCGCCCATCACCACGAATTCCCGCTCGTCGACGATGGATCCGTCGAAGTTGATGCGGTAGAGCACCGAGTTCGAGGACTGCTCCGGATAGCCCACCTCCGCGACGCAGATCTCCACCTCGTAGGGCTTGAGCTGGTCGGTGAAGATGGTGCCGAGGCTCTGCGCGTAGAGGTTGGCCAGGAAGCGGCCGGTGACATCGCGGCGGTCGAACTGGTAGCCGCGCAGATCCGCCTGCAGGATGCCCCCGCGGCGCAACGCCTCGAACTCGTTGTACTTGCCGACCGCGGCGAACGCGACCCGGTCGTAGAGCTCACTGATCTTGTGGAGGGTGGCCGAGGGGTTCTCGGCCACGAACACCACACCCTTGTCGTACACCAGCACCACGACACTGCGGCCCCGTGCGATGCCCTTGCGCGCAAGTTCGGTCTTGTCGCGCATGATCTGTTCGGCCGACGCGTAATACGGCAGTGTCATGCTTCGCCGATCCCCTCTGCCGCCAGCGCGGCCCGCTCCTCCACCATCGCCCGCGTGATCTCCTTCAGGCGCTCCTCGGTCACTTCCTCGGAGCCCTCGGCGTCGATCACGATCGCGGTCGGGTAGATGTTCCGCATCGTGTCGGGCCCACCGGTGGCGGTGTCGTCGTCCGCGGCGTCGAAGAGCGATTCGATCGCGATCCGCAGCGCCCGGTCCTGATCGATCCCGCGCGCGTAGGTCTTCTTCAGCGACGACTTGGCGAACAGTGAACCCGACCCCACCGCGGTGTACCCGAAGCGCTCTTCGCTGCGGCCGCCGACCACGTCGTAGGACACGATGCGCCCGGACTTGTCCGGGTCCTGCGCGTCCGGGTCGAAGCCGACCAGCAGCGGCACCACCGCGAGACCCTGCAGGGCCGCGGGGAGGTTGTCGCGCACCATCTTCGACAGCTTGTTGGACTTGCCGTCGAAGGTGAGGGGCACGCCCTCGATCTTCTCGTAGTACTCGAGTTCCACCGCGAACAGGCGGATCATCTCGATCGCCATGCCCGCGGTGCCGGCGATGCCGGCCGCGGAGTAGGTGTCGGTGATGTACACCTTCTCGATGTCACGGCTGGCCAGCAGGTTGCCCTGGGTGGCCCGGCGATCGCCCGCGATCAGCACACCGCCGCGGTAGCTGACCGCGACGATGGTGGTGCCGTGTGGCGCTATGTCCGACGGCACGCCCGGATTGGGGTGCGTGCCGTCGGGTCGGATTCCGTTGCCGGGCAACAATTCCGGAGCGTGCAAACGCAGGTACTCGGAGAAAGAGGATTGGGCGAACCCCAACTGGAGCCGCAGGGGGTCACCTTGGGTCACTGGCCGCCCTTCTGCACGTATGCGCGGACGAAGTCCTCCGCGTTCTCCTCGAGCACGTCGTCGATCTCGTCGAGCAGGTCGTCGGTTTCCTCCGCCAGCTTCTCGCGACGCTCCTGTCCCGCCCCGCCGTCGCCGACCGGGCCCTCGTCCTCGTCGCCGCCACCGGCGCGCTTGGTCTGCTCTTGTGCCATAGCAGCCGACCTCCTCTGTGATCATCGGCGAGCACCGGAGAAGATCCGATGCTCGTCCCCCAACACTACCCACCAGCGGGGACAACATGCCGGATTAAGCGTCATTGTGCTGTTGCCGCGATCTCCCCGCCGCCATGTCGCGGACACGAAAAAGGGGTACGGGATTCAGTTCCCGTACCCCTTCCGCATGGCCTAGTGGGTCAGCTGCTGGACCAGTTCCGAGGCGGTGTGCACGCCGTCCAGGAGTTTGCCCACGTGGGACTTGGTGCCGCGACGGGGCTCCAGGGTCGGGATGCGGACCAGGGAGTCGCCGCCCAGGTCGAAGATGACCGAATCCCAGCTCGCGGCCGCGATATCCGCGCCGAAGCGGCGCAGGCACTCGCCGCGGAAGTAGGCGCGGGTGTCGGTGGGCGGGTTGGTCATGGCGTCGGTGACATCCTGCTCGGTCACCAGGCGCTGCATGGAGCCGCGGGCCACCAGGCGGTTGTAGAGGCCCTTGTCCAGGCGCACATCCGAGTACTGCAGGTCGACCAGGTGCAGCTTGGGCGCGGCCCAGGACAGGCCCTCGCGGTTGCGCATGCCCTCGAGCAGGCGCAGTTTGGCGGTCCAGTCGAGCAGGTCCGCGGTTTCGAGGGGGTCACGCTCGAGCAGGTCCAGCACGTGGGCCCACTTCTCGATGACGTCCTTGGTGCGCTCGTCGTCGTTTCCGGTGCGGTCCATGAACTTCTCGACCCGGTCGAGGTAGATGCGTTGCAGCGCAAGGCCGGTCAGTTCGCGGCCGTCCGAAAGCGCAACGGTGGCACGCAGAGTCGGGTCGTGGCTGATGGTGTGCACGGCGGTGACCGGGCGGGCCAGCTGCAGATCCGAGAGGTCCTCGCCGGCCTCGATCAGGTCCAGCACCAGGGCGGTGGTGCCGACCTTGAGGTAGGTGGACCATTCGGCGAGGTTGGCGTCGCCGATGATGACGTGCAGGCGGCGGTACTTGTCGGCGTCGGCGTGCGGTTCGTCGCGGGTGTTGATGATGCCGCGCTTGAGGGTGGTCTCCAGGCCGACCTCGACCTCGATGTAGTCCGCACGCTGCGACAGCTGGAAACCGGGCTGGTCACCGGACTGGCCGATGCCGACCCGGCCGGAGCCGCAGATCACCTGACGGGACGCGAAGAACGGGGTCAGGCCCAGGATGATCTGGTTGAACGGGGTCTCGCGGCTCATGAGGTAGTTCTCGTGGGTGCCGTAGGAGGCGCCCTTGCCGTCGACGTTGTTCTTGTACAGCTGCATGCGCGGGGCGCCGGGGACGCTGGAGGCGAAGCGGGCGGCGGCCTCCATGACGCGCTCACCGGCCTTGTCCCAGATGACCGCGTCCAGCGGGTCGGTGACCTCGGGGGCGGAGTACTCCGGATGGGCGTGGTCGACGTAGAGGCGGGCTCCGTTGGTGAGGATCATATTGGCCGCGCCGACCTCGTCGGCGTCGATCACCGGCGCGGGCCCGTTGAGCCGGCCGAGATCGAAACCGCGCGCGTCGCGCAACGGCGATTCCACCTCATAGTCCCAGCGTGTGCGCTTGGCGCGCGGCACGCCCTCGGCCGCGGCGTAGGCGAGCACCGCCTGGGTGGATGTGAGAATCGGGTTGGCCGACGGCTCGGTAGGCGTCGAAATGCCGTACTCGACCTCGATTCCGATGATGCGCTGCATGCGATCGAGCCTAGGCGAAAGGCACGCCCGGACGCGGCTGGACCGTCCGGGTTGGGGTCATTCGCTGGTCGTAGCCGGGGTCGTTCTCCCGGGCGATCCGCGCCGAGCTGCGGCGACGGCACAATGACCGGCATGGTCGAATCGGCTTCCGCCCCGCGCCCGGCGCTCGCGCCCACCCCCGGCGAGGACCCGAATCCCGTTTCCGCGCAGCCACGTTCGGGGCGGCTGGCGGCACTGGACGTGCTGCGCGGCATCGCCATTCTGGGGACGCTGGGCACCAATATCTGGATCTTCACCAATGCCGAAGGGCTGCTCGGCTATCTCTCGCGCGGTGACGAACCGCACGGAGCCTGGTTGTGGACCGAGCGGCTGCTGCAGCAGCTGGTGCAGGGGAAGTTCCTGGGATTGCTGACCATCATGTTCGGCATCGGGCTGGCTATCCAGCAGCGATCGGCGGTGCGTGGCGGCCGGGCCTGGCCGGGCGGATATCCGGTCCGGGCCGGGCTGCTGCTGCTCGACGGGCTGGTCAACTTCTTCTTCGTCGCCGAGTTCGACGTGCTGATGGGGTACGCGGTCACCGGGCTGGTGGTGGCGTTCATCCTGGCGACGAGCCCGCAGGCGCAACCGCGCTGGCTGATGGTGGCGGCGGGCATCCACCTGACCATGCTGTCGCTGATCGCCGTGGCGATCGTGCTGGGCCCCGGGGGCGGGGACGGCGGGCACCGGCCGCTGGACCCGAATCCGTATGCGGACGGCTCGTTCTGGGATCTGGTGGCCTTCCGCTGGGATCACGTGCTGCTGTTCCGGCTGGAGCCGATCTTCATCTTCCCGATGTCGATCGCGCTGTTCCTGGTGGGCGCGCGGCTGTTCCGGGCCGGGGTGTTCCGGCCCGAGGGCGCGCGAATCCGCAAGCGCCTCATGGTGATCGGGTTCGCGGTCGCCGCACCGGTCGATCTGATCCTGGGCCTGACCGGCGGCGACCTGATTCTGGTGACCCGCTACGGCACCGCGCCGCTGGTCTCGCTCGCCATCCTGGCCCTGGTCGCGGAGTGCTACGCGCACCGCCCGGACCCCGGCTTCGTCGCGCGCCGCTTCGCCGAGGTGGGCCGAATGGCGTTGAGCTGCTACATCGTTCAGAACCTGGTGTCGGGATTCCTGTGCTACGGCTGGGGTCTGGGGCTGGCGAGCCTGGTGTCGGCGAATGCGCGGGTGCCGTTCACCGCCGGGATCTATGTGCTGGTCTGCGCGCTCATGCTGGTGTTCGCCCATGTCTGGCTGCGCCGCTTCGACCGCGGGCCGGTCGAGTGGCTGTGGAATCGCAGCTACCGCGCGCTCACCGGTCGCGGAAGCCGCTGATCACTCAGCGGCCGTCCGAGTCACTCAGCCCGAGCTCGTCGCTGAGGCAGGCGAGGCGGATTCGGTTGTGCTGGTTACACCACCCGCGCGGCCTCCGCGCGGGACAGCAGTTCACTCACCACGGTGTCGCGGGTGAGCGGGACATCCAGGCTGCGGGCGTTGCCCTCGAGCAGCGCCAGGACCGATTCGGCGAGGATGCCCTCGACTTGCTCGGAGGACAGGGTGGGGGCGGCGCGCCAGCTGTTGACCACGCCGTCGACGAAGCCGACGGTGCCGAAGGCCATGGGGCGGGCCCGATTCCGGTCGATGCCGAAGCGCTCGAGGGCATCGGCGAACAGGTCGGCGAGCCGGCCGCCGATGCGGTCGCGAGCGCCGGCCAGAGCGGTCGAGGCCTCGCCGTGCGGGTCGCCGGCGGCCAGGAAGCGGTGCAGTTCCGGGTGGCGTTCGACCCAGCCGACGTAGCTGCCGACCGCGCCGCGCACCAGGTCGCGGACGGTGCCGTCGGGATGCAGGCGCGGCAGCAGTTCAGCGGTCAGGGATTCCAGGATGTGGCGGCGGATGGCGTCGTCGAGGTCGGCGCGACCGTCGAAGTGCCGGTAGACGACCGGGCGCGGGACCTGCAGGCGGTCGGCGATCTGCTGGACCGAGATCTCGGTGCCGTTCTCCTCGATGACGGCCAGCGCCGCATCGAGCATGTCGGCACGGCGCTGGGCCTTGTGGCCGTTCCAGCGGGTGCTGCGACCGTCGGCCGCCCGCTCTCGGTCCCGGAGGGAGGGCTGCGCGGGTCTGCGTCGGGTGCCGGTCACGGGCCTCACGATACTCACCTCACCGTTGACCGAGACAGTATGTAGCACTAATCTGAGTGTAACAGCCTGTATCAGTAACGAATCAGGAGCTGTCATGGGCGACCACGCTGTCTCCGCCCCCACGGCCGCCGCACTGTCCGGGCGTGAGTCCTTCGCTCAGCGCTTGCTGACCGGATCGGTCAAGAAGTCCTACGACCCGGTCGTCGACATGGACTGGGACGCCCCGCTGGATCCGGACAAACTGTTCCTGCCGCCCGAGGTCGTCTCGCTCTACGGCACCCCGTTGTGGGAGGGCATGACGCCCGCGCAGCGCCGCGAGCTCTCCCGCGAGGAGCTCGCCAATGTGCTGTCGGTCGGCATCTGGTTCGAGAACCTGCTCAACCGGCTGCTGCTGCGCGAGCTCATGGCAGGCGATCCGACCTCCCGGCATGCGCACTACACGCTCACCGAGATGGGCGACGAATGCCGGCACATGATGATGTTCGGCAAGCTGATCGAGCGGATCGGCACGCGGCCCTACTGGCCGAACCGGCTCGAGCGCTGCACGATCAGCGCCCTGCAGCTCTTCCTGCGAGGCTCGATGGTCTGGGTGGGTGCACTGGTGGGCGAGGAGATCTTCGACGCACTGCAGCGTCGCACCCTCGACGATCCACAGCTGCAGCCGCTGGTGGCGCGGGCCATGCGGATTCACGTCACCGAGGAGGCGCGGCACATCGGGTTCGCGCGCGCGGCCCTGGCAGACCGGGTGCCGACCCTGTCGAAGGCCGAAGTGCAGTACACGCGACTGTGTGTCGCGGTCGCCGCTCCCCTGTTCGTCTACCTGATGACCAACTGGCACATGTACGTCCGCGCGGGCATCGAGGACGGGCGGGCGGCCCGGAAGCTGGCCCGCGCCAACCCGCATTCGCGGCGGGCGCTGGGGCTCGGCGCCGCGAATCTCGGTGCGTTCCTGGACGCACAGGGGCTGATGGGGCCGATCGGCAAACGTCTCTGGCGGCGGCGAGGGCTGCTGTGAGGTTCCGGCGGACCCGGCGCGACTCCCCCGCAGCGGCCGACCCGCACGCCGGCTTCACCGAACCCGAAGCGGCACCGGACTATTCGGGGCCCGCGCTGCTGGACACCCCCGGTACCGAGGTGGCGGTGCGCGTGGCATTGACCGGGCATCTCGATCCGATCGATGGCCAATTCCACTGGCACGGGCGGATTTCCGCGGTCGAGGGGAGCGAACTGCCCGATCCCGGCCGCGGGCAGGTGTTCCTGACCGTGCCGGGTAGTGCGCCCGCGCCCGGCGTGCTCCAGGAGCGGGACCCGTGGGGGAATCTGCGGATCGCCGGGGTCGGCGCGCCACCGTTCCCGCTGTAGCGCACCGAGGTTCGAGTGCTACTCGGTGAGCCCGATGAGGTCGGCCATGGTCTCGACCGAGTAGGCGAAGAACGGCCCGGCCGGGTCCATCGTGTTGTCCAGCTGCCCGAACAGCTCGAAGGTGACCACGCCGAACAGCTGGGTCAGGCCCACCATGGCGCGCGCCACCGCCGGTTCGGGCATGCCGGAGTTCAGGAATGCCGCGATCAGGGCGGATTGGGTCTCGAGTTCGGGGGTGAGGGTTTCCGCGGGCGTGGCCAGGGTGCCGGACTGCCAGGCCCGGTGGACGATGCCGAGGGCGGCGAGGGGTCCGCGCGACGCGGGTGCGACGGTGGTCTGCGGGGCGCGATAGCCCGGCACCGGCGATCCGTACACCAGCGCGTACTCGTGGGGGTGCGCGATCGCCCAGTCCCGCACGGCATTCGACAGGGCCCGCCACTGGGCGCGGGGGGCGGTCTCGGTCGCGACCGCGTGCTCGACGGCATCGCCGAGGGCGTTGTAGGCCTCGATGATCAGCGTGGTCAGCAGCTCGTCGCGACTGGGGAAATACCGGTACAGCGCCGAGGACACCATGCCCAGTTCGCGGGCGATGGCCCGCAGTGAGAGCGCGGGTGCGCCGGATTCGGCGAGCTGGCGGCGCGCGGCGTCGGTGATCTCGCGGGTGATCTCGGCGCGGGCGCGGGCGCGGGCGGTACGGGGCACGCTCATTCCGACAGTGTGCCACGAATCGGATCACCGACAAGTTTCGAGAGCACTGCTCTTGACAGCCCCAACACCATGCGAGCACACTGATCACATCAGAGAGCACCGCTCTCACAAGTCGAAGGAAGTGCCCCATGGACGCCCACACCGCCGCCACCCGCTACCTCGGCCCGAAGGGCCTAGACCCCTACATGAACCGCTTCTTCAACCTGCTGCCCAAGCTCGGCATCAGCATCGCCGGCTCCCGGCTGCTGGCCGTGCGCGGCCGCAAGTCCGGCGAGTGGCGCACCACCCTGGTCAATGTCCTCACCACCGACGACGGCGCCCGCTACCTGGTCGCCCCGCGCGGGCACACCCAGTGGGTCCGCAACCTGCGCGTCGCGGGATCCGGCGAACTGCGCCTGGGCCGCAAGGTCCAGACCTTCACCGCCACCGAACTCCCCGACGCCGACAAGATCCCGGTACTGCGCGCCTACCTCGACCGCTGGGGCTGGGAGGTCGGCCGCTTCTTCGAGGGCGTCACCAAGCACGCCACCGACGCCGAATTGGCCGACATCGCCCCGGGTTTCCCCGTTTTCGCGCTGGCCTGAGGCTCAGCGGAGTTCGTCGAGGGTTTCCTCGTCGCGGGCCAGATAGGCGCGGCCGTCCGCGGTGAAGACGATGGGGCGCTGGATCAGTCGCGGATGCGTGGCCAGGGCCTCGATCCATCGGTCGCGGTCGGCGGGGGTCCGGCCCCACGCCGAGACGCCCAGTTCCTTGGCCTCGGGTTCGGCGGTTCGGGTGATATCCCACGGTTCGAGGCCGAGTTTGGTCAGGGCGGCGCGGATCTCGGTGGCCGAGGGCGGATTGTCGAGATAACGGCGCTCGACATAGTCGGTGCCGGTGTCGTCGAGCACCGCCTTGGCGGTACGGCTCTTGGAGCACTTCGGGTTGTGCCAGATTTCGGTCGCTGCCATGGGTTCAGCCTAGGCGGCGGCGACCGGGCCACCGCTCACCGGCACATCAGACCCAGTCGACGACCCAGCGGTAGGGGCGCATCCAGTACAGGCCGCCCTCGGGAACGGGCGCGCCCCAGCGCTGTTCGGCCTGGGTGAGCTGCCAGCGGTATTCGGGAGCGGGCTCGCCGCCGTGGATCTCGTAGAGGTGACGCCGCCAGGTGTTGATCATGGCGGGGACGGCCTGCTGGTCGTTCTCGTAGGCCCACTCCACGTTTCGCATCATGAGGCTGTCCACGGCGTGGTTGGCGGCATTGGGGTCGCCGCTGCTCAGCGAGTGCAGGAAGGCCGCGACCAGGTTGTAGGCGATGGCGTCGTGGACCGAGGTCTGGCCGTTCTCCAGCGACCAGATGCCCAGGTAGGTCGGCCCCTGCTCGTCGATCCACACCGCGTGCGCCTCGCCGACCCGGTTGTCGAAGATGAGCGCGGTGAGCAGGCCCAGCGTGGACTTGCCCATGATGAGCGGATCGGGACTGCCGCTGGAGAGGGCGTCGTCGATGAGCGCCCGGTAGGCGGCCGCGGCGATGCCGGGCCGGTTGGCGTCCATGAGGGCGTCGGCGGTCTCGCCGCCGGCGAGCTGCGCGGCCGGCGGCTGGGACTGACCGGAGACCGCCTGCGGCGCGCCGTCGCCGACCTGCAGGAACTGGGTCTGCATGGCGTCGGGGGTAATCGGATCCGACAGCGGCACACCGTTGCCCAGCGGGTCGTCCAGATCCAGGTTGACGGCAAGGGGTTCCTGCAGGCTGGGCGCGGTTTGCAGGTATTCCAGTGCCACCCGGGCGAATTCGTTGTCCTGACTCTCCAGCCATTCGCGCCCGGCGCGCAGGGTATCGACGAGATGGCCGCCGACGCCCTGTTCGATGGCGGCGCACAGCGCGTAGTAGCCGTAGCCGCGGTAGTCGTCGTGGCCGACGCCCTCGGTGATCAGCAGCTGCGCATATCTGCCTGCCAGATCGTGTCTTTCGATATCGCCGAGCAGCGTGCACGCGGTCATGGCGGCCATCAGCACCTCGGCGTGTTCGCCGTGGGCGCGCCGCAGGTCGATACAGCGGTCGGCCATGACGACGGCGCTGTCGGGCAGGCTCTGCTGGGTGGCGGCCTCGACGGCCATCGAGTACATGGTGGCCAGCGTGGCGGGCGGGATGTCGGCCGGGTAGCGGGCCGGGCCGTGTTCGGCCAGGCGCAGGGCCTGCGCGTAATCGCCCGCGGCGAAGGCCGATCGGAAGCGGTAGGAGACGATCCAGCCGTACTCCTTGGGATCGGGCGCCGCGTCGAGCCCGTCGTCGAACGCCGACAAACGGGCCAGCGCCTCGTCGGCCCGGCCGCTGTCCAGCATGCCGCTCGCCTCGTTCATCACCTCGACGAACGCATTTCGATCCATGGCCTACTCGCCTTCCCGCATATGTCAGCCCCGGATCGTATGACCGTGCCACCACAGTGCGTGGCCAGTGAGGTCAAGGTCATAGTCCGACTCCACCCCACATGACCACGCGTTGTCATTCGCGTGGCACGTTGTGTCACAACGATATTCCCGCACCCCGACGCGAACCCGCCTCCCTGCGGGCCATTCTCGCGTCGCGGCCGATCCGTCCTGACCCACAATCTAACGACAACACGCCAACCCGCCCCGCAACCGCGCTCGGCGCGTCGAGGCTCACCTCACAGGGAGACGATTCGCACCGCATCACCGCACAGAGTGTGCATATCCTGCGGATCCGAGGTCATGACGATCACGGGTGGCGGCTGCCGCACTGCCATTTCGGCCACGGCGGCGTCGATGGCGTATTTGTGACCATGCAGCCCCGCCCCGAGCAATAACTCGGATGCCCCGCGGGCGCAGGCGTCGTCGACCGCCTCTACGCGAATGATGGACAGCAACCCGGACAATCGCGACCCGGTCAGTCTTTCGATGCGCAGCTTCGATGATCGTCAGGGCGCTGTTCACCATCTCCATCCGACGCCCACGCGCCCCTGCGACCAGGGCGGCCATCGCCGGATCGTCGGACAGCAGGCCCGACAGCCCCTCGCCGTCGAGCGCAACCGTGCCCCGCAGCGAACGCTGCGACCGCGCCGCCTTCACCTCCTGGGTGCGCTCATCGCGCTCGGGGACACCCGCCCGCAGCTGGAGGCGCACCTCGGTTCCGCGCATCCTGACCCTGGCCTCGGGCGGACAGCGCCCTGCCGCGGCCTGGGAAAACCCAATGCGGCGTAGAGGAATGGGGAGGGAGGAAGAGGAAGGAATGGAAAGGATCGTCGTCCTTTCCCCTTCAACCATATAACACAGTGGGGGACTTGCGGCAAGGCCCCGGTATTGGCGCACAATCGCTGGCCGAGGGCTGCAACCTGCGCGAATGGGCGCGCGGGCGGGCAGCGGGGAATGGCCAGGCGGGAAGGTGTGGTGCTGGTGTCGGACCAGGGGTACGAGAAGGAACTGCTCGCGGAGCAGGAGTATGTGACCGGGCTGTACGCGCGGCTGGACGCCGAGCGGGCCCGGGTGAAAGGCCGCTACGGCGAGACGCTGCGCTCGCGCGGCACCACCCTGGTGGAGCGGGATGCGGAGGTGCGGGCGCTGGGCAAGGAGGTCAAGCGCCTCGAGGTGGCCGACAACGGGCTGTGTTTCGGGCGGCTGGACAGCGTGACCGGCGAGCACTCGTATATCGGGCGCCTCGGGATCTTCGACGAGGCGAACGAATTCGAACCGCTGCTGCTGGATTGGCGGGCGCCGGCGTCGCAGGCGTTCTATATCGCGACCGCCGCGAGCCCGGAGAACATGCGGCGTCGTCGCCAATTCCACACGCGCGGGCGGCTGGTGGCCGATTTCACCGACGAGGTGTTCGGCCATCCCGGTGACGGCGAGCGCGGTGACGCGGCCCTGCTGGCAGCGGTGAACGCGCCGCGCGGCGAGGGTATGCGCGACATCGTGGCCACCATTCAGGCCGAGCAGGACCGGATCATCCGGCTCGATCACCCGGGTGTGCTGGTGATCGAGGGCGGGCCGGGCACCGGCAAGACCGTGGTGGCGCTGCACCGGGTCGCGTATCTGCTGTACACCCAGCGTGCGCAGATGGAACGCAACGGCGTGCTGGTGGTGGGCCCGAACACGGCCTTCCTCAGGCACATCGGGCGGGTGCTGCCGTCGCTGGGCGAGACGAACGTGGTGTTCACCACCACCGGTGATCTCATGCCCGGGCTGAGCATCACGGCCGAGGACGGACCGGAAGCGGTGCGGCTCAAGGGTTCCCTGCGGATCCTCGACGTGCTGAAGGCCGCGATCGCCGACCGTCAGCGGGTGCCGCAGGAGCCGGTGTCGATCGAGCTGTCGGATGTGACGGTGCGCATCGGCGCGGATATCGCCGGCTGGGCGCGGCAGGAGGCGCGCGGTAGCGGGTTGCCGCACAACCAGGCTCGCGCGACCTTCCTCGAGGTGCTCACCTGGGCGCTCACCGAGCGGGCCATCAAGCGGATCGGCGAGGGCTGGCTGACCCGCGACGACCGTGAGGCCTGGGAGAACATGCGCACCGATCTGCGCACCGAACTCGCCGAGCACAACGAATTCACGGCGCTGATGGACGAGCTGTGGCCCACGCTGACACCGGAAACGTTGCTGGCGGAACTGTTTTCGTCCACCGACCGGCTGCGCGCGGCCGGCGCCGACGAGACGCTGTGGCGCGCGGACGGTGCGGCGTGGACGGTGTCCGATGTCCCGCTGCTCGACGAACTGGTCGATCTGCTGGGCCGTGACACCTCCGCAGCGGACGCGGCGGCCGAACGGGAACGGAAGGCCCAGGCCGCGTACGCCGAAGGCGTGCTCGACCTGCTGGTCGGCCGCGCCGACCACATGGACGACGAGGATCACCTGTTCGCCACCGACCTGCTCTACGGCGACGACCTGGCCGAGCGCTTCCTGGAACGCGACACCCGGGAACTCGCCGAACGTGCTGCCGCGGACCGGGATTGGACCTACCGGCACATCGTGGTCGACGAGGCGCAGGAGCTGTCGGCAATGGACTGGCGGGTGCTGATGCGCCGCTGCCCGAGCCATTCCTTCACCGTGGTGGGCGATCTCGCGCAGCGCCGGTCCGCGGCGGGCGCGACCTCCTGGGACGCCATGCTGGAACCGTACGTTCCCGGCCGCTGGGCCTACCGCTCGCTCACGGTGAACTACCGCACCCCGGCGGAGATCATGGCCGTGGCCGCCGCCGTCCTGACCGGCTTCGCGCCCGAGGTCACGCCGCCGGAGTCGGTGCGCTCCTGCGGCGTGCAGCCGTGGGCGCGACAGCTCACCCTCGGCGAGATGCCTTCGGCCATCGAGGAATTCACCCGTGACGAGGCGGTCCGCGAGGGCACCAGCATTGTGATCGGCCCGCCCGGCATGCCGGGCACGGTCCCCGCCTCCGAAACCAAGGGCCTCGAATTCGACGCGGTCCTGGTGGTCGAGCCCGAGCACATCCTCGCCGACGGCCCCCGCGGCGCGGCCGAACTCTACGTCGCCCTCACCCGCGCCACCCAGCGCCTGGGCGTCCTGCACGAGGGCCCGCTCCCACCGGCCCTCGCCGGCCTCTACACGTCGAAGTAGGGCCCGGCCTCCACACTGGGCGTTCGCGGTAGTTGGTAGATAGCGGTATCTGCTGTCTACCTGCATGGACGGTGGCGGCCCCGAGCCCAGCTCGGTGCCGCCTCCCGCAGCTGTGCCGGATCGAAAGGCGATCAGCGCACCTGTCGGACCACTCGCCTACTATCGAAAGTTTGTTCGACTCGAGGTAGCCTTGTGATCATGCCGGAACTGCCTCGCCTGGAATGGGCACGCATGAATCTCGATCAGGTGCGTGCCCAGCTGCTCGCCGCGGCCTCCCGCGGGCCGTTCCTCACGCCCGAGCAGCTGGAGAATGCGGCGGGCAAGATCGAAGAGGGTTTGCGGGTCTACGAGGAGGAGACCGGCCACGCGGCACCCGAGCCTCGGCCGGACAGCCCGCGGCCGATCTGTTCGAACCCTCGCCGCTACCGGAGCCGTTGAGCAGGACCAGGCCCTCGTCCCGGCGCGAGAAATTCACGATGACCTATGCTGAAATCCCAGGTCCGCTGGGGTTAATGGTGGTGCCAACCAGTCATTGGAGGTCCGTCATGTCCATATCGCTAACCGTGCAGCAGTGCCTGACGGATGCGGGCGCCGAGTACGAACTCGTACCGCATCCGCATAGCCACAACAGCTCAGAAACCGCCGAAACCGCCCATATCCCGGGCGACCGCCTCGCAAAGACGGTCCTCCTGGAAGACGAGCAAGGCTACGTCGCCGCCGTGCTGCCATCCACCTACCACCTACGACTCGCGAAGCTCTGGTCGCAAACGGGTCGACGGCTGGTGCTCGCCAAGGAATCGAACTTCCGCGAAACCTTCACGGACTGCGAGGTCGGCGCAATCCCGCCCATGTGCACCGCCTACGGCATGACGACGCTGATGGACGAGAGTCTCACCACGCAGCCGGATATCTACTTCGAGGCCGGTGATCATGAGACACTCGTCCACCTGCAGACCGACCAGTTCATGCGCCTGATGGAACAGGCCGAGAAAGCACACTTTTCCCACCGCTCGCAAACCACCCGCCACTGAGTTCCCGCAACTACTGATGCGGAAGCGCCAACCGTACGTTTGACGACGGTGGCTACAGCGCTGCCGCCACGCTGACTGGGGCCGACTCCGCACTTGCCCGTGCCGAATTGCGCGCGGGCTCGAACACCCGGAGCCTGCCCCTCTCCCTGCCTGACACAGGCGGCTGCCGCAGATCATGAATGATGCCGCGCACGCGGGCCCGCCGGCGCGAAATCAACACTCGCGCAAGATATCTCCGCCGATGGGCGAGCAGAAGCCCTGATGTGGCCACTACCGAACAGATCTGGGCGGTGTGCGATGCACCGCGGCGTTGGAGGCGCTGGCCGACGACGCCGTGCTGGCCGCCTCCGACGTCCTCGACCCCAAGCTGGCCCCGGTCGAGACCCTGAGCACGCAGTTCCGCGCCCAGGTGCAGCGCACCCCCGACGCGGTTTCCGGCCCCGCTGCGGGTGGCTGCGCTGCTGGGCGTGTTCGCGGGGCCGCGGATGCCGGCGGTGCCGATGGCCGATGCCGATTTCGCACCTTGGGGGCGATTCACCCGGAGCGGCAGTGGCCCGATGAGCCGCCGAAGTCGGCGACCAGCGAGACACCGATCCCGATTCCGCGTGAGCCGACTCTGTTGTCAGGCGCCGAAAGAGCGGTAGCCGCATGAGTACACGGTCGCGAACGGGGAGGGCAAGACCGCTCCGCCGTGGCATGTCGAACTGTGTTTCGTCGGCTTTGCGTACTGGTTGCTGAAAAGTTACTACCGCGCGGTGATGTATTGGGCAGAATGGCACCGGTCACACGAGTTCTTCCCGCAACAACCTCAGTGTCCGAATCCACACATCGTTGAAAGGGAGCTCGAACATGGCACAGGAAAGCAGCGGTACTGCGACGGCGGAAGCTCGACGCGGGGACATCGACGTGCAGGCGGAAGTGGAATTGCTGCGGCTGCGAATGGACGAAGCCCGGCAGGAGGCACAGAACGCCCGCCAGTACGCGATGCAGGCCTCGGGTCTCGCGCGCCAGGCGCAGGCACAGGCACGGCAGGTACAGCATCAGGCCCAGCATGCGCAGCAGGACGCCAACCAGGCCAACCAGCAGGCGCAGCAGGCCCGCCAGCAGGCGATCCTGGCCACCAACCAGGCCCAGCAGGCCCAGAGCGAGGCCGACCGGGCTCAGAGCCAGGCCCAGCAGGCCCAGGGCGAGGCCAATCAATCCCAGCAACGGGCCAGCACCGCCCAGGACCAGGCCGACCAGGCCAGCCAGTTGGCGCAGCAGGCCGAGGACCAGGCCAACCGGGCACAGGACCGCGCCGGTCAGTGGGAGATACAGCTCCAGCAGATCCGCCAGCAGGCCCGCCTCCAGCAGGGCCGCTGACCCGGCGAGGATGACGCAGTGACCACAGTTCTGGCGGCCGGCCACACCGGGCACCCGGTGTGGCCGGTTCGCCGGCCCTGCTACCAAGGAGGTTCGCGGTGAGCGGACCGGTTCCGCCGCCCGCGGACGAATCCGATGTCGACGTCGAGGTCATCGTGCCGGAGACCGTCAGTGCCGGGGTGTACGCCAACGGGTTCACCTGCTGGTACAACCGCACCGACTTCACCCTCGATTGCCTTGTCTACCTGCCCACCGAACCGGGCGCTGTCACCCCGGCCGGTCAGCCCATGATGCGACAACCGGTGCAGGTCACCTCCCGGGTGAAGTTCCCACCCGCGCTGATCTTCCGGCTCATGCAAACCCTCAACGACAGCATGAGCAACTACGAACGCCAATTCGGCCCGATCACCCACCTCGGCGAATAACCTGCCCACGGAGAAACGCATGCAGACCCCGAAATCGAGCCCCATCACCATCATCGCCGGCCCAGCTGACCGTCCCGTCGTCTGCGACCCCGCCGTACGGTATCGACCCCAGATAATCGCGGGCCGCCACTACCTCGTCGCCGCCGCCCCGCAACGACAACCCGAACCCTCCTGAATATGACGGACAGAGGGTTGTGTGCGAGCTTGCGACATTATCGGCGTCTCCCACCCATCACGCGCAGTTACGGCTGTCTCGTTACTGCCGGGCAAGGAGACAAGCGCAGTTGCCCAAGGAGGCATGCAGGAAACGCAGCGGCGGTGGCCATCATTCACTGATGGCCACCGCCGCTTCGTTTCCGACCACTGCGGATCGACTGCGCACCGAACCCGGGAATCAGTTGTGTTCGCGCAGTTCAGGTTTACACGTCGAAGTAGAGCTCGAACTCGTACGGGTGGGGCCGGACGTTGATCTCGGCGATCTCGGAGTCGCGCTTGAGGCGGATCCAGGTGTCGATCAGGTCGTCGGTGAAAACCCCGCCCTGCGTGAGGTAGTCGTGGTCGGCCTCGAGCCGGTCGATGACCTGTTCGAGGCTGCCGGGGGTCTGGGTGACCTCGGCGCTCTCCTCGGGGGTGAGATCGTAGAGGTCCTTGTCGACCGGCAGGGCGGGCTCGATCTTGTTGGTGATGCCGTCGAGCCCGGCCATCATCATGGCGGCGAAGGACAGGTACGGGTTGCCGGAGGAGTCGGGGCAGCGGAATTCGAGGCGCTTGGCGCCGGCACTGGTGCCGGTCACCGGAATGCGCACGGCGGCGGAGCGATTGCGCTGGCTGTAGACCAGGTTCACCGGCGCCTCGAATCCGGGCACCAGGCGCTTGTAGGAGTTCACCGTCGGGTTGGTGAAGGCCAGCAGGGACGGCGCGTGGTGCAGCAGGCCGCCGATGTAGTGGCGGGCCAGATCCGACAGGCCCGCGTAGCCGGCCTCGTCGTAGAACAGCGGCGAGCCGTCCTTCCACAGGGATTGGTGCACGTGCATGCCGGATCCGTTGTCGCCGAACAGCGGTTTGGGCATGAAGGTGACGGTCTTGCCCGACTCCCAGGCGGTGTTCTTGACGATGTACTTGTAGAGCATCAGGTCGTCGGCGGCGGCGAGCAGGGTGTTGAACCGGTAGTTGATCTCCGCCTGCCCGGCGGTGCCGACCTCGTGATGCCCCTTCTCCAATTCGAATCCGGCGTGCTGCAGATGGGTGCACATGCGGTCGCGCAGGTCCACGTCCGCGTCATACGGAGCGACCGGGAAGTAGCCGCCCTTGGGCCGGACCTTGTAGCCGCGGTTGGGGGTGCCGTCGGGGTTCGTGCGCCGGCCGGTGTTCCAGTCGGCCGACGACGAATCCACCTCGTAGAAGGCCCCGTTCATGGAAGTGTCGTAACGCACCGAATCGAAGATGTAGAACTCGGCCTCGGGCCCGAAGTAGGCGGTGTCGGCGATACCGGTGGAGCGCAGGTATTCCTCGGCCTTGCGGGCCACATTGCGGGGATCGCGGCTGTAGGCGGCACGGGTGTGCGGGTCGTGGACGAAGCAGCTGATATTGAGGGTCTTGGCGGCGCGGAACGAATCCGGTTGCGCGGTGCGCAGATCCGGTAGGAGCAGCATGTCGGACTCGTGGATGGCCTGGAAGCCGCGCACCGACGAACCGTCGAAGGCGATGCCGTTCTCGACCAGATCCGCGCCGAACATGCTCGCCGGGATCGAGAAATGCTGCTGGATGCCCGGGACGTCGCAGAATCGGATGTCGACGTATTCGACTTCCTCGACGTCGATGTAGCTCTGGACTCCGTTGATGGTAGGGGTGATCACCGCTCGCTCCTCGTGGCCGCGCACGCCTACCCGATCGGACGGCCCGGTCGGGGTCCGGCGGTCCTGCTCGTGCTAACACGATACGTCGCAGGCATCCGGGGACGGACGCGAATGAGACTGCGTTACAAGAGCACTACCGGCTCCCCGAGACTTCAGCGCACCGCGGAGAGCCGTCGAACGGCCTGTCACTGTGCACAAATCCGCCCCCGCAGATCTTCGCTCACCGGGGTGCGTCCGACGGTGTTCCTGCGCGTGCCCCGGGTGTGGGTGAAAGTCAAAGCGGCGCTGGAGGAACGGGTCGTAAGAAGGAACTCATCATCAACGCGGCCGGCAAGAACATGTCGCCGACCAATATCGAGAACACGGTCACCGAGAACACCCCGCTCGCGGGCACGGTGGTGGCCATCGGCGAGGGCCGCGCCTACAACACCGCGCTCATCTGCCTGGACCCCGAGCTGGCCGCCACCTTCGCCGAACGCCATCAGCTGGCCGATCGGAGCCTGCCGGCCCTGGCCGCGCACCCGCAGGTGCTGAAATCCCTGCGAGAGGGCATCGACGCGGCGAACAGCAAGCTCTCGCGAGTCGAGCAGATCAAGAAGTTCGCGGTGCTGCCCGAGGTGTGGGCTCCTGGCAGTGATCACCTCACGGCTACCGGGAAACTCAGACGCAAACCGATAGCTACCACGTACGCCGCTACTATCGACTCGCTGTACTGGTAGTAGGAGAGTGATGCAGGCGCGATTGCGGGACCGAACGCTCGAGGAGCTGTACCGGCGTGCGGTCGTGGCGCGCACGGAGGTACCGGCCGCGATGCCGCGCTACCGCACCCTGCCCGAACCCCTGGTGGCCGGCGGTTTCGAACGCGGCATCAGCCTGAATGTGGACCTGTTCTTCGAGTTCATGCGCTCCGGCCGCGCGCCCTCGCCGGAGGACACCCAGGAGGTCGTGCAGATCGCGCTGAGCCGGGTCCGCGACGGCGAATCCCTCGAAGACGTCCTGGGCCGCTACAGCATGGGCGCGGAGTACCTGTGGTCTCGCCTGAAGGACACCGCCTCCGAGCCGGAGCGGGAACTGCTCGAGGACGCCGCGGTGTCGCTGCTGCGATACATCACCCTGCTCACCACCCGCATCGCCGCCGCGTGCGTGCAGCGCGCGCACGATCCGCGCTGGGAGTTGCTGGAACGCCGCCGCGCCATCGCGGACGCGCTGCTCGCCGGCCGCGACCCCATCGAGTGGGCGGACGAACCGGCCATCACGGTGCCGGATGCGTTCCTGGTCGCGGCGTTCCGGCTGGGCACGACCCGCAGCGCCGACACCGGCGAGCTGCGGCATCGCATCGAGTCCATTCCGGGTGTGTTCCTGCGGCTGGACAGCGGTGGCTGGACCGCGCTGCTGCCGCTGCAACCCGGCGACGACGGCACCGCCACTCTGACCGCGCTGACCAGCCGGCTGCCCGGTCCCGCGCGGCCCACACCCCAGCCCGAGGCGCCGCTGTCCCGGATGGGCCCGCCCGCACCGTTCTGGGTGGGCGTCGCCACCGCCGCGTCGCACGCGGAGGTCCCCGCGGTCTTCGCCGAGGCGCGCCTGCTGGCCGAGCTCGGCCGCTGCCTGGACCGGCCCCAGCCGGTCTGCCGCCGCCCGGACCTCATGTTCGAATACACCGTTGCCGCAGGTGGTTCCGCCCGCGCGGGGCTGGCCGCCGTGCTCGCGCCGCTGGATTCCCAGCCGCTGCTGGCAGAGACCCTGGAGGTCTTCGTGGACACCGGCTTCAATCAGCTGGCCACCGCCCGGCTGCTCACCATCCACCGCAATACCGTCACCTACCGGCTGGCCCGGGTACACGAACTGACGGGCCTGGACCCGCACCGCCCGACCGACGCCATGACACTGTCGGCCGCCCGCATCGCCCGTCGGCTCGAAATCGCCTGCTTCGCACCGTAATCCGCTCCCGAACCGGCCCGCGACGCATCCTCGTTGCGAGCCTTCATGATTCACCGGCCCCCGCCGCTTGGACTTGTGCACAATGGCCTGCGCCACAGTCTTGGCGATTGCCGGTAGCGGCGCGCGGGCGCTGTGCGGTCTGCTGAACTCCGACGATGAGGTCGTGCGGGGCGCCGGAGATCCGGCGAACCCGGCCGCGCCCTCCCGACCATCCGCAGAGGTAGATCGTTGAGTAGCTCCTTCCGGCCGCGCCGCTGCCGTCTGGCCCCGTGGGCCGTGGCCGGTTTCTCGGTGCTGGCCATGACCGTCACGTCCACCACCCCCGCCGGGGCCGCGCCGGTGTTCGGGCCGGTGCCCGACGCGCCCGTGAACTTCGGACTCCCGACCGGCTATCAGCCGACTCCCGATCGGTATGGAGTGGGTTATCAACTGGGACAGGTCGTTCCGCTCTCCGATGGCACCCAGCTGCAGGCCGAGGTGCGCTATCCGGCCGATCCGGCGACCGGGCAGCGGGCGGCGGGCGAGTTCCCGGTCATCGTCAACTTCACCACCTACGGCGCGGTGACCAGCGCGCTCACCGCCGCCATCACCGGCGTCATCGACGATCTGCACATCCAGCTCCCCGACCAGCTGAAGGACGCCCGCCGCATCATCAATCAGGCCACCTCCATGCAGGACATGCTGGTGCGGCACGGCTATATCGAGGTGACCGCGGACGTGCGCGGCACCGGCGGTTCGACGGGCGCGTGGAGTCCGGCCTCCGAGCAGGACGGCAAGGACGGCGCGGAACTGGTGGACTGGGCCGCGCGGCTGCCCGGCTCCAATGGCAAGGTCGGCATGTACGGCTATTCGTTCCCGGGCCTGTCGGCCATGCGGACCGCCGAAACCGTCGGCCCCGGTTCGCCATTGCGGGCGATCGTGCCGTTCGCGGTGCCCAACAACATCTTCGACGAGGTGCTCGACCACGACGGCATGATGAGCCCGCTGCTGCTCACGGTCATCTCGCTGATGGTCCCCTACCTCAGCCTGATCGGGCCGTTCCTGACCGCCGCGGTCTCACCCCAGATGTTCCTCGAGTCCCTCGGCGATCACCTGCTGGCGCTGGTCGGCCCGGACACCAGCACCGTGAAGCTGCTGTTCGACGCCTACACCGGCGGCTCCACCGCTTACGACAACTCCTGGTGGCAGGACCGGCGTTTCGAGACCGGCCTGCACAACCTCGTCGACAACGGCATCGCCATGTACCAGGTGGACGGCTGGTGGGATCTGTATCAGGAAGGCGCGGTGCGCAATTACGCGCAGCTGCAGAACCTGGCGGCCGGCCGCGACCAGTTCGCGCCCATGGCTCCCGGCCAGCGGGCCGACGGGCGCTACCAATTGCTCATGGGCCCTTGGTATCACGTCGGCCTGGGGCTGGGCCCGGGCTCGCGCATGGACACCGATCGGATCACCCTGGCCTGGTTCGACCGGTGGCTCTACGACATTCACAATGGCGTCGACGAGACCGGCACCCCGCTGCACGTCATCGACGCCGGCAACAATGCCGCCGACACCGCGCGCTATCCGTTCGAGCAGGCGGCCGTCCGGCAGCGCTATTTCGACGGTGACCGTCTCGTCGCGGACCAGCCGACGGCTGCCGACGCCTCCGATCGCCTGAATTACACCGGCATCGACAACATCTGCAATCGCGAGTCGCTGGGCCAGTACACGGCGGGCCTGCTCGATTTCGTGTTCCGGATCTTCACCGTCTCCGACCCGTGCACCGAATGGGTGCAGAATCCGACGGCGGGCCTGCGCTACACCATGGACGCGGTGACCGAGCCGACCGTGCTGGCCGGGCCGTCGAGCGTCACCCTGTACGCCTCCTCCACCGGCACCGACGCGGCCTTCCAGGTGTGGCTCGACGATGTCGCGCCGGACGGGACGGCCGTGAACATTACGGGCGGTTCACAATTGGCCAGCCAGCGCACCCTCGACGACGGCAAGACCTGGACGACCGCCGACGGCACCGTCTACGCGCCCGAGCACACCGTGCTGAAGGAGAACGAGCAGCTGCTCACGCCGGGCGACGTGGTGAAGATGGAGGTCAAGATCCGGCCCGCCTTCCACCGGCTCGAGCCCGGCCACGCGCTGCGGCTGCGGATCAGCAGCGGCACGTTCCCCTCGACGATCCCCAATCCGGCGGATCTGGGCCGGCTGCTGGGCACCTCGCAGCAGATCCAGAAGAACGCGGTGTATCCGTCGGCGCTGGTGGTTCCACTCGGACCGGCGGACTCGTTCACGCACTGAGCCGGACAGCCGACCGCGCCGCTACCGGAATTGGCGGCCGCGGTGGAGCGCTTGCAGCTCGGTGAGGGGCCCGCGCCCACGGTCGTCCCGCTGCGCGCCGCTACAGGTGCATCCAGTTCGGCCACACCTGTGACCACGGCTGCTTCGGGCCCGAGCACTTCCAGATGGTGACGTCCTGGGTATTGCCCTTGAAGCCCAGCCTGGTGTCCACCTTGCCGACGGGTTCGACGTGCCCGAACTGGCTGCGCAGCGCCGCCTCGGAATTGCCGACGGCCAGCACCGCGGTGGCATCGTCGGGCGCGCCGAAGTAGCCGAAGCCGCGACTGGGGCTGTACAGCGGCGGTAGCCGGTCGCGGCCGAGCTCGTCGAGCGCGCTCGCCTGCCAGTAGGTGTCGGTGATGATGACCGCGTGCGCGCGCTCGGCCGGGGTGAGCGCCCGGTAGGCGCGGGTCACCTCGTCGGTGAGTTCGTGCCACCCGAAGGAGCCGTACACGCCGATACTGATGGCGGCCTCGGCGTCGTCACGGGGCGGATGCACCTGATCGGCGGGCCGCCACGGGGTCGAGTACAGCGTGAAAACCGTTGCGCCCAGCGCCAATACGGCCACACACACGGCGATCGCCCGGCGCCACACCGAGCCGATCCGCTCGGCCGTGCCGACCACGCCGACCGCGCCCGCCGCGATCAGCACCGCGTACATGCCCGCCGCGTAGTAGATCCGCCCGCCGGTGATCAGGAACGCCGCGTACAACAGCAGCAGGGTGACACCCAGAAACCGGTAGGGCCGCAGCACATCCCAGCGCAGCAGCACCCACAGTCCCCACAACAGCAGCAGGGCGCCCAGATATCCCGCCAGGCTCACCGACATCGGCACGAACAGCAGCCGCCCGCCCAGGATCCCCTGCTCGGATCCGATCACCCCGCCCATCTTCAGCTGCGGCCAGGAGTGCCGGGCCTGCCAGATCAGCTCGGGCACCGTGGCGGCCACCACGATCGCCCCGCCCACCCACAGCAGCGGCCGCCGCGCCAGCTCGCGCGGCCCGCACAGCAGGCTGCTCGCCACGACCGCGATCCAGAAGAACGGGATCAGCCACTTCACCTGCATATCCAGCGCGGTGACCAGGGCGGCGGCCAGCAGCAGCCGGTCGTCGCGGGTCCGCACCCAGCGCACCACCAGCCAGGTGATGATCACCCACAGCGCGGTGTCGAGGGCATTGGTGGTGAGCATGGTCCCCTGCAACAGCAGGAACGGCGAGCTGGCGTACCCGATCGCAGCGAGCAGCTGCGCCCACCGGCCGCCATCGAATTCCCGCGCGAGCATGGCGCAGAGCACGATCGCGGTCACCGTCAACGCGACCGACGGCAGCCGCAGCACGAAGAACGATCCGGGCGCGAGGCTGTCCATCAGCCACGCCAGCAGTGGCAGCACCGGCCCCTGATCGGCGTACCCGAACCCCGGCCGCCGGCCCGCGGCCAGGAAGTACAGCTCGTCCCCGAAATACCCGTACCGGCTCGCCGACAACAGCAGCACCACTGCCGCCGGCACCGCGACAGCCGCGACGGTCCACCACGCCATGGGCGGGCGTTCCTCGGCCTTGGCGTGCCGTCCGGCACCGAGCGGCCGAGCTGGGCGATTCATCACATCGGTCAACGCGCACTCCTCGCCGGCGGGTCCATGATGCGAACACTCCGGAATCTACAGCTTATTTCCAGCAAATTCCGGACACGGCGACACGAGATCTATACTCGATGCCGGTGTGACTGCCGCACAACGCGTTTCAGCGAAGGAGGACGGCATGACCGACCGAACCCCCGAGACCAACCCCTACGGGACCCCGACCACCACCGGGCCGGAGCCGATCCGGTCCTATCAGAACCTGCTCAATACCTTCATTCGCGGCCTGCTGCGGGTGCCGGTGCTGTCCGCCCGGGTCGGCCAGCGGCTGTGCGTGCTGCACGTGGTCGGCCGCAAATCGGGCAGGCACTACCACGTGCCCGTCGCCTATACCCGCCACGACGGCGACATCCTGGTCGGCACCGCCAAGCGTCCGTGGGTCAGCAATATCCGCAAGGGAGTGCCCATCGAGGTGTCCTTCGGCGGGCCCAGGCACACCGCCGACGCCGAGGTGGTCACCGATGCCGAATCGGTGGTGCGGCTGTCGGAGGCCATCGCCCGCGACAACAAGCAGTGGGCCAAGTTCAACGGCATGGGCGTCGATGCGGCGGGCAACCCCAACCTCGCCGATGCCTACCAGAGCTGGCAGCAGGGTTGTGTGATCGTCCGGCTCACGGTGCGCTGATCTCCTGGCCCACTACGCGCCGAGCCCCCGACTCACTGGGCGCTGAGCCGCCCGCCGGGCGTCAGTCGGCGCGCCGGGCCTGGACGTAGTCCTCGGCGTTCAGGCCCACCAGCACCTGACGCACCAGCGGCGGGGCCCACGAGGCGGAGGCGTCGTGGCCGACCACCGGATCGGTGAGGGTCACCGTGTGCCCGCGGGTCTCGAACTCGAAGGTCCCCGCCGCCCGAATGTTCTTCAGCCAGTCCACGTCCCGCCCGTAGGTCAGGGCGATGCGGTAGCCGCCGTCGCGCTCGAAGACCATGACCGGGGACCGGTAGACACGCCCGGACCGACGACCGCGGTGGATCACGACCCCGAAGAACGGCACCACCCGGGCCCCGACCCCCAGTACCGGGTTGCTGACCCGCCGATTGATCCTCGCGAGTACCTGCGGCAGCGGCATGATCTCGTCCTCCCTGACGAAAACGGTTGCGCCCCTGAGGCTACGCCGGGAGCCGGGAGCCCGCGCGGCATCGCTACTGTGCACAGCAGGGCGCCGGGTCCCGCGGCGCGGCAGGAAGGAGAGCCCGGTCCATGCCGGAGATGATCGCGGTGTACGACGCCGCCGGTCGTGAGATCGGCGCGCAGGAGCGCGCGGTGGTGTATGCGGAGGGCCTGTGGCACGCCAGTGCGGGCGTGCTGGTCCGCTCGGGCGACGGGTCGAAGGTATACGTGCACAAGCGGACCGATACCAAGGCCGTTTTCGCCGGCATGCACGACTGCCTGGCGGGCGGGGTGCTGGATCCGGGCGAGGAACCGGCCGCGGCGGCGGTCCGGGAGCTGGGTGAGGAACTGGGCATCGAACTGGGCCCGCACGACGATCGGCCGCTGCCACTGGCGAGCGCGTCCTGGGACGGCGAGTGGGCGGGGCGGCCGATGCGGTGCCACCTGTTCGCCTACGAGCTGCGCTACGACGGGCCGATCCGGCATCAGCCGGAGGAGATCGCGGACGGCTGGTGGTGGTCCGACGAGGAGCTGCGGTCGCATCTGGAGAACCCGGCATGGCCGTTCGTGCCCGACACCCGGGTGCTCATCCCGGACCTGCTGCGCTGAGCCGACCAACGCCGACGGCCCACCGAATCCCGCGCGATTCGATGGGCCGTCGTGCTACTGCGGTTTCAGGCGGTCGGCGTGGTGCCGCCGGCACTGCCGCTGAACAGACCCTGGATGGTCTTGATCAGAACCGAAGCCAGGAAATCCGAAGCGGATCCGGACACGGGGTACTCCTCATCTTTCAAATGACATGTCGGGCATGTGAATCATGCACGGTTCACATTCGAGGGGAAGCCATTTCCCGGGGAAACATTTCCCCGACCCGACGAGAGCTACACGGTAGAACGCGTTCCACCAGGGTTTATATCGGTTTGATAAAATTGTGACTTACATCACACAATGGCCGGAACGCGCTACTTCCCGCCCTCGGCGAGGGTGACCGGCTGTGCGACGTAGGAACTCCCGGTGACATCGACGCCCTGCGACTTCAACTGGTCGAGGGCCTTCGTGACGTACTCGACGCTGTACGCGACGGCGTCGGGATCCTTGGTGAGGACGGTCTTGCCCTCCTGGTTGCGGGTGGTCTTCGCGATCGAGACGGTGCGGTCCCACGCCGCCTGGTCGATCATCCCGATTCCGCTCGGAGACGGCCAGATCAGCTTGTTCACCTCGGCGATCTGCCACTGCTGATGACTGGCGCCCAGAGTCGACCCGGCGGCCACGGTCAGATCGCGGCATTTGTCCACGTTGTCGCGGCAGAAGGCCCAGCCCTTCAGCGAGGCGGCGATGAACTTCACCGTCTGATCGGCGTACTTGGCGTCCTTCAGCTTGTCGGTGTTGGCCCAGATGGCGTCCTGGAGCATGGCCACACCCTGATCGTTCCAGTCGATGGTGGCGAAATCGTCTGCCGTGTACAGCTTTCCGGTAGCGGGGTTCTTCACCTCGAGCAGCTGCGCGTACTCGTTGTAGGACATGGCCTGGGCGGCGTCGATGTCGTGAGCGAGGAAGGCGTTCATGTCGAACTGCTGCTGAACCAGGGTGACGTCCCTGGCGGGGTCCAGGCCCGCCTTGGTCATGCCGGCGAAGAGTTCGAATTCGTTGCCGTAGCCCCAGTTTCCGACCTTCTTGCCCTTCAGGTCGGCGGGACCGTTGATGCCCGCGCTCTTGAACGACACCTGCTTGGTGCCCGAACGCTGGAAGATCTGGGCGACATCGGTGATGCCCGCACCGGCCTCCCGGGAGGCCAGGGCCTTGGGCACCCAGGCGATCGCGTAGTCGGCCTGTCCCTGGGCCAGGACGGTCTGGGGCACGATATCGGTTCCGCCGTCGAGGATCTGGACGTCGAGGCCCTGCTCCTTGTAGTAGCCCTGGGCCTGCGCGGCCAGATAGCCCGCGAACTGGCCCTGTTTGAACCATTGCAGTTGCAGCTTGACCTTGGTGAGCCCATCGGCGGTGGTCGGGGAATTGTCGGTGGTGCCGCATCCGGACAGTGCGGCCACCGCCAGGGTGGCGGCGGCCAGCACGGCCCGGATGCGGAATCTGCGGGTGGCACTTCTCATTTCGATCTCCCAGGGATGGTGCGGGGTCTGCGGGTGAGCTGTTCGAGCAGCAGCACGGCGGCCAGGAACACCAGGCCGAGGATCATGGCGGCCACCACGTAGGCCCAGGCGCGCGGATAGGCGGTATTGGCCGCCGCGGAGGTGATACGGCTGCCCAAACCGTGCTGCAGACCGCCGAAGTATTCGGCGATGATCGCCGCGATCACCGCACCGGGCGCCGCGATGCGCAGACCCGTGAACAGGTGCGGCAGCGCGGCGGGCAGGCGCACGGTGCGGGTGACCTGCCAGCCGGTGGCGGCGTAGGCGGTCATGAGGTCTTCGTGCACCCGCGGGACCTGACGCAATCCCCGTGTGGTGCTGACGAAGACGGGAAAGAACACGACGATGGTGGCCACCAGCCGGCGCGGCAGGTCGGTGGTGGTGGAGTACATGGAGTTCAGCAGCGGAGCCAGCGCCACGATGGGCACCGCCGCCGCGCCGGCCGCCAGCGCGCCGAGCACCCCGTCGACCACCCGGAAGCGCACGGCCACCGTGGCGGCGGCCATGCCGAGCACCGCACCGGCGAGCAGGCCGGCCAGCGCGTTCTTCCCGGTGGCCAGGGCGGCCTCCAGGATGGCGTGGTGATTGTCGGCGAACGCCTGTCCGATGGCGCTGGGCGCGGGCAGCAGGAACGACGGGACGCCCGCCGCGACGGTGAGCACCTGCCACAGCACCAGCAGGGCGACGCCGAAAAGCACTGGCGGCAACCAGGATCGGAGCACGCGGGTCATCGCATGTCCCGTCCGGCGGCGCTTTTCGGCGTGCCTGCGCCGCCGTGCCCCTCATGCAGGGCGGCGCGGACCGCGGCCACAGCGGTGAAGAATTCCTCGCTGGACCGGACCTCGTCGTCGCTGTGGCGGTCCCGGCCGCCGGTGGCCAGCACCTCGGTGATGCGCCCGGGACGCGGGGTCATGACCACCACGCGGTCGGAGAGGAAGACCGCCTCCGGGATCGAGTGCGTGACGAAAACCACTGCGGCGCCGGTCTCTTCGGCGATGCGCAGCAGTTCGCCCTGCATGCGCTCGCGGGTCATCTCGTCGAGCGCGCCGAACGGCTCGTCCATCAGCAGCAGCGGTGGTTTGCGTGCCAGCGCGCGGGCGATGGCGACGCGCTGCTGCATGCCGCCGGACAGTTCGGCCGGGAAGCGCCGCGCGAATTCGGTCAGGCCGGTGATCTCGAGCAGTTCGGCACTGCGGGCGCGCCTTTCGGCCTTGCGCACCCCGTGCAGCTGCAACGGCAGTTCGATGTTCTCCTGCACGGTCCGCCAATCCAGCAGTCCGGCCTGCTGGAAGGCGATGCCGTACTCCTGATCGAGCCGGGCCCGCCTGGCCGTCTTCCCGTGCACCACAACGGTTCCCGAGCTCGGCTGTTCCAGGTCGGCCACGATGCGCAGCAGCGTCGACTTGCCGCACCCGGACGGGCCGATCAGGGAGACGAACTCACCCGCCGCGACGCGCAGGCTCACGTCCTCGAGCGCGGTCACCGCGCCGGCGGCGAATATCTTGCCGACGCCACGCAACTCGACGGCGGGTATGGCCGCGGCCACCGCCGGTTCCGGTGCGGCCGCGGATGTCTCGACGGTCACGGGGTACCTCCGAACGAACGAACGGGTAGAGCGATGGTCACCGGGCTGCTCCCGCGGTGTGGCCGGGCCGGGCATAGCGGCGCAGCAGCACCTCGGCGAGCGAGACCAATCCGGTGAGCACCACGCCCAGCAGGGCCGCCGCGATCACCGCGGCGTACAACCGCGCCGCATTGCCGGTCGACTGCTGGGAGAAGACGATGATCTGGCGGCCGATCCCGCCCGCGGTGCCGGTCGAGATCTCGGCCACCACACAGCCGATCACCGCGGCGGCGGCGCCCAGCCGCAGGGCGGGCAGGATGTGCGGCACCGCCGCGGGCAGCCGCAGATGTATCAGGGTGGCCCACCATCCCGCCGCGCAGCTGCGCAGCAGCTCCACCGAAGCCCGTGCCGGAGACTGCAATCCGCGCAGCGTGCCGATGGCGACCGGGAAGAACACCAGGTACGACGCGATCACCACGATGCTCATCCACGGCTGCCACGGCCGGCCCGCGATGACGATCTTGCCGCCCCACCCCGCCACCAGCGGGGCCAGCGCGATCAGCGGCACGGTCTGCGAGACGATCACATACGGCAGCAGCCCGCGCTCGACCCACGAGAACCGCTGCATGAGCACCGCCAGCGCGACGCCGACCACCGTGCCCAGCACCAGCGCCAGCAGCGCGAGTTCGAGCGTGAAGCCCGCCGTGCGCAGCAGGGTCGCACCGACGGTGGTCTTCCCGTCCCGCTCCCCCAGCACGGTCAGCACCGCCCAGGAATGCGGCAGCGCGCCGTCGGAGGTGCGGGGCAGGACGCGCTGGTTCCCGATGCTCACGCCATTGGCCGGAACCAGCGCCTTCACCAGCTCCCAGATCGCGATGAGCAGAGCGAAGGCCATGATCGGATACAGCAGCCGCCATCCGCGCCCGCGGCCCGCGGGGGCGGTAGGGGTGAACGAGAATTCCTGTGGCTCGGTGCTGGCCGGGGACGGTAGGTCGGTCGTCGTCACGCTCACGATCCGGTCACCGTCGCCTCGATCGGATGTGCCAGGCGCGGCAGGACGGATTCGCCGTAGGCCTCGAGGGTGGAGGTCTTGGCGTCGTGTTGCAGGTAGACCGCGAACTGGTCGACGCCCAGGGCCTCGAGTTGGCGCAGCCGGGTCAGGTGCTCGTCCGGGGTGCCGAGAATGCAGAAGCGGTCCACGATGTCGTCGGGAACGAACTCGGCGTGCACATTTCCCGCCCGGCCGTGCACGTTGTAGTCGTAACCGCGCCGCCCGGCGATGTAGTCGGTCAGCGCCTTGGGCACCTGGGAGTCGGAACCGTAGCGGGCGACGATGTCCGCGACGTGGTTGCCGACCATGCCGCCGAACCAACGGCATTGCTCCCGTGCGTGTTTCAGCGATCCGACGGTGCCGTCGGTGATGTAGGCGGGTGCGGCCACGCAGATGGTCACCGCCCCCGGGTCCCGGCCCGCGCGTTCGGCGGCGGCCCGGACGCGGGCGATGGTCCAGGCGGTGATGTCCGGGTCGGCGAGCTGGAGAATGAACCCGTCGGCCACCTCGCCGGTGAGATCCAGGGCGCGCGGACCGTATCCGGCGACCCACACCGGCAGCCGGGAGTCCCGCGCCCACGGGAAGCGAACGGTGGTGTCGCCGATGTGCGCGCTGCGGCCGTTGCCCAATTCCCTGATGACCTCGATGGATTCGCGCAGGGTCGCCAGGGTGGCGGGCCGCCCGCCCAGGGTGCGGACGGCCGAATCGCCGCGGCCGATACCGCAGATGGTGCGGTTGCCGAACATGTCGTTGAGGGTGGCGAAGGTGGAGGCGGTGACGGTCCAGTCACGAGTGGACGGGTTGGTCACCATCGGGCCCACCATGATCTTGCGGGTCGCGGCGAGAATCTGGCTGTAGATGACGTAGGGCTCCTGCCACAGCAGGTGCGAATCGAAGGTCCACACGTGCGAGAACCCGTGTGTCTCCGCGATTCTCGCCAGTTCCACCACCCGTGACGCGGGCGGCGTGCACTGCAGCACCACACCGATGTCCATGCGGCACTCTCCCCTCGTAGCTCGGGTTCGTCAGATGAGGTTCTGGGACAGGGCGCGTTTGACGTACCGGCCGTGGCCGGCGCTGCCCAGGTACTGCCCCGCGTCGACGATCACCCGGCCGCGCGAGAGCACGGTGTCCACGTGCCCGTCGATCTCGAAGCCCTCGTAGGCCGAATGGTCCATGTTCATGTGGTGGGTCTTGCCCAGGCCGATGCTGGTGTGCCCGTGGGGGTCGTAGATCACCACGTCCGCATCCGCGCCGGGGCTGATGACGCCCTTGCGCGGGTAGAGCCCGAACATGCGGGCCGGGGCGGTGCAACACACCTCCACCCATTTCTCCAGGGAGATACGGCCGTCCTTGACACCCTGGAACATCAGGTCCATGCGGTGCTCGACGCCGCCGATCCCGTTGGGAATCTTGCTGAAATCGCCGAGGCCGAGCTCCTTCTGATCCTTCATGCAGAAGGGGCAGTGGTCGGTGGCCACGGTGCTGACGTCGCCGGTGCGGATGTAGCGCCACAGCTCGTCCTGATGGCCTTCGGCGCGGGCGCGCAGCGGTGTCGAGCACACCCATTTCGCGCCCTCGAAACCCGGTGCGCCCAGGTTCTCCTCGAGCGAGAGGTACAGGTACTGCGGACACGTCTCGCCGAAGACGTTCTGGCCCTTGCCCCGTGCCGCCGCGATCTGTTCCAGGGCCTGTTTGGCGGAGACGTGGACGACGTAGAGCGGGGCGCCCGTCATCTGCGCCAGCATGATCGCGCGGTGGGTGGCCTCCTCCTCCATCTGCCACGGGCGCGTGACGCCGTGGTGGTACGGCGCGGTCTCGCCCCGCGAAAGCGCCTGTTCCACCAGTACATCGATGGCGATCCCGTTCTCGGCGTGCATCATGAGCAGGGCGCCGAGCTCACCCGCGGTCTGCATGGCGCGCAGGATCTGGCCGTCGTCGGAGTAGAAGACGCCCGGGTAGGCCATGAACAGCTTGAAACTGGTGACACCCTCGGACACCAATTCGCTCATGCCCTCGAGGGATTCGGCGTCCACCGAGCCGACGATCTGATGGAATCCGTAGTCGACGGCGCAGTTTCCGGCCGCCTTCTCGTGCCACAGCGCCAGGCTGTCCTGGACCCGCTCGCCCGGCTTCTGCACCGCGAAGTCGACGATGGTGGTGGTACCGCCCCACGCGGCGGCGCGGGTGCCGGTCTCGAAGGTGTCCGACGCCTCGGTGCCGCCGAAGGGCAGCTGCATATGGGTGTGGCCGTCGACGCCGCCGGGGATCACGTACTTGCCGGTGGCGTCGATGACGGTGTCGGCGGTGGCGGCCAGGTCGGCGCCGAGCGCGGTGGATCCCGGCTGCACCACCGCGGCGATGGTCTCGCCGTCGATGAGGACGTCGAGGGGCTGGGATCCGGTGGCGGACACCACGATTCCGCCGTGGATGAACGTCGTGCTCACGGCTCCACCAGCTTTCCGTAGGCATCCGGACGCCGGTCCCGATAGAAGGCCCAGCGGTCGCGCACCACATTGATCAGTTCCATGTCCAGGTCGCGGACCACCAGCTCGGGGGCGGTGTCGGAGGCGACCTCGCCCACGAACTGCCCCTCGGGGTCGACGAAGTAGCTGGTGCCGTAGAAGTCGTCGTCGCCGTACTCCTCGATGCCCACCCGGTTGATGGCTCCGATGAAGTACTCGTTGGCCACCGCCGAGGCGGGTTGCTCCAGCTTCCACAGGTAGCTCGACAGTCCGCGCGAGGTAGCCGAGGGATTGAACACGATCTCCGCTCCGGCCAGGCCCAGCGCCCGCCAGCCCTCGGGGAAGTGCCGGTCATAGCAGATATAGACCCCGATTCTGCCGACGGCGGTGTCGAAGACCGGCCAACCCAGATTGCCGGGGCGGAAGTAGAACTTCTCCCAGAACCCGTTGACCTGCGGAATGTGGTGTTTGCGGTACTTGCCGAGGTAGCTCCCGTCGGCGTCCACCACCGCCGCCGTGTTGTACAGCAGTCCCGGCTGCTCCTGCTCGTAGACGGGCAGCACCATCACCAGGCCGAGCTCGCGGGCCAGCGCCGCGAACCGCTCCACGGTGGGACCCGGCACCGATTCGGCGTAGTCGTAGAACTTGGTGTCCTGGACCTGGCAGAAGTACGGCCCGTAGAACAGCTCCTGGAAGCAGATCACCTTCGCCCCCGCCGCAGCAGCCTGCCGCGCGTAGTCCTCGTGCGCTTTGATCATTGACTCTTTGTCGCCGGTCCAGCTCGTCTGCACCAGCGCCGCTCGAACAATCGCCATAGTTTGTGATACTGCACCTGAAACGAATTCGCTTGTGTTACAAGATGAAGGAAACGATTTCGTGACCGTAAAACCTCCGGCGCACCCGTCGGAGCCACCCCCGTCCCCCTCGCACACTGAGTCTGTGACCGCCGAATCCGCCGCCGACCTGGCCGCCGCCGCACACGACCGCACCGCGGCCGGGATCGCGGCCGGAATCGGCCAGCGGATACGGTCGGGCGCGCTGGCACCCGGCACCCGGCTGCCCACCGTGCGCGAGGTGGCCCGGGAACTGAAGGTCTCCCCCGTGACGGTCAATCAGGCGTGGCGGGCGCTGGCGGCCGCCGGGGCGATCGTGGCGCGCGGCCGGGCGGGCACCTTCGTCCAGGACGCGCCGCACGCCCCCCGCGCGCCCGCCGCCGGACGCTATCAACGCCTCCACCCCCACTCCGACAGCGTCTTCCGCATCGACCTCTCACGCGGCACCCCCGATCCGGCGCTGCTGCCCGACCTCACCGCCGCATTACGCGGTCTCGGCGACGACGGCCGCATCGACGACCTGTCGGCCACCTACCTCGGCGAGGCCGTGCTCCCCGAGCTCGAAGCCGCCATTCGCGCGGACTGGCCGACCCGCGCCGAACGGTTCACCATCCTCGACGGCGCGCTCGACGCCGTCGACCGCCTGCTGGCCGCCCACGTCCGGCTGGGTGACGCGGTGGCGGTCGAAAACCCGTGCTTCCCGCCGTTTCTGGACCTGCTGGCCCGGCTCGGGGCGCGAGCGGTTCCCATCGATCTCGACGAATCCGGTATGCGCCCGGATCGGCTGGCCGCCGCCCTGGCGGCCCGCTCCCCGATCCTCGTGCTGCTCCAGCCGCGCGCTCAGAACCCCACCGGCGCCTCGCTGTCGGCGCGGCGGGTGCGCGAACTGGCCGACGTGCTGGCCGATGCCGCGGTCGTCGCGGGCGGCACGCCGGTCATCGTCGAGGACGACCACAGTTCGGGCATCACCCACGCGCCCCTGCGCTCCCTCGCAGCCCGCCTGCCGACCCGCACCGTGCACATTCGCTCCTACTCCAAATCCCACGGCGCGGACCTGCGCCTGGCCGCCGTCGGCGGCCCCGCCGACCTGCTCGACCCGCTCCTCGAACGGCGCATGCTGGGACCGGGCTGGACCAGCCGGCTGCTCCAGAGGGTGCTGCTGCACATGCTCACCGACGACGCCGCCCGGACCACCGTCACCACGGCCCGCGGCATCTATCGCGCTCGCGCCGACGCCCTGCGAAAATCCTTGTCGCACCACGACATCCGTCTCCCCCGCGGCGACGGGATCAACCTCTGGTTCCCCGTCACGGACGAGAACGCCGCCATCATCTCCCTGGCCGCCGCCGGCATCAAAGCGGCCCCGGGCGGCCCGTTCGAGGTGACCGACCACCCCCACACCGACCACCTGCGCCTCACCGTCGCCGCCCTCGCCGACTCCGTAATCCCCGAGGTGGCACGGCATCTCGCGACCGCCGCGGTGGCCGTGCCGACCTACCGCCGGGTCCGGCGGGCCTGACACCGCGTCCACCCAGCGGGCAATCGCGGGTCACGCCTGCCCCGGACCAGTAGAAACGATCTTGACCCTATCGAGGAGACCCCATGGACCAGCTGGAAACCCGACTCGCCCTGCGCGAACTGACCGAGCGCTACGCCTCCCACGCCGACCGCCGCCGCGATGCGGCCATCGCCGAACTCTTCACCGCGGACGGCACATTGGTCATCGAGTGGGGCGGCGAGCAGCCCACGACGACGGTGCGCGGCCGCACCCAGATCGAAGCGGCCATGCGGCCCCTCGACCGCTACCGCATCACCCGGCACGTGATCGCCAACCAGCTGCTGGACTTCTCCGGCGACGAGGTGCGGGGCGAAACCTATTGCACCGCTTCCCATGTCTACGACGATGCCGACGGCTCCCGGGTCTTCGTCATGCACATCCGCTACGACGACACCTTCGCCCGCGACGGCGGCGCGTGGCGGTTCCGGCAGCGCCGGCTCATCGTCGACTGGACCGAGGATCGGCGGCTGCGCAGCACCCGGTGATCACGGTCTCCGGCGGGTGATTGCCCCCACCGCGACCATGCCGTCCGTTACAGTCGCCCGGCACGAGCCGATGCTCTCATCGATGCGCACTGTCAATCGACGTTCCATGGAGGGGTACATGAACACGATCACCCGTAGCGTCACCGGCCTGGCCGCCGCGGCCGCCCTCACCGGTGCCGCCCTCGTCCTCGGCACCGGCCCCGCGGCCGCCGACGACTGGCCCGTCCAGCAGGACCGCAGCCCCATCTACGTTTTCGAGACCCACGACTTCCTCACCCCCGGCGACCCCGACTTCTGGAACCCGCTGGTCAACCGTGCCCGCCTCACCTCGCCGTTCGGCACCTCGACCCGCATCGTGTGCTCGGGCTTCCACGGCGTCACCACCAACTGCGTCCAGGCCGACGCCGACGGCAACCCGCACGCACTGAAGCGGCTGCCGTTCAACTTCCCGAACGTGAGCGGCTCCGGCGCCCCGGGTGGCGGTGTCTCGCACTGGGTCTACCCCGGCTTCATCCCCGGGATCAGCTGACTCGCATCGGCATCCACGCGTGCGAAGGGGCTCGCATCCGAAAGGATGCGAGCCCCTTGGCTTTTCCGGCTTACAGGTACTGGCCGGTGTTCGACTCGGTGTCGATGGCGCGGCTGGCGCTGGCGTTCTTCCCCGTCACCAAGGTGCGGATGTAGACGATGCGCTCGCCCTTCTTACCCGAGATGCGGGCCCAGTCATCGGGATTCGTGGTGTTGGGCAGGTCCTCGTTCTCGGAGAACTCGTCCACGATCGAATCGTAGAGATGCTGGATGCGCAGACCCGGATTGCCGGTTTCCAGGACGGACTTGATGGCGTACTTCTTGGCCCGGTCCACGATGTTCTGGATCATGGCGCCGGAGTTGAAGTCCTTGAAGTACAGGACCTCCTTGTCACCGTTGGCGTAGGTGACCTCCAGGAAGCGGTTGTCCTCGGACTCGGCGTACATGCGGTCCACCACGCGTTCGATGGTGGCCTGCACGCACTTGCCGCGATCACCGTCGAACTCCTGCAGATCCTCGCTGTGCAGCGGCAGCGTCTCCGTCAGGTACTTGGAGAAGATGTCCTGCGCGGCTTCGGCATCCGGGCGCTCGATCTTGATCTTCACGTCCAGGCGGCCGGGCCGCAGGATCGCGGGATCGATCATGTCCTCACGGTTGGAGGCGCCGATCACGATCACGTTCTCCAGGCCCTCGACGCCGTCGATCTCCGAGAGCAGCTGCGGCACAACGGTGGTCTCCACATCGGAGGAGACGCCCGAACCGCGGGTGCGGAAGATCGAATCCATCTCGTCGAAGAACACGATCACCGGGGTGCCCTCGGACGCCTTCTCGCGGGCCCGCTGGAAGATGATCCGGATGTGGCGCTCGGTCTCACCCACGAACTTGTTGAGCAGCTCGGGGCCCTTGATGTTCAGGAAGAACGACTTGGCTTCCTTGGCATCCTCACCGCGCGCCTCGGCGATCTTCTTGGCGAGCGAGTTGGCGACGGCCTTGGCGATCAACGTCTTACCGCAACCGGGCGGACCGTAGAGCAGCACGCCCTTGGGCGGGCGCAGCGCGTACTCGCGGAACAGATCCTTGTGCAGGAACGGCAATTCGACCGCGTCGCGGATCTGCTCGATCTGGCGCGAGAGACCGCCGATGTCCTCGTAGCCGACATCCGGCACCTCTTCGAGCACCAGGTCCTCGACCTCGGCCTTGGGGATGCGCTCGAAGGCGAATCCGGCCTTGGTGTCGACCAGCAGCGAATCACCGGGCCGCAGTTTGCGAATCGGACGATCCGGATCCTCGAGGTCGTCCACGTCGACCAGGGCGGTCAGCGGCCCGGACAACCAGACCACCCGCTCCTCGTCGGCATGCCCGACGACCAGCGCGCGGCGCCCGTCGTCGAGAACCTCTCGCAGCGTGCCGATCTCACCGATGGTGTCGAAACCGCCCGCCTCGACCACGGTCAGCGCCTCGTTGAGACGCACGGTCTGCCCGTAGTGGAGGGTGGTGGTGTCGATATTCGGCGAACACGTCAGCCGCATCTTGCGCCCGGAAGTGAACACATCGACCGTCTGATCGTCGTACACGCCGATGAGGACGCCGTAGCCCGAGGGTGGCTGGCCGAGGCGGTCCACTTCCTCACGGAGAGCGACCAGTTGCTGGCGCGCTTCCTTCAAGGTGTCCATCAGTTTGGTATTGCGAATCGTCAGCGAATCGACGCGCGCTTCCAATTCCCGTGTGCGATCCGGCGTGTCGGCGAGTTGCCTCCGGAGTGCAGCGGCCTCGGCACGTACTGCCTCGAGTTCCCTCCAGGCGGCCGAATCCGAATGTTCGATGGGGCTCATGATGCTGCTCCTCCCAGTCCCGGTCTATCAACGCTACCGGGCTCTAACCGTTCCCGCTTTCCGACATGGTTTCGTCGTGATCACATCTAGGCTGCGGCCTGCAGGCCGGACGAGCATGTTAGCCTGCCCTAACCTGTTTCCGGTGAGTTAATCGCCGGACCGAGCCGAAAGGCGCCGTTGATGCTCCTTCCCACCAGTCGTACTCCTGGTATGCGCAACGTCACGCGGACGCTTCGTGTTTCCGTGGCTACCGTCGCGGCCTTCGCGGCCGTTACGGCAACTGTGACCGGCTGCGGCTCCGACGACAAGGGTTCTTCGTCCTCGACCACCACCGTATCGGCCACCGCCGCCGCGCCCGCGCCGACCGCGGACGCCCTGCAGGGCGTGCTCACGGCCTTCGCCGACCCGGCGAAGCCGGCTGCCGACAAGGCCAAACTAGTCGTCGACGGCGACAAACGTCTCGGAAATATCGACACCATGAACCAGGGACTGGCCCATTACCAGGTCGGGTTCACCGTCGGTGAGATCAAGCAGGACGGGACCAAGGCCGACGCGAAGGTGTCGGTGACCTCCCCGCACGGCACCATGCCCGACGTCCCGATGACCTTCCAGTACAGCGACGGCGCGTGGAAGCTCTCCGACGCCGGCGCCTGCACGATCCTCGGCATGGCCCGCGCGGCCTGCCAGTAACCACCCCTTCGAGTCCCGAAAGGCCCGTTCGTTCATGCTCGCTCGTTCCGTTCGCCTGTCCCTGGCCGTCGCCGCGGCCGCCGTCGCCCTCACCTCCGGTGCGGGCCTCGCCGGCGCCGACACCCCCGCGCCCTCCGCCGACGAGTTGCAGTCGACGCTGACCCGCTTCACCGACCCGGCCGTGCCCGCCGCCGACAAGGCGAACCTGATGGTCAACGGCGGTGCGCGCACCTCGAACCTCGAGACGATGAACCGGGGCCTGGCCAACTACGGCAGCATCGGCTGGACGGTCTCGGGTGTGCAGGCCAACGGCGACACCGCCAATGCCTCGGTCGCCATCGTCTCCCCGCACGGCACCATGCCCGGCGTGCCCATGAGCTGGCAGCACACCGACGCGGGCTGGCAGTTGTCGGAGAACACCGGCTGCACCATCCTGGCCATGGGCAAGGCGCCCTGCTGACGCCGCGAAACCGCCTCGCGACCGGCTGAATACGACGACGCGCCCCCGCCGTTCCGTGGCGGGGGCGCGTTCGTTTCGAGGCCGGATCCGGCGTCGAGAAATATCTTCCCGGCGCGCTAGCCCTTGGACGGGCGGCGCTGCGGCTTGGGGGCGGTGACGCCGTCGGCGAGCCGGCGGGCCTTGACCAGGAAGGCGGTGTGGCCCTGCATGCGGTGTTCGGGGCGCACCGCGAGGCCGACCACGTGCCAGGGGCGCACCATGGATTCCCAGGCGGTGGGCTCGGTCCAGCAGCCCTGGCGGCGCAGCGCCTCGACCACCTCGGAGAGCTGGGTGGTGGTCGCCACGTAGGCGAGGAAGACGCCGCCGGGGATCAGTGCCTTCGAGACGGCCTCGAGCGCGTCCCACGGCTTGAGCATGTCGAGGACGACGCGGTCGACCTGTTCGCCGGCGTAGTCCGCCACGTCGCCGAGGGTGAGCTCCCAGTTGGCGGGGCGTTCGCCGAAGAAGCGCTCGACATTCTTGACCGCGTGCTCGGCGTGGTCGTCGCGGATCTCCCAGGAGATGACCTTGCCCTCGGGGCCGACCGCGCGCAGCAGCGAGCAGGTCAGCGCGCCCGAGCCGGCGCCGGCCTCCAGGACCTTCGCGCCGGGGAACATGTCGCCCTCGTGGACGATCTGGGCGGAGTCCTTGGGGTAGATGACCGCCGCGCCGCGCGGCATGGACAGCACGTAGTCGGTCAGCAGCGGGCGCAGGGCCAGGTAGGGGGTGCCCTTGGCGGAGTTCACCACGCAGCCCTCGTCGGCGCCGATGAGGTCGTCGTGGTTGATGTGGCCGGCGTGGGTGTGGAATTCCTTGCCCGCCTCCAGGATCACCGTGAACTTGCGCCCCTTGGCGTCGGTCAGCTGTACCCGGTCACCGATCTGGAATGGGCCGGTCCGTCTGGCCGTCATGAATCTCCGTTCTGCGTGGTTGTGGTGAAGTCGTGCGTCGCCGCGAATGTGCTGCGCCGGATTCGTCCGCACCTTGTCGGTGCCTGCGTTTAGCCTGCCAGGTATGTCGGTTGACGTGATCAGTACCCCGGAGACAGCGCGGTTCGCTCCGCGCGGCCCCGCCCTGTCCCCCTCGCGCGCAATCGATTTCAAGCAGTGCCCGTTGAAATACCGGCTGCGGGTCATCGACCGGATTCCGGAACCGCCCTCGCGGGCGGCGGTGCGCGGCACGGTGGTGCACGCCGTGCTGGAGGCACTGTTCGGGCTGCCCGCCACCGAGCGGGATGCCGAGGCCGCGGCCGCGCTCGTCGAACCCGCGTGGACGGGGGTGCGCGAGTCGCAGCCCGAGGTGGAGTCGCTGATCCCGGCCGAGGAACTGCCCGGGTTCCTGGCCGAGGTGCGCAAGCTGGTGGGCGTGTACTTCCGGCTGGAGGATCCGTCCGGCTTCGATCCGGAGTCGTGCGAGACCTTCATCGAGGCCGACCTCCCCGACGGCACGCCATTGCGCGGCATCGTGGACCGCATCGACCGCTCGGCCGACGGGGAACTGCACGTCATCGACTACAAGACCGGCCGCGCCCCGGGCCTCACCTACGAGACCCGGGCCCTGTTCCAGCTGAAGTTCTATGCCCTGGTCCTGCTGCGCACCCAGGGCCGGGCGCCGGCGGAACTGCGGCTGATGTACCTCGCCGACGGCGTCACCCTCACCTACGCGCCGGACCCGGAGGAACTGCTGCGCTTCGAGCGGATCCTGTCGGCGCTGTGGGCCGCCATCGTGACCGCCGCCGAGACCGGGGAGTTCCCGCCCAGCCCGAGTTGGCTCTGCGAGTACTGCGATTTCAAGCGACTATGCCCCGAATTCGGCGGCACCCCACCGCCTTTCCCGTCCGGCGAGGACGAGCCGGAATCCGGCCCGTCCTGACCCGGCCGGAATCAGAAGGCGCGGCAGGACCGGATGTCGGTGGCCAGGATCGCCTTGGCGCCCAGGTCCGCGAGCTGGTCCATGAGCTCGTTGCCGTTCTTGCGCGGCACCAGCGCGCGCACCGCGACCCACTCGGGATCGGTGAGCGGCGACACGGTCGGCGACTCCAGCCCGGGGGTGATCTTGACCGCCTCCTCGAGCAGCGCCTTGGGGCAGTCGTAGTCCAGCATCAGGTACTGCTGGGCGAAGACCACGCCCTGGATGCGGGCGACGAGCTGGTTGCGGGCCTTGTCGTGCTGGTCGGCGCCCTCGGCCTCGATGAGCACGCCCTCCGAGGAGCACAGCGACTCGCCGAAGGCGACCAGGTTGTGCTGGCGCAGGGTGCGGCCGGAGCCGACCACGTCGGCGATGGCGTCGGCGACGCCGAGCTGGATGGAGATCTCGACCGCGCCGTCGAGGCGGATGACCTCGGCCTCGATGCCGTGCTTCGCCAGGTCCGTCAGCACCAGGTTCGGGTAGGAGGTGGCGATGCGCTTGTCGTAGAGGTCCTCGACCTTCCATTCGCGCCCGGCCGGGGCGGCGTAGCGGAAGGTGGAGCGGCCGAAGCCGAGAGCGAGCCGTTCCTGCACGGGCGCACCGGAATCCAGGGCCAGGTCGCGGCCGGTGATGCCCAGGTCGAGCTCGCCGGAACCGACGTAGATGGCGATGTCCTTGGGCCGCAGGAAGTAGAACTCGACCTGGTTGACCGGGTCCAGCACGCTCAGCTCACGGGAGTCGGTGCGCTTGCGGTAGCCCGCCTCGGACAGGATGGCGAGGGCGGATTCGGAGAGTGCGCCCTTGTTGGGGACTGCGACGCGAAGCATGGGAGGTCCTTTCGGAACGGGGAGGGAAGACGTGTCGACAGGGGGCTGAGCGAACGGTGCGCCGCAGGTTCGTGCGGCGCACCGGCGCATCACAGATGTCGGTACACGTCCTCGAGCCGCAGCCCGCGGCCCACCATCAGCACCTGCACCCAGTAGAGCAGCTGCGAGATCTCCTCGGAGAGTTCCTCATCGCTCTGGTACTCGGCCGCGATCCAGACCTCGCCGGCTTCCTCGAGCACCTTCTTGCCCTGCGCATGCACGCCGGCGTCCAGGGCGGCGACGGTGCCCGACCCCTCGGGGCGGTTGGCGGCACGATCCTGCAGCTCGGCGAACAGGGCTTCGAAAGATTTCACGGGGAGTGATTCTTTCAGACGGGCGCACACTCCCCGCAATCGGTTATACGGTGAGCAGTTCGGCGAGTTCGGCGACCGCCCCGCGCAGCTGCTCGGCGAAGTCGTGCATCTGCTGGGCGACGTGCTTGGGCGTGGCCAGGTAGAGGTTCCAGCGGTCGGGCAGCAGCACGTAGGCGATGCCGATGCACTTGGGGCTGGTGGAGCCGAACCCGAAGTACTGGATGTTCACCGACGGCGCGGAGCTGGTGCTCAGGTAGTCGTCGCGGGTGATGGTCCAGCCGGGGCTGTCGTAGAAGGCCATCGGGGCCGTGGCGCCGAGCTGTTCGCCGCGGCGGCGCTGGATCCACTGCAGTTCCCACAGGTGCTGTTCGGGGGCCTCGCCGCGCTGGCATTCCTGGGCGCGGCGCACGTGTGCCTCGGCGGCGGTGCGCAGGGCCACCAGTTTGCGGTCCCGGTCCACGGCCGGATCCTCCATGGCGGCAACGAAATCCAGCATCTCCTGGGTGATCACGCGCATGGCCTCGGTGCGGCCGTTGCGGAACTGGCGGGTGGCGATGGATTCGTAGGTGGCGCCGTTGAGCCCCTTGCTGCGGCGGTGCGCGAGCTGATAGCTCAGCTGCGCGAAGGCGTCCGGGGAGATGCCCAGCCGCTTGGCGCGGTTGGTGCCGAAGTCGAACGACACCGTGGTGGTGGCGTTGTCGGCGGCGTACTGCGCGAAGGACGCTGCGGCGGAGGCGATCTCGGTCTTGGATTCCGGGCCGAGGACGAACTCGACGGGTTCGATGGCGGGCAGGCCCTGCGCCTGCGCGCCCGACTGTTCGGCGTGGTCGCTCACCGGCGCCTCGAGCAGGGTGTCGACGAAGGACAGGATGGTGGTGCCGTCCAGCCCGCAGTGCTCGACATTGATGCCCGCTTCGCCGTCGGCGAAGACGATGAACGACACCGACTTGTCGAACCAGCGGTTGCCGCTGTCGCCGTGCAGCAGCTGGTCGCAGGCGTGCAGGGTGTCACGCGGCGCGAAGTCCTCGAGGCAGACGCAGAACAGCGCGGTCTCGACGGTGTCGAAGGCGGCGGCATTGGCGGGCCGCAGGGCGGCGTAGACCGGCGCCCAGTCGGCGCGGGCGAGCGTGGTGAGGTGCCCGGGCGAGGTGTTGGTGGCGGCGCGGCGCGCACCGGCCTTCATGACGGCGCGCAGGCCGTCGGCGAGGTCCTCGGGGGTGTAGGGGACGCCGCCGGGGCCGATGACGTCCATGCGGAACATGGTGCCGCGGTAGAAGACCACGATGTGGCGGGCGTCCGAGGGTCCGGGCCAGTCGTCGCTGTAGGGCGCCCGCACGGTGTCCTGCGGGGCGTCCGGTATGCGCGTCTCGGAGAACAGGAACTTGTTCTGCGCCATATTGAGTCGCGTGCCGCGCTGGGTGGCGGGCGGGATCTCCTCCTTGTCCAGGCGCAGCTTGTAGCCGACCGTCGCGGCGATGAGGGCGGCGGCGCGCTCGCTCTGGTCGGCGCTGGTCGAGGAGGCGAGGGCGGTGTCGTCGCGGAACAGGAAGAAGAAGTTCGCATTCAACGCGATCCGGTCGCGGCGGCCCAGGTAGCGGGAGGGCCAGAACTCGTCGAGCCAGCTGCCCACGCCCGGGGTCTCGTCGAACCGCTGCAGATCGGCGTGCAGGGTGCGGGCGGGGCTGTCGGGGCGCAGCAGATCCTCGACGGCGGCCGCGGTGGCGGCGTACTCGTCGGAGGTCAGCAGGGGCGCGCACCAGTGCAGGAAGCGGGTGCAGCTCTCCTCCAGGGTGGGCAGCGGGACGCGGGGCAGCTGCTCGTCGAAGGCGAAGGTGCTGTCGCTCAAGGGGTGTCCTCGTGGGTCGTCGGATAGGGGCAACCTGGCATTTGCACACGCGTGACCGTCCCCCTGGCGGTCACAGCACCCATTCTTGTCATCGAAACCGTCCGAGCGCCAGGCTTTCGCCCGAAACCACACGGTCGGACGGGATGTGGATTTACTGCGCCACAATAGTTTTCATGCGGGTTCCGGAGTCACCCGGGATCGCCGAGCCCCTTAAGCACCCGCGGCACCTCGTCGGTCCGCAGGTAGCAGCCGGACTGCTCGAATCCGCCGATGGTGTGGGTCTGGTAGTCGCCGTAGCCGATACGCAGGAAGTCGTCGCCGCTGAGGCCGTGCACGGTCCAGTCGAACGCCACGCGGGCGCGGGCGACGACGGTGCGCAGCGCCATCAGGTGGTAGCTGCGTGCCACGAATTGGGCTGGGACACCACGCAATCCGATGCCGAGCGGGCGGGCCAGCGCGTCCCGGCCGCCGAGGTCGACCACCATGCCGAGATCCGGATGCCGGTAGGGTTCGGATCGTCCGCCACGCAAGGTCGCCAGCAGGTTCTTGCCCAGGTGCCGGCCCTGGCGGATGGCGTGCTGGGCGGTGGGCGCGCACACCTTGTCGACGCCGTCGGTCAAATCCGGGACGGCGGCGGCGTCACCCATGGCCCACACGCCCTCCAGCCCGGGAACAGAGAGGTCGGCGTGCGCGATGATGCGTCCCTTGTCGGTTTCCGCGCCGAGGTGCCCGGCCAGCGGGCTCGGGGTGACGCCGGCGGTCCACAGCACGGTGCGGGAGGGGATGAATCGCCCATTGGTGAGTTTCACCCCGTTGGCCGTCACCTCCGCCGCCGACGCTCCGGGGATGAGTTCGATTCCGCGTTCGGCCAGAATCCTTTTCGCCTCCGCGCCGAGCCGTTCGCCCAGCTCCGGCATGATGCGGTCGCCGTGGGTGACCAGGTGCCACCGCACCATGCCGCGTTCGGTTTCGGGAAAGAAGCGCTTGGCGGCGGCGTGGCAGACCTTGTTCAGGACCGCGGCGGTCTCGGTCCCGGCGTAGCCCGCGCCGATGGTGACGAAGTTGAGCCGCTCCCGGTCCCCGTCCAGCCCGCCGCGCAGCGCGGCGACGTCCAGTTGCCGCAGCACATGGTCGCGCAGGTACATGGCCTCCGGCAGGGTCTTCATACCGAAGCCGTGCTCCTTGAGCCCCGGCACGTCCAGCACCCGGGTGATGGAGCCCGGGGCCAGGACGAGATGGTCGTACTCGAGGGCGGTTTCGCGGCCGGTGGATCGGCGCACCACCACCCGCCGGGTGTCGTGGTCCACCCCGACCGCCATGCCCGGCACTACCTCGGTGCGGCGCAGGACCCGGCGCAGGGACACCGAGACCGACCGAGGGTTGAGGGTGCCGGAGGCGACCTGCGGTAGCAGCGGGAGATACAGCAGTCCGGCGTCCGGCGAGACGAGTTGGATGAACGCCTCGTCGGGCCGCACTCGGCGTTCCAGATATCGGGCGCACTCGACGCCCGCGAAACCACCGCCGACAATTACGATCTTCGCTGGTGCCACCGATTCACCGTAACAATCGCGGGGAGTTTTCAGGTGAATCCGGGATGTGAATTCGATGTGCGACGCGATTCATTGTTCGGTCGCGACGCTGACTTTCGGCCGCGACAGATACAGCTGGGCGTAGAGCCACCCGTCGGATTCGGCGCCGGCGGGATCGATTCCGCTGTCCGCCAGGGTGTTCAGTACCCGCGCCTGCTCGTCCGCGGAGGCGAAGCGCCGCTGGCGGAACACGCCGGGTGCGCGTTCGGTGTGATAGCCGAGGGTCTCCAGGTGAGCGGCGATGGGGTCGAAGGAGAACATGCGCAGCACGAAATGTGCCATCCAGGGCAGTTTTCCGCCGTGGGCGCGGGCCACCCGCAGCAGGGTGCGTTCGGAGACGTAGCCGACGCAGCCGGTGGAGATGACCAGGTCCGCGGCGGCGAGGGTGCGGCGCTGGGCCTCGGTGGGGTCGCCCGACTCCAGGTCGGCGTGCACGGCGTCCTGGAGGAAGCCGGCGGCGCCGGCGTAGTCGAGAGCGGGGCGGGAGGCGTCCATGCCGATGAAGCGGACGCCGGGGAGCTGATCGCGGGTGTGCAGCAGCTGCCGGTCGCGGTCGATGAGCGCGGCGGTGTCGTCGCTGCCGCGGCCGCGGTACCGTCCGGCCAGGTCGGTCATGGTGGTGTCCAGGCGCAGCAGGGCCGCGTTCACGCCGTAGGAGCAGCCGATGTCGAGGACCGCGGGGGTGGCGATGCCGGTGGCCGACCGATACTCCGCGAGTAGCCGCTGGAAATGCGGTTTGGCCAATTCCGGTATCTGGTAATCCAATTCGGCCATGCGCGCGTAATACTCGCGTGGATCGGGGCGGTCGTAGATGTGGTCGAACGAGGCTTTTCCGGTGGAGCTGTGTAACGAAACCGGCACGAGCTGTTCCCTCTCAGTCGAGCAGTCGATCGCCGCGGACCTCACCGACGGCCAGATGATCCGGCAGTACCCGCCCGAACAGCTGCCGGGTCCGCTCGGCGGTGCCGATCAGTCCCGGGGTGTCGCTGTAGGCGAAGATCGCCGAATGCCGTTGCATCGTCCCGCCTACGGGCGCGACCCGGTGCAACGAGAATCTCCCCTGGAACAGCTGCAGATCCCCCGGCCGCAACTCCAGCCGCCGGACGAACCGCTCCCCCTGCCCCGTCAGCACGTCCCGCACATCCGCGAGGTGCTCCGCCTCCCGCGACCGGATGTTCGGGCAGTACTCGAACACCCCACCGCATTCCGGCTCCTGCGTGAGCATGCTGACGGTGAACTCGTTGGTATCGAAATGCCACGGATGCGACATTCCCGGCGCGACCACATTGAGGCACAACCCCGCCAGCGGGTCGGTGTACTCGTGGAGCTCGGCCAGCCCGAAGCAGTCCGCCACGAACCGCTGGAACCGGCGGTCGGTGTACAGCCGGTGGATCAGCGCGTCCGCGGGAATGAGATCCCTTGCCACGAACGCGTTCCCGCGGTGCAGCACGATCCGCCCCGGATGGTCCGGCGGCAGATCGGCATCGAGGGGAATGTTGTAGGCGTTGACGTCCTCCACGGTGTAATACGCGTGCGGAGCCAACGCCACCCCCTCACCACGCAAGGTATTCAGCAGCTCGGGCCTGATGAACCCGCGCAGCACGCAGCATCCATCCGCGGCCAGCTCGGCCCGCGCCTCGCCCACCGCCGCCAGCCACGCCGCACTCCCGGGCGAGTCCAGCGGATACTTCCCGACATCCACTCCCGGCACCGGGCCCCCGCCCGCCGCCGCATCGGCTTCCCACGAGTTTGCCCGACCCCCGACCGCAACCATGCGGTCCATTCTTGCCGCCCGAACGCCCGACACGCCCGAGTTCCACTCCGATTGTGAATTCTCACCATTCCTGCGCCCCAGCAGGTTTCATGCAGTACCGGTCGTCCGCTTCGTGGCGGCCGCCATCGATTCCGGCGACTCTACGCCATCCGGATCAGCCGATATCCACCGCCCGGGAGAGTCCATCCCGCGCCAGGGCGACGCGGATATCGGGCGGTTGATTCCGGTTGCGCTACAACCGGATTCATGACGGTTGACAACGCTGCTCAACGGGGTACACCGGTAGTGAGAGGACCGGCGTGATGGGCAGTCAGGGATCGTGGGAGACCATCAACCGGGCGCTGAATCGGGTGTCCGGGCCGGGGAGGCGCGGCACCGAGTGGACTACCTACCTGTGTCCGGTGCACGAGGCGGATGGGCGGCGGCATCGGCCGTCGCTGGGGGTCGTGTACAGCCTGCAGCGGCAGCGGACGGTCGTCCGGTGTTTCGCCGGGTGTTCGGATGAGGAGGTGCTGGAGCGGCTCGGGCTGCGGGTGCGGGACCTGTTCGACGCCCCGGCGGAGCGGCGGGGGTCACCGACGCGGGGGACGGTGGAGACGGGGCTGGCGGATCGGGCCATTTTGGCTGCGGGGCTGGCACTTTCGGTGCACAAGCGTGACTTCGGTCCGCCGATCGGGCGGTCGCGGCGGGTGGCGGCGTATATCTACCGGTGGCCGGATGGCAGTCCGGCGGGGTGTGTGTTCCGGGTTCGGACGCTGCATCGACAGGGGTACGTGAAGAGCTTCTATCAGCAGCGCCGGACCGAAACCGGTTGGGAGTACGGCGGATTCGAGCGGCTTCCGTTCCATTTGCCCGAGGTGATCGACGCCGTGGAGGACGGCCGTGACATCGTCGTCTGCGAGGGTGAGGCGGATGTGCTCACTGCCACGCGTGCCGGGTTGACCGCCACCTGCAATGCGGGCGGGGCGAACGGGTGGCATCGGGAGCATGCCGAATGGCTGCGGGGTGCGCATCGGGTGTGGGTGGTCGCCGATCGGGATGCGCCGGGGTATCGGCATGCGGCGAAAGTTGCCGAGTCACTGGTCGATTGCGTGGATGAGCTGCGGGTGGTGCAGGCGCGGGACGGGAAGGATCTCACCGATCACTGCAATGCGGGGCATCAGGTGTCGGAACTGGATCCGGTGCCCGTGCTGGACGAGCACTATCGCGGGCGGTGAGCACTATCGCGGGCGGTCAGCACGGTCGCGGGCGGTCGCTCAACCGGCAGTGCTGACGGCACGCTGGTAGCGGTCGATCAGGGTGCGCAGGGCGGCGACCAGATCGGGGGAATCGACGATGTCGAAATCGGCGTCCAGCAGACCCAGGTAGAGGGCGAGCATTTCGGGGTGGTCGGAGCCGGGCTCGAAGGCGCAGCGGTTGTCGCCGAGTTCCTCGATGTCGATGGGGATCGGGATGCGCGCGCGGACGTGAGCGGCGGGGGCGTGCACGATCACGCGGGCACGGAAACGCCACGTCGCCGAGCCGATTCCGCGTTCGACGTAGGACGCGATCTCGGCGTCGGGTGGCAGGGGACGCGGAATGAAGCGCGGTCCGGCCGGTGGGCGCGGGTCCGTGCGGTCGACGCGGAAGGTCCGCCAGTCGCCGCGGTCGAGATCCCACGCCAGCAGGTACCAGCGCTGGCGGTGGTTGACGAGACGGTACGGCTCGACCACACGCCGGGAGGATGCGCCCGAGTGGGACCGATAGTCGAACCGCAGGCGCTCGTGGTCGCGGCACGCGGCGGCGATGGCGGTCAGCGTGTCGGCGCCGACCCGGGGCCCGCGCATCGGAACCGGCAGCGCGTTCTGGAAGGCACTGACCCGGTGCCGCAGCCGTGACGGCAGGATCTGCTGCAGTTTGGTCAGCGCGCGCAGCGACGTCTCCTCGATGCCGAGGACCGAACCGCTTGCGGCGGTGCGTAATCCGACGGCCACCGCGACAGCTTCGTCATCGTCGAGCAGCAGCGGCGGCAGCGCGCCACCGGTCCCGAGCCGGTATCCCCCGTCCACGCCGGGCCGCGCCGCCACCGGATAGCCGAGTTCGCGCAGCCGATCCATGTCCTTGCGGATCGTGCGCGGGGTGACCTCGAGCCGTGCGGCGAGTTCGGCCCCGGTCCAGTCGCGCCGGGATTGCAGCAGCGACAGCAGCCGCAGCAGGCGGGCGGAGGTTTCCAGCATTTCTCGATGGTATTCGCGCATTGCGGAACGAACTGTTCCGCAATGGTCCATACCGTGGTGCCGAGCGAAAGACGAAGAGCCTCCGGCGAGGCTCTCCCCAGTGAACGGAACAGCCTGATGAGCACCGAGATTCGTCCCTTCACCCTCGACGTCCCCCAGTCCGACCTGGACTATCTGCACGACCGCCTGGACCGCGCCCACTGGGCCGTCCAGCTGCCCGGCACCGGCTGGGAGCGCGGCATCCCCGAAACCGCCCTGCGCGAGCTGGCCGACTATTGGCGCACCGAATTCGATTGGCGCGCACAGGAAGCCGCGCTCAATGCCTTCCCCCAGTTCACCACCGAGATCGACGGCCAGCACATCCACTTCCTGCATGTCCGTTCCGAGCGCCCCGATGCCCGGCCGCTGCTGATCACCCACGGATTCCCCAGCTCGATCGCCGAGTTCATGGGCCTCATCGGCCTGCTCACCGACCCGGCCGAGGGCCCGGCCTTCCATGTGATCGCCCCGTCCCTGCCCGGCTACACGCTGTCCACGCCGCTGAGCGCCGTCGGCTGGAGCATGGCCCGCGCCGCCCGCGCGTGGATCGAGCTCATGGCCCGCCTGGGGTACGACCGCTACGGCGTGCACGGCGGCGATGTCGGCAGCGGCGTCTCGGGCCTGGTCGCGGCCCTGGACCCCGAGCACGTCACCGGCATCCATGTGGTCACCGACCCGCTCACCGCCGCCAATGTCGCGACCTTCCTGCCCGGTCTGGCCGACGGCCTGGATCCCAACGACCCGATCGACAAGGTCATCCTGGATCGTATGGACACCTTCCGCCGCGAGGGTTCCGGCTACCTGGCCATCCAGAATTCCCGCCCCCAGACCATCGGCTACGGCCTGGTCGACTCCCCCCTGCTCCAATTGGCCTGGATCGCCGAGAAATTCGAGGCGTGGACCGACCTCCCCATCGACCGCGACCAACTCCTCACCACCGTCAGCCTCTACTGGTTCACCGGCTCCGGCGCGTCGGCCGCCCACACCCTCTACGAGCAGTCCCACTCCACCGAATGGGGCGCTCCCCCGTCGGTCCCGCAGGGCTTCGCCATCTTCGGCGCGGACGAGACCGTCCGCCGCGTCGTCCCCGCCCCCGCCGACGCCCACTGGACCGAATTCGAACGCGGCCTGCACTTCCCGGCGATGGAGGCCCCCGCCCACCTCGCCCGCGACCTCCAGACCTTCTTCGGCCCCCTGCGCTGACCCCGGAAAGCATGAACCGGCCCGGCGATACCGCCGGGCCGGTTCTCGTCACTCGGACGCCATCCGCCGATCCAGCTCCGCCACAAGCCGTTTCGCGGCCACCACCCGATAGGCGTCCTCGACGATCTCCCCGATCTCGTCCCACTCCACGGCCGTATCCAGATACACGCCGAGCCATCCGCGATGCCCCACATACGGCGGCCGGAAGAACCGCTCCGGCTCAGCGGCCACCAGCTCCTCCTGCACCCCCGCCGGTGCCGCACACCAGAATCCGACCCGCTCGTCGTGATGATGATCCGCGAACATCACGAACATCTTCTTCCCGCCCGCGAACCAGCACGGCTCCCCGTGACTGACCCGCTCGGTCACCTCGGGCAGCCCGGTGCACACACCCCGCAGCAACGCCAGCACGCTCTCCATACCCGCAGGCTAGGCGACGAACGACCTGCGGCCTTGGACGAATGGGAACCCCGGCGGGGTCATGGTGTTCGGAGTCAGCCGATTCCGGCGGGGACGAGATCGCCGAGGTCGGTCATGGTCAGCCCGACCAGGCTCTCGCGGAAGGTTCGGCCCGGGGCGTCCGGGACCGCGACCTCGCACGGCACCACCAGGAGCGCGCAGCCGGCGGCCTGGGCGGCGATCGAGCCGGTGGGCGAATCCTCGATGGCGACCGCGTTTTCCGGTGCGACGCCGAGGAGTTCGGCGGCTCGGAGGTAGACGTCCGGGGCGGGCTTGCCATGGGGTACCTCATCGGCGCAGACGGTGGCGCCGAAGAACTCGCGGCCGATGGTGTTCAGGCCGTACTCCGTCAGCGAGCGCTTGGTGTTGGTGACCAGGGCCATCGGGATGCCTGCGGCCTGCACCATTTCCAGCGCTTCACGCGCGCCGGGACGCCAGGGCACCGGGCCGTGGAACAGTTCGGTGACCCGTCGCTCCATCCAGTCCGAGGCCGTGGCGACGGCCTCGGGGGTGTGCTCGATACCCAAGCCGTCGAACAGAATCCGGAAGGCGTTCGGGCCGGACGCGCCGATCAGCGCGTGCCGGACCGTGTCGGTCAGCTCCCGCCCGTACTCGCCGGCCAGTTCGCGCAATGCCATGTCCCAGAGCTTTTCCGAGTCCAGCAGCGTTCCGTCCATGTCCCACAACACCGCGTCCAACCGCGCCACCGACTCGAACTCCTTCCACACCACCTGAACCAAAACCGGCTCCGCCGCGGGGCGGAGCCGGTTCAGCCTATCGGGGACCGGTCACAGACCCGAGGCCGCGATCATCAGGTGCCCGGTCGAGGAGTCGACCTGGATCCACCGGTTCTCGGTGGACACCTGCCCGTTCTTGGACACATAGGTCAGCGCCACCACCGCCCGGTTGTCGCCGTTGGGCGTGACCGCGCCCACGCTCACCGACGAGATGCCGCCCCAGAACTGCGCATACGCGTTGTAGCCGCCCGTGGAGGACTGGTAGCCGGGCGACAGCATCGACCACGCGCCACCAACATTGCCCGGAAGCATGGCGTAGTAGCCCTGGATGAACGAGGTCACCGAGGCGGCGGGCGGCGGGCCGAACGCTGTGGTCGACGACGGCGGCACGGTGGTCGTGCTCGGCCGGGCCGAGGAGGTGGGCGCCACCGACGAAGTCGGCGCGGGCGTGGTGGTCGGCGCGTGGGTGGCCGCACCCGCCTCGCCGGTGCGCGTGGGCTGCTGGGTGCCGCCGTCGGCCTGGCCCATATTGTCCGGGGAGGTCGCCGGAATCGGCGAGGCCCCCGCTGTGACCGAGCTGCCGTTGTTCGCCAGCGGCTGGTTGCCGCCACCGCTGTTGTGGCTGACCGACATGGCGATCACGACGGCCGCCACGAGCGCGGCCACCACGCCGGCCGCCACCAGCACCAGCCGCCGCGGATTCCGGTCCGCGCCACCGGTTTTCGCTCCCCCGGTCGCGCCCGGCGGCGGCGTGCCCGGCACCGTCCCGCGCGGCGGCGACACGTCCCGGGCCATGTCGACGTGCACGGTGGCGTCGGTGGCATTGCTGGGCGCGCCGGTGCGCGAGGTCGACATCACCGTTGTGGCGGCCGAACCGTCCACGGCGGCAGCGGCACTCATCGCGGGCAGCACCTTGGTCTGCTGGATCGGCACGGCCGGGGCCCGCCCCTCCGCCACCGCCTGCAGCCGTTCCGCCGCCTGCACCATCGTCGGCCGGTCCGCGCCCTCGGCCGCGAGCAGGTCCATCAGCACCGGCGCGAGCGCGGCGGCATGGGTCGGCGGCGGCACCTGGGCGCGCGCCACCGAGTGCAGCACCGCCAGGGGGTTGTCGCCCTCACCGAAGGGCGGCTTCCCCTCGACCGCCGCGTAAAGCGTTGAGCCCAGGGCGAACACGTCGGAGGTGGGCTCCGGGTTCTCGCCCCGCGCCACCTCCGGCGACAGGTAGGCGGGCGTGCCCGCCAGGAACCCCGTGGAGGTGACGGTCACGTCCCCGGTGGCTCGCGAGATGCCGAAGTCGGTGATCTTCACCGTTCCGTCGTCGGCCACCAGGATATTGGCGGGCTTGACATCCCGGTGCACGATCCCGGCCTTGTGGGCCGCGGCCAGCGCGTCGGCCACCTTGGCCCCGATCCGCGCCACCTCGACCGGCTCGAGTCGCCCCTTCTCCCGCATGAGCGCCGCCAGGCTGACGGCGTCCACGTATTCCATGACGAGCCAGGGCTGTCCGTCCTCCTCCGCCACGTCGAACACGGTGACGGCGTTGGGATGATGCAGTCGCGCCGCGATGCGCCCCTCACGCATCGCCCGCATCCTGGCCTCGACGGCCTGCGACCGGGTCAGCCCCGGTGTCAGCAGCAATTGCTTGACCGCGACCGTGCGCCGCAGCCGAACATCGGTCGCGCGCCACACGACCCCCATAGCACCGGTGCCGATCGGATCCGTTAGCCGGTACCGCCCCGCAATCAGCCGGTCTGCGCTCATGTGGTTGTGCCCCTCCTGCTGGCTTTCGCGGCCGAGCACCCCTGCAACTCTGCGCGAAAGCCCGGAAATCTGGTGAAAATACTAAGCGTTGAAGTACTTGGCTTCCGGATGCAGCAGCACGAACGCATCCGTGGACTGCTCCGGATGCAGTTGCAACTCCTCGGACAAGATCACTCCGATCCGGCCGGCGTCCAGCAGTTCCACGAGTTTTGCCCGATCCTCGAGATCCGGGCAGGCACCATAGCCGAACGAGTACCGTGCGCCACGGTATCCGAGTTTGAAGTAGTCCAACACATCGGCGGGATCCTCGTCGGCGACCGAATGTCCTTCCAGTGTGAGCTCTTCCCGAATCCGGCGGTGCCAAAACTCGGCGAGTGCCTCGGTGAGTTGCACACCGATGCCGTGCACCTCGAGATAGTCGCGGTAATTGTCGCCCGCGAACAGCACATTGGCGAAGTCGGCAATGGGCTTACCCATGGTGACCAGCTGGAACGGCAGCACATCCACCTGCCCGGTCTGCTTCGCGTACTCGCGTGAGCGAATGAAATCCGCGATGCAGAGGAACCGGTCGCGTTGCTGACGCGGGAATGTGAACCGGAAGCGTTCCGGCGCATCGGGATTCGGCTCGGTGAGAACAATCACATCGTCGCCCTCGGACACGGCCGGGAAATAGCCGTACACCACCGCGGCGTGCTGCAGCACACCCTCGGCGGTCAGCCGGTCCAGCCAATACCGCAGGCGCGGACGGCCTTCGGTCTCCACCAGCTCCTCGTACGAAGGTCCCTCGCCGCCGCGCTGGCCGCGCAGGCCCCACTGACCCAGGAACAGCGCCCGCTCGTCGAGCAGGCTCGAATACTCGTTGACCGACAGGCCCTTCACGATGCGCGAACCCCAGAACGGCGGCGTCGGCACCGGCAGCTCCGCGGCCACATCCGAGCGCTCGGGCACCTCGACCGGCACCTCGGCGGCCTTGCGCTGCTCGGCGATCCGCTTGGACCGCTCGTGCCGGGCCTTGCGCTCGGCGGCCTTCGCGCGGGCGGCGATGGCCTCGGCAGAATCCGGGTCGGCCGCGCCGCCACGCTTGAGGGTCATGATCTCGTCCATCAGCCGCAGGCCCTCGAAGGCGTCGCGCGCGTAGTGCACCTCGCCGTCGTAGACCGCGGTGAGGTCGTTCTCCACGTACGCGCGGGTCAGTGCCGCGCCGCCCAGGAGCACCGGGAACTGCTCCGCGACACCGCGGCCGTTGAGCTCCTCGAGGTTCTCCTTCATGACCACGGTGGACTTCACCAGCAGCCCGGACATGCCGATGACATCGGCCTTCTTGTCCACGGCGGCATCCAGGATCGTCGCAATCGGTTGCTTGATACCGAGATTCACGACCTCGTAGCCATTGTTGGACAGAATGATGTCCACCAGGTTCTTGCCGATGTCGTGCACGTCGCCCTTGACGGTGGCCAGCACGATGCGACCCTTGCCGGAATCGTCGGTGGCCTCCATGTGCGGTTCCAGGTAGGCGACCGCGGCCTTCATGGTCTCGGCCGACTGCAGCACGAACGGCAGCTGCATCTGCCCCGAACCGAACAGCTCGCCAACGGTTTTCATGCCCGCCAGCAGCGTCTCGTTGATGATCTGCAGCGGCGGCACCTCGGCCATGGCGGCATCCAGATCGGCGTCCATACCGGCCTTCTCGCCGTCCACGATGCGCCGCTCGAGCCGCTCGAACAGCGGCAGCGCCGCCAGTTCCTCGGCCCGCGACGCCTTCGACGAGGCCGCCGACACGCCCTCGAACAGCGCCATCAGCTTCTGCAGCGGGTCGTAGTCCTCGGTGCGCCGGTCGTAGACCAGATCCAGCGCCGTCTGCCGCTGCTCCTCCGGAATCCGCGACATGGGCAGGATCTTCGAGGCGTGCACGATGGCCGAATCCAGGCCCGCCTCGACGCATTCGTTCATGAACACCGAGTTGAGCACCTGCCGCGCGGCCGCGTTCAGGCCGAAGGAGATGTTCGAAAGACCCAGCGTGGTCTGCACATTCGGGTGCCGCTTCTTGAGTTCGCGGATGGCCTCGATGGTTTCGATGCCGTCGCGCCGGGACTCCTCCTGGCCGGTGCCCAGGGTGAAGGTCAGCGTGTCGATGATGATGTCGGACTCGTCGAGCCCCCAGTTGCCGGTGATGTCGGCGATGAGTCGCTCGGCGATCTCCACCTTCTTCTCGGCGGTGCGCGCCTGACCCTCCTCGTCGATGGTCAGCGCCACCACGGCCGCACCGTGTTCGGCGACCAGCGCCATGGTCTGCTGGAACCGCGAATCCGGCCCCGCGCCGTCCTCGTAGTTCACCGAGTTGATGGCGCAGCGCCCGCCCAGGTGCTCCAAACCGGCCTTCAGCACCGGGGCTTCGGTGGAGTCCAGCATGATCGGCAGGGTGGACGCGGTCGCCAGCCGGGAGGCCAGCTCGGTCATGTCGGCGGTGCCGTCGCGGCCCACGTAGTCCACGCACAGGTCCAGCATGTGGGCGCCGTCGCGGGTCTGATCCTTGGCGATGTCCAGGCACTTCTGCCAGTCGCCGGCCAGCATGGCGTCCCGGAAAGCCTTGGAGCCGTTGGCATTCGTGCGCTCACCGATCATCAGGACCGAGGCGTCCTGCTCGAACGGCACCGAGCTGTAGATCGACGACACGCTCGGCTCGTGCACCGGATCCCGCTTGGCCTGCTGGACCTCGCGCACCGCCTCGGCCACCTGCCGGATGTGCTCGGGCGTGGTGCCGCAGCAGCCGCCGACCAGCGACAAACCGAACTCGGAGACGAACTGGCTCAGCGCGACCGCCAGCTCCTCCGGCGTGAGCGGGTACTCCGCGCCGTTCGCACCGAGGATCGGCAGACCGGCGTTCGGCATGACCGACACCGGCAGCTGCGCGTGCTTGGACAGATGCCGCAGATGCTCGCTCATCTCGTCCGGACCGGTGGCGCAGTTCAGCCCGATCATGTCGATGCCGAGCTTCTCGAGTGCGGTCAGCGCCGCGCCGATCTCGGAGCCGACCAGCATGGTGCCGGTGGTCTCCATGGTCACGTGCGTGATGATCGGGATCCGCCGCCCGGCCTGGTCCATGGCCCGGTGACTGCCGGTGACCGCGGCCTTGACCTGCAGCAGGTCCTGGCAGGTCTCGATGAGGATGGCGTCGGCGCCGCCGTCGAGCATGCCGAGCGCGGCCTCGCTGTAGGCGTCGCGCAGGGCGGCGTAGGGCGCGTGCCCCAGGGTGGGCAGCTTGGTGCCCGGGCCCATGGAACCCAACACGTACCGGGGAGTCCCGTCGGCGGACGGTCCCATCTCGTCGGCCACCTCGCGGGCGAGGCGGGTGCCGCGCTCGGACAGGTCGCGAATCCGGTCGGCGATGTCGTAGTCGGCCAGGTTGGGCAGGTTGCACCCGAAGGTATTGGTCTCGACGGCGTCGGCGCCGGCCTCGAAGTAGGCCCGGTGGATGTGGCGCAGCACGTCGGGGCGGGTGTCGTTGAGGATTTCGTTGCATCCCTCGAGGCCGCGGAAATCGTCGAGAGTGAGATCCGCAGCCTGCAGCATCGTGCCCATCGCACCGTCCCCGATCACGACACGCCGTCTGAGCGTGTCCAAGAGGGTGGTGTCGAATTCGGCGCGGCTGCGTACAGACATGTACTCAAGAGTAGTGGGAGACGCCGACAATCCCTGCGTCGGTGTGCGGTGCTACCCCAACTCCTACATTGCGCGTCGCATGCACACTGCGTCTACGCACACCGTAGGCTGACCGGGTGAACGCCAGTGAATCCCCGGTGCCACCCGAATCGGACCTGCCTACGCTGCGGGATCCGGTGCTCGTGGCCGCCTTCGAAGGCTGGAACGATGCCGCCGATGCCGCCAGTGGCGCGGTCGAGCATCTGGAACTGATCTGGGACGCGCAGCCGCTGGCCGAGCTCGACTCCGAGGACTATTACGACTATCAGGTGAACCGGCCGACGGTCCGGCAGGTGGACGGGGTGACCCGCGAGATCCAGTGGCCCTCGGCCATGCTGTCGGTCTGCTCGCCCCCGGGCAGCGATCGGGACGTCGTGCTCCTGCGGGGCGTCGAACCGAATATGCGCTGGCGCAGCTTCTGCAACGACATCCTCGAATTCGTCGAGCAGCTCGGGGTGTCCACGGTGGTGATCCTGGGCGCGCTGCTGGCCGATACCCCGCACACCCGGCCGGTTCCGGTCACCGGGACCGCTTACAACAAGGAAGCCGCGGAGCGCTTCAACCTGGAGCAGACCCGTTACGAGGGACCGACCGGTATTACCGGAGTGCTGCAGGACGCGTGCGTGCGCGCGGGCGTCCCGGCCATCTCCTTCTGGGCGGCGGTGCCGCACTACGTCTCCCAGCCGCCCAACCCCAAGGCCATCATCGCCCTGCTACACCGGGTCGAGGACGTCCTCGATGTCGAGGTGCCGCTCGGCGGTCTGCCCGAGCAGGCCGAGGAGTGGGAGGGCGCGGTCAACGAGATGACCGCCGGCGACGAGGAGATCGCCGAGTACGTGCGCTCGCTCGAGGAGCGCGGCGATGCCGAGGTCGACATCAACGACGCCATGGCCAAGATCGACGGTGACGCCATCGCGGCCGAGTTCGAGAAGTACCTGCGCCGCCGCGGACGGGGCGGCTTCGGTCTCTGACACCGGGCCCCCGCACCGAATCCATTGCCGCACCTGCGTTCACGCGCAGGTGCGGCGTTCGTTTCGACGGCTAGTGCTCGACGGCCCAGATCTTGACGGAGGCCTCGTGGGCCAGCTTCGCGATCAGAAGGTCGCGCGGAATGGTCTGCCCCGCAAGGTGATCGAGCGACGGCACCACCACGTGGTGGGCATCGGCACGCTTGAGTTCGGCCGTCAGCTCCGCGAAGGCGGTGCCGTCGCCGGGGGTCGATTCATGGAACGTGGCGGCGAAGCAGAGGCCGGCGGACCGAGCGAGCACGCACATGGCGTTCTCCAGCTCTTCGCTGCGGCCGTCGGCCAGATCGTCACGCACGTACCCATAGATCAACGCTTCCACCCGAACCTCCGTTGGATTGGGGATCGCTGTCATGAATGTGCCCTGTTGAACAGTTTGGCGTAATCACGAATGCAATTGCAGATGTCAACCCACTGACATCGAGATGCCCTATCCGGGTCCATCCTTCGTTAACTGGTGAGATACTACAGAGCGTGTCCGCCGGTGACGATCGACCTGTCTGGGCCGTCCGAATGCGTGCCGAACGTGATACTCGGGGGTGGTCTCAGGCGGATGCGGTCCGTGCCATGCGGGGCAAATCGAGCCACAATTTGCCAACGGACAGCACACTTCTGCGCAACTGGCGGCGCTGGGAGTCCGGGGAATCGCGGCCGGACGATTTCTACGCTCCGATCATCGCGGCGGCTTTCGATACGGTGACGGCCGCCTTCTTTCCCAAGGCGCGCCCCAATCGGGACGACGAGATGCTCTCGGCCACGGGGATGGACACGCTGGAATTCATTGGGCGGCTACGTATGTCCGATGTGTCCGCCTCTACGCTCGATGCCGTTCGCATCACCGCTGATCGGCTGTGTTCGGAGTATCCGTGCGCCGATCCGCACGAGTTGCACGCCGAGGGCACGGCGTGGCTGCGGCGCATCACTTCGCTACTGGACGGTCGCTTGACTCTCGCGCAGCATCGGGAGGTCCTGGTGCTGGCCGGATGGGTTGCGCTGCTGGTCGGTTGCGTCGATTACGATCTCGGCTGGCGCACCGCCGCCGAGGCGACCCGCCGGGCCGCGCTCTCCCTCGGCCAGGAGGCCGAGCACGCCGAAATCATCGGCTGGGGAGCCGAAATGGCCGCCTGGTTCGCACTCACGCAGGCCAACTACCGGGGCGCCATCGAGACCGCCGAGGCCGCGTACGCCACCACCGACCACCTGGGTGTCGGCGTCCAGCTGGCCGCACAGCGCGCCAAGGCGTGGGCACGGCTCGGTGACCGCCGCGAGGTGGAAAAGGCACTCGCCCAGGGCCGTTCGATACTGGACACCATCGAGCATCCGTCCGATCTGGACAATCACTTCGTGGTCGATCCGCAGAAGTTCGACTTCTACGCCATGGACTGCTGCCGGGTAGCCGGGGAGGACCGGCTGGCGGAAAACTATGCCCGGCAGGTGATCTTGACCTCCACCCGCCCCGACGGCAGCATCCGTAAACCCATGCGGGTCGCCGAGGCGCACCTGACGCTGGCGGTGGTCGCCATCCGCGATCGCAATCTGGAGCTCGCCCTGGACGAGGGGGTGCGGGCCTTCGCCGGCAAACGCCGCTCGTTGCCCTCGCTCATGTGGATCGCGGGTGAGACGGCGCGGGAGATGATCGAGCGCTTCCCCGGCGACCCGCGCACCCGGACATATCTGGATCAACTGCGCGCACTGGCCGCGGGCTGAGACCTCCGTCGCAGCGCGCCGAGACATCCCTCGCGGCACGCTGAGACACCCCTCGGCGCCCGCCCACCGGTTACGCTCACGCGCATGGACTTCAGTCTGTGGACCTGCGCTGCCCGAGGGCACGAGACCTACGCCCCCGCCGAGCCCGAGCTCGCGGCACGCCTCCACGTCGCCACCCCGGCGGGTGAATCCTGGCGCTGCCTGCGCTGCGGGGATTTCGTGCCGGGCGAGCCGCGTCGCAGCGGTCCGGCCGACGACGCGCCCGAGGTGCCGCGCGGGCATCTACTGCGCGACCGGATCATCATGCGCCTGCTGGCGGCCGAGCGCATCGGCCGGGCCCTGGTGCTGATCCTGCTGGGCGCGGGCGTGCTGAAACTGCGCGGTTCGCGCCAGCACTGGAAGGCCAACTGGGACAAGGATCTTCCGCTCATCCGCCAGCTGGCGGACCAGATCGGTTTCAACCCTGACCATTCCAAGATCATCAAGGGCATCGACAAAGCGTTCACCTTCTCCCCCACCGTGCTCACCTGGGTGGCGGTGGCGCTGTTCGCCTATGCCGCGATCCAGCTCACCGAGGCGGTGGGCCTCTGGCTGGTCAAGCGCTGGGGCGAGTACTTCGCGGTCATCGCGACCAGCATCTTCCTGCCGCTCGAGATCTACGAACTCACCGAGAAGATCACCTTCCTGCGGGCGGCGGCGCTGATCGTCAACCTGGCGGCGGTGATCTGGCTGCTGTGGAGCAAGTCGCTGTTCGGGCTCAACGGCGGTGCCGCCAAGTACTACGCCGAACACCACTCCGAGAGCTTGATGACGGTCGAACGCGCCGCCGTGGCAGCCGAATCCGAGCGGCCGACCGAACGCATCGACACCCAGCGCGCACACTAACCCGGTGTGCCCGCGTCACCCGGGCACACCGAGACCGTGGGCCAGGGTGGGCCACGAGTCGACTCATGGCCACAACCGGAACGCTGTAACCCCCACATCTATTCATGTGTGTCGCGGCGTGACGCCCCCGGTAACTCCCGTCACGCCGCGGCATTCCACCGCGCGGAGTACTACGGGGTGACGATGTTGAAGTTCGGGTCGGGCTTGTCCATGACGTCCTTCAACTGCTTCAACTTGGCCGGGTCGCCGCTGACCTTGATCGCGCCGGCCTGGATCTCCTTCACGATGTCCTTGGTTCCGGTCATGGTGGCGATCAGCTCCAGCCGGGACAGGGTGAAGGTGGCGTCCGGGGCCGGACCCTTGAAGTCGGCGGGGATCACGTAGTAGATGAGCACGCCGTTGCGTAGCTCGGTGCGGTAGGTCCGGTTCTGGTCGGTAATGATCCAGTCGTTGACCAGGTGCAGGTCCCACGCCTTGGGGCCGTTGATCAGGAACGCCGCGGAGTCGAAGACCTGGTCCACGCTCAGGGCGCTGATCATGCCGGCGGAGTTGGCCTTGGTCGGGGTGCCGAAGGCGCCGTTGCGCAGCTCGTAGGCGCCGGAGAGGAAGAAGTTGCGCCAGGTGGCGTTCTCCGAGCCGTAGCCGAGCTGCTCGAAAGCGCTGGCCTGCAGCATCTTCGCCTTCTCATTGTCCGGGTCGGCGAAGATCAGGTAGTTGAGAACCTGGACGCACCAGCGGTAATCGCCGTCGGAGTAGGCCGCGCGGGCCACCTTCAACGCCCCGCTCGCACCGCCCATGGCGTCCACGTGCCGCTTGCCGGACTCGACCGGCGGGTGCTCCCACAGGTGCGCGGGGTTGCCGTCGAACCAGCCCATGTAGCGCTGGTAGATGGCCTTCACATCGTGGCTGACCGACCCGTAGTAGCCGCGGTTGTACCACTTGCTCTCGATGGCCGGCGGCATCTGGATCATCTCGGCGATCTCGATGCCGGTGTAGCCCTGGTTCAGCATGCGCAGGGTCTGGTCGTGCAGGTAGGCGTAGGTATCCCGTTGCAGCGACAGCCATTCGGTGACCTTGTCCGCTTCCCACATGGGCCAGTGGTGCGAGGCGAAGGCGACGTCGTACTTGTCGGAGAACATGGTGATGGTCTCGGTCAGGTACTGCGACCACACGTGCGCGTCGCGAACCAGCGCGCCGCGCAGGGTGACCAGATTGTGCAGGGTGTGGGTGGCGTTCTCCGCCATGCACATCGCCCGGAAGTCGGGGAAGTAGAAGTTCATCTCCGACGGCGCCTCGGTGCCCGGGGTGATCTGGAAGACGACCTTGATCCCGTCGATGGTCTCTTCCTGGCCGGTGTGGGTGACGTCCCTGTTCGGCGGGATCAGGCTCACGGTGCCGACCGAGGTGGTCATGCCCAGGCCCGCGCCGACCTGGCCCTTCGCACCACGCGGCAGCGCCGCGCCGTACATGTAGGCCGAGCGGCGGGCCATGGCGGTGCCGGCGAAGACGTTCTCCTCGACCGCGTGGTCCACGAAGCCCTGCGGCGCGATCACCGGAATCCGGCCCGAGGCAGCGTCTTCCAGGCTGATGACACCCAGGGCGCCGCCGAAGTGGTCGACGTGGGAGTGGGTGTAGATCATGCCGGTCACCGGCCTCCGACCGCGGTGCGCGAAGTACAGGTCCATGCCCGCCTTCGCGGTCTCGGTCGAGATCAGCGGGTCGATGACGATGATGCCGGTTCTGCCCTCGATGATCGTCATGTTCGACAGGTCGAGACCGCGGATCTGGTAGATGCCCGGAACCACTTCGTAGAGGCCCTGTTTCACCACCAGCTGCGACTGCCGCCACAGCGAGGGGTGCACAGAGTTGGGGCAGGCGCCCTGGATGAATCCGTAGGAATCGTTGTCCCACACCACCTTTCCAGTGGCGTCCCGCACCACGTCCGGCTCGAGCCCGGCGATGAAGCCCCTGTCGGTGTCGGTGAAGTCCTGCTCGTCGGCGAAGGGCAATGCGGATTGCGCCCGATGCTGCTGGTCGACGATGTGGCCGCTCGGGTCGACCGGATCCTTGCCGGCCCGCTCGGCGGCGGAACCGTTGTCGCCGTTGCTGTCACATCCGGCGACCGCGGCTCCGACACCGGCGGCCACCAGTGCGGCCGCGCCCACCCCGAACACCCCCCGCCGCGACACCGTGAAGCCACCCGGCCCGCGGTCGTCACCGTTGTTCGTGAGGTCCGCGTCGGTCATCAGCGCTCTCCTGTCTCCATGCAATCGGTGTGCCCGACAGCAGGAGTAGCCGATCATTCGCTGTCGTTCTGCCGTCGCTGCCACAGTACATCACTATTGCAGTGTTGCTGCAATACGATGGCCGTGTGACACCACCCCTGACCCCGCGAACTCTCCACCGGACCTGCGTGCACGCGCTCCGGCCAGATGTGATCGGATTCTCGTCATGAGCGAGGGCAAAGGCGACGGCCCACGGCGGCGGCGCAACCCGGAACAGACCCGCAGGGCGATCATCGAGGGCCTGCTGTCGGCGGTCCACGACGGTGAGTTCGACCCCACCACCCGTAGCATCGCCGAGCGCGCCGGGGTGTCGGAACGCAGTATCTTCGTGCACTTCCCGACCCGGACAGCGCTGATCACCGCCGCGGTGGATCAGCAGTCCGAGCAGGTCGAGTCGCTACTGACCGAGATCGACCCGGAACTGCCACTGGCCCAGCGCATCGAGGCGGTGGTGCGCCAGAGCGAGGCCATCTTCACGCTGCAGCGCGAGCCCCGGGTGCTCGGGCTCATCGAATCCCTGCGCACCCCGGCGGTGGACACCCGGATGCGGTTGACCGACAAGCGGATTCGGGACGCGCTCACCCGCGCCTTCGCACCGGAACTGGACTACGCCGAGGGCGAGCAGCTGCTCGATCTCGTCGACGCCACCGTGGGCTGGCCGTACCGCCACCACCTGATGGACCGGCGCGGCCTGTCCAAACGCGCCGCCTCCGAGGCGGTCGGCCGCGCGCTCACCGCCATGCTCACCCTCGAACGCTGAACCGGCCGAGCACCGTTGGCGACCGCCGCGCCGGGCACGGACCCCCGCCCCATCCGTCGCGGGTGACTCGGAGGTCCGGAATTCAGCAAACCCTCATGCATTGCCGCTACGTTGCTGATGACTCCGCGACTACGGGGTCACGATGTCGAAGTCCGGGTCGGGCTGGTCGAAGAGGCCCACCAGTTTGGCGAAGGACTGGACATCACCGTCGATCCTGAGCCGGCCGGCCTGCACGGCCGCCTGCAGGTCCTCGCCCGCGAGCAGCACGCCGATCAGGGTGGGCCGGGTCAGGGTGAAGGTCACGTCGGGGGCCGGCAGCTTGTCACCGTCGCGGCGATCCCAGTGCAACAGCACGCCGTTGCGCAGCTGCAGCCGGACGGTGCGGTTCTCGTCGGTGAAAACCCAGTCGCTGGTGGCCTTTTCGTGCCAGGCCTTGGGACCGTCGAGCCGCAGCGCGATGCCGTCGAAGACCTGGTCCACGGTGAGCGCCGCCATCATCGACGACGAGCCGGCATTGGTCGGCGTACCGAAGGTGCCGTTGCGGAGCTCGTAGGCGCCCGAGAGGAAGAAATTGCGCCACGGGCCGTTCTCCGCGCCGAAGGCGAGCTGTTCGAAGGCGTCGGCCTGCAGCGCCTTGGCGGCCCGGTTGGACGGGTCGGCGAAGATCACGTAGTTGACCGCCTGCACGACCCACCGGTAGTCGCCCTCGTCGAAGGACTTGCGCGCCTTGCGCAGCACCTCGTCCGCGCCACCCATGAACTCCACGTGCCGCTTGGCCCCCTCGACCGGCGGGTGCTCCCACAGGTGGGCCGGATTGCCGTCGAACCAGCCCATGTACCGCTGATAGATGGCCTTCACATTGTGGCTGACCGACCCGTAGTAACCGTGCGCGGCCCACGAATCGACCAGCGCCGGAGGCATTTCCATCATTTCGGCGATCTCGCTGCCCACGTAGCCCTGGTTGAGCCGGCGCAGGGTCTGATCGTGCAGGTAGGCGTACAGGTCGCGCTGCAACTCCAGGTACTCGACCAGCCGCTCGGTGCCCCAGGTGGGCCAGTGGTGCGAGGCGAACACGACGTCGCTCTCGCGGCCGTACAGGTTGATCGACTCGGTGAGGTAGCTGGACCACACGTGCGGGTCACGCACCAGCGCACCGCGCAGCGTCAGCAGGTTGTGCAGCGTGTGGGTCGCGTTCTCCGCCATGCAGAGTGCGCGGAAGCCCGGGAAGTGGAAGTTCATCTCCGACGGCGCCTCGGTGCCGGGAGTGATCTGGAAGACGATGCGCACGCCGTCGATCGTCTGCTCCTGCCCCGTGTAGGTGATGTCGAGGGTCGGAGCGATCAGCGTGACGGCGCCCGTCGAGGTGGTCTGCCCCAGCCCCGCACCGACCTGGCCCTTCGGACCGCGCGGCAGTGCCGCGCCGTACATGTAGGCCGCGCGCCGGGCCATGGCGGTGCCCGCGTAGACGTTCTCGGCGACAGCGTGTTCGAGGAATCCGGCCGGAGCCACCACCGGCACCCGCCCGGACTCGGCATCCGCCACGGTCATCACACCCATCGCACCGCCGAAATGATCGACGTGCGAATGGGTGTAGATCATGCCCGTCACCGGCTTCCGGCCGCGATGCGTGAAATACAGGTCCATGCCCGCCTTCGCGGTCTCGGCCGAGATCAACGGGTCGATGACGATGACACCGGTGTCGCCCTCGATGATCGTCATATTCGACAGATCCAGGCCGCGGATCTGATGGATGCCCGGAACCACCTCGTACAGGCCCTGTTTCACCACCAGGCCCGACTGCCGCCACAGCGACGGGTGCACCGAGCTGGGGCAGGAGCCCTGCAGGAAGCTGTAGGAGTCGTCGTCCCAGACCACAGTCCCGTTGTCGTCCTCGACGATTCCGGGTTCCAGCTTGGCGATGAAGCCGCGATCGGCGTCCTGCTGGTCGGCGGTGTTGTCGAACGGAAGCTCTTTCCGGGCACGCTGGTTCTGCTCGATGATGAACGTGCTCGGTTCGGTGACCGCACTCACTGTCCGCCTCCTGTCACTGCCGGGATCTCCGGCGTCGATGGGATCGAAAAGGCTTGCCGTTTACCGGGATCGGTGAGACCGATGACGAGCGCCACCCCGCACACCACCAGCACCGCGACCGTCGCGATGGCGATGACCCGCTGCCCGTGCGCCCAGTGCCCGCGGTGCAGCGAGTTGTTGCGCAGGACGCTGAGCCCCGCGACGAACATGAGTCCGACCGCCGCGAGGGCGGGCGCGATAGCGGCCGGATGCCAGCCGCTGGTCGCCGCATGATTGACGAACAGCACCCCGGTCCCCATCGCGGCGATCGCGGTGCGCCGCCAGGCCAGCGCGGTGCGCTCGGCGGCATAGGTGGGCGGCGCGGTCACGGCCACACCGTCGCGATCGCCGCGAAGATCGAGACGATCGCGATGCCGCCCGCGAGAATCGGGACGAGCATCGTGTTCCCCAGCGGCTCGCCGCGCACCATCCGGTCCTGGACATCGCGCCAGTGCGTGTACGCGCCGGCGGCCAGCACGACCGCCAGCACGATGCAGCTGAGCGAGAGCAGCCTCCGCACCCCGGCGTGATGGAACGGCTGCACCAGCGTGTGCACCGCGACACCGGCGGCCAGCAGACCGAGCGCGGTGCGGATCCACGCGAGAAAGGTTCGTTCGTTCGCCAGGGTGAACCGGTAGTCGAGCTCCGGGTGTTCCGTGTCGCCGCTGTCCTGGGGTTGGTTCTCCACTGTCACCACCTGTCCGGTGTCGCGATCGCGGTCCGACTACAGCAAATGATCAGTAAGGGCGATCATTCCACGAATCGGCGACGGGGTTCGATACTCGACACACGACGGGCACGGCAAGTGACGCCCGCAGTCCGACCGGCGGGCCGATCCGCAACTGCGGGCATTCGCCCGCAATTCACGGCGCAGCGAGGAGATTCAGATGCGGCGCGTGGCCGGTTACCTCTTCGGTTTCATGCAGCAGGCTGCGCCCAAGGGGCTGTTACTCACTTCAGGAGCCGTTGCTCGTTCGCGACGGCGACTGCCGCGGCGCGATTGTCGACGCCCAGCTTGTCGTAGATTCGTCCCAGGTGCGTCTTCACGGTCGCCTCACTGACATGCAGCGCCCGGGCGATTTCCCGATTCCCCAGCCCCTGCGACAGCTGGCCGAGAATATCCAGTTCCCGGGCCGTCAACGCGGGCTGCGGGTTTCGCATGCGGTTGAGCACCCGGTCCGCGATGGGCGGGGACAATGCCGTACGTCCTTGCGCGGCCGCGTGAATCGCCGCGAACAGCTCCTCGGGGCGTTCGGCCTTGAGCAGGTAGCCCGTCGCGCCGGCGGCGATGGCGCGGGTGATGTCGGCGTCGGTGTCGTAGGTGGTGAGCACCAGCACGTGCGGGGTCGCACCGGCGCCCGCGGTGATGCGGCGGGTGGCCTCGATGCCGTCCATGTCGCCGCCGAGCTGGAGATCCATGAGCACGACGTCCGGCTGCAGACGCTCGGCGAGGGCGACCACCTCCGGGCCGCTGCCCGCTTCGCCGACGACGTCGATGCCGGGTGTGCTGCCCAGCAGGGCGCGCAGGCCGGCGCGGACGACCACGTGGTCGTCGCAGATCACCAGGCGGACAGGGGTTTCGGCTTCGGTCACGACCGCTCCAGGGGGACTTCGGCGGAGACGACGGTGCCGTCTCCGGGCGCCGATTCGACGGTGAGGGTGCCGCCCAGCTGGCGCAGGCGGGCACGCATGGCGGGCAGGCCGTGGCCGCGGTCGGCGGTGGTGGCGGTCGCGGCGGGGTCGAAACCCCGTCCGTCGTCGGCAATGTCGAGGACGAGCCGGTCACCGAGGTCGGTCAGGGTGATGGTGACCGCGGTCGCGGCGGCATGCTCGCGCGCATTCGCCAACGCCCCCTGCGCGATTCGCAGGACCGCCGCCTCCACGCCCGCGGGCAGTCCCACCGGCGCGCCCTCCACGTGGATGCGCACGCTGAGCGAGTCGCCGCGCTCCCGTTGGGCCATCGCCTCCAGCGCCGCGACCAGCGATCCGCCCGCGGCCAGATCCGTGGGCGCGAGGTCGTGCACGAAGCGCCGCGCCTCGGCGAGGTTGTGTTCCGCGACGGCCGCCGCGCTGCGCACATGCTCGCGGGCCTGGTCCGGTTCGCTGTCCCAGATCCGGTCGGCCGCCTGCAGCAGCATGCGCTGGCTCGAAAGTCCTTGGGCCAGGGTGTCGTGGATCTCCATGGCGAGACGCTGCCGCTCGGCGAGGGTGCCTTCGCGGCGTTCGGTGGCCGCGAGTTCCCGGCGGGTGGCGCGCAGGTCCTCGATGAGTGCGGCCTGCCGTTCGGTCTGGCGGATCAGGCCGACGAACAGCGCGGTGCTGAGGGCGGCGACGGCGGGCGGGGCCAGCAGCAGGTTGGGATCGGCCCAGCCCGCGAGCTTCGACTGAGCGAGGACCACGAGCGCGGTCAGCCCGGCGACCAGCACGAGGGCGACACGCAGCGGGAGGATCCGCAGGCCGGTGTAGAGCAGCGGCACCGCGCACCAGGCGAAACTCGGTGCGAGGACGACCAATACCGCCCACGCGGTCACCAGTAGCGCGAACAGCAGCACACGACGGGAGGCACGCAGTTCGCTCAGCACATAGAGCACGGCCAGTCCGAGCGAGAGTCCGATCACCCACGGCATGCGGGCACTGTCGGGGTGGCGGAGCACGAACCGCAGCATCGACGCGGCCAGCAGGACGTAGAAGGCGCTGTGCACGATGGTGCCCAGCAACCGGGTGTCGTCACGGGGCCGCACGGCCACCTGGTCCGGAGACGGCATGCGGGCACCTCCTCGGCGGCAGCGACGTGGGTAAACACTCAGTGACATGGACAAACACCCTCATTCTGCCGTGCCCCACCGCTCCCGGGGTCATCCGATCGGTTGATACGGGGATCAGCCGGACCGCGCGCGAATTCCCAGCCGCTGCGCCGATGTGCCCGGCCGGTCTGGGCAGCAAGCTGGAATGCGAACAGAGCGAACAGCTTTCACCCGAGAATCCGTGGAGGACATCATGACCACCCCGCAGCAGTCCAGCTCCAACCGCAAGCGCCTCGTCATCGGCGGCGCGGCCGCGGCGGTCGTGGCCGCCGGGGTGATCGGCGTGGTGTCGGTCAACGCGCAGGACCCGGATCCGGGCAGCAAGGCCCCGGTGGCGGCCGATGTGGCCAATGGCAACCTGCAGCAGAGCACCCATCTGACCATTGCCGCCGCCACCAAGGCCGCGCAGGCCGCGCTGGATGCCGCGGTGAAGGAGAACCAGCACGTGACGGTTGCCGTGGTGGATCGCGACGGCAATACCGTCGTCACGTTGCGCGGCGACGGCGCCGGGCCGCAGTCCTACTCGTCCGCGCAGCAGAAGGCTTTCACCGCGGTCTCCTGGAACGCGCCGACCTCGCAGCTGGCCAAGCGCCTCGACAGTGCGCCGCATCTGGCCGACATCCAGGGCACCCTGTTCCTCGCGGGCGGCGCCCCGGTGGCCGCCAAGGGTGGCGCGCCGATCGCGGGCATCGGGGTCGCGGGTGCGCCGAGCGGTGATCAGGATGAGAAGTTCGCGCAGGCGGGCGTGGCCGCGCTCGGTAACTGACCGGCGATCGCGGACCCGGAATCGGTCATCGGGGGGCCGGATCGGGCGCGCCGACACTCGGCACGATTCCGAACCGGTCGGGAGGGAGTACTAACCTTCTCCCGGTGACCGAGTCCGCTGACGGATTGCTGCCCGACCCGAGGGGGGTCGGGTCCGAGGAGATTCCAAGCGCGGAGAGGCGGAGCGACGCCGACCGGCTGCGTCTGTTCTCCTTCGCCACCGCCGAGAAACGGGCCGATTACCTGTGGGTGTTGCGGGCCTTCGACACCGCCCGCGCCGCCTACGTGGTGCTGTTGCACGCCTCCGATGTCGCCGACTCGCTCGATCGTTGCCCGGGCGCGCCCGCGCTGACCGCCACCGAGGTGGGTCCGCTGCTGGAGCAGCTGCACCAGTGGGGTGTGCTGGAGCGCAGTTACGACGGGACCCGGGCGGCGACGCTGGCCGAGTATCGGAACCGGCATTTCGTCTATCAGTTCTCGCAGGCGGGTTATCAGGCATATCGGGCGGTTTCGGATGTGCTGGCGGCGCGGCTGGACGAGGCCGCGCTCTCGCGGCTGGTGCTGCAGGAGCTGCTGGCGGATCTGCACACCCTCGCCGAGGCCAACAAGAGCGCGGACGCGCCGCGCGTCTACCGGGTGCTGAACCGGCTGGACCGGGCGCTGTCGGATCTGGCCGAGCGGGCGGCGCACTTCTATCTCACGCTCGGCGATCTGGTGCGGACCACCGAGGCCACCCCCGAAGCCTTCCTCGCGCACAAGGACGCACTGCTGGCGCACATGCGCGAATTCTCCATGGACCTGGCGCGTTTCGCGCCGCGGCTGGCCACCGCCATCCGCGAGGTGGAGCACACCGGGGTCGAGGATCTCGTCGAACGCGCGGCCCGCTGTGACGAGCGGGTGCTGCTGAATACCGCTGAGCGCCAAGCGGATTGGCGGGCGCGCTGGCAGGGGCTGCGAGGCTGGTTCATCAGTGACGACGAGGGCGGGCTCACCGAATGCGAGCGGCTGCGCGAAGCGACCATGAGCGCCATCGCGGCCGTGCTCTCGCTGCTGCGCCGAGTCACCGAGACCCGCAAGGGCGGAGTCAGCCGGGAATCGGCGCTGCGACACCTCGCCGGATGGTTCACCGCCGCCCCGACCGCCGAGGCCGCGCACGCGCTGTATGACGCCGTCTTCGGATTGGGCCGTCCCCGCCATCTGGCCATGCAGCACCCGGACGCCGATGTGATTCCGGCCATCCGATCCTGGTGGGACGCACCACCTTTGGAGATCGCCCGCACCCTCGCCGAGACCGGGCGGCCGCCGACGCCGGGTGCGCCCGCCCGGCTGCAGCGCAATGACGCGGGGATTCGCCGCCTGCGCCAGGTACAGCTCGATGCCCAGCGCGCCCGCGCGGAGGCCGCACGCTCGCTGGCCGCCGCCGACCTCTACGAGCGGGAGCTCGACGAGGGCGAGACCGAGGTGCTGCTCAAACTGCTCGACGCCGCGTCCACCGCGTGGGTGCCGGTGAGCGGGCGGGTGCCGGGCACCTCCGGCTCCGACAACGGCGTGACACTCACCGTGTCCGAGCACGAGGGGTCCACACTCGTCCGTACGTCCAAGGGCGTGCTGCACCTCAACAACCGGCGACTCGAGGTTCGCGAGACCGCTGCCCTGCGTGGTCGCAAATCCCCGGCCGCGCAGTCGAATCGGCCGGATCCGTCGGTCACGCCCGCGGGCGGCGCTGTCGGCGGCGGGGAGGTGGGCTGATGCACGCGCGAAGTATCGATTCGCTCGCGCTGGACAGTTATCAGCGTGCGGCGCGGGTGATTCTGGCCAATCACCTGGTCACCCGCACGTATCCGGATCGCATTGCGCTGCCGCTGCTACGGCGGTGGGCGACGGAGCTGCGGGAGGATCTGGCCGAGCTGTTCGGGTATCGGCTGGAGGTCACCGAGACCACGGCGCGGCTGTTCCCGGTGCTGGATCGGCTCGACGCCGGACGGCCCGCGCGGACCACCGGTGACCGGCTGTTCGATCGCCGCCGCTACGCCTACCTCGCCCTGGCCCTGGCCGCGCTGGGTCGCGCCGGGGATCAGATCACGTTGTCGGAGTTGGCCGATCAGGTGGCCGCCCACACCGAACGGGTGGAGGGCCTGGAACTCGCGCCGGATCGGGCCGCGGATCGGGATGCGTTCGTCGACGCGGTCGGCTGGCTGGCGGCGCGCGGCGCGGTCACCCTCGCCGACGGCGATGCCGGGGGCTGGGCGAACGACCCGGAGGCCGGTGAGGCGCTCTACGACATCGACCGGTCGGTGGTCTTCGCGCTGTTCCGGCCGCCGCGGGCGCTGCAGCATCTCCAGAGCGTCACCGGACTGCTCGGCGAGGAGGCGAGCGGATCCGATACCCGTTCCCCCGCACTGGCGTTGGCGGCACGCGAGGTCCGGCGGGCCCTGGTCGAGCAGCCCGTGGTCTACGCCGACGAGCTCGACGAGCCGCAGCGCTCGCTGCTGGGGCAGGAGAAGCTGGTCGCCGAGGTCGAGTACCTCACCGGGCTGCGGGCCGAGCGGCGTGCGGAAGGCGTTGCGCTGATCGACAGTTCGGGGCGGCTGTCGGATGTGCGGTTCCCGGGCACGGGCACGCTCGCGCAGGTGGCGCTGCTGCTGGCGGGTGAGATCGCGGATCTGGTGCTGGACATCGACAATCCGGTCGTACGCCGGCCGCGGCCGGACCGCCCGCTGCTGGATCTGGTGGAGCAGCTCGACACCGCCATTCCGTCGAATACCGTGTTCGCTCCACTCGCAAATCCAACGAATGTCTTCGGGCCGCACGAGGATTCGGACGTGGAAGCGGCCGAGCCCGAGATCCCCGACTTCCCGTTCCTCGAGTCGTCGTGGATCCGCGACACCGTGCAGATGCTGACCGACCGGTACGGCAACACCTTCGCCGCCCAGTGGCAGGCCGATGTGCCGGGCCTGACCGCCGAGGCGGTCTCACTGCTGGAGCGGCTGCGGCTGGTGGAGCCGGTCGACGGCGGCCTGCTCATCCTGCCCGCGCTGGCCCGGTACCGGGGCGCGATCGTCACCGTCCGCACCCGCGCGGAGACCGAATTGTTCATCTCCCCCACACAACTCGGCGCGAACGCCGTGCCCGCGGACAGCACGACAGCGCCCGCGGACAGCTCGACAGAGAAGGGATCCGGGAACTGATGGCCGACCACATTCACGGTGGAGTGCGCTTCGTCCCCACCCGGGCGGGCATCATCAACCTGTGGGACTACCGCGACCAGGAGTTCTGCTTCGCCGACGGGCGGCTGGTGCTGCGCGGGCCCAACGGCTCGGGCAAGACCAAGGCCCTCGAGGTGCTGTTCCCGTTCGTGCTGGACGGGCGGATCGAGCCGCGGCGGCTCAATCCGTTCGCGGGTGAAGAACGCACCATGAAGTCGAACCTGCTGTACCGCAAGCAGGAATCGGCCTACTCGTACGTGTGGATGGAGTTCGCGCGCGGCAGCTGGACCGGGCCGGAGACGGTCACCATCGGCATCGGCATGCGCGCCACCCGCTCCAACGACAAGGTGACCCGCTGGTATTTCGTCGCCGACGGCCGGGTGGGCGTGGACTTCTCGCTGCTGGGCCCCGACGACCGGCCGCTGACCCGCAAGCAGCTGGCCGAGCAGATCGGCTCCGACGCCATCGTGGACCGGCCGGTCGAGTACCGGGCGGCCATCGACGCCCGCATGTTCGGGCTCGGGCAGCAGCGCTACGACCAGCTCATCAATCTGATCCTGACGCTGCGCCGCCCGCAGCTGGCCAAGAACCTGGACCCGCGCGGCCTCTCGCAGGCGCTCACCGATGGTCTGCGCCCGCTGGACGAGCAGCTGATCCTGGACGCCGCCCGCTCCTTCAGCGATATGGAGGAGGTCGGGCGCACCCTCGAGGGCCTGGTCCAGGCCGACACCGCGACCCGCGATTTCGTCAATGTCTACCGCAAATACCTTGCCGTGCAGGCGAAGACGGACATCGACCAGGTGCGGGTGCGCCTGGACGCGGTCACCCACTCCAGCACCGCCCTGCACGCGGCCGCCGCCCTGCGCAAGCGCCGCGACACCGAGCGCGCGGCCGCCGAGACCCGCGCCGAGGACGCCGACCGCGCCTACGAGCAGGCCCTCGCCGACCGGGAAACCCTTCAGCGTTCCAGCGCTTACGAGGGTAAGCAGCAGCTCGACGATCTCGCCGGCGCCGTCCGCCGGCTGGAAACCTCCGCCGCCGTGCACAGCGACAAGGCCCTCAAGTCCCGTCAGACCGTGGACCAGCGGCTCGAGGAATCCGAACGCGCCCAGGCCGCCGTCACCAACGCCGCCTCGGCACTGTCCCGCGGCGAGGACGAACTCCGTACCGCCGCGGAGGAAGCCGGCATCGGCTGGTCGGCCCTGCCCGAATCGGCCCGCGCCGAGCACCTCACCACCACCGTCCGCTCCCACGCCGAGGAGCGCGACGCCGACGTCCGTGCCGTCCGCCGCGCCCTCACCCTGGTCGACCAGGCCGTCACCGAACGCACCCGGGCCGAACGCGCCGCACAGCGCGCGGTGGAGCTGCGCGAATCCGCCGCCGCCGAATTGGCCGAGGCCGAAGCCGGAGTGGCCCTGGCCCGGTCGAACACCGCTGTGTCCCTGCGCGATTGGTGGGACGCCCACCGCGACGTATATGCGCCGATTCGCAACGGCCTGTTCGAGGCGCTCGACGGCGCCTTCGGGCACGTCGGCACCGAGCACCCCCCGCGACCGGCCGGCGGCGGCACGAAGGCCGCGATGGGGGCCGGGTCTCGCACCGGCGGCGACTCGGCGGCCCAGGACGGAACCGGAAAGGCGGGCGGAAAGCGTTCGGCGACAGGACCGGATGGCGGCGGACCCGTCGACACGGCTGCGACCGGCCGGGGACCTGTCGACGTGTTCGACGACGGCTCCGTTCCGGCCACACCGGCCGAAGTGCTCGCCGAACGCACCGAACCGCTGACCGAGGAGATCCGGGCGCGGCGGCAGGAGGCGCGGGCGCGGGCGGCCCGGGCGACCGCACGGGCGGGCGAACTGCGCGCCGAGCGGGAGCGGGTCGCGGCCGAACGCGACGACGCGCCACCGGCTTTCGCCGCGCGTACCGATGCTCGACCCGATCGGGCCGGCGCGCCGCTGTGGCGATTGGTGCGTTTCGCCGACGGCGTCGGTGCGCACGAGGCAGCTGGGATCGAGGCGGCGCTACAGGCCGCCAACCTGCTCGACGCCTGGGTGTGCGCGGATGCCGAACTGCCGGATCATGCTTCGGACCAGTTCCTGACGCCGCTGCCGCCGCAGTTGCGCCCCACCGGCCGCACGCTCGCCGATATGCTTGTCGCCGAGGATGATTCGGGCACGTTGACCGTGCCGCGCCAGATCGTCTCCGGCATTCTGGCCTCCATCGCGCTGCACGAGGTCGCCGGGTCGATCACGGCCGTCGGCGCGGATGGCAAGGGGCGCACTGCCACCGGGGCCGAGGCACAACCTGTCGGCGCGGAGGGGCAGCTCACCATCGCCACCGACGGCCGGTTCCGGCAGGGGGTGCAGGTCGGCCGGCACGTCAAATCCGACGCCGAGTTCATCGGCACCACCGCCCGCGCGCGCCGGCGCGAGTTGCGGCTGGCTGAGCTGGCCGCTGCCATCGAAACGGCTGTGGGCGAGGCCGATACCGCCGAAGCCGACGAACAGGCCGCCACCGCGGAGCTCGGGCGGATTTCGGCGGCGGCCAAGGCGCTGCCGCGGACCACCGCGGTCACCGCCGCGCTGCGGAGCGTCGCCGAGGCGGCGGGCATGCTGCGCTCGCGCTCGGAAGCGGCGGGCCAGGCCGAACGGGATCTGGATCAGGCCGTGGCGGAATACACCAACGCGGACAAGAAGGTTCGGGCCATCGCGGCCGATCATCGCGCGCCGCGCGATCCTGCCGAGTTGGATGCGCTGGCGGCCGCTGTCCGCCATTTCGAGAACGCCGGGACGGCGCTGCTGCGCTTGCGCGGCGATCATCAGCGCGAGCACGAGCGGGCCCGGGAGGCCGGGGATCGGCTCGAGGAATCCAAGGACCTGGCCGAGGCATTCGCGGAGGAGGCCGAGGCCGCGCGGGCCGGGTACGAGGAGCAGCTGCGCAAACTGGAGACGCTGCGCGAGGCACTCGGCGCCGGCGCCGCGGATATCGATCGCGAGCTGGACGCGGCCCGGGAGAAGATCGAGGCGGCGCGGGCGGAGCAGAAGGCGGCCCGCAAGGCCGCGGCCGAGGCCATCGAGGCGGTGGGCACGGCCGAGGGCGCGCACCGCGCCGCCCACGACACATTGGGCACCGCGCTCACCGAATTGCTCGCCGACGTCCGTCATCTGGCCCCGTACGCGCGCCCGGATCTGCTGAGCCTGCTGGGCGCCCCCGTCGACAGCCGCTGGCCCAGTAGTGATGCCGCGTGGTCGACGCCGGAGCAGCTGCTGTACCGGATCGAGAACGGCGATCCGGAGCAGGAGCCCACGGTGCTGCCCGCCGAGGTGTCCGCCCTGTTCGAGAATCTCGCCGCCGCAACCGCTTCGGTGCGCGCGGGCGAGGCGGCCCGCAAGTCGACCCGCAGCGCGGTCACCACCGCCCTGCAGGAGTTCGACGCCGCGCTGACCGCGGCCCGCCAGGACTATCGCCTGCACTGGGATGCCGCCGACGGCCTCACCGTGGTGCAGGTGCACGACGACCACGGCCTGTCCGCGCTGGCCGATTTCGCCGAGCGCATCGGCGCGGCCCGCCGCGATCAGGAGCTGCTGCTCACCGACGCCGAGCGCCGCATCCTGGAGGACGCGTTGCTGACCGGGCTGGCCCAGCAGATCCACGAACGCACCTGCGACGCCCGCGATCTCATCTCCCGCATGGGCGCGGAGATGAGGCAGCGCCGGATGTCCTCCGGCAACACCATCGGCGTGCACTGGGTGCTGGCCGACAATCTCTCCGAGCCGGCCCGCGCGGTCTGCAAGCTCCTGGACCGCGACTCCGCCGAGCTCACCCCCGAGGACCTGTCCACCATCCGCGCCTATTTCGCCGCGGAGATCCGCACCGCGCGCGCCGCCCACCCGGAGCGCTCCTTCCCCGAGATCCTCGCGGCCACCCTCGATTACCGCACCTGGCGCGTCTTCTCGTTCACCATCGTCACCGCCGACGGCGCCGAGGACCGCCTCACCGTCGCCCGGCACAGCGCCCTCTCCGGCGGCGAACAGTCGGTGTCCCTGCACCTTCCGCTCTTCGCCGCCGCCCACGTCATGCTCGATTCGGCCGACCCCCAGGCCCCTCGCCTGCTGGCCCTGGACGAGGCCTTCGCCGGTGTCGACGACAACGGCCGCAGCGAACTCCTCGGCCTGTCCGTCCAATTCGATCTCGACCTCTTCATGACCGGCTACGACCTCTGGATCACCTACCCCCACGTCCCCGCCTGCGCCCACTACGATCTGGCCCACTCCGCCGCCGAGAACACCGTCAGCGCAACCCTGCTGGTCTGGGACTCCGACGATCTCCTGGCCGAACACGACGGCACCGACCTCACCACCGCCCTCGGCTCCCCCAACCGCCGCCGCCTCCCCCACGGCCCGGAGGGCGCGATCCCGCTGGACGAGGAACTCGAGACGATCAGCTGACCCCCGCGCCGAATCTCCCACCGTCCGCCCGTCTTTCGATCCTTCGCCCACGCAGCTTCACCCGTGCGGGTCGCGGTTCCTGCGCGATGCGACCGGGTCCTATATGGTGGTGCCCGAACTTCGGTCGGCAACCCCTCTGGACAGCCGATCGGACGACGTCTTCGTACTGCCCTGACTCCCACTCAATTCCGCGTGTCGCAGCGCGGCGCGCCGTAAGGATTGGACCATCGGCAAATCAACAGTTTCGCGGTTGGGCGTGTATCGACTAGAAATGTTCTCCGTGCCTACCGGAATCACCTGTCAGCCATCGGGACTCCCTGGACGGGGGACCAATTGACGATCGAACATCCGCGCGAGGACGAGGTCACCCAGCTGGCGCAACGGGTCGAGAAGGCCCGGGGACGGCTGGCATACCAATACGATCCCGCTCTCACCGATGCGCTGTCGGAGACCGAGCTCGTCGCCGAGCGCGACCTGGCCGAGCGCATCCGCGAGCAGGAGCGGGCGCAGCGCTGGAAACAGGCCGAGGCCGCGGCATCAGCGGCCGATCGGGCCCGACAGACCACCATAGAGATTGAGAAGGCCGACATTCGCGACTTGCTGCTGGCGCGCAAGGCGATCGCTGCTCAGCGGCGGGAATCGAGCCCGCACGCCAAACTGGCGTCCCTGTACAAGCATCGGGCGTGGAGTCAGCGCGCGCTCGCCGGTGTGGTCGCGGCCGGCATGCTCTGGTCCGCGGTCAACGTGCAGCACAACATCGCCCCGGGCGGGGCGAGCGATCCGCTCTACTGGTTCAGCTACCTGCTCGAAGGCATGATCAGCGTCTGCCTCGTGATCATCATGATCGGCACCAACAAGGTGGCCGAGTGGGGTGTGATCGACAGCCGCCGGCAGGTCGTGGTGGCCGAGTTCGCGCTGCTGGGCCTGACCGTCATGCTCAACACCTACCCGTACCTGAAGAACGGCAGCTGGTATGAAGTGGCCGTGCACGCCATCGCACCGGTGATGATCGGTGTGGCGCTGCTGATCCACAATGCCGCGGCCGGTCGGTACGGTCTGGCCATCGTGCGTGCCACGGACCAGATCCGGGATCTGCCGGACCCGGGCGAACAAATCCGCCGCTCCATGCCCACCGTCGTCTCCTGGCCCGGCCGCCCTTCCCCCTCGGCGGTGCCGACTCCCACCCCGGCCCTTCCCGCGGCTCCCGCTGAGCCCGAGAAGACCGTCGATGCCGAAGCCCAGGTGGTCGAGCCGCGACCTGCCCGGGCCGAAAGCCAGTCGGACACCGCGAAACCCGCCGACAAGGAGCGCCGCTCCGCCACCGGCAAGAGCCGCAAGACCGAGGAAGAGGACGACCGTTCCCCGCTCGCCGATCTCACCGATCCGGTCCCGCCGCTGAATGTCTATGACACCGGCCAGTTCCGGATCGCCGAGACCCTCGAGCAGGAACTCGCCGAACTGCAGGCCGCCCGCCGCCGCGCCCGCGCCGCGTCGCGCTCCCGCAACGGCAGCTCCCTCGACGACTGACACCCTTCGCGCCGAATCGGCCGCCGCTGCACCAGCTTCGGCCGATCCGTGCGCCAGCACCCCGGTGACCCGCAGCCAGCGGCACCGGGGTGGCGTCGTCTTCCGGGCCTGATCCGCCGCTGCAGCATTCCGCTGGAGCACACCGCGGCCGCCGTGACGCCACGCGCGCGGTGATCGTGCCGTCGCTGGTATCGGCGTCCGGGCTGGTGAATACGACCCGGACGCTCAGTGGCGCAATCGGTCTCGCGGTTGATCGCCGCGGCCGCGAGCTGCCGGTCGGATCGCCGGGTCTGGTACCGAACCGACTCAGTGAGCGCCCGGGCGGGCGGTATCGGCGGGCACCACTACGGCAGAGCGCGGCTGAGCCGGGGTGCCTGCGTGCTGGAGGTAGCCGAGCCAGCCGGTGCCGACGAACACGGCCAGCAGGACCGCGGTGGGCAGTTCGAAAATCAGCCAGCTGGTAGCGAATACGTCATCTCGGGCAGGTTGGGCGGGGCGCCGGGTGACGCGAACGGGTGGGCGCTGGTGCTGGAGTGTGCCGTGAATCGTACGGTACTGCCCGCCCTGCCTGCCCACCATGCCTCCGTTGCTAGAGAAGTGCCGAACCCAGGATGCCGAAACCGCGGCGCGCGCACAGCGGTGAACGAAGGGACATCGCGATATCCGATCGGGCCTGGGTAGGTGATCCAGGTGGGGCGGCGCGCACTCGCATCAGGCAGTATGCCGAACAGCACGGGAATTGTGGGCGTATTGACCGGACCTACCGGTGCGTCAACCGGTGTGTTGCTGGTCAACTCGCCGTGGGCTCCGCGCACAGGCCGGAGAAATCACGCCGGACGACGTGATTGCGATCGACAAAACTGCCCAGTGCGTGATCGGGGTGCATGCCCAGGTACTGGCTGCGGGTGCGCGTGCTCCAGCGCCGCGCCGCCTCGGACCGGGTCTTGCAGAAGTTCACCATGTAGCCGCCCTCGTAGATCCGCACCAGGGTGTACCCGCCCGGATACTCCTTGACCGCCCCCACCTCGAGGAATTCCACACCGATTCCGGAATCGGGGCGGCTCAGCCGATTCCGGTGCGTGTGGCCGCTGTGGTGCAGGAACACCCCGGGCGCGGTGGCGTAGAGGGCGTGCAGCGCGGCCGCGTTGAACCTATCCAGCACGAAGCCGGGCCCGCCCGGATTGCTCACCGCCGCATGCCTGGTCACCGGGTGGTGACCGAAGATCAGTGTCGGCCGGTCGGGTTCGCCGCGCAGCAGTTCGCGCAGGTGGGCCACCTGTGCCGGGTCGAGGGTGCCGCCGGCGCCGCGCGCCCGGGTGGTGTCGAGCCCGATGAGCCGCAGGCCGCCCACGAAGTATTCGACGAGCCGGTCCCGCGCATGGAACACCTGACCCCAGTGGTCGGTCTCCTCCGGTGGCCGGACATCGTGATTTCCCCTGCACACGAAGTAATCCCGGCCCAGATTGCCCCACTGGTCCAGACTGTGCCGGACTCCGCGCGACTGCTCGGCCGTTCCCGAATCGGTCAGATCGCCCGCGACCACCAGATGGTCCGCCCCACGATCCGGCAGGCGCAGATCCTCCAGCATGGCCTGCAGCATGAACTCCGGATACTCGTCGGTACTGTGCCGCAGCCCTTCGAAGAGTCCCGCGAACAGCCCACTGGCCGGTTCGCCGTAATGCAGGTCGTTGGCCAGGGCGAGGGTCCGCAGCAGCCGCCCCGGCGGCGGCGTCAAGGTGGTGAAAATGCCGGTGGATTCCGGTGTTCCGGACCGTCGCGTCACCAGTGTCCGGGCGGGCACCGCGCGCTGCCCGTCGGAGTACGCCTCGAATCGATAGGCGCGCCCCGGTTCCAGATCCCGGACCTCGGCATAGTGGTACGCCGTTCGCATGCCTTCGAAGACCAGGACACGGGGCACACCGCGCCCGTCGGCGGGAGCGATGCGCAGCTCGGTGTCGGCGGGCGCGGGCCGCAGCCGCCCCGCCCGGTTCCGCGTCCGGGTCGTCCAGGTGATGACGGCCGAATGATCGGTCACCGTCACGACTTCCAGATCCGAGGCCACCACGGCCTCGCGCTGCGCCCGCCGTGCCTGGGCGGCGAACACCGGGCGCGGCGTGCGCACGGCGACAGCCGCCGCCCCGCTCGCCGCATTGGCCAGCCACATGGTCCGAAGTCGCGGTTCCAGCATCACATCTCCGTCCGCCGTGATCCCTCAGCCGCGACGGTACGGTCACCAGTTGAACCGCCAGGTGCCCGGACATGACCGATCAGCTTCCGGTTCCGGACATTCAGGTCATCTCCGGGCGGCCGGGCCTCAGAACGGCTTGGTCGGCAGGTACTTGCCGTCCAGGGTGATGACCGCGCGCTCGCCGCCTTCCGGATCGGCGACCTTCTTGACGTCGAGCTTGAAGTTGATGGCGGAGATGATGCCGTCCCCGAACTGCTCGTGCACCAGGGCCTTCAGCGTGGTGCCGTAGACCTGCAGCATCTCGTAGAAGCGGTAGATGGTCGGATCGGTCGGCACGCCACCGGGAATCGAGCCGCGCAGCGGGATGGTCTGCAGCAGCCGGGCGGCGTCGTCGTCGAGCTCGAGCAGTTCGGCCACCGCGAGCGCGGACTTCTCCGGCAGCGGGTGCTGCCCGAGCACCGCGGCGGTGACGAAGGCGACCGACAGGCCGGCCGCGTCGGCGATCTGCTGCCAGGTCAGGTCCTTGGCGATCTTGGCGGCGACGGCGGCATCGGCCACCTCCTCGCGGGCGGTCGGATCGAACTGTGCGTGCACCATGGCGGTGCCTCCTTTCGGGAAACCGTTTCGCGGACGCGAAATCGGAGGTCGGATTTCGGGAGAACGGGGAATCAGGCGGCGAGAGTGCTGAACTCGCCCCCGGCACCGAGTGCCTCGACGCGGCCGGTGCCGATGTCGTACACCCAGCCGTGCAGGGTGAGGGTCCGCCGGGACAGCGCCCGGGCCACCGCGGGATGGGTGGCGAGGTTGGCCAGCTGTGCCACCACATTGTGGCGAACCAGCGCGGATACCGCTGCGGCACCGGTGAGGTCGGGGTCGACCAGCGCCCGGGCGGCGTCGGCGTGGCCCAGCCAGCCCGCGACCGCGGGCAGGGTCGACAGGTCCTGCCCCTCGGACAGCGCCGTCATGGCGCCGCAGGCCGAGTGCCCGCACACCACGATGTCGGTGACGCCGAGGACACCCACCGCGTACTCGATGCTCGCCACCACACCGTCCGCCGCGCCCGGGGTGTGCGGCGGCACCAGATTGCCGGCGGTGCGGATGACGAAGAGTTCCCCGGCCTCGGCGGAGGTGATCAGTTCCGGCACCACGCGGGCATCGGAGCACCCGACGAACAGCGCGCCCGGCCGGTGATCACCGGCGAGGCGGGCGAACAGCCCGGCCTTGGCGGGGAAGACATCGCGCTGGAACCGCCCGAGACCGGCTGCGAGATTCGGCATGGGAACTCCTCTCCGAGGCTCGACGACCCATGTGGGCCGACCTGCTCCACTGTGCCTGAGCTGTAGCTATAGTGTCCAAGACTTGATATCGATCATGCCGATCACTGCAATCTATAGCTGGAGCGTGACGTCCGAACCGCATCGTCGCTGCCATCCCCGCGAATTCCGGAGCGGAACATACGCGATCGCCGACGCGAGCAGGTGTCGGGATCGCGCGCAACGATTCACGGGCACAACGCAATTGGTTGTCGCACAGTCGAAAACTGTTGGGAGGGCATCGGCCCCACCCTCGGTGCCTGCGTCCTATGCCCCGTGGGACGAGGGGGTCAGCGGTCGCTGGCGTCGGGGAGGCGGGACGGGCAGGGGCCGTCGGGGGTGGTGGCGAGTTCGTAGTGCCACCATTCGTTGTCGTACATGCGGCACAGGCCCCAGTGGGAGCCGTTGTCCTCCAGCCACTGTGCGCCCTCGCGGGGGCCTACGTCGATGGCTTCGCCGGTGACGTGGGTGGATTCGTTCGGGGGGAGCACCCAGCGGCGGGCGGCCTCGGGGCTGCCGTAGGTCTGGAGGCCGTCCTCCCACAGGGCTTCCTGTTCGGCGGGGGTGCGGTAGCCGGAGGTGATCCACAGGGAGACACCGGCATTGTGGGCTTCGGTGGCGGCGTCGTTGTAGGCGGCGGCGAGGCGGGGGGCCAGGCCATCGGTGCCGGCGGCGACGGCCTTGGCTGCGGGCAGGCCGTCGGCGGTGGGTGCCGCGTCCGAAAGCTGGTGGGCGGCAGCGTGTGCCGCGGTGAGTGAGCCGCCCATCAGACCGGCGCCGGCCAGCACGGCCACCGCGGCCGCCCTGCGGGTTCCCGGCGGTCGCCGCCGGGCGCTCGATAGGTCAGGGCTCTGCGCGCGCATCCACTTGCCTCCTGGCTCGACGGTCACGGTCACCGGCTGCTCGCGTCGGGCAGGCGGGCCGGGCAGGCGAAGCCCGGGAGGGTGGCCAGTTCGAAGTGCCACCATTCGTTGTCGTACATGCGGCACAGGCCCCAGCGGTTGCCGTTCGCCTCCAGCCAGGCCGCGCCCTCACGCGGGCCGACGTCGATGGCTTGGCCGGTGACGTGGGTGGATTCGCTGGGCGGCAGCACCCACCGACGAGCGGCGTCGGGGCTGCCGTAGGTGCGAATTCCGTCCTCCCACAGGGCTTCCTGCTCGGCGGGAGTGCGATAGCCGGAGACGATCCACAACGACACACCCTGACCCCGCGCCTCGGCGAGCGCGAATTTGTAGGCCAGCGCCAGCCACGGGTCCAGACCATCGGTTTCGCTCGCGACCGGGCTGGCGAGCGGGCCGCTGCGCACGGCGGGAGCGGGTGCGGCGTGCGCGAGGGGCAGTGCGCCGCAGAGCATTCCGGCCCCGGCGGCCAGCGAGACGACCGCGTAGCGGCCGCCGCGACGCCGGGCGGAAGGCACCGGATCGGGGTGGTGCCGAGTTTCGATCCGGTGAGCCCTCCGCATTTCGCATGCCTCCTGGCGTCAGACGCGTTCCTTGGACCGCTCGCGCACGCGCAGGGCGATCGGCTTCGAGGTCTCGGCGAAGAAGTCGTTGCCCTTGTCGTCGACGACGATGAAGGCGGGGAAGTCCTCGACCTCGATCTTCCACACGGCTTCCATGCCGAGCTCAGGGTATTCGAGGACCTCCACGGACTTGATGCAGTCCAGCGCGAGCCGCGCGGCGGGACCGCCGATCGACCCGAGGTAGAAGCCGCCGTGCTCCTTGCACGCCTTGGTGACCTGCGCGGAGCGGTTGCCCTTGGCCAGCATGACGTGCGAGCCGCCCGCTGCCTGGAACTGGTCGACATACGAGTCCATGCGACCGGCGGTGGTGGGACCGAAGGAACCCGAGGCGTAGCCGTCGGGCGTCTTGGCGGGACCGGCGTAGTAGACGGCCATGTCGCGCATGTACTGCGGCATCGGCTCGCCCGCGTCGAGGCGCTCCTTGATCTTGGCGTGCGCGATGTCGCGCGCCACCACCAGCGGGCCGGTCAGCGAGAGCCGGGTCTTCACCGGGTACTTCGACAGCTCGTTGCGGATCTCCGACATCGGCCGGTTCAGGTCGATCTCGACGACGTCGCCACCGAGGATGGCGTCGGTCTGCTCCGGAAGGTACTGCGCCGGTTCACGTTCCAGCTGCTCGAGGAACACGCCCTCGGGGGTGATCTTGGCCAGCGCCTGGCGGTCGGCCGAGCAGGACACCGCGATGGCGACCGGGCAGGACGCGCCGTGGCGCGGCAGGCGGATCACGCGCACGTCGTGGCAGAAGTACTTGCCGCCGAACTGCGCACCGATGCCGAAGGACTGGGTCAGCTTGAAGACCTGCTCCTCCAGCTCGAGGTCGCGGAAGCCGTGCGCGGCCATCGAACCCTCGGTCGGCATGTTGTCCAGGTAGTGCGCCGAGGCGTACTTGGCCGTCTTCAGGGCGAATTCGGCCGACGTGCCGCCGATGACGACCGCCAGGTGGTACGGCGGGCAGGCCGCGGTGCCCAGGGAACGGATCTTCTCGTCCAGGAACTCCAGCATGCGATCGGGGTTCAGGATCGCCTTGGTCTCCTGGTACAGGAACGACTTGTTGGCCGAGCCACCGCCCTTGGCCATGTACAGGAACTTGTAGGACGGGTGCGCGGGATCGCCTGCCTGCGAGTACAACTCGACCTGTGCGGGCAGGTTGTTGCCGGTGTTCTTCTCGTCCCACATGGTGATCGGGGCGAGCTGCGAGTAGCGCAGGTTCAGCTTGGTGTACGCGTCGAACACACCGCGCGAAATCCATTCCGCGTCATCGGCTCCGGTGAGCACGCCCTCGGACTTCTTGCCCATCACGATGGCGGTGCCGGTGTCCTGGCACATGGGCAGGATCCCGCCCGCGGAGATATTGACGTTCTTGAGCAGATCCAGCGCCACGAACCGGTCGTTGCCGCTGGACTCCGGATCGTCGATGATCTTGCGCAGCTGCGCGAGGTGCGCCGGCCGCAGGTAGTGGCTGATGTCGTGCATCGCCTCCGCGGTGAGCATGCGCAGCACCTCGGGCTCCACCTGCAGGAAGGTCCGCCCGCCCGCCTCGAACGTGCTCACGCCCTCGGTGGTGAGCAGCCGGTACGGCGTCTCGTCCGTACCGATGGGCAGCAGATCCGAGTACAGGAAATCAGGCGCGGTCACGAATCGGACTCCTCGAGCAGGGCTGGGGGCTGGTCAGCCGACGGTTCAAGCAGAGTGACTGTACCGACCCGTGCGTACCTGCCGATGACCAGGCCCGGCCATGTTCGCTCGTTTGCCAGTGTGTTCGACGCTGCGCACGACGCGGCGACGGGCACCATGGGTCGTTGTCGAGGGCACCGCAATCCGCGACAGGATGCCGCGAACAGGTACATGTTGCACCTTCAACCGAGCGGGTGTTACCTGTGCATGATGCGCTTGTCGGCGGCGGGGAGGATTTAGCATGACAACGGAAACCGGGAGTGGAACTGTGGCCGAACCCCGCTGGCTCGATGATGTCGAGATGCGCGCCTGGCTGGGATTCGTGTTCACCCGCGACCTCATCGCCGCCGCGGTCGGGCGGGACTCCCTCCGCGAATCCAATCTGACCTACGTGGAATACACCGTGCTGGCCCGGCTCGCCGACGCCCCGGACCACCGGCGCAGTTTCGCCGAACTCGCGGCCGTGCTGGAGTGGTCGCAGAGCCGGCTCTCGCATCAGATCACCCGGATGGAGAAGCGCGGCCTGGTCGCCCGCGAATCCATTCCCGACGACGCCCGCCGTACCGCCGCGGTCCTCACCGAAAAGGGCGCGCAGGTGCTCGATTCCGCCGCGCCCTCGCATGTCGAGAGTGTGCGGCGTCACATGGTGGATGTGCTCGATCGTGGCCAGCTCACGGCGCTGGCAGATATCTACGACACACTGCTGGCCCATCACCGCAGACCGGAAACCCGCGACGAGCACACCTGACACCGAATTCCCAGCCCACCAGCGTTTGGTTTGGCACCCATCGGGTACTGGGTAAGACTAGGCTCGGCACCGGCTTCCGACGGCGGTCGGCACCGAGCACACGGCCGGTTATCGGTCGTAGAAGTGAGCACCCGACCTGGCCTTAGCGAAAGGGGCAGGAGTTTTCATGTCCGACGTGTCCATCGGTCTCTCGGCGGATTCGCTGCCCGCGGGTTCCGTCGACAACCTGCTTCCGCAGCTCGTCGAGCACCTGCGGCAGAACCGCACCGAACTGCGCGAGGAGTGGGCCCGTCGCATCACCGATGCCCAGCTGCTCACCGCCATGACGCCCGAGGAAATCTTCTCCGAGGCCACCTCCGTCTACGACAACTACGTCGAGGTGCTCGAGACCGGTAGCGTCGAAGCCCTGCAGGCCTACGCGCGCGACCTGTCCGAGCGCATCATCCCCAGAGGAGTCGAGACCGACGAGGTCGTCGGCATCGTGCTCCTGCTGCGAGACGTGCTGGCGCGCAGCCTCTTCGAGAAGTACCAGTCCGACTTCGAGCTGCTGAAGCTGGTGCTCGACGCCTACGAACCGGCCGCGAACCGCATCGCCAACACCGTGGCCGTGTCCTTCGTGCAGGAGCGCGAGCGCGTCATCCGCCAGCAGCAGGAGGCGATTCGCGAGCTGTCCACGCCCGTTCTCCAGGTGCGTGAGCAGCTGCTGATCCTCCCCATCATCGGCGTGCTGGACTCGCAGCGCGCGCGTCAGCTCACCGAACAGCTGCTGCGCGCCATTCGCGCCAACCGCGCCAAGGTCGTCGTCATCGACATCACCGGTGTGCCCGCGATCGACTCCACGGTCGCCAACCACCTGGTGCAAACGGTCGACGCGTCGGGCCTCATGGGCGCCAATGTCATCATTACCGGCCTGTCGTCGGAGATCGCGCTTACCCTGGTGACCATCGGCCTGGATCTGTCGAAGATGAATGCCGTCGGTGACCTCCAGGGTGGCATCGAGGAAGCGGAGCGGCTGCTCGGCTACGAGGTGTCGCGCGTCACCGATCGCGACGGACGGTAATCAGGGCGGGTCAGATGCCGGTACCCATTCTGAAGCAGGGCACCTATCTCATTGCGTCGGTGCAGTCAGCGCTCACCGACGCGGATACCGAACGCCTGCAAGACGATCTGATGACCTACGTCAGCAGATACCGAGCCCAGGGCATCATCGTCGATGTCACCGCAATCGACGTAATGGACTCCTTTGCCGCTAGATCGCTGCGTACCATCGCCCACATGACCAAGCTGCGGGGCGCGGAAACGGTCATCGTGGGCCTACAGCCCGAAGTCGCTTTCGCCATGGTGCAATTGGGGCTCACCTTCGAGGACATGCACACGGCGCTGGACCTCGAGGAAGGCCTGTCCTGGCTGAACAAGAAGACGCAGAGCCGAGGCCAACGAGACGGTCGTGAACGTGGCCGCTGACGACGTGGTGATCGCGGTGAACGTGTCGAACGACATCGTGACCGCTCGGCAAGCGGGGCTGGAGTTGGCTGCCAAACTCGGCTTCTCGCTCTCCGATCGCACCATGATCGCGACCGCCATTTCCGAAGTGGCGCGCAATATCACGAGCTACGCGGGCACCGGGGAGATCCGGCTGGCCGTGCAGGATCGGGACGGCCGGCGCTCGATGGTGGTGCAGGCCAAGGACAGTGGGCCCGGCATTCCCGACATTCCGCGCGCGATGGAGGACGGGTTCTCCACCGGACGCGGTCTGGGACTGGGTCTTCCGGGCGCCAAGCGACTGATGGACGGCATGGTCATCAATTCCAGGCCGGGACACGGCACCCTCGTCGAAATGTGGAAGTGGGTGCCCACCGGTGCGTGAGGACGGTTTCATCGGCGCGGTCGAATGGGCCGTCGCCGGTCGCGCACTGCCCGGGCAACGGGTTTCGGGCGACCGATCGGTCGTGCTCGACGCGGGCGGGGGCTCGGTGCTCTTCGCCGTGCTGGACGGTCTCGGCCACGGCGCGGCGGCTGCCGACGCGTCCGATCGGGCGGCGCAGGTGCTGGCCGAGAACCGCGCCGAGCCACTGGATGTGCTGTTGCTGCTGTGCCATCGCGCCATGTCCGACACCCGCGGCGCGGCGGTCTCGCTGGCGCTGTTCGACTCTCGCGACCGGGTGCACTGGCTGGGCGTCGGCAATGTCGAATCCCGCATCGTCGCAGCGGCTCCCGGCAAACCGGCCATCCGCGCCACCGCCCTGCTCTCGGGCGGCATCGTCGGCTACCTGCTGCCGCCGAACCTGCAGCCGCAGACCGTGGCCGTGCGCCCCGGCGACCTGCTGCTCATGTCCACCGACGGCATCACCAGCCACTTCTCCGACACCGTCGACCTGTCCAAGCCGACCGCGGAGATCACCGCCGAAATCCTGGCCCGCCACGCCAAGGACACCGACGACGCGCTCGTGCTCGCGGCCCGCCATCGCGGGCAATCCCATCCCTCCCAACCCATTCCGAGTGTGAAGCCATGAGCGAGAACCCGGCATGAGCGGTCGAGGCCCGGAGGCGGAAACTTGCGTAACCAGGCAGGGCCTGCGCTCACGCCCATGGAGCACAGCGTGAGTACGGTACTGGCCGCGTTTCGCGAGGCGTACGCCGCCGCGCTGCGGCTGCACCTGCGCGCCCCCAATCAGAACACCCTGGCCGAGGGCTACGAGCTCGGGCGGCGGGCGCTGGTGGAGGGCGTGAGCATCCTCGACCTCACCGAGCACCACTTCCGGCTGCTCGAACTCGAGGGCCTCGGGCCCGCGCCCGACGGCACCGACCGCACCGAGGCGGCGCTGGAGTTCCTGCTGCAGACCATGGCGGCGCTGGACGTCGCCACCCGCGGCTTCCTCGACGGGACCAGGCGCTACGAGCAACAGCGTTCGCGCGCCGACGATCTCGCGGGCCGCGACGCCTTCCGCACGGCGCTGGTGGAGTCGCTGCAGGACGGGTTCTTCGTCGTCGACGCCCAGGGCACGCTGGTCGAGGTCAACTCGGCGTTCGGCGCGCTCACCGGCTATGGGCCCGACGGGATTCCGTATCCGCTCCCCCACCCCTGGACCGTGCCCGAGGCGCCGCGCTACCCGGATCTGGGCACCGACGCGGCCCGCTTCGTGATGCCCATCCGCCACCGCGACGGGCGGCAGCTGTGGCTCGCGGTATCGACGTCCTCGCTGGTGAAACCCGAGAACGGGGAACGGATCTTCGTCGGCACACTGCGCGATGTGACCGCCGAGCACGACGCCCAGGCCCGCGACCAGGCGGTCTCCCGGCTGGCCACGGCGGTCGGTGCGGCCACCAGCGTGGTCGAGGTGCTCACCGTCGGCCTGGAGGAGCTGCGGCGCGCCATCGGCGCGGAGGCCGCGGTGGTCTCGGTCTGGCCCAACCATCACACCGGCCCGGAACTGTATGTCTCCGAGGACAATCCGTACACCGGCGCGGGCCTGGCCCCGCACGACACCCAGCCCATCCGCCGACGCGGAGAGGCCGAGCCGGCCGAGGGCGGCGAATCCCGGCGCGTCCTGGACGCCCGGGCCCGCGCCCTGCTCGACCGCGCCCGATTGCAGCCCGGCCGCACCATGTTCGCCATCCCCGAGGGGGCGTCGAGTTCGGAGGGCATCGTGGCGCCGCTCGGCGAGAGCGGCGACTCGGCGCTGTGGCTGCGCTTCGCCGCGCCACGGGTGATCACACCCGGCGACTGGGCCCTGTTCTCACTGCTGGTCGGGCATCTGAGCCTGGCCGTGCAGCGGGCGCGCAACTTCGACCAGGCCCGTTCCACCTCGCTCACCCTGCAGCGCGCCATGCTCGGCCCGATCGAACTGCCGCCGCGCTTCTCGGTGCACTACGAGCCCGCTTTGCCCCCGCTGGAGATCGGCGGCGACTGGTACGACGTGGTGCGGCTCGAGGACGGCACCATCGGCGTCGTGGTCGGCGACTGCGTCGGCCGTGGTCTCTCCGCGGCGGTGGTGATGGGCCAATTGCGTACGGCCGCACGGGCTCTGCTGCTGCGCGGTGCGGGCCCGGCCCAGCTGCTGGCCGAACTGGATACGGTGGCCTCCCGCATTCCGGGGGCCATGTGCACGACCGTGTGCGCGGCCATCCTGGACCCGGTGCGCGGGCTGGTGCGCTACTCCAATGCCGGGCACATGCCACCGGTGCTGGCCGAGCCCGCCAAGCGCGGCCGGCTGCTGGAGGGCGGTCGCGCAGTCCCGTTGGCCACCTTCGATATTCCGCGCCGCCCGGAGGCCACGACGGCCATGGCCCCGGGCTCCACCCTGGTCCTGTTCACCGACGGCCTGGTCGAGCAGCGCGGGGTCGACATCGATGATCGCTTCGTCGAACTCGCCGACGAATTGTCGCGCGTGGCAGGGCAATTGCCGCGTGAGGTGGCCGATTCGGTGCTGTCGCGGCTGCGGCCGGCCGCCGGCTACGACGATGACGTGGCCATGGTCGTCTACCGGCAGCCGCCCGGGCCGTTGCGCCTGGACGTGCCCGCCGAAGCCCGCGAGCTGGCCGGCATCCGGCGCGCGCTGCGTTCCTGGCTCAGCGCCGCCGCGGTCCCGCACGATACGGCGGTCGATCTGGTCGCGGCGGCGAACGAAGCCTGTAGCAACAGCATCGAGCACGCGTATCTGGGCGGCGAGCCCGGCCGGGTGCGGCTCAGCGCGGACTGCGGCGTGGACACCCTCACCATCGAGGTGTCCGATACCGGGGTATGGCGGCCGCTGCCCGCGGATCCCGGTCACCGGGGCCGCGGCATCGCCATGATGCGTGCGCTCACCGATGAGCTCGACATCGACAATTCCGGTCCGGGCACCCGGGTGCGGATGTCGGTGCGACTAATGGCCGTTTCATTTTCGGCGGCCGGGCGCATGTGAATCTGGGCCCGCCGGCACAAATTCGGCGGGCGGTTTCGGAGGACTCCGAAAGAGTGCGGTAGCTGCGGTTTTCGCTATAACGCCCGCTACCGAACCAGTACCGATGTGGTAGACGATGCAGCACGAACGGACGGATCATGGCAGATTTAACAAATGTGACCACTACTTCCGGAGACGGCTATCCCTTCGCCGAAACGATGACCACCTCGGTCACCCCGCACGCTGAGGCCATCGTGCTCACCGTGACCGGCGAAGTCGATCTGGCGACCGCCCCCGCCCTCGAGAGCGCGATCGACGCGGCCCTCGCGGGCAAGCCCGCCGCACTGGTGATCGACCTGTCCGCGGTCAGTTTCCTGGCCTCGGCGGGGATGGCGGTGCTGGTGGGCGTCCACAAGCGCGCCGGGGCCACCCGCCTCGTGGTGGTGGCCGACGGGCCCGCCACCGGCCGCCAGTTGAAGATGACCAGCCTGGACCAGGTGTTCTCGCTGCATTCCACCCTGGACGAAGCGCTCAGCGCGCTGCGCTGAGGGTATTGCCCGCACACCGCTGCGGGCCGCCCGTGAAACGACGAAGCCGAGTCCGGTTCATTCCGGACTCGGCTTCGCGGCGTTCACGGCTCGGTCAGAGGAGCTCGCGCAGCTGCTCGATCAGCTTCACGCGCTCGGCCGCGGTGCCGGCCATCGGGACCACGTTCAGCACGGTCACCCCGGCCTCGCGGAAGGCCGCGATCCGCTCCTTCACGAATCCGGCCGAACCGATCAGGTTGATGTCGCGGACCAGATCGTCCGGAACCACCTTGGCGGCCTCTTCCTTGCGGCCCGCCAGGTACAGCTCCTGGATCCGGTCCGCCTCGGCGCCGTAGCCGTACTTGGTGGCCAGCGCGTGGTAGAAGTTCTTGCCCTTGGCGCCCATGCCGCCGATGTAGAGGGCCAGGTGCGGCTTGACCCCGTCGCGCCAGCTGTCGACATTGTCACCGATGGCCAGCGCGGGGCCGGCGAACACCTCGAGGTCGCCCAGCGCCGGATCACGCTTGGCCAGACCGGCTTTCAGCGAGTCGCCCCACACCAGGTCGGCCTTCTCGGGCAGGAAGAAGATGGGCTGCCAGCCCTCGGCGATCTCGGCCGCCAGCTCCACGTTCTTCGGGCCGAGCGCGGCCAGCAGCACCGGAATGTTCTCGCGCACAGGGTGATTGATGAGCTTGAGCGGCTTGCCCAGGCCGGTGCCCTGCCCCTCGGGCAGCGGGATGTTGTAGTACTTGCCGCTGTGCTCGAGGCGTTCGCGCTTCCAGACCTTGCGGCAGATCTCGAGCACCTCGCGGGTGCGGCCGATGGGGGCGTCGTAGTTCACGCCGTGGAAGCCCTCGATGACCTGCGGGCCCGACGCGCCCAGGCCCAGGATGAAGCGGCCGTCGGAGACGTAGTCCAGGCCCGCCGCGGTCATGGCGGTCAACGTGGGCGTGCGGGTGTAGAGCTGCAGGATGCCCGAGGCCAGCTGCACCCGGTCGGTCTTCGCGGCCAGGTATCCGAGCGCGCTCACCGCGTCGAACGAGTACGCCTCGGGCACGAACACGATGTCGAGGCCCGCCCGTTCGAGGTCGGCGACCTCGGCGGCGGTCTCCTTGAAGCCGTCGGTGTAATTGATCGACAGTCCGATACGCATGTCCGGGACCTTACTCACCGGTCGGCACACCGACAGCGGGCGGGTTGCCGCACATGGCCCCGCGACCGGTACGGTAGGCGGCGAAATCACCTGAATTCGCCGTACTGCCAAGGGAGGCCACCCCTCATGACTCAGGACACCACCACCTTCGGTGATTCGACACTGCGGGGGTACCTGGGTGAACTGGCCGCCAAGGTGCCCGCCCCCGGCGGCGGCGCGGTCGCGGCGCTGCACGCGGCCCAGGGCGCGGCCCTGGTCGCCATGGTCGCGCGGTACACCACCCGGGCCAAGGATGCCGAGAATCGCCCGGTCATCGACCGCGTCATTGCCGCCGCGGACGTGGCCCGCGAGCGCTCCCTGGCCCTGGCCGACGCCGACGCCGCCGCCTTCACCGCGGTCGGCGCGGCCTACAAGCTGCCCAAGGAGTCCGAGGCCGAGCAGGCCGCCCGCGGCGAGGCCATCACCGCCGCGCTGCTGCAGGCCGCCCGGGTGCCCGCCGCCGTGGTCGCCGAGGCCGACGAAATCGTCTCCCTGGCAACGGAACTGCTGCCCATCGGCAACCCCAACGTGGTGACCGACATCGGCGCGGCGGCCGACTGCGCCCGGTCCGCGGCGGCCAGCTCGCAGCTGAACATCGCCATCAATGTGACATCGCTGGACGGCACGGCCGCGGCCGAGTTCGCGCCGGTGCTGAAGCAGATCGAGGAGGTCATCGCCCGCGCCGATGCCCTGCACAACGATGTGGTCGCGGCCATCACCCGCTGACCGCGCAAATTAGCCTGCACTGTGCCCCGTTTCGTTATGGAACGGGGCACAGTCATTTTCCGGCCCTCTACCTGGTGATACGAACTTCGCATAACCCCCACGCCGGGACAATGGTTACGAACCGGGTACATTTCCAGATGGGACTGATGACCAAGTCATAGTCTGAGAAACCCTGCCCCACACCCTCTCGAAGGGATGGAAGAATGCGGAAACCGATTCGCTCTCTGTTCGTCGCAAGCTTCGTCGCCGCGGCGGCCGCGTTCGGAACCGGAGCCGCGGGTGCGGCCCTCGAAACACCCAATCTCCCAGCCGTCCAAGCCATTACGCCGGCCTCAGGTCAAGTGGTGGGCGTCGCCGCCCCCGTGACCGTCCGGTTCGCCGACGCGGTCACCGATCGCGCCGCCGCCGAACGCTCCGTCGACGTCCGCGCGCAGGACTCCCTCGCCGGCCACTTCACCTGGATCGACGACCGGCAGCTGATGTGGCAACCCACGAACTTCCTGCCCGCCCGCTCGCCGATCACGGTCAGCGCCGGACGCGAGCAGGCCAAGTTCCAGACCAATGGCGGCACCACCGCCGATGCGGACATGTCGGCGCACACGTTCACGGTCTGGGTGGACGGCGTCGCCCACACCATGCCCGCGTCGATGGGTAAGCCGGGGCGCGAAACGCCGGTCGGAACCTTCCCGGTGCTGTCCCGCGAGCGCTCGGTCACCTTCGACTCCCGGACCATCGGCATCCCGCTCAACGATCCGGAGGGCTACCTGCTCACCGGCGAGTTCGCCGAGCGCCTGACCTGGGGTGGCGTCTACGTCCACTCCGCACCCTGGTCCGTGGATTCCCAGGGCAACTCGAACGTCAGCCACGGCTGCATCAACCTCGCCCCCGCCGACGCCGAGTGGTACTTCGACAACGTCTCCGTCGGCGACCCCGTCACCACGCACTGGTGACCATTACCGGGTGACCATTACCGGTCAGGACAAGATCAGGGAGCTCCCGGCACGGGGAATCGGACGGATTCCCGCGCTGAGAGCTCCCTGATTCGCTGTTGTCAGCGGCCGTTCTCGGCGGCCTGGACCACGTGGCGCATGAGCAGTGCGGTGGTGACGGGCCCGACGCCGCCGGGGACGGGGCTCAGGGCCGCGGCCTTGCCCGTGACCGAGGCCGCGTTCACGTCGCCGGTGATGTTGCCGTTCTCGTCCTCGTTGGTGCCGACATCGATGACGACCGCGCCCTCGCGCACGTGGTCGGCGGTGATGAGGCCCGCGCGGCCGACCGCGGCGACGACGACGTCGGCGGCCGAGGTCACCGCGGGCAGGTCGGTGGTACGGGAGTGGGCGATGGTGACGGTCGCGTTCTCGGCGAGCAGCAGCTGAAGCAGGGGCTTGCCGACCACATTGGAGCGGCCGACGACCGCAACATGCCGACCGGCGAGCGGGATCTCGTGGAACTTGGCCAGTTCCACGACCGCCTCGGAGGTGGCGGGCGGGAAGCCCGGCAGACCGGCGGCGAGCAGGCCCAGTGAAAGCGGGCTGACGCCGTCCACATCCTTCTCGGCGGCGATGGCGGAGCTGACGTCGTCGAGGCCGACACCCTTGGGCAGCGGGGTCTGCAGCATGATGGCGTCCACCGACGGGTCCTGCGACAGCTCGGTGAGCTTGGCGCGGATCTGCTCGGCGGTGGCGTCGACACCGAGATCGACTTTCTCGCAAGCGATTCCATTGCGCTCGGCGGCACGGTTGAGGGACTTCACGTACCAGGCGCTGGCGGGGTCGTCGTTCGGGATCACGAGGGCCAGGCGGGGGGCGGCGCCCTGCTCGGTGAGGGCGGCGGCGCGCTGCTTGGTGTCGGCGTTGATGGCGGCGGCGAGTTCCTTGCCGATGAGCGAAGTCGTATCCACGGGTGCACAGCTTATCCCGAGTCCCGGCCGCTCCCCGCGCACACCGGAGGCCGGGCGGGCGATGTGTTCCGGCGACGACACGTGACGCGGCGCGTTCTCACCATGACTTCGGGCAAAACGGCGAAATCAGTTCGGCAAATACCCGACAACCAGGGTGGTCAGTCGTATCGTGTCTCCATTCGATAGGAGCCAATAGCCAGCTAATTCCATGGATAGCCAGCAACCAAGCAATGCGTGACACCCCCGAAAGGTCGACAGCAGTGCAGATCGCCAGGCGTTTTTCCATCATGCTCGCGGCGGCGGCCGCCGCCCTCACCATCCTCGGCAGCGGCGCCGCGCACGCGAACCCCGCAGCGCTGTACAACTCCGCGCAGGACAATTTCACCGCCGGCAATGAGGCGGCCGGGCTGGCCGACCTGCGCCAATTGCTCAGTGAGTCACCGGATGACGCGCAGGCGCTGGCGCTGCAGGCGATCTGGTCGGATTACACCGGCGACATCATCACCCGAGAGGTGGCGCTGAACCGCCTCGACGGCATCGACGGACGGCTCGCGGATGACACCCGGACGCTGTTCCGGGCCATCGGCGCCGCGGTGGGCACGCTGCCCAATCCGATTCCGGCGATCGCGGGACCGCAGACCGGCATCGCGGTGCTCGGCTACGGCCTGCTCCCCGACGGGTCCATGCGGCCCGAGCTGGTGAACCGGATGCAGGCGGCCTGGCTGCAGGCGATCGCCTCGCCCCTGTCGCCGATCCTGGTGACCGGCGGTAATCCGCAGAACGGGATCACCGAAGCGGCGGCCATGCAGGGCTGGCTGATCGGGCACGGCATTCCCGCCGGCCGCATCGTGGCCGACCACCGTGCCGGGTCGACCGTGCAGAACGCGCTGTTCGGCGCGCAGATGCTGAGGGAAGCGGGTGCGACCAGCGCCATTGTGGTGACCTCCCCCAACCACATTCGCCGCGCGGTGGCCGACTTCATCGTCGCCGGAATGCCGGTCATCGGCGCGACCACCTCCCTCGAGCAGCTCGTCTCGCAGCTGCCGCCGCCCGCGCGTAGCAGCCAGCGCGGCATCTACCTCGACACCATCCGCACCTTGCGGCTCCCCGCCGAACGCTGATCCCCCACGCTCGGACCCCCGCGCGAACGGGGCGGCCGTCCGGGCGTGCACAATGACGTGGTGACTCTTTCCGCCACCGAAACGCTGGTCGCGCGGCTTCGTGCGGCCGGTTGCGTGTTCGCGGAGGACGAGGCCGCGCTGCTGCTGGATGCGGCCACCGACGCCGACCACCTGGAATCGCTTGTCACGCAGCGCATCGACGGGTTCCCGCTGGAACATCTGCTGGGGTGGGCGGAGTTCCGCGGCCTCAGGGTGGCCGTCGGGCCGGGCGTTTTCGTCCCACGACAACGCACGAGCTTTCTGGTCGAACAGGCTATTGCCCTGGGCCGCAGCATGATCCGGCCGCCCGTGTCCGCCGGTATCGCACACGACAGCACGGCCGCCAGCGCTGCTGCCGGCACCACCAGCGCTGCTGCCCGTACCGGTGCCGGTGCGCATCAGCCCGTCCGGCCACGAACGCTGACGGACCCGGCCGAGACCACCGTCGCTCATGCGGATTCGACACTGGTCGCGCTCGATATGTGTTGCGGCTGTGGTGCTCTGGGATTGGCATTCGCGAAAGAAATGGCGGAGGAGGGTATTCGGGTCGAGCTGACTGCGGCCGATATCGAACCCGCGGCGGTGGCTTGTGCGCGGAGGAATCTCGGCACCGTGGGGGCTCGGGTCGTCGAGGGCGATCTCTTCGACCCTGTGCCCGCGGATCTGCGCGGGCGCGTGGACATTCTGCTGGCGAATACGCCTTATGTGCCGTCGGAGGACATTGCGTGGATGCCGCCCGAGGCGCGCGATCACGAGCCTCGGCGGGCGCTCGACGGCGGCGCGGACGGGTTGGACGTGCTGCGGCGGATTGCCGCCGTGGCGGGCGAATGGCTCTGTGCCGGTGGGTATCTGCTCGTGGAGGAGAGCGAGGAGCAGGCTCCGGTCGCCGCCGGGATCATGCGGGAGTACGGGCTGTCGGCTCGGATCGTGGAGTGTGAGGACATGGGGGCGACCGTGGTGATCGGTACGCGCGCATGAGTATTCGCGGTGTGCTGTTCGATGTCGATGACACGCTCATCGACTATTCGGCGACGGTGCGGATCGGATTCCTGCGACATCTCGCGGTGGAACAGCTCCTGGACCGCTTCGAGTCGCCGGGGGCGGCGTTGGCGCTGTGGCGGGCGATCGAGGAGGAAGAGTATCTGCGGTTCCTGGCCGGTGAGCACACCTTCAAGGGACAGCAGCGGGTGCGGACCGAGCGATTTCTCGCGCACCTGGGTGTGACGGCCGACGATCCGGTCGCGTGGTTCGCCCGCTATGCGGTACACCGGGATTCGGCGTGGTCGGCGTTCCCGGATGCCGCGCCGGTACTGGAGCGGTTCACCGGGCGGAGGTCGCTCGGCGTGGTGTCGAACGCCTCCCAGCCGTACCAGACCGGGAAGCTGCGCACGGTCGGGCTGCTGCACCACTTCGGGGACGCCATCCTGTGCTCGGACGAATTCGGTTCGGCCAAACCCGATCCGGCGATCTTTCTTGCGGGCTGCGAGATGCTCGGGCTGCCGCCGGAGCGGGTGGCGTACGTCGGCGATCGGTACGACTGGGACGCGCTGGGCGCCAGAAATGCGGGGCTGCGGGCCTATTGGCTGGTCCGCAGCGGTCCGGGAGTCGCCCCGGACGACGGGATCACAGTCATTCGCTCACTGGCGGAACTGGATTCGCCGGCCGGGTGAATCGCTCAGCCCGCCTCGAGCGATTTCCGGATCTCGGCCTGGATCTCGAGCTGCGCCCGGGCCGCGGTCAGACCCGCGTTCACGTCGGCGGCGGTGCGCTGGGTGGCGGCCGAAACGTACTGTGCCACCGCCGCTTCGATCGATTCCACCGCCGTGGTCGCGGTCGCCAGCTGGTCGCCGCGGGTGGCGGCGGGCAGGGCGGCCATGGCGACCAGGCGGTCGTCCCAGGCCAGGGCGGCCTGCTCGAGTTCGGCGCGCAGCACGATGGTGGTGGCGTCGTCGAGGGCATCGGCGGTGTGCAGGGCCGTCATGGCGTCGCGCAGGCGGCGATGCAGGCGCGGTTCCGGGTCGTGCGAGCCCGCCCAGGAGGCGGGGGCGCGGGTGGGGGTGCCGGGGACGACCTGGTTGGCGGCCGCGATCGCGGTCTTCTGACGGGAGGACACCAGCATCACACCACCCACGGCGGCCCCGATCGCGATCAGCACGATCAGCACGACAATCAACATGGTCGGCTCACTTTCGTCGGTCGGTCAGCGATGAGTGGTGGGGCGCGGCGGGGCGACGGTCGAGTGGCTCGGCCCGGTCGGATGCGCCGGGGTGTGATGGCCGTGCACCTTGCTGTACACCAGGATCACCGTGAGGATGATCGCGAGCACCGCCAGGATCGCGGCGATGATCTTCACCTTGCTCCACGGGCGGTCGCCGGACACCTGGCCGGTGAGGCCGTTGATGTACACCTGGTAGGTCTTGTCCATGTAGACGACCGTCAGCAGCCAGATCGGCAGCAGCAGATGCTTGTACGCCAGCCAGTTCCAGTTGGTGTTGAGCTGGTGGATGCGCTGATGGTCACCGCCGATATCGCCGCGCACGGTGGATTCGATCGCCGACTCCATCCGCTGCTGCGCTTCCGGGAGCGACTGCTCGGCATCATTGTCGTAGGTGCGGCACAGGTGCCCGGCCACGAATTCCGGTGAATAGGCGCGCGCCTGCTCCACCGGCCACGGTTCCAGCGCCCGAATCCGGTCGCGGTTCATATTGTCATTGGCCAGCACCGGCAGATCCGCGAATTCATTGGCGACCTCGCCCGCCACCGGATACCACCGGGTCCGGGTCTCGTAGATCGGATCCCCGTCCGAATCCGTCCCGACCCGCACCTGATAGTCGTCGCCGCGCTCGCCCTGATACCAGCTCTGGGTATCGGCGTCGTAGGTGAAATACGCGGTGTACAGGCTGGAGAACGCCCCGATCCGCCGATATTTGCGGAAGTTCGACGGCGCGAACCATCGCCCCGACACCCACTTCTCGACCAGTTCCCGAGCCTGCTTCTCCCCCACCAGGAACGGCACCACGCCGTCGACCGGCAGCCGGGCCGGCGCATTGTGCACATCATCGCGCTGAATGGGCGTGGCGCAGTACGGGCACCGAGTAGCGGTGAGACTCCCATTGAACCCGGTCGTCCCACCACAGTTCTGGCACTTCACCTCCCACTCCCCCGTCACCTGCGGCCCCGCCGCATGTGCCTGCAACTCCCGCAACGCCGCCATCGCCGGCCCCAACTCCCGAGCCTGAACCGCCACATCCGGCGCCATCACCGGAGACCGATTCCCGCAACTGGGACACAGCAGATCCTGCCCCACCGGATCGAACACCAACTGCGCCCCACACGAAGAACACGGATACGTCCGAGTCAACTCCGTCTGATGCAACATCGCCCGATCCGGCACCCCCGCCTCCGGCTGCGCTACCGGACTTTCCGCCTCGGCCGGCGCCATACTCCCGGCACCCGGCACGATCACCGGCGCGACGATCACCTGCGGCGGCAGTGCACCCGCGGGCGCTTGCAGCGGCTGCCCAGGACCGTACCCACCCGGCAGCGGGGGCGGCCCCGCCGTTACTCCGGCGCCCGGAAGTGGCGGCGGCGTAACCGGTCCCGGCCCAGCTGCCGCGGGCGTCGTGGTTCCAGGCAACGGCAGAGGAGTCCCTGAGTGCGGAAGTGGCGGCGGCGCAACGGTTCCCGACCCCGCAGCAGACGAAGGCACCGCAACGGACGCCGACGGCCATCTGCCCTGCTGCTCGCCCGGACCACCGGGCAGAGGCGGCGGCCCGCCAAACCCACCTGCCCCCGACGAAGGCGGCGCAGCAACCCCTGATCCAGCGGTGGCGATCGGCGGCGGCATGGGAGCCGACGTTCGTGCCGGAGCCCCGGACCCCGGAAGCGGAGGCGGCGCAACGGTTCCCGGCCCGGCAGCAGCGACCGGTGGCGGACCGAAGTTCTGCGGCGGGGCGGCCTGCGGCATGGGCGGGACTCCGCCGGGCCCACCTGGCGCGGACGGAAGTCCCGGCGGTGCATCGGAAGCGGCCGGCGTCCCCCATTGTTGCTGTCCGGCTCTGCCACCTGGCAGCGGAGGCGGGACCGCCCCGCGTTGCGGCGTGGCCGGGACGCCTTCACCGGGCCCGGAGGTCGGCAGCGGAGGCGGACCGGCCGGAGCCTGCCCGAAATTCTGCGGCGGCACGGGCGATCCCGCGCCGGGAGCGAACTGCGGCGCACCAGTGGGTGCATTCGGCCCTGGTGGGGGTGGCGTCATCCCGTGCATGGGCGGGAGACCACTCTGGCTCGAATCATGAGCCGGGAGCGGGGGCGTCCAGAGTTGAGGGTCGGCCGTGTGTGGGGTGGCAGGGTCGCTGCCCGGGAGCGGCGGCGGGCCGGAGGGGTGTGGGGGCTGGTTGTCGTTCATCTGGGCTCACTCGGTGCGGCGGACTCGTGGGTCGCGCATTGCGGTGGAAGGGCTTTCGGGACGCACCGAGTTGTCGGGCGTTGGGTTCCAGCGGGGTACGGCGGCGGACCCGTCGGCACTCGAGGGTGCCGACGGGTGCGGCCGGGCCGAGCCGGCCGGGCCGGGCGGGGGAGGCTGCTACTGCGGGGGCAGGGGCGGCGGGGTGCCCGGGAGCGGGGGCGGGGTGGCGAAGAGGGGCTGGAGGGCGGGGACGGAGCCAGCGGGTTGCCAGCCGGGCATGCCCTCGGTCCAGACGTTGGTGTCGCGGGTCAGCTGACCGGACGAGACGTACTGGCGTAGTTGCTCGATGGGGAAGGGGCCCGCGGCCTGGCCGGCGTTGTCGAAGTGGAACTGCTGCTGGCCGGGGAGCGGCGGCGGTGCCGCCTGCTGGGGCGCGGCGGGCTGCGCGTAGCCACCCTGCTGTGGCTGGGCGTAGCCGGGTTGCTGGGGCTGGGCGATGCTGCCCTGCATCGCGCCGGCCATCTGCCCGCCGAGGACCACGCCCATCCCGGCCTGCATGGCGGCTCCCATTCCGCCGCCGGGGTTCTGGGCGGCGGCGAGCATGGCGTCGGCGGCCTGCATCTGCTGGTAGCGGTTGAGGTCGACATTGTTCATGAAACCGCCCGCTTCGACACCGCGCGCCACGCCGCGGGTCATGGCCTGCTGGATCTCCTCCGGCAGGGAGATCGTCATGGTGACGCCCTCGACCCCGATGCCGAAGCCGGACAGGCGCTGACCGACGAATTCGCGCAGCTTGTCGGACAATTCGACCTGGCGGCCCTGCAGATCGATGGCGCCCAGGCCGCTGGCCAGCACCATGTCGGAGAAGGCCAGGGCGACATTGGCGCGCAACTGCTCGCTGAGCACGTCGGCGTCGACCTCGGCATTGGTGCCGATCATCTGGCGCAGGAACACCTCGATGTCGGTGACGCGGACATTCGCGGTGCCGTTGGCGCGGATCTGCACCATGCGGAAGTCGGGGTCGCGCACGGTGACCGGTTGCGGTGTGCCCCAGCGCATGTCGGTGACGGCACGGGTGTTCACGTAGTACACCTCGGACCGGAACGGCGAGTTGAAGCCGTGCCGCCAGGCCTGCAGGGTGGACAGGATCGGCATGTTCTCGGTGGTCAGCTGGTAGTGGCCGGGACCGAACTTGTCGGCCAGCTGCCCGCGGTAGACGAAGACCGCCTGCTGACCCTCCCGGACGATCAGCTCCGCGCCGTTCTTGATCTCGTTCTCGTAGCGGGGAAACCGCCACGCCAGCGTGGTGCGAGTGTCATCCAACCATTCGATGACGTCGACGAATTCGCCGCGGATCATGTCGAACAGGCCCATTGAGTTCTCTTTCCTCCCTCGGGCGCTGCGCCCGACCCCGGCCGAGTATGGCACAGGGTCACCGGCGCGCGCGGTCACCGTCGTGTGGCTATCGAGCCAACCACAGGCAGTGTTAATCATTCATGAACGACCATGGCCCACGCGAGCTTTCCCGCGCGGGCCATATCAATCCGCTACCACGTCTCCGTCGCGCCCAGAGCTGATCACGCTATCCCGACGTGAGGTGGCGTTTTTCACCAAGCTAAGGCATACCTCACAACATTCCGGATGGCCTGTACCACAACTCATCTCACATCAGCATGAGCGAGCACTGCCGCCGGCCATACGACGCTCTGCCCGTCGATCTTCAGATGCCCCGCGGTTCGTCGGCGAGCCGGTGGTCAGCTTCACGCAACGTCATAGCCGAAGATACGGGATGGCTCCGTATGAGCCGACGCGGTAGTGTTTCGCGCTACTGTGTGCGACCGGTGGGCCTTCTCCGTCGTGCGGACGGTGTGGGACTCCGCTTGCGGGGCGGCACAAGCAACAGAGCTGAAATGACCAATCCGGTGACACCGACCATGGTCCATATGACGGCCCTGTCGTGCTCGCCTCCGTGCTGCTGCTGACGGATTTCATCGTAAGTGAGTCTTTTGTAGCCTGAGCCTTCCACCAGGACCTGGCAGGAACTGTTCTCCGTCATGGGCGCACCGTTGCAGGTTGGGGCAGGCAGTCCATGCAGCAGAGTCGGGACATTGACCAAAAGCACGATTACCGCGGCAAGGCCGAGGATCAACACCCAGGCGTGGACGTGTATCAGCCCCAGCATCTTTCGGCCGGGCACGACTACCAGCACCGCAACCTACCTTCCTGTCCATTTATGGTTCGAGAGGACTCTGCCACCTCGCCGAATCCGCACCGCCAGTATGTCCGTGACAGATGCGATTCCAGGCCGATCGCCCGATCGGCGGAGTCCTGCCACACAGAAGCCTATGCCGCCCTCCGACATCGCCGACCATCGTGAAATCGGCACGATGGTGCGTTCTGCCGACCTCGGATGCCACGGCCAGTTGATCTCCCGTCACCCCTGCGCTGGCCGGTTCGGTCAGCGCGGTATGCGGCCAGAGCGGATATTGGGTGATGCTCAGGCCAGTGCACTGGTGTCGAAGTCGTCGTCGGAGAAGTTCACCCACGATTGCACGGTCAGCTTCGCGGGCGCGGGGACCTGCAAAAGATCGCAGAGTATCGCTGCAACGCGGTCGGCGAGGGCCTCGTAGTCGGCGTACCGGGCGGGCCAGTCAGTTGGCGGTGCCAGTTCAGTGATCCGTTGTCAGACGGGGGAATCCAACCGTCGGCGGCGAGCAGGGCTTCGCCGGCAGGGGAGATGTGGTAATCCGGGTCGGTGATAGCTGAGTTGGCCGCGATCTCAGCCCACAGTCCGCCGGGGGCCATGAGAAACTGTGCGAACCGATTGCCGGGAGCGCCGACGATCATGCATCCATCCCCGAGCATGCGCGCCAGGGTCAGTGCCAACGCGGCACTCAAGGCTTGCCAATCTTGATTACCCGCGATCACCAGTGCTGCTCCTCATCCGGTGCGTCGAGCCATGCCTGGTACTCGGGGTTCGCAAACTCAAGAAAGGACTGGTTGTGGACGAGTTGAAGCCGGATCACGATGCGGGGAAGGTCCCAGCGAATCTCTCCGTCGGACCCGGCTTTTCGCTGGGTCGGTGTTCCCACCGTCGAGACGATCGCCTCGCTGATGTCGGCGAATTGGTCATACTTCTGGCGTGCTATTTCGACGTCGTCGGTACCGGAGTTCTCAGCCGCGAAAATGAACACTCGCTCGAAGCGCCCGTCTTCACTGCGCCAGCGCGCTTCGGGCCGAGCCAATGTCAGGTTGGTAGTGAGGACGGCACCGAGCTTGGTGTGTTCAACGATCGTCCAACCCTGGACTGCGCAGAATCTCTCCAGATCGGTACTGGCCCAGGTCCAGTCGAATCGTGCTGCCACATCCACCGCGTATGCGATCTTGCATATCTCGTCGAGCACACACGAATCCTAAAGTGACATCAAGGGGGGTCCGCAACACAGTCTGGCGCGCGCCCATCGGCATGAGAGCGCACTCGTGTCGACTGAAGCCATGGAAGACGCTAGAACCGCTTGCTGTAGAACGACTTACGCTGATGACCGTGCGTTTGCTGGAGGCACGTGGCCACATAGTTCGGCAGCACTCGGCTCCGAGTTGGTGTGAACATCTTGCGTAGCCAATGTCGGCGGGTACGTGGTCTAATGCCCGATATTTCGGCCGAGCCATCACCCTGTGGCGGCTCGGCGTGTGTTGTGGTTCGGATGCGCGGTTGGTGACCGAACCTCGACAACGGACCCTTCACCAATACCAACGGAACGGGTGATCACACGGTCTTTGATCTATTCCGCGGCCGACCCTGGGTTGCTGGCGCAAGAGCGAGCGACGATCGTCGTGCACCGCGCGGCAGGTGGGTGGCAGATGCGCTGGAGCGCCTACGGCGTTGTGGTGGACGGTCATGAGGTAGCAAAGCAACGTAGAGGCAGGACTGTCGAGATCTCGGGGCTGCCTGGCACCCACCGAGTCGAGCTGACAATCGAACTGATGCGGGCCAGTCCCACCCGGGAAGTTATCCTGTCACCGGGGCAGCCGTGCCTTCTGGTCAACACACCGAAGCCGTATCGGCAGGCCCTGGCTACGGCGCGGAGCCGCGAGTTTCTCAATCTGGATCTGTCCGAAGGACCCAACCTTACAGCGGAATCCGCCCCGCATAGCTCCGAAGTTGCTCTTGGCACACGATGAACTTCCAGTTGGGGGTGCCTCTGCGTCGAGGCCCGGACTGGCACAGGTCCTGTATTCCCTGGCTGATCCAGATCTAGGCATGTGGTACTTCGACTGGCCGGACCTGGCCGAACGGGCGATCGCTCTCGGCGGTGATTGGCCCGCAGCAGCCGAACTGGTCGGCATGGCAACGGCTCCGGGCCCGGCGATCGAAGCTGCGGTGCGTCGATTGGCCCAACAGACCGAACAAGACATGAACGAGCCGCCGCCACTGGGATTCTGGGGCACGGTGTGCGGGCTTATAGCACGCTCGTGGCGGCTTGGCCTCCTCGACGAGTACACCGCGGCGGTGCGCTACAGCATCCTGTGGTACGGAATGCGCGATCGTGATCGTATACCTGGCAATCGAGCCCAGGACCTCATCTATGAGGGAATGGCGTGCCACTACGCCGACCGTTATGCCGCAATGGATATCACGGTCCGTGCGCAAACCATGATGATCGAAGCTGACCTGTTCATCCCTGTTGCGGCCGTGGACGCCGACCTCTGCGAACTCGTCTTGGACAATCTCCTCTGAACGCCGGCGACAGTTTCGAAGTGCACGGCCTGGCGGACGTGTTTGGCACGCTCATCGGCAGTAGCGGACGTTCTGCGCCGCAGCGGGTTCCGACCGCTGGCGCCCCACGCTGGCCGGTTCGGTCAGCGCGGTCAGCGGCAGTAGCGGATGTTTGAACTACCTCAGCTCTGCGGTGTCGACACATATTCAGTGGGAGGATCGAGGCGAAAGAAGCGGCTACGACGCGTGCTTCCGTCTCGACGGATGATGGTGTCCTGGTGCACGCCGAGGTCAGTCGCGCCCAGCTTGCGAATGGCGGCCGCCGACCGGAGGTTTCGCTCGTCGGTGCGGAACCTGATGCACTCTGCCCCTTGCGCGAACACTTCACCGATCAGCAACGCCTTCGCTCGCATGTTGATTCCGGTGCCCCAAACTGCCGGCGTGAACTGGGTTCCCCCGATTTCGACACCCTCTGGGGCGGACGGATCCCAGATCAACGATGTCCTGCCGACCACGCCCCCTGCTCGGCGGACGGTGAATGGCAGCCACATTCCGGACGCGATGCTGGCCACGATGTCCGCATCAAGCGTGCTGAAATCCTTGGGCACCGTGCGAGGTATGTGTTCCCATACACGTTCATCGCGCAGCGCTTCGAACAGGTCCTCGGCGTCGGCGAAGCTGTACGACCGTAACGACACCTCGCCATCGTCGAGGCGGTCGTGGGAGAGAAGTGGCGGCCAGATCACATACCGATCCTTGCAGGGGTCGGCCGGTGGTTACCAGATGCACTTAACTCGGCTAGTTAAGACTGGTGTCAGGATCGGATCCCGGCCAGGATTTGGTCCAGTTGCGGACGTTCCGCCGGCCTCGGATCGGCACGGCCAGTTGATCTTCCAATGCTCCGCGCTGGCGCGCGAAGTGCTCGAACGCCACCTCGATGATCGAGGTACGTACCAGTTCGCCTGATCGCTACACGGAATCTGTGGTCGTCATGAGGTCGAATTCTCATGGCAAAGCACCGATCGGCTGGCCGACTAACCGTTCAGTCAGTTACTATCCCGGCAGCCGTTCGCCGTTGAGCGGCGGACGACCACCGAATAGGAGCGGAACATGCGTCAGACAGCGGGAATTGCCGCGGTCGCACTCGGAATGACCTTGTTGTCGATCACTTCGGCGACCGCCGAGCCGGGCAACGATCAACACGACGGATCGCTCTCGGCGAGCGCACCGGCCCTGGCCGAGGACCTCCCCCCGGCCGCCGGTTCGGTGGTGCCCGACGCCGATCCGTTCTACACAGCGCCTCCGAACCTCGAGTCCTACCGCAACGGGCAACTCGTCGACCACCGCGAAGTCACCGTCGACCTGGCCACACCAGTCCGCGCCTGGCAATTGTCGTTCCGCACCAACGACTCTCGTGACCGAGCCGAACTGGGCGTGACGACCGTGCTGGTCCCCACCACACCGTGGACCGGTCCCGGGCCTCGGCCAGTGGTCTCCGAACAGCTCCCCGAGGACGCGACCGGCACCCGCTGCGCACCGTCGTACACCCTCGTGAAGAACACCGTGCAGTCGGCCGAACCAATCATGCAGATGCTCGCAAAGGGCTGGATCGTGGCAGTGCCCGACCACGAAGGACCGAAGTCGGGCTTCTTGACCGGGCCGCGGACCGCGCACACGATCCTCGACGGCATCCGGGCGGCCGGCCAGTTCGAGCCCGTCGAGATCGGGCCCGACGCGGTCTGGGCGCTCGACGGCTACTCCGGCGGCGGGGCCGCGACCGCGTGGGCCGCTCAAACCCAGCCCTCCTACGCCCCCGAACTGTCCTTCGCCGGCGCCGCGATCGGCGGGGTCCCCGCCGACCTGACAACACTGACCGCCCGATTCGACGGAAGCATCTTCTCCGGCTACAACTTCGGAATCCTGGTCGCCTACGACCGCGAGTACCCCGAAGCCCACCTCGGTGACCTGTTCGACGAGCGCGGTCACGCCGCGATCGCCGCAGCCGGCGACGCCTGCGTCAACGATTTGCTCGCCAACTTCGCGCTCCGCCGGTTGAGCGACCTCGCCCACGGCGCCGACCCGCTACAGGCCCCCCGGTTCGCGCAACTCCTGCGCGACAACTCCCTGGGAGCGACGGCCCCGACCATGCCGATCTTCAACTACCACGCCACCACCGACGAGATCGTGCCGGTCGACCAAGCCGACCACCTCACGGCCCTCTGGCGCGCCGCCGGAGCCACGATCGTCACCGTGCGCGACCCCCTCGATGAGCACGGTCTGGAGGCGTTGCACCGCACACCCGATGCCCAAGCATTCCTTGCTGACCGGGTAGCCGCCAGCGCAACCTCGGCCGACCGGCGAGGGCCGCGCTGAGCAACATAGGTCCGCCGGTATGCGGCATAGAAAGACGTTCTGCGTGTCGGGTGTCTGGACGTGGGGAACGTCCTCCTGATGCGCTTGTCGGGCTTGGTGTCCCATCGCCGATAGGAGGACGTTCCATGAGTAAAGGTAGTGGCCTGTCCCGGGGTGATCGCAACCGCAACGCGCGCCTGAGTCGGCTGTGAGCCTTGGTTCCGGCGACTAACGCGATTGTCGGGGTCGATCTGGCTGATCGCAAACAGATGGTCGTGGTCACCGATCATGACTCGAAAGTGCTGGCCCGCAGAACATTCCGATGCGGGGGCTTTTAGGTCGGAGAACCGGGGGGATGCGCACTGGCGTCCGTGAAAAGTCTGACCGGAACCGCTGGGAGATCCAGTTCCCGACGGGCTGATTCGATGAATCGCTCCAGGGCCTCGCGTGCCGGCGTTCGCGCCTGCTTCCAGGCGTCATCAGTCGTGAGTTGCCGTTCCACTGCCAGGCAGAAGAGCGATCCGATGGCGTCGTCGAGTTGAGTCGCAGAGGCTACTACCTCTGCCGATCCGTGCAACCAGATCGCTGCGACCGCACTGTCCCACGCCGCGAATCCGCCGGTTCTGGTGTGTTCGATGAGGGCTTGTAGCGATGTGGAGTCCGAGTCGGTAAGCGCAACAATGCGGATCGCCTCGTAGGTGGCTTGAAACTCCTCGGCGAGACGCTGGTAGCAGGCGGTCTTCTGGTCTCGTCGCCATCGGGTGGACTCTGATTTCGTGTCCCAGAGCCGACCGACCGCGAGCCCCACGATCCCAGTCAGTGCTGCAAGTAGTGCTGCGATCACGCGTCCCCCAAAGATCGCCGGACTGATTACCGGTCGTCCGGACAGACTTCATTCTATGGGTTGACTGCCCAAATCTGGCGGACCGATCGCCAGTCTCACCTTGGAATCGTGGGTGAACGATCCCTCGTAACCCTAAGTGCCATAGGCATTTTCATGTTCCACAAGCACCGCCTTGATGTTGAGACGGCACGTTCGCGCCGATCTCGCCGTTTGCTCGACATCCGGCATTTCCGGATGTTCTGCAGCGCACCAGGTTCCGGCCGCCAGCAGCCGCTGGACGGATCCAACTAGCCGCAGCATGACACAGACCAATCCAGAAGTGCGATCCTGGCGTCCACGTGACATGGGGTGGCGATCCTGCGCGAGGACTGGATCCGGCCCGGCCCGGATCAGGCGGGAGAGTCGAGTTCCCCGTCAACCACACCGGTAGTGAAGGCGTCCCACTCGCTGGGGGCGAACACCAGCGCTGGGCCGGTCGGGTTCTTGGAGTCACGAATCCCGACCAGTCCCCCATCGAGGAATGCAACCTCAACGCATTCGGAGTTCCCCGAGCTATACGTGCTCTTGAACCACTGCTCCCGGGTACGGAGGCGATCATTCACTGTCAGGAGTCCCTTCTTGCGACCTGCCGCAGCAGGTTCCGGCTGGTTGCGGCATCCAACGCGGCGTGCTGGATCGTCGCGAACGCCCGGCGGTACTTGCCGACGTCGGCTTCTTCCTCAAGGTACATATCCCCGGTGTAACTCTCGACATAGATGACCGTCGGCTCGGCGACACCTTTCGGGTCCGGTTTGAAGTCGAGCGTGACGAACGGCCCGACCGGGGTCCCGAGTGGGAATCCAGCTCGGAACGGCAGGACACGAATGGTGATGTTCGGGCGGGTACCGAGATCGGCGAGATGCCGCAGTTGCGCCGCCATCGTCACGTCATTACCGACTGTTGTGTGCAGGGCTGACTCGTGGAGCACGAGATCGATGGCGATGGGAGCCCTCCTGCGAGTGATGATCGTCTGGCGTTTGAGCTTCAGTTCGATCCGTCGATCCTGTTCTTCCTCACCGTCTTTCGGAAAGTAGATCCTGTTCAGCGATCGGGCGTAGTCGGAGGTTTGGAACAGTCCAGGGACGAGATCGGGACGATAGATCTCCATCGCGCCCGCTTCGGTTTCCATCCGCATGTAGACATCGAAGTTCGCCCGAATGAGGTCATTGAAGCTGTTGTACCAGGTCTTTTCGGCAACCTGCCGGGCGAGCTCGATCATGGCGTCGGTCTTCTCGTCTGCGATCTCGAGGATCTTGCCGAGCTCACGAAGGTCTCGATCGAGAATCCTGCCGGGCTCACCCCGCTCCAATCGGGAGTATTTGCTGTGGCTCCATTGCATCGCAGCCGCAACCTCGGCCTGCGTGAGTACCGTGTTCTCCTCGCGTTGACGGCGTATGTATCGCCCGAGCTGCCGACGTGGCAGCGAAGCGCGCGGATTCTCCTCGGGCATCGCTAACTCCTCGACTCTGTCAGGATGGCACTGCTCCGATCCCAGAGTGACACCGCTACTGGGGCTTTGCCCTCGTTTCCCGAAAATCCCGGAATGACAATGTCATAGGAGGTCGATGGTGGTGTGCTGGGACGACAACGACGGCACACAGGTAGGTGACTATGTCCAGCAACAACCCGTGGTCTGTACAGGCGATCATCGACCGCATCGAACGAGAGAGGCGACAAGCCGCCGACAGCGAACCTCCATCGAACGAGAGCGCCACGGTCGGGTATTCGGTGCGCGGACTGTGGTCGTGCTACTCCGATCCCGGCGAACTGACTGCCGCACAAGCACATGTCGCGATGCAACTGCATCTCCAATGCGGAGTCGACACCTGCGCGGTGCGCTGGCGGGCGCGCACCGCCCTGGTCGCATCCGGGCGCATGGTCCTCGACCCCCGTGCGGCGCGAACGCCGCCGACCGCGCACAGATCCCTGTTCACCCTGTTACGTGCCGCCGTATTCGGGTACAGCACACTGCTTTTCGGTGGTCGCCATGCCCTGCGATGATCCGGACATGATCGAGATCCAGGTCATTCAGGACGTCCTCGACACCATCGAAACCCGTCTGCGCGACCGCGAACGCCACGGTTGGCGCTTGACCGTCCCCCGCTCCCGCGTCTACGCGACCCTGCTGCACGCGGTCATCGTCAGCGCTCGCGAATCCCACCGCCTCCCAGCCACACTCGACCGCGCCGCCATTCTGGACACCATCCTCGACGGCACCGAACCCGCGAGCCACGATGTCGCGAGCCGACCGATCGAGGACGTCATCGCCCGCCACACCGTGCCCGTGAACTGAATCCGGCCAGCGGGTCGATGCAGGCACCTGGCCGAGCCGGCAGGTCTCCGATGGCTGGTCGACAGCCTGCCCCGTCGAAGCCGCTGTGCGGGCACCTCACTGCGAGGGAGGACGGTCCCAGCTGTAGGCATCCGGCATGTTGTGCCTGCCGCCGGAATTCTGGTTCTGGATCACCGCATTGGCGGTATACGACGAGCCATCGGTGAACACCACGACGCATTTCAGATGCGCCGTCTCTTCACGCATCGTGTCGTGGACATGCGGTGTGCACGACACCGACCGCACCGGCCGGTGATCCTTGGCGGTGATGTTCTCCTTCATGGCGTTCTGCAGCGCGACGTAGGCATCGTTGTCCGGCCCACACCCGGCCACGAGCGCCAGCGAGGCGAGGATCGCGACCGGCCCGGCCCGCCGAGGGAAGCTCACAGCACCCATCCCACCACCGCTGTCCGCGGACGGCACGGTTTCGATCGCATCGACCGGCGAACGATCTCATCAGCGAGGGCGCCCTCGAGGGACTCGAATCCGCCCGCGCCAGAGGACGACTCGGCGGCCGGCCAGGTCGGTCTCCGGGACCTCGTCCACGACGCGGGGCGTGCTGCGATCGGCGTGGCGTTCTATCCAGCTAGCTCGAGCCGGGCCACCGCGTTGTCGGTGAGCCGGCATACCTCATCGTCGCTCATCGCGAGTGCCGAGTACCCGACGCTGAGGTCGAGGCCGCCGAGCCGCTCGTTGGCGATCACGAACAGTGACGGGCCGAACATGTCGAGCGAAACCGCCTTGGTGACGTCCTCGAGCGTGTAGGCGCCGTAGGCGGCCTGCAGGCCGGACTCGCCGGTCGTGGTCACCGCAAGTCCGTCGAGGCGCCGGTTGTGCCGGATCCCTGGGCCGACTTCGTGCCGATACACTTCCCATCCCGGAAACTTCATCATCGAGGCGGACTCGTGGTCCTTGGCCAGCGCGGCGATCAGCTTGAACGAGACGTCACGGGCGGTTGCCCAGAAGTCGTCGGTGATCGGGTGCTCGGTGCGCAGGATGTCGACGTAGCAACCGAAGGTCTCGTGCGCCCGCGCGAGTCTGCTGAGGCGACGAAGGTCGACCGTGGTCAACACGGTCATGGCATCGAGCCTGTACCGCTCGCGCAAGGCAAGCAGGAAGGCTGCCGTTACCGCGCCGTGAGGCGTCGTTCTGTTGGCTTTGATGGCATCCATGAGCGTCGCCGTTACGACGGGGTCGAGGTGACGTGCCAGTACTCGCGTTTCTTTCTTCCGGTCGGGTACCGCCTGCTTGGGTATCCGAATGGCCGGCGTATAGACGGTCTTCTTGCCACTGCCGGACTTGCTGAGCAGGCTGTCCTCGATCGACGGGGGCAGTGTGGTGTCGAGCGGGGGTTTCAGTTGCGCCGCGGCTGGATCGGCGAGGAATTCGAGCAGCTGGCGAGCGAGCATGTTGGCGGACTGGGCGTCGAGCGTCGCGTGATCGGCACAAATGACGATGTGGTTGAGGTCGGCGTCGGGCGACTGCCGCACCAGCGTGATCCGCAGGCGCGGATGGTTGCCCTTCGGGATCGGTGTGCGGATCTCAGAGGCGAAAACCGTGCGCCAAGCGTCTGGGTCGGTGTCCTCGAGCACCTTCAGCGGGATCTCCGTCGTGCCGTCGGTGTCGAACCAGGGCTGGCGATAGGCGAAGAACGGCATGTGCCGCCAGACCAGCTTGCCGTAGCGGACATGAGCGCGAAGGATGGGGTGCTGGGTCTGTAGCCAGGCGAGCGCGCGCCTCACCAGCGCCGGATCGAGGCGGCCGCGCACATGCAGCACCTGCATGGTGATCAGCCCGCCATGGACATGCAAATGGCTGAGCAGTTGTTCCTTTTCGCCCAGCGGGCGTGTATCGCCCAAGCTTTCCTCCCGCGTTTTCGAATACCGTTACAGGTCGCGATGAAATTGGCTAACATGCCGACTACATAAGGGACTCGAGTGATGAACGATATCGAACGACCGATAGTCGAGTATATCTCCGCCATGGTGGCCGAAACCGGCGGTGCGCCGGTCGATCGCGAGACGCCTTTGCTCGAGACAGGCCTGCTGGACTCGATCAGTTTGGTAAAGCTGGTGTATTTCCTCGAGGAGCGATTCAAGATCAGCATCCCGGACACGGAGATACGGCCGGAGCTGTTCGAATCGCCTGCGAACATAGCGGCCTATGTTTCGCAGCGAGCGGCTCAACCGGCCTAGAGCTCGCGCAGCCGCGCGCGGAGCACCTTGCCGGCCGCGCTCCGCGGCAGTGCGTCGATGAACGCGATCTCGTCCGGGACCTTCTGAACCGACAGCCTTTCGCGGGCATAGCGGATCAACTCATCGGCCGACACCTCCGCCCCTTTGACGACAAACGCGATCAGCCGATTGCCGTTGCGCGAGTCCGGGAGACCCGCCACTGCGGCTTCGGCGACGGCGGGCAAGGCCATGAGCGTCTCCTCCACCTCGATGGGGTCGATCTTGTAGCCGGATACCTCGATCAGCAGCTTGCTGCGGCCACGGATGAAGATGCGACCTTCTTCGTCGAGCGAGGCAAGATCGCCGGTCCTGAACCAGCCGTCATCGAACGCCTCGGCATTGGCCACGGCATCGCCGAGATAGCCCTGCATGAGCGAGGACGATCTGATTTCCATTTCGCCGACGGATGGGCCGAAGTCGGTGTCGAACGGGACGATGCGAACCCTGGCGTCGCCCGCGGGCTTGCCCACCGAGGCCCAGCTCGCGTCGAGATCGGCGGAGTTGTTGTGCGAGAACATGCTCGCTTCGGTCGAGCCGTAATCCTGACGAAGTGGGGTACCGAGGCGCTCGCGCACCGCTTCGAAGATCGGCCTTTTCAGTGCGACGCCACCCGAGAAGGCCAGGCGCATCCTGAGGTCGAAACTGCCGGTCTGACCAGTGACGATTTCGTACATTGCCGGAACGGCGCCCATGACGGTGACGCGCTCGCGGACCATGGTGTCGAGCAGCTTCTTGCGCGAAAGCGCCAGCGGCAGCCGATCGCTCCAATAGAGCGTCGTTCCACCGCCGGCGACGGTCTGCGTAGCGCCCAGTAAGAAGCCCAACGAAAAGTTGCCCGGCAGAATGTCCACAACGACATCGTCGGGCTGAATTTCCCAGGCTGCGCTGGCTCGTTCACCGTCGGCGACGAGCTCGGCATGGGTGTGCGGCACCACCTTGGGCAACCCGGTCGAGCCGGACGAGAAGAGGTAGAGCGCCGTTGTATCGCCTCCCAGTTTCGGCAGCTGGGCGGTTGCGCTTCCTTCGGGAAGGGCGCTCGTCAAGAGCAAGGGAATGCCGGGGGCTGCATCTGCGATCAGCGTCTCGGCAACGGCGGCATGACCGGGAGTTGAGACGACTGCGCGGGGTCCGGTCTTTTGCGCGAGTGCGGCAAGTTCGGTTCGCGTGGCCGTCTCGCCCAGAGGCATCGCGATGGCGCCGATGGCGAAGAGCGCGTGGGCGGTCACGAAAAGATCGGGCGAGTTCGGAATCAGCAGGGCAACGGGATCGCCGCGCCCGATGCCACGGTCAATGAAACCGGCGGCGAGCCGGCCGATCCGCTCGATTAAAGCGGCGTAGGGCGTGAATGCCTCGCCCTGCCGCAATCCACTGGTGATCGGTGCCCGCGCTGTCAGCGCTAGCAGATTGTCGTAGATCATCTCTACTCCGCAGGGTCCGTCCCCTCTGCTCGTAAGGATAGAAGTGGGATGCGGCATCTACAAGCCGTCAACGATCACGCCAGAAAGTCAGTTGGAGAACGCCGGTATCGAACGTCAGAGCTTCCGTCCGTTTCAAACCAAGCCGTTATCGTGGTCGCCATTGAGAAGGCCGGATGCTGCCCTCAAAAGGAACAGCGAGACAAGGAGACTCAGTTCAAGTCCGGGTGAAGGCAGCTCAATTCCGTACTTTCGCAATCGATTTCCGTGTCAGCGACGAGTTCTTCTCCGGCGACGGCACCGTGCGGTCGATCGCCGAAGACCAAGGGTCCGAGTGTTCTCGAGCTCGACGCCGGGAAGCAAACATACAAACAGGCACTCAATTCGGCATGGCAGACCCCGCGGTAACGCGAGCAACGGCCTGGAAATGCGTTGCGGCTGTGCAGTAATCGGTCTGAAATGACCGAGATGTTTCGACTATCGGGGTAGCTCGGGCACGTCGAAAGCCAGTGCGGTCGCGAGGTTTATCGTTCTGCGGGGAGTGCTGCATTGCCGGGTCAGGCTGTGCAGATCAAGCCTGCTGTGGCGGGCTTGGAACAGGAACAGCGCGGCGGGATGCTGTCGCAGCTGATCGGTGTCGAGTCCGTCGGCGGTGTGGTGGGCGGCGGCGACAAGAGCGGGGAACGCCGACTGGAGCTCGGCTGCCCATTCCTCGACCGCTGTCAGCCAGGCCTGGGTGACGGTATCGGGTGTCGAGGAGAACCGTGCGATCGCCTCGCTCAGTTCCGGCCAGGTGTAGTCGGCCCACGGTTTGGTCTTCAGAACCGGCAGCTGCCATCGGCGCCTGACCTGCGACCAGTGATCGGTATGTGCCGGCACCGAGTGAATCGCGAAGTCTGGCAGGCTGAGTGCCGTCAGGGTCCCGCCGTGGCATGCCCCGGTGTCCAGGCCCACGATCCGGTTGTCGCGAATCAGTGGCTCGTCGCCGGTTACGTGGTGTCCGAACACGATTGGCTTGGCATCGGTGTAGTGGTCGTGCCAGACGCTGTCGGGGAACAGGGCATTGAGTTCGCGCTCGCCACGAGTGGAACCACAAAGGACCTCCGCACGTTGCTCGGCGAGCGGGATGCCCGGCACCATGCCGGCATGGACGACGCGGACATGTTCGTTTTCGAAATAGTAGGGAAGCGCCCGCATCCAGTCGACCATGTCGGCGTAATCATCGCCGGTCTGCAGCCGGGTGATTTCCTGGGCGTAGGAGAAGATCCCGCGAACGTGTTTGCGTTCGTGGTTCCCCATGACCGCCACCGAGTTCGGGCGTTCACGGAAAAGCCTGACCACCTCGTGTGGTTTCGGGCCGCGGTCGACCAGGTCACCAACGCTGACGAGGAGATCGTCTTCTGTGACTTCAACCTTCTCGAGTAACTCGAGTAGCTCATCGAAGCAGCCGTGGATGTCGCCGATGATGACGGTGCGCCGCATCCGCACGACGGTAGACGCGGATCGGCTCGGCGAGCAAAGGAATATCGCGGCTGTGAACCGCACAGCATCCGGCAGTAACGAATATCTCTGGGCCGCAGTCGGTCTCGCCGCCAGCTACCCCGAGTCAGCCGGTCCGGCCAGCGCGGTCAGCGGCTACTCGAGACTGGCGTCAGCGCCTGGTTCCGTCCAGAATTCGGTGAGGGTGCCCGGTGGGATGCTCCCTCAATCGGCTGCCCGCCAGCATGATTCGGTCCGGCTCTCTCATGGCTTGCCTCCCGCCGGGTGCCGGAGTGGCGGGAAAGGGGTCTGCCCGGCTCGAAGTAGCGGTGCCCTCTTCGCACGGACCCCACCCATTGCGAGGCAGAATGCGACACCGGTGGCCGTCATCATCGGCACGGATCCACACAAACGCTCGACCACGATCGAGGTCATCTACTCGGCAGGACACGTCCTCGCCGTCGGTCGATACGCCACTGACACTGTGGACTACGCCGAAATACTCACCGCCGGATCACGATTCGCTAATCGAGTGTGGGCCGTCCAAGGCTGCAACGGCATCAGCCGCCACCTCGCCCACCGGTTGGTCCACGACGGCGAAACCGTGGTGGACGTGCCGGTGAAACTCTCGGTGCAGGTACGGGTCTTCGCTACCGGCAACGGCCGCAAAACCGAACCGGTCGACGCCCATTCGACGGCAGTGAGCTGTCGAGCTCGACGTCGCGCGCGGTCTCGGGGTTCGGCCAACCTGATCACCGAGTAATCGGCAATGATGCGCATCCTCTGGTCACGAAGCTCAGCCGAGAGCCGCAGCGGCCAGGTCGCCATTCGCTGGAGGCAACCAGCCGAACACCAGTGATGGTTCGTGCTCGGCGGTGAGATCAGTCGACGACAGGGCGCATCGCCCGATCCGGCAGGATCCCGGCCTCGACGAGTTCGTCGTAGATCCGCTGCTGCTCATCGTCGAGATTCGAGTACAGCATGTCGTACGCCAGTTCTTCCTCGGCGAGCACCGCGACCGGATCCCAGTCGTCACCGAGCGCCGCCATGACGGCGCTGCGCCGGCGTACCTCGTCCAACGTGAGGTCGTAAGCAAAATTGTGGTCGGCCATTCAGGCATCTCCAACCAGGTTCTTTCCGAAAACGAACTGCCGACGATGCCCAACCACGCCGTCTCGGGCAATGACCTGCATCACGTTTCACGGTTGGACTTCGTCACATTTGATGCCCGCGCGCGGACTGGACCTCGGAGTAAATGCGTCCACACAATCGCCACGACACGTCCACCGCTGAAATCGGGGCGGCGACGCCACACCGCAACAGAGCGGAACTTGCCAATGCCGTCGCTGGCGCCCGGGTCCGATTGCCAGCCGCCCTGATGCTATTTACGCCGACGCGAACACCCCTGCACCGATCGAACCCGAACTGGGCCGCACGACATTAGCCGCCAATGACGAGCGCGCGATATTCGGTGCGGGCCCAGCGGTCATCGCAACACCTCATCGAACGCTTCTGATGGTGTGACGAATCCGAGGGTTTGTCGAGGGCGTCCGTTGAGTTCGTCGGCGATGGCGTTGCGCTGACCCATCGAGATCACCGGCAGTTCCGGACGTTCCGCCGGCCCCGGATCGGCAACGGCAAGTAGATCCTTGCCTGCTCGCGCCGGACTGTTCGGCCAGCGCGGTGTGCGGCACGAGCGGATGATTGCGAACGATGGGCCCCGGCAGTCGCCGCGATTCAGTGGCGGAAGAGTCGAACTCCGGTGCGGGCGAGGGTGATGCGGTGCTCGCGGCAAGCGTCGGCGATGACGTTTGACTGGAGGGCACCGCCCGGCTCGATGACGAGCTCAACCCCATGTTCGGCGGCAACGCGGGTGTTGATGTGGATTCATGCCGTAGCGCAAGTCCATTGCCATACCCCGTCTCTCGTCTCGAGATGGGGAGCACCCAGGCGTACCCCGAGCGCCGTACGGCCGCGGGCGGTGCACGCAAATGCCGAGCTTCCGACGACCGGTGCGATCCCGCACAATCCGCTGTAGAACAGCAATGGGTCTACCGGTGGGCTTCGGGTGGACCGTCGGCGGCTGCGGTGAGTCGGCGTGCCAGGGCGCGCACAGCGTCGTTGAGTGCGTCGGGGTGTTCGATGACGAACGGGAGGTTCAGACCGGCCAGGACGGGGGGAATCCAGTCGAGTTGTTCGGCTCGGATTCGGACCCGGACCCACGGGTGGGTGTCAGGGAGGGGTGAGTCGATCTCGTGCACGGTCGCGATCGTCGCGGGGAGCAGTGGGCGGACCTGGGTGAGGGTGCCCTGCACTCGGATCGATACCTCGTGCCGATAGGGCGCCGTGGCAAGTGCGGACAGCAGATGCGCGGTCGGCTCGAATCCCGCTGGCGGAGTGAACGTTCCGGGCAGTGTTGTCACCGCCGTGATGCGGTCGAGCCGGAACTGACGTAGGTCGTCACTGTTGCCGTCCATCCCCGTCAGGTACCACCGGCCGGAGTGGGCGACGAGCCCGTATGGGTGTACGGTCCGGTCACTGCGACGCCCGTTCCGGTCGGTGTAACCGATCGCCACCGGTTGGCGCTCGCGGGTGGCCTCGGCGAGCCGGAGGAGGACGGCGGTCTCGACAGCAACCGCCGAGCGGGCATCCTCGGTGAATTCGGCGGTGTTGATCAGTGCGTCCAGCCGCGCCGTCAGACGTGCGGGCAGGACACGCCGGAGTTTGGCCGTCACACTGTCGGCCGCGTGGGCGGCTGTTGTCGATTGACCGACGCCGCGGCTGGTGAGGAGTCCGAGCAACACAGCCACCGCCTCGTCATCGGTCAGCATCAGCGGCGGCATTCGGTACCCCGGGGCGAGCCGGTATCCCCCGTAGCGGCCCCGCACCGATCGCACCGGGATCTCCAGGTCGGTGAGATGGGTGACGTATCGCCTGACGGTGCGTTCATCGACGCCGAGCCGTCCGGCGAGTTCGCCGACGGTATGGGTACCACCGGCCTGCAACAGCTCGAGGAGTGCCAGCACTCGGGCAGTGGGGCGCGTCATCAGGAAATTCTCGCATGTATACCGGGCGGAAACTGTCCGGTATTGGCTCTAACGTGGCCTGCGGGCGGCGCCTCCGCCCCAACCAACAACAGGAGTACGCAAATGAATCTCGTCTCGATCCGTCTGATCACCGGCGACATCCAACGGCTGGTCGGCTTCTATCAGCACCTGACCGGTGTCGAAGCTTCCTGGGCTACACCGGATTTCGCCGAAATCGCCACACCGGCCGGCACCCTCGCGATCGGAAGCACCCGCACCGTCGCGTTGTTCGCGGCCGGCAGCGCGCGCCCAGCCGACAACCACACCGCGATCATCGAGTTCCTGGTCCCCGACGTCGATGCCGACTACCAGCGGTTGCGGGATACGGTCGACGATTTCGTCAACGAGCCCACGACGATGCCGTGGGGCAATCGGTCATTGCTGCTCCGCGACCCCGACGGCAACCTGATCAACCTCTTCACCCCGGTCACCGCGCAGGCCGTCGCCAAATTTGCCCGCTGACATCCGCTCATCGGCATGTGTGTGCGGGCACCTGTGAGGCGCTGGGCCCATCGATCTTCCACCGGCCCGCGCCGGCCGGTTCGGGCCGCGGACTACGCGGCATAGCGCGTTCGGTCGTGCGTTCAGTGATGGTGCTGAGCGATGGCCAGGATCCACTACCTAGCCGTAATCGTCGGTGAGCAAAAGTGATTCGGGATTTGTGAGCCTCGAGTTCGATATGTCGGCGGGTCGGTATGGCCGGCCCAACCGGAGCGCGGCTATCGCGTCTGGACGAGCGCCGCAAGCATTGAGTTCATCGCGCCCGGCCGTGAGATGGTGACCGCCTCCATGTCGCTTCCCTCCGATCACGTCGCGGTGATCCATGACACCACGAGCGAGGGCGGCAAGTCGATCACAACTCACACCACCGACATCGTTTCCGATCAAGGCGTTCTAGTTGCCCGAGCCACTCAGCAGCTGTACGTCCGTCGCGTCAACTAGTGGCCACGAGATGGCCTCGCCATCGTCAATGCTGACCCACAAACGTCCCGTACTCGGCACAGTGGTGCGTCGGCCAGGGCAGCTGCCGAGGTGGCGTGGGACGTCGGACCTCCGACACCAGCGGATAGCTCACCCAGCTTTCGGCCTCCCGACCGGGGAATGGCACGGGGCTGGTGTCGCAGATTCTGCGGCACCGGCCCCAGCCTGATCGACTCGCCTACGTTGAGCCGATCAGGCTCGAATCGCTATTTGCGGCCGGTGAATTCGTCCATGGAGTGGTAGACGCCCACCGTGTTGAGGTAGAAGTCGCGGACCTTGAGCGGGAGGAGGCCGGAGATGGCGCGGTTGAGGCGGGAGGTCCAGGGTAGGACTACCAGGGCGGAGCCCTTCTTCATTTCGGTCCAGGAGGTGTCGACGACTTCCTCCTGGTCCAGGATGGGGGTGAACCAGAAGCCCTTGGCGCCGTCGAACATTCCGGTGTTGATGTAGGTCGGGCAGACCGTGGTGAACTTCACGTGCTCGTTGCCGGACTGCTCGAGCTCCAGGCGCACCGAGTCCGACCAGCCCAACGCCGCCCACTTGGAGGCCGCGTAGACGCTCATGCGGGGGTTGGCCACCAGCCCGGCGGAGGAGGCGATGTTCAGGACGCGGCCCTCGACGCCCTTGTTCGCCACCATGGCGGGCAGGAATTCGAGCGTGATGTACATGGGCGCAAGCGAATTGATCGCCATGGTCTTGTCGATGTCGGCACGGTTGCCGGTCTCCCAGAAGTACCCGTTGCCGCGCACGATGCCCGCATTGTTGACCAGCACGTCGATTCCGCCGACTTCGGCGCGCACGGTCGCGCCCGCCTCGGCGATGGCGTCGCGGTCGGACACGTCCACCACGTAGTGGTGAATCCGGCTGCCGCCCAGCGCCGCCAGCTCGGCCGCGGTCTCCTTCAGCGCCTTCTCGTTGACGTCCCACAGCACCACGTCGGCGGCCTGCTCGGCCACCGCGCGCTGCGCGAACGACTTGCCCAGGCCCATGGCTGCCCCGGTGACCAGGACCTTCTTGCCCGCTACGGTCTTCATACCCCTCTGTACCCCTGTCGAATGAACTGCGGCATCACTTCTGCCGCAGTGTCTTCATGACGCCCAGGTAGAGCGTCATCGTCTTGGCCCACAGCTGTTCCGACATGCCCGGCAGCGGCGCGATCGGCAGCACCCGCTGTACCGCGATGGTCTGGGTGTCGATGTACTTCAGCAGGCCCTCGGGCCCGTGCCGGCGGCCGGTGCCGGAGATGCCGAGCCCGCCCGACGGCGCGGCCACCGAGCCCCACGCGGCGATGAAGCCTTCGTTCACGTTCACCGATCCGGCGCGCACTCGCGCGGCGACCTCGCGGCCGTGGGCGGTATCGCGGCTCCACACACTGGCATTGAGGCCGTAGGCGGTGTCGTTGGCCTGGGCGACGGCTTCGTCGTCGCTGGACACGCGGTAGACCGATACGACCGGTCCGAAGGTTTCCTCGCGGTAGACGGTCATGCCCTCGCGCACGCCCGCGAGGATGGTGGGCTCGTAGAAGTAGGGGCCGAGGTCCGGCCGCGCCGTGCCGCCGGCGAGGACCGTGGCGCCCTTGGCGACCGCGTCGTCGACGTGCTTGCTGACGGTGTCGATCTGGCGAGGGAAGGTCAGCGACCCGATCTCGTAGCTGTAGTCGAGGGTCTTGCCGAGGCCCAATTTCTTTGTGTGGGCTACGAATTCGGTGACGAACTGGTCGTACACCGTGTCGTGCACATAGATTCGCTCGATCGATTCGCACAGCTGCCCGGCGGAGGCGAAGCAGGCCCGCACCGCGATCTTGGCGGCGGCCGAGACGTCGGCGTCCGCGAGCACCAGCAGCGGGTTCTTGCCGCCGAGCTCGAGCGAATACCCGATCAGCCGCTCCCCCGCCTGTTGGGCGATGGTGCGCCCGGTGGCACTGGATCCGGTGTAGTCGACGTAGTCGGCGCGCGCGATGACCTCGGTGCCGACCACCGCGCCGCGCCCGAGCACCGCCTGCCACAGGCCCTTGGGCAGACCGGCGCGCTCGGCGATGTCGATGGCCCAGAGCAGGGTCAGCGCGGTCTGGTTGTCCGGCCGCCCGATGACGGCATTGCCGGCCAGCAGCGCGGGCAGCGCGTCGGAGGCGCCCAGCGCGAGCGGGTAGTTCCACGGCGAGATGACCGCGACCACGCCCTTGGGCCGGTTGCGCACCTCCACCTGGGTGAGGACCGGCATGACGCCGCGCGGCTTGCGGTGCGCCAGAATCGATTTGCCCTCGGCGGCGTAGTAGCGGGTGTTCACCGCGACGTCGGAGACCTCGTCGAAGGCGTGCACCCGGGACTTGCCGGTCTCGAGCTGGATGATGTCGAGGATGGTGTCCTGCTCGGCGAGCACCAGGTCGTGGATGCGGCCCAGCAATGCGGCCCGCTCCCCGACCGGCACCCTCGCCCATTCCTGCTGCGCGGCGCGCGCGGTGGCGAAGGCGGCCTCGATATCGCTGACCGAGGACTGCGGCAGGTCGGTGATCTTGGCGCCGGTGGCGGGCGCGAACACCTCCACCGAGGGCGCACCGCCCGCGACGGCGTGGCCGAGCAGGCGCTGGACCAGGTCAAAAGGCAGCGCATCGGCGGCGGCGAGCTGCGGGGCAGTCGTCATTGGTCGCCCTCTCGAGGAGTCGGTGCGGGTGAAACCCATTATTAACTGAACATCGGTGTTACATGAACACTGATGTTAGATTAATGGACGTGACGCACACCATGTCAAGCCCTCCGGCGGGCAAGGGCACCCCGGCCCGCCGCGGCCGCCCGCCGCAGACGGAGAAGCAGGCCGACCAGGTGCGCGCCCGCATCGTGCTGGCTACCGCCGAGGTGTTCGCCGAACAGGGTTCGCGCGGGCTGAGCGTGGCGCGGATCATCGAGAAGGCCGGGCTGGCGCGGCCCACCTTCTACCGCTATTTCGCCAATGCCGTCGAGCCGCTGCACGCGGTGCTCACGGTCTCCAACGAGGACCTGGTCGGCGGCATCCGGTCCGCGCTGGAACGCAGCGAGCAACCGGTCGATCTCGGCATCAATATGATCGAGGCGTATCTGCACTGGGCGGGCGGTCACGGCCGGATGCTGGCGCCGCTGTTCGCCGAACTGCACGATCCGGGCTCGCCGGTGTCGGCCTATCGCGAGCAGGCCATCGACGACATCCGGGACCTGGTGCGCACCAAGATCATCGGCCTGGGGCGGCCGGCCCCCACCGATCTCGACCTCGATACCGCACTGCAGACCTGCGAATTCGTCGTCTACCGCATTTCCGCGGACGCACCGCACGGCGAACCCGATCAGGCCACCATCGACGCGGCCCGGCTGACCATGATCCGCGGGGTGCTCACCATGCTCGGCACGCGCGCGGATGTCGAATACGCGCTGACGATTCCGGGGTTGTTCGAATCCACCCAGGACTGACCGGTCCGGCAGGTCAGCCATCGGCGCCCCGGGTCTAGGCTCGGCGCATGCCGGAAACCACGCCGCCCCAATCCTTCTCGGCCATCACCCGCACCATCGTCCAGGACGTCACGGTGACGCCCGCCAAGCGCACCGACCGCATCCAGACCCGCCGCATCTCCATGCCCGCGGGCACGGCGGCCGGCCTGCACACGCACAATGGTCCCGTGGTGGGCAGTATCGTGTCCGGCTCGGTGGCCTACCGGATCGAGGGCGAACCGCTGGTCGTGCTGCGGCCGGGCGATGTGTTCTTCGAACCGGAGGCGGTGCGCATCGCCCAGTTCGACGCGCTCGACGAGGACGTCGTGTTCCTGGGTCACTTCCTGCTCGGCTCGGATCAGGATCCGGCCATCGAATTCCCAGGAAATTAGCCGAGGCCGCGCATCCGCCTGTCCTATCGTCGATTTTGGAGACGGGGCGGTCGCTGCCCGTCAGTCGCCCCACCCGGGAAGAGCTGATCACCTGAGCTGCAATGGATTTGCTTCCGTGGGAGTCAGGCCCGCTCGAAACGCATGGCGGGGTCGGTGATTCGGCCGTAGCGGAGTTTGGGGAGGTCGCGAAGGTAGTTCATATAGAGGCGCCAGGGGGCGCGGTCGCCCGTTTTGGGGAGGATGTCGAGGGCCCGGAGCACGTAGCCGGGCTCGAAGTTCAGGAAGGGCGCGGTGCCGATGGACGGGTCGCGCACCGGGGTCGCCGTGGCGTAGCCGTGGGCGTCCATGTGGCGCAGCAGGCGAACCACGTACTCGCACACCAGATCCGCCTTCAGCGTCCAGGAGGCGTTGGTGTAGCCCATGACGAAGGCGAAGTTGGGGACATCGGAGAGCATCGTGGCCTTGTAGGCCATGGTGTCGGGGAGGTGGACCTTGCGGCCGTCCACCACCAGTTCGACGCCGCCGAAGGGGATGAGGTTCAAACCCGTTGCGGTGATGATGAGATCGGCGTCGAGGTCGCGGCCGGATTCGAGGCGCAGCCCGGTCTCGGTGAAGGTGTCGATGCGGTCGGTGACCAGATCCAGCCGACCCTCGCGGATGGCGCGGAACAGATCGCCGTTGGGCGACAGGCACAGTCGCTGATCCCACGGCCCGTAGGTCGGGTTGAAGTGGGTGTCGATGTCGTAGCCATCGGGCAGCCAGCGTTTCTGAAAGCCGCGAATCCAGGCCCGCATGCGCTTCGGATAGCGTTGCGACAGTTGATACATCAGCGTGCTGAGGGCGACATTCTTGGCGCGGGTCAGGCCGTAGGCGATGCGCGCGGGCAGGTATGCGCGGGCGCGGTCGGCGAGGTCGTCGCGGTCGGGCAGGGAGATGATGTACGAGGGTGACCGCTGCAGCATGGTCACGTGCGCGCCCTCCTCGACCAGGGCGGGTCCCAGGGTGACGGCGGTGGCGCCGGAGCCGATGATGACCACCCGCTTGCCCTCGACATCGACATGGCCGGGCCAGTGCTGCGGGTGGATGATCGGGCCAGGGAAGCGTTCGGTGCCTGCGAAGTCCGGGGTGTAGCCCTCGTCGTAGCGGTAGTAGCCCGAGCAGCTGAACAGGAAGTTCGCAGTCATGGCGACCGACTGGCCGTCATGGTCGGCGGTGACGGTCCAGCGGTTGTCCGCCGAAGACCATTCCGCCCGAACCACCCTGTGCCGGTAGCGGATGTGCGAGTCGATTCCGTTCTCGGCCGCGGTGTTGCGCACGTACTCCAGGATCGAGCCGCCGTCGGCGATGGCCTTCTCCCCCAGCCACGGCCGGAACCGGTAGCCGAGGGTGAACATGTCCGAGTCGGAGCGAATCCCGGGGTAGCGGAACAGATCCCAGGTGCCGCCGCTGGCCTCGCGCATCTCCAGAATGGCGTAGGTCCGCCACGGGAAGGCGCGCTGCAGATGGTAGGCGGCGTCGATACCGGACAGTCCGGCCCCGACAATCAGCACCTCGACGTGCTCGGGCGTAGTGGCCATAGCCCCAGCCTATCGACCGCGGTGAGCGAGACCCACTACGAACGCGACAAGAATTCGCCCACCAAGCCCGCCACCCGATCCGGATCGCCCTTGTCGATGCCGAAATGGTCGAGTCCCGGCACGGTGACGCGTTCGCAGTGCGGGATCACCGAGGCCAGCAGCTCCTGATCGGAGGCCGTCCACGCGCGCTGATCCTTGTCGCCCTCGAGCAGCAGCACCTCGGCGGTGATCTCGGCGTAGTGGTGGTAGGTACCGTCGAGCCGCACGTACTGGCGGTGCTCGATGAGATTCTGCGGCAGCTGCCCGATGACCATGTCCATCTCGGGCGCTTCCATGAACATCGGCATCATGCGGCGGAACATCCAGCGCGGGACCTTGCGCGCGCCGTCCGGGCCGATCGCACGGATGAATTCGACGAAGGCATCGAAGGGTTTGCCCTGGGCCAGGTACTTCTCGTAGGGACCCATCCAGTCGGACGGCATCGAACCCCCCACCGACAGGCCCGGCTCGTACACCGCGACCTTGCGGGTGCCCGGATTGTTCCGCGCCGCCTCGAGGGCGACGAACCCGCCGTACGAATGCCCCACCAGGAACGCCGCACCCGTCTCGTCCTGGAGCGCGCGCACATCCGCGCAGTCGTCCTCGACACCGTGGCCGGGCCGCTGCGGACCGCTGTCCCCGCGCCCGCGCCGCTCGATCGTGTGCACCGTGAACGCGGTGGCCAGCGCGTCGGCGAACCCGCTGTACCCCTGCGCCATCGCCAGCACCCCCGGGACCACGATCACCCCCGGCCCCGTTCCCTCGGTCACGTAGGCGATCCGGGTACCGTCCGCGGACACCACGGCATCCGTGGACCGCTCGCCTTCCCACTCGGCCATGGGCAACCTTCCGCTTTCGGCCGCACGCGCCACTTTCGGTCGCACACACTCCGAAAGACCACGGCGACAGCCGTATCGGGCCCCGTCCACGCTACGCCGATCGCGCCACCGCGAGCCGGCCTACCAGCGGGATACTCCGGCGGTGGCCAGGTGTTGCGAGGTCGGCGCGGCGAGTCATTCCCGGTTGCGCAGGCCGCTGGCGCGCAGCACACGGCGGGCGATGCCGGAGCGGATGGATTCCTCGGTGCCGAGGATGCGGACATGCCGCCGGGCGCGAGTGATGGCCGTGTACAGCAGTTCGCGGGTGAGCAGCGTGGACTCCGGTCCGGGCAGCACGACCGAGACGGTGTCGTACTGACTGCCCTGGCTGCGGTGGATGGTCATGGCGTAGACGGTGGTCACACCGGGGAACTGGGTGGGATGCACCAGGTAGGGCTCGGTGCCGCGCTGCAGGGCGGCGCGCAGGGTGCCGTCGGCCGCGCGGACGATGACGCCGGTGTCGCCGTTGTAGATGCGAGCCTCGTGGTCATTGGCGGTGACCAGCAGCGGCTGGCCCGGGTACCAGTGCCCGGCACCGGGATCGGCGCTGATCCCCGCGGCGGTGACCCAGCCGGCGGCCAGGCGATCCCAGCGTTCGACACCGTAGGGGCCCTGGCGGTGGGCGCACAGCAGCCGATGGGATTCCAGCGCGGTGAGCGCGGCGGTCGCGTTCCCGTCGACGGCGGCGTCGGTGGCCTCGCGGGCGGCGCGCAGGACGTCGGCGCGCACGTCGGTGATGTCGTCGGGCGGGTAGAGCGACAGTTCGTCGCCGCCGTCGGCCAGCAGGGCCAGGGCGGAGTCCGCGTCACCGGCCCGGATCGCGACGGCCAGTTCCGCGATGCGCCCCCCGAAGCGGCGGCCGCGGGTGAGCCGGACGATGCCGCCGCGCAGGCGTTCCCGCTCCCGCCCGGACAGGGCGTCCGGATGGGCGGCAGCGGCGGCCGGATCGCCGCCGAGAATGCGCTCCAGCGCCGGATTCGCCTGTCCCGGAACGGGTCCCGCGACCAGGTCGGCGAGCACCGCGCCCGCGTCGACCGAGGCCAGCTGGTCCGGGTCGCCGACCAGCACCAGGCGGGCGTCGGGCCGCACGGCGGGCAGCAGGCGGCTCATCATGGTCAGCGACACCATGGAGGTCTCGTCGACCACGATGACGTCGTAGGGCAGCCGGTTGAACTCGTTGTGCTTGAACCGGCCCGCGCCGCCGCGCTGCCAGCCCAGCAGGCGGTGCAGGGTGGCGGCGGTCAGCTCGGGCAGGCCGATCTCGCCCGCCTGCTCGCGCACCGATTCCTGCATGCGGGCGGCGGCCTTGCCGGTCGGGGCGGCCAGGGCGATGCGCAGGGCGGGCGCGCCCGGCACGGCCTGCTGATGCGCGACCAGCAGGGCCAGCACCCGGGCGATGGTGTGGGTCTTGCCGGTGCCGGGACCGCCCGCGATCACGGTGGTCCACTGGGTGGTGGCCAGGGCGGCCGCCAGCCGCTGCCGGTCCGGCGGCTCGCCGGGTCCGGCGTGGTCGGGGAAGAGCCGATCCAGTTCACGGCGCACGAGTTCCGCGTCCACCATGGGATGGGTGGCGGCTCGTTCGGTGAGGACGCGGCGGATGGTCTCCTCCTGCCGGTAGTACCGGTCGAGGTAGAGCAGCGGACCCGAGTCGTTCGCGCCGGGCGGGTCGATGAGCCGCAGCGGGCGCAGCGGCCCGGACGGGCTGCCGGTCACCAGCGGACTCACCCGCAGCGCCGCGATGACCGAATCCACGTCCGGCCACGGCAGGGTGGCCGGGTCGATCGCCGATTCCTCGGCGCCCTCGGCGTCGACGCCGATCTCGTGCATGCGCCGGACCTCCAGGCACACCGACCCGGAGCGCACCGCGCGCACGGCCAGCGCGGTGGCGAAGACGACGGCCGGGGACCGCTCGCCGCCGAGCCGCGCGAGCCGCAGCGCCACATGCACGTCGGCCGCCGACAGCACCCCGGCGGCATTGAACACCTGCAGCGGGCCGGTGCCGCGCTGCGCCAGCTGGATCGCGGTCATCGCGCCACCTCCGGGTCCCCGGCCAGCAGGGCCGACAGCTCGACGATCAGGTCCGCGGGCGGCAGCCAGTCGAAAACGCCGCAGCCGCCCGGGGTGTCGGGTCCGACCATGCCGCGTACGAACAGGTAGCGGATACCGCCGAGGTGCGCGACCGGGTCGTAACCGGGCAGCCGCCAGCGCAGATATCGGTGCAGGGCAACGGAATACAGGATGGCCTGCAGCGGGTAGTGCGAGCGCATCATCTCCGCGGCCATGCGCTCGTGGGTGTAGTGCGCGACGGTGAGGTCGCCGGTGCCGAGGCGGTTGGTCTTGTAGTCGACGACCACGAATCGCGGTCCGGTGGTGCGCAGCACGGCGTCGATGCTGCCGGTGAGGTAGCCGCGCAGCGGGGTGTCGTCGAGGTGAGCCAGCTGGTCGGCGTAGGGGGCGAAGACATCGGCGGCGGGCAGGTGGCGGCGCAGCAGGTCGGCGATGCGCGGGACGGTCACCCGCGCCGCGACCGGATGGTCGCCACCGGCCAGCGGGAGCTCGAAGTCCAGCTCGCTCAGGCGATCCCGGGTCGAGAAGTCGGCGAGCGTGCCGAAACCGATCGGCGTGTGCATGACCGCCAGCAGCGCGTCCGACAGCACGTCCGGGTCGGCGTCGAACATCTGCTCGCTCACCGCGTGCTGGACCCGCGCGCGGATCTCGGCGGCCAGGTCGGGGGCGTCGGTGTCGACGTATTCGAGGACCTCGTGCACGAGCGTGCCGAACTCCGCGCCGTAGGGCAGCGAATTCATCAGCGACGGCCTGGCTCCCGCGAAGACGGTGAGGTCCTCGGCGAGCACGGACGGGGTGGCCGGTTCGTCGGCGACGCCGCTGCCCTCGGGCAGATCGGCCGCGGGCAGGGCGTCGTGTGCTCCCGCCGTGAGCGCCGAATAGGAGGTGCGCCGCCACGCCTGGTCGAGGGCCCGGCCGAAGTGGGCGGCCGCCAAAGGCTCGGTGGCGGTGGCGGTGTCGTCGATCGGCAGGCGGGCGCGGGTGATCTCGCGCACCGGCTCGATGGCGATCACGCCCGGTGCCGCGGTGGCGGCCCACTCCCGGATGCGTTCCAGCAGTACCGAATCCGCGGGTACCGGCACCTTGTCGGCGACGGCCGGGCTGCCGGGCTCGCGGCCCAGCAGCATGCGGTGCAGGGGCGCGGTCTGGGTGTCGTAGGCGGGGGCCCACCAGGCCACGATCTGCGCGCCGGCCCGGGTGAGGGCCACATACAGCAGGCGCAGTTCCTCGGCCTGCTCCTCGGCCTCGGCGCGCAGGCGGCGGGAGCTGTAGCCGGGCGCGTCCGGACCGCCGACATCGAGGACGCGGCGGCCCTGCTCGTCGTGGAACAGCAGGGTCGGCGGGTTGCGCAGTTTGGCCGCGTCCCACGCGAAAGGCAGGTACACGACCGGGAATTCGAGGCCCTTGCTGGCGTGCACGGTGGCGACCTGCACGGCGGCGGCGTCGCGGTCCAGGCGGCGGCTGCGGTCGGCAACGCTGCCGGAGGCCGGATCACGCACCCGGTCGGCCAGCCAGCGGGTGAGCGCCGACAGGCCCAGGCCCTCGCGCAGGGCCGCGTCGTCGAGCAGCTGGGCGATCTGGCGCAGGTCGGTGAGCTGGCGTTCGCCGCCCTCGAGAGCGAGCAGTCGGGGGGCCAATTTGGTTTCGGCGCTGAGCTTTTCGGCGACGGCGGCGAAGCCCGCGCGGGCGAACAGCCGGGCCGAGTCGCGCAGCTCGGCGCTGAGCCGGCCGACCAGATCCGCTCCCCCGGCGTCGATGTCCTCGGCGCTCAGCCCGAGCAACGCGGTGCCGGCGGCCAGGCGTACCCGGTCGGCGCGGTGCGGCTGCTCCAAAGCGTGCAGCACCCACAGCCATTCGGTGGCCGCGGGCGTGCCGAATACGCTCGCGCCGCCCGCCAGCACCGCGGCGACACCGGCCGCCTCCAGTTCGGTGCGCACCATTTCCAGCTGGTTCCGGTTACGGACCAGGACCGCGATATCGCCCGGCCCGATCGGCCTTTCGCCGGGTGTGCCCGCGTCGATGAGCACCCCGGATGCGAGCAGGCCCACGATATCGGCGGCCACGTCGACGGCGACCCGTTCCCGCTGACGGCCGACCGTCGGATACCCGGACTTGTTGAGCGGACCCGCGCCACTGCGCGGCAGGCACCGCAGTCGCAGGGGCGTGATCCGCTCCGGCGCGCCGGAGAGCCGCGAGAACGGCCTGGTCGCCGCCACCCTGTGCACGGTGATCTCCTTGTGCCCCAGGGCCGCACCGCCGTGGAGATGCTCGAGCGCGGTCAGCAGGCCCGCGTCGCTGCGCCGGTTGGTGGTGAGCTCGCGCTTGCTGTCGGCGTGCGCCACCGCGTCCAGATAGCTGAGCACCTCCGCGCCGCGGAAGGCGTAGATGGCCTGCTTCGGGTCGCCGACCAGCACCAGGGTGGCGTGTCCGTGGAAAGCGCGGCGCAGGATGTCCCACTGCAGCGGGTCGGTGTCCTGGAATTCGTCGACCAGCGCCACCCGGTACCGGTCCCGGATGCGCTGGCAGGCGCGCGGCCCGTGCTCGGGATCGGCCAGCACCTCGTGCAGCAGCACCAGCAGGTCGTCGAAGTCCCGCAGGCCCGAAAGCCGTTTCCGCCGAGCCGTTTCCACCCGCACCGCCGTCGCGAACGCCACCCGCTCGGCCGCCGGATCCTCCTCGCCCTCGGCCTCGGGCAGCAGCAGGGCGTGCGGATCCCCGACCGCGGCCGCGGCCAGCCGCTGCGCGTCGGCGGGCCCGAACGGCGTACCGCCACGTGCGTACCGGCTCAGATAGAGGTCATCGGCGACCGTGGACACCACATCCTCGATCCCCTCCACCAGCCGCACTCCCGGATCCTGCTCCCCCGCCAGCCCCAGCTCGTCCAGCATCCGCTGACAGAAACTGTGCGTGGTGGCAATGGTTCCCGCGTCGAAGTCCGACAGCGCCGCCAGCAGCCGCTCCCGCCGCGTCGCGATCTCCCCCGGATGCCCCTGCGCCAGATGCCGGATGAGCTCGTCCCCCGACGTCACCGCCCGCTCCGGATCCCCCAGTGCCGCCGCCACTCCCACGAACCGGTCCCGCGTCCGCTCCCGCAACTCCTGCGTCGCCGCCCGGCTGAATGTCACCAGCAGCAACTCGGAGACATCCACCCCCAGCTCGGCCACGAACCGCACCGCCAGCCCCACGATGGCGTACGTCTTCCCGGTCCCCGCGCTCGCCTCGAGCACGGTGGTCCCGACCGGCAACGGCCCCGTCAGCTCGAACCGATTCCCTGAATCCGCGAACGGATGGGAAATTGCGGAGATGGCGACCGAATCATCCTGCGGCCCAGCATCATCGCCGACGTCGGCGGGCGCATCCCACAGCCCGTCGTCGGCGGCCCCGGAATGATCGCGCTCCCGTTCGCCGCCCGGCATCGCCGAATCCGGCTCGGCGCCAGACAGATCGAACAGGTCCGGGGTGTCGCCGATCGAGGACGCGGTCTCCCGGCGGCGCCTCTCACCGGCGGGACCGTCGCTGCTGCGGCGCGTGCGGGTGGCCGGGCGGGGGGCCAGGTCCGGATCGGTGAGAGAGAAGAGGTCGTCGGTCATTCGGGGCTCCCGGGCGCGGTGAGGGGCAGGGGGTTCCTCCTCGGGGTGGTCATGGCTGACCTTGATTCTCGTTGGTGAGCAAGGGGTTCCAGAGCCGGCGTGCCAGATCGCCGAAACGGGTGGGTTCGGAGTCGACGCCGGGGAGCGCGGGTGCGGCGGCCTCGGTGAGCTGGTCGAAGCGCGGCGACCGGCCCAGGATGTGACGGAAGTAGCGGTCGGTGTGTTCGCCGAAGCGGTCGTCGAAGTCCTGTCCGGCCGCGTGCAGAGCGTCCTCGGCGGAGGCACCGGCGAGGCGGCGTTCGGCGTAGGTGGCCGAGGCCGAGGGGGCGATGGGCAGGGGTTCCGACAGGCCCTCGTCGCGCAGCAGCACCAGGTCGCGCAGGATGCCGCGGGCCAGGGGCGCGGTCGGGGAAGTGAGGGTGGACTGCCAGGCGGGGCGATGGTGTTTGCCGCGGCCGATGGTGATGGCCCGCCACGACTGGTGGGTCCCGGTCGCGGCCAGCGCGAGCAGGCGAATCCAGGCCGCCATCCGGTGTTTCGGAGCCAGCCGCGAGAACGTGGTGCGCAGCAGCGCGTCGTCGTGGACGTCGGGAACGGTACCGGTGAGGCGGCGGCCGTCACCGAGATCCACGGCGATATCGACGGTGCGGGAGGGGATCTCGTGCAGCGGGCGCGCCACCCGCACGAGCTGGTCGACGGTGCCCTCCACCTCGTCGAGCACGGCCGCGCCCATGGTGAACGGCGGCAGGGTGCCGCGCCGCCATTCGGCCGCGCGCAGCACGTTCGGGTCCACGCCGGTCAGGCGCGCGGACAGCATGCGCTCGCCCATGTTCCATTTGGTCAGGCCGTCGAGCTCGATCGGGAGGCGATCGGCGATCTCCTCCTCGTCCTCCGGCACCCGGATGCCCAAGCGCTGCCACAGGAATGCCCGCACCGGATGCTCGGCGAAGGCCACCAGATCGGCCAGCTCCACATCGCCGCGTTCGCGCGCGGGCAGCGGCGTGCCCAGGAACAACGGCCGCGGCTGCGGCGAGCGCCCGGCGGCCTGCGCGCCCGCCAGTGCCACGGTGTCGAAACTGAACGGCTGCTCGGGCCGGAAGTTGCGACGATCGAAGGGCTGCAACGGATGTCGCGTCACCACCCGCTCCAGGGCGGCCGCGCCGACATGCGCGCGCACCGTGTCGAGCAGCTCGGCCAGTGGAATCGCGGGCGGGCGGTGCGCACCCGACACCGGATCGGATCCGGTGTGCAGCAGGACGAGTCGCTCCCCGGCGGCCATGATGGCGTCCAGCAGCAGCTGCCGGTCCTCGCTGCGCGGATCCCGATCCCCGGGACAGCGGTGCCGGGCCAGCACGTCGTCGCCGTCCACGCCGCCCGCGCGCGGGAACACCTCGTCGTCGAGGCCGAGCAGCACCACCACCCGGTGCGGCACCGACCGCATCGGCACCATGGTGCACACCGTCAGCTCGCCGGTGCGGAAGTTGGCGCGCGAGGGCCGCCCGGCCAGCCGGGCGGTCAGCAGCGACCCGATATCGCTGAGCCGCAAAGGAATCCCGCCGGCGGGCTCCAGCGCGGTCGCCAGTTCCCGGCGGGCCTGCACACCCATCCAGCCCTGGCTCGCGGGCATCTCGGTGAGCAGGTCCAGTGCCCGGCCCAGCACCGCCGCCCACTCGGCCGCGGGCCGTGCGGTGCCCGCCGGTTCCTCCAGCGTGGACCCGCGCAGATCGCGCAGGCACACCGCCAGCCGGTCCACGAATTCGGCGAACCGGCCGGCCAGATCGATGTCATTGCTGTCCACGTCGTCCAGCGGCAGCACCAGATCCAGCCAGTCCTCGCTGGATTCCCCGGCCGCCACCCCGAGCAGGATGCGATCCACCGCCGCATTGAGCGTGTTCTGCGCGAAGTCGCCGAGCCCGAACGCCTGCCGCTGCCGCTGCCCGATCCCCCAGCGCGCCCCGGTCTCGGCGGCCCATTCCCGCAGCCGCTCGATATCGTCGTCGTCGAAGCCGCAGCGCACCCGAACCGGTTCGGCGGCACACAGATCCAGCACCTCGGTCACGGTGACGCGCCCGTCGGCCAGCTCCAGCAGCGTGCCGACCACATCCAGCACCGGATTGACCGCCCGCTGCGCGCGATCGGCGAGCCGCACCCGCAGCCCGTGCGCCGGATGCCCGGGCTCGGCCCCGTCGAGGGACCATTGCCCGAAGGCCGCGCGCACCAGCGGCGCGTAACGCTCGACGTCCGGGCACATGACGATGACGTCGCGCGGCTCCAGCGTCGGGTCGGCGGCGAACACTCCGAGCAGGGCGTCGCGCAGCACCTCCACCTGCCGCGACGGCCCGTGGCAGGAATGCACCGCGATGGTCCCGTCGGCCAGGCCCGGCTCCGGCATGAGCGACCACCGGTCCTGCCGCACCGCGGCCTGCAACTCCGACAGCAGCGTGCGCGGCGCGGCCGTCTCCGGGCGCGGGTGATAGGTGTCGATGTGGTCGTACCCGGACAGCCGCTGCTGCAGCTCCCGCACGTCCCGGCCCAGCGCCGCCAGCAGCGGATGCCGCACGCGCACACCGGGACTCGGGATCACCTCGGCATCGGCGAGCTTGGTCCACAGCGCGGGGCTGGGATGCACCAGCCACAGGTGCACCTGCCGCTCCGCCGACAGCGCCGACAGCACCTCCAGCTGATCGGTGGTCAGCCGGGTCACGCCGAACAGCGAAATCCGTTCCGGCAACGACACGATGGACGGTTCCACCCGCAGCCGCGCACACGCCGCGCCCAGGCGCTCGGCGGGACTCGCCACCCCGACCACGCTGCGCAGCCGCCGCCACAGCAGTGGCTGCCACACCAGATCCGCGGGCAGCGCCCGGCCCGCGCCGTCGGTGTCGCGGCCGTCGGCCCACTCGGTGATCATGGCCGGGCGCTGGGTGGCGTAGCTGTCGAACAGCGACGCGATCCGCGCGGCCGTCGCGTACCGGCGGCCGACCCGATGGCCGCCCGCGTCCCCGCGCCCGAGATGGCGCGCCAGCACCGCGGCCCACGGCTCGGCCAGCACGCCGTCCAGCACCGGCAGCAGAGTCCAGACCAGCCGCTCCGGCGACCACGGATCCTGCTCCGGATCCACCCCCGTCGCCTCCGCCAGCACCGCCGCCACCAGGGCCGCCGGATCGGCGAAATCGATATTGGCCGAAATACCGTCGGCCGCCGCGCCACAGCCGAGCACCGTGGCCAGCCGCTGATTCAGCCAGCGCTCGATCCCCTTGGCGGGAACCGCCACCACCTCCGGGGTGAACGGATCGCCGAGCGGATCGGCGAGCAGCTCGGCCAGCGCGTCGGCGAGCGTATCCGCTCGTTCGGCCCGGTGAATGTGCACGAGCTGTGTTTATACAGTCGGCGAACGACATGCAAACACCGAGCGCCCCGGCTCGCCGGGTGACACCTGCCACATGCCCAGGATTTGCTAGGGCGCGTCACCCCGAAATGCGAGTGTGGTATGCGACAGTGCCTTTCGGGGAGGTTCGAAGTTCTCAGGAAAGGCTGGTCCGCGTCGATGTCTGCCTCGGTGATTCCACTCGTGCCCAGAACCGGGTTCACCGTTCGGCGGGTGGGAGACCGCTGGGAACTCGTCAACTCCCGGCATTACGGGCGCGGCGTGGTGCTGCAGTCGTGGCCGCGGGAGCGGCACACCGAGGCATTCGAGCACTGCTACCGCCTCAATGGGCGCAGCATCGAAGAGCTACAAGCGGCTTTCCACTGACTCGCGTGAAAGTCCGTGCAACAGTGTCGATTCGATAACACGGGCACCGATTCACCTCAAGACGTGCGTATCGGGCATGGTCCCCTCTATTGTGTTCCCTCGTGCGTTCCCCCAAGGCCCGGCGCGTGGCCTCCTCCGCTTGTGTTCTCGCTGCCGCGGCCCTCATTCCGGCCGCCCCCGCCTTCGTTCCCATGGCCGGTGCCGCACCGGTGCACACCCAGGGTCCGATCGCGGGATTCGACGCCGATATGAGCAGCCGCATCGCGGCCGTCGACAATTACCTCGGCACCCGCCCCGGCGTCACCGGCTACGTGATGCGTGACCGCGTCACCGGCGGCATTTATCGAAACGGCAACGCGGACACCAACTTCTGGACCGCCTCCACCATCAAGCTGGCAATCGCCGAGGATCTGCTGAACCGCGCCCGGATCGGCGCCATCCAGCTCGGCCCCGACGACCGCGCGCTGATGGAGTCCATGCTGGCAACCTCCAACGACAATGCCGCCGACATCCTGTGGAACAAGTACGCCGGCATCGACCGCATGTCGTTCAACAACGCCTTCCGCGCCAACGGCATGACCGGTCTGGTCCCCATGCCGCCCACCACCTCGATCGAGCAGGTCAAGCTGTTTCCCGACTGGGGTTTCCAGCAGTGCTCCCCCGCCGACCTGGACCGGCTGATGGACAACGTCCTCACCCGCATGCACCCGGACGACCGCGCCTACCTGCTCGACCGCATGCGTCATGTCGACACCAACCAGCACTGGGGCGTGTGGGGCGCGGGCGCCGCCATGAACCCGGGCCTGAAGAACGGCTGGTCCGACGAGCAGGGCGGCTGGGTGGTCAATTCGGTCGGTTTCGCGGGCCCGGGTGAGCGCTACACCCTCGCCATCATGACCGAGCAGGGCGATCAGGGCGGTTACGCCGACGGCTCCGAAACCACCACGCACGTGGCGCAATTGCTGTTCCAGGGGCGCTGACACCGAACCCCGCACGGGCGGTTCCGGCACGGCCGGGGCCGCCCGTGGCGCGCTTCTGGGCAATCCTCGCCGGACGACCGCCGATATTGTAGTTTCAAGGTTGTTGTCTAAAAGGTCTGTTTTCGGTCGATCCTGATTGGTCCGCGCTACTCACACTGCATTACCGTTACGGGTGAGTTGTCGTACTTTCCCCGTCTGGCGAGGAGCAGGAACTAGATGAACGCCGAGAAATCCGTCGCACAGCGTCATCGCGTGGTGGTGATCGGGTCCGGGTTCGGTGGACTGTTCGCCTGCAAGCAGCTGCGCAAGGCCGACGTCGACATCACCCTCATCTCGAAGACCTCCACGCACCTGTTCCAGCCGCTGCTGTACCAGGTCGCCACCGGCATCCTCTCGACCGGCGAGATCGCCCCCGCCACCCGCATCGTGCTGCGCCAGCAGCAGAACGCGCGCGTCGTCATGGGCGAGGTCACCGACATCGACGTCGAGAACGGCACCGTCACCTCGCGCCTGCTCAACCAGGACTACGTCACCCCGTTCGACAGTCTCATCGTGGCCACCGGCGCGCAGCAGTCCTACTTCGGAAACGACCACTTCGCCACCTACGCGCCCGGCATGAAGACCATCGACGACGCCCTCGAACTGCGCGCGCGCATCCTGGGCTCCTTCGAAGAGGCCGAGCTCGCCACCGATCCCGAAGTCCGCGACCGCTTCATGACCTTCGTGGTGGTCGGCGCCGGGCCCACCGGCGTCGAATTGGCCGGGCAGATCGCCGAACTCGCCGACCGCACCCTGGAAGGCTCCTTCCGCAATATCGACACCCGCGACGCGCGCGTCATCCTCGTCGAGGGCGCGGGCGCGGTGCTCGCCCCGATGGGCCCCAAGCTCGGCGGCAAGGCGCAGCAGCGGCTGGAGAAGATGGGCGTGGAGATCCAGCTCAACGCCATGGTCACCAATGTCGACGCGCGCGGCGTCACCATCAAGGACCAGGACGGCTCCGAGCGGCGCATCGAATCCGCCTGCAAGGTGTGGTCGGCCGGCGTGCAGGCCAGCGGCCTGGGCAAGATCCTCGCCGACCGGTCCAAGGGCACCGAGGTGGACCGGGCCGGGCGCGTCATCGTCGAACCCGACCTCACCATCAAGGGCTACCCGAACGTCTTCGTGGTCGGCGACCTGATGTCGGTGCCGGGCGTCCCCGGGCAGGCGCAGGGCGCCATCCAGGGCGGCACCTACGCCGCGAAGGCCATCAGGGCCGAGGTCGCGGGCAAGCAGACAGTGGCCGACCGCAAGCCCTTCAAGTACTTCGACAAGGGCTCCATGGCCACGGTGTCGCGATTCAGCGCGGTGTGCCAGGTGGGCAAGCTGGAGTTCAGCGGCTTCTTCGCGTGGCTGGCCTGGCTGGGCCTGCACCTGTGGTACCTGGTCGGCTTCCGCAGCCGTTTCGTGACCGTGCTCGAATGGTTCGTCTCCTTCCTGGGCCGCCACCGCGGTCAGATGGCCGCCACCGAGCAGTGGGTGTTCGCGCGGCTGGCGCTCGAGGCGCTCGACGATCCAGCCGAGGCACGTCAGCTCGCCAAACAGATCGGCGGCGAAAGTTCTTCCGGTAACGGCAAATCCGCGGCGAATGCGGAAGCGGAGAAGTCCTCGCAGCAGCGCGCGGGCTGACGGCAAGCCCTACCCGATGGCCGCGCCGGTGGTGGCGGCCGCGGGCGCCGACTACCTGGCGCCGGCCACCCCCGGCGCTCCGGCCGAGCAGTCGGCGAGCGGAATCGACAACTCTGCACCCGTCGGCGGAATTGTCGCCGACGAGTCGGCAACTCGGGAGTGAGTGCAGATACACAGAGGCCGGAATCCCTGAACTGGATTCCGGCCTCTTTCATGGCTTTTCACGAGCGCAGCGGCTAATTTTCAGTTATGGCAATGATTTCCGGTTGTCCACTTTGTCACCAATCCAGGCGACCGGTGGGTTCGAATGCCGAGCGTCGATGTACCCCTAGATGTTCTACCTGGACAGAAAGGTTCTGCATGGCGGCAGGTAAGCACCGACCACTCAACCCTCACCGGAACAAGGTCGGCAATGTGGTTGCGGCAGGGGCGGTTCCGCTATTACTGGCGATCGTCGGATCGGGCACCGCGAACGCGGCACCGGCCGAGGTCGCTCCGATGGCACAGCAGGACGACGCGCCCAGGACGCAGTGGCCGGCTGCCGCCGCAGTCGGTGCGTTCAACGCGCTCGATGCTCCACCCCGCATCGTCGGCGACTGACCCTCGCCGACGACCAGTTCGATCGAGCACCGCTGTGCTCGCGGTGGGAACCGGCGGTGAGGGCCGGTTCCCACCAGCCCCGCCATCCCATCGCGCCCGATACGGGGCCACGTCCTCGGTCAGTAGGGAATGGGTTTGTTCGCCTCGGCCCAGCCGCGCTCGATATGGCCGCCGGGCGGGGGCGGGAACAGTCCACCGATCATCCAGGTGTCCCGGGGTACCTCGTTGATATTGAATTCGAGATGCAGCCCGCGATCGAGGGTGTACGGGGCCATGAGGTCGTGCAGGCGCTCGCTCATGTGCTTGCGCAGATCGGGGTCGTCGAGTTGGCGTGCCAGATGGTCGATGGTGATCCGCACCGCGGGAATCGATACACCGCCGACGTAGAAGGAGTCGGCCGGGACCTCGTGGAAGAGCGCCACCGCGTAGAACTCCGGCAGCCCGAAGCGCGCGTAGTAAGCCGTGATGTCCTTGGCGAAGTTCTGTTTGTCCTCGGCCGTGAGGGTGTCGGCGGGGTGATAGATGTGCCACAGCGGCATGATGAACTCCCTTGGAAGAGACCGATTTTCAGCGACCGAACGGCAGTACGAGGCTCTCGACCGGGCCGGACAAAGCGGCCTTCACCTGCCTGGTGAAGTCGTCCACGAGCACCTCGGCCGCCCCCTGCTCCAGCCCGTCGGCGACCGCCGCCGCCACCTCGGCCGGACTGATCTTCGGCGCCGCGATGGCCTTCACCATGTCGGTGTCGGCGAACCCGAGATGCACACCGACCACCTGCGTACCCTGCCCCGCCAATTCGATCCGCAGGGAATTGGTGATCGACCACAGAGCGGCCTTCGACGCGCCGTAGGCAGCCGCCCCCGAACTCCAGGACAGCACCGAGTGGATATCCACCAGCGCCCCACCACCGTTCGCGGCGAGGATCGGCGCGAAGGCCCGCGCGATCCGCAGCGGCCCGAAGACATTCGTCTCGAACGTCTCCACCACATCCGCCATCTCGGTCTGCAACAGCGGAGCCGGGCGCAGCACCCCCGCATTGTTCACCACAATGCTCACATCCCCGGCCCGCTCCGCGACCGCGGAAATCGAATCCGGATCGGTGACCTCCAGCTCGACCGGCACGATCCGCGGATCGTCACTCGACTCCGGCTTCCGCGCGCTCACGTACACCTTGGCCGCACCGCGGTCCAGAAACTCCCGGGCAAACGCACGGCCCAGCCCACGCTGCCCGCCCGTCACCAGGACATTCGCGCCCTCGATTGTCGTCATATCTACCTCCTTATTCACCGACGGTCCCGTCTGACTATATCTAACTATAGCCACGTCGGGCGAGCAGGTACAGGTCGCAGATCTGCTGTCGTCGGGGTGGGCATCGATCTCGCCGAGGCCGCCGCGAAACCACCTGGTCTCGCTATCTCGGGCCCGGACCGGACAGTAGCGACGAGCATCGCCGGCCAGGCACCCAGCGCAGCGCGACGATCGGAGCCCGAATCTGTTGCGGCGCAAGGCTGGCGACAAGATCAGGGAGCTCCCGGACGAGAAAGGCAGAATTCCGCAGTGACAGCTTCCTGATCTCGATCGTCCAAGTCTGGTGAGCGCGTGCCGCTTTCGCGGTCTACAACCTGGAATGACCGCGATTTCCTGTCACACCCCTGTTCTAGCGTCAGGGAGGTGGAGAGGACACCGCGGTTCCGCGCTGCTCATCGGGCGGCGCTGGACCACACGCTGGAGCTGATCGCCGAATCACCGTGGGGCCGTGGCCTCGTGCTGCGCGGGAGTATCACCATGGCCGCGTGGGTCGGCGACAAGGCGAGGCCGCCGGCCGATCTGGACTGGATCGTCCCCGACCCGACCGATATCGCCTTCACCGATCCGGCCGACCCGTTCCCGTATGTCGACGACATGTCCTGGGTACAGCACTGGCCCGAGGCCGCGTTCGGAGCGGTGACCGACGAGATGTGGGAGGACGAGCAGTTCGAGTCCTTCGGGCTGCGCCCGATCCTGCCGCCGGAGGGCCTGCACTGGGTGGACCCGGACGATTACAGCGAGAACCACACCTGGACTCCCCTGCTGGACAACCTGATCGAGACGATCCGGCAGCGACCCGCGACCCCGGCAGGCGTGGTCCTGAGCGCCGACGGTATCGACGACGCCGCGGACGGGAGCTATGCCCTCGACTACTACGACACCCCCGGCCTCAGGGTCCGGGTGCCCTGGTACACGACCGGCCCCGACGCGATGGCAGGCGAGGTCCACGTGGATTTCGCCGCCGACCAATCCCTCCCCGACTCGCCCGTCTGGACCCTCGTGCCACGCGGTGACGGCAGCGCGCCCACCCCCTGCGTCACGGCGAGCCCGGAGCTGTCCCTGGCATGGAAACTCCTGTGGCTGTTCACCGAATCCACCACGAACTCGGAGTACGTCGACCTCCGCGAAGGCGGCGCGGGCAAGGACCTCTACGACGCCGTGCTCCTGGCGGAGTCCCCGCGCATCCGGCTACCCCGGCCGCTGTTGCGCAGAGCCCTCGGCGCAGCAGCCGACGATTTCGAAGCCGACGACATCCTCACCTGGAACGTCCGCTGGGACACGTTCCGGCAGAACCATCCTGACGTCACCGGCAGCCTGCGCGAATGGCTCGAACGACTGGTCCGAGCGCTCACCAGAGCCCAAGCATAGATCTCCTCGAGAGGGGAACCGCGGGTCAGTGGATCAACAGCCGACCCGTTCGGGTGAACAGGGTGCCGCCTGCGGCGAGGGGTAGGAGTGCTGCGTCCAGGCCGGCGGTGTCGGCAAGGCGGTCGTCGGGGTAGGTGAGCACACTCTCCAGTGCGCGCGGGGCCGAGAGGGCGTCATCGGTGATGGTGTCGGCGCCGAGTTCGAGGCGGTGACGCAGGAGTGGAGTGGCGCCGACGTCGGCGGTGAGCTCGCCGCTCCAGGAGCCGTGGTCCTCGCCGGTGCGGCCGATCTGGATGCGTTCCCGAATGCGCAGGCGCGCACCCTCTTCCAGCCGGATGGTGGTGAAGGTGTCGTGCTCGGCGCCGCCCGCGACCACCGTCGGCTCGGGATCGACATCGAGTTCGCCGCCGGCGGCCACGTCGAAGTGCCAGTGCGCCACGGACTTCCGGGTCTCGCGCCCGGGCAGCGCGATGGTGGCGGCCACCGACCGGAGCGTCAACCGTGCGCCCTCACCCACCGAGACGACGATGTCCAGCACGTCGCCGCCGAGCGGGGTGGCGGCGGTGCCGATGAGATGCACCGTGTCCACACCGGTATGCCGTGCCGCCAGGCCGCCGACCGCGTGGATGTGCGGCAGCGTCCCGGCGGTCGCGGTGATGCGGAGCTCAGTGCGAATGGGCACTGCCCGCCGCCGCGTCCTGCTCGGCCGCCACACGCAGCTGCTCGCGCACCCAGGCCAGGACCGGCGTCGCGGCCGGGTCCTCGGTGAGGGAGGTGAACACGAACGGCCGGCCCTCGCGCACCTTGGTCGAATCCCGGTCCATGACGGCCAGATCCGCGCCGACCATGGGGGCCAGGTCGGTCTTGTTGATGACCAGCAGATCCGACCAGGTCACGCCCGGTCCGCCCTTGCGCGGCACCTTGTCACCACCGGCCACGTCGACCACGAAGATCTGCGCGTCGATCAGGCCGGAGGAGAACGTGGCGGTCAGATTGTCGCCGCCCGATTCGACCAGGATCAGATCCAGCGGCGGGTTCGCCTCGATCAGGTCGTCGATGGCGTCCAGGTTCGCGGTGATGTCGTCGCGGATCGCGGTGTGCGGGCAGCCGCCGGTCTGGACCGCGGTGATCCGCTCGTCGGGCAGCACCGCGTGCCGGCGCAGGAAGTCCGCGTCCTCGGTGGTGTAGATGTCGTTGGTCAGCACGGCCAGCGACAGCTCGTCCCGCAGCTGCCGGCACAGGGCCGCGGTCAGCGCGGTCTTCCCCGACCCGACGGGCCCGCCGATCCCGATCCGCAGCGGCTCGCCCGGCGTCCGCTCCCGCTTGGGCCGGTCGTGGCTGTGGTCGTGTGGTTCCCCGTCGATGAGGTGAGGTGGCATGTGCGGCTCCTTTCACCCCCATCCTTGCCCAGCCACGTAAACCGGTTGTTACCAACCCGGTGACCGGCTAGGACGCGAACAGCGGCATGTCCCGCCGCAGGTGCCGCTCGGCGAGCACGTCCTGCAGTGGGTCGGAGAGCGCGGCAAGCGATTTCGCCGCCTGCCGCGCGGTGGCGTCGCACACCTCGGCGAGCCGAACGGTGCAGGCGGCGATCGCGGCGGGATCGAGGGCCAGCAGTCGCTGCGCGGCCGTCGCGGCCCCGGTCATGGTGGTGTAGACGGTGACGGCGGCGATGTCCTCGGGTGCGGCGTCGCACACCGTGCCAACCACCCCGAACACCGTGGACAGATGCGGCCGAGCGCCGAGCGCCCGCCAATCGGCCTGCGGCCAGACCTGTTTGGCCAGCCGCAGCAGCCCGCGCCCCTGCGCCCGCGACGCCGCCCGAGCCGCCGGCGACGCCGTCCGCGCGTCGGCCTCGAGTTCGGCGCGCCCCGGTTCGAGGGTCCCCGCGCAGACGGCGGCGGCCAGTGAGGCCGCCACCAGCCCGGAGGTGCGGACGCGCCGCCGCAGGTAGAGCTCGACGCTCGCGACATCGCGCAGCAGACCCGAGGCGACCGCCTCCTCGACCCCGCCCGAATGCACGTGCCCGCCGATCGGCAGCCGGGAATCGGCGAGGGTGAGGAGGGTGGCCAGGCTCATCGCCGCACGTCCGGATAGCGCATGGCCTGATCCTAGGCCGTGCCCGGCCGCGTCCTCTCGCCTAGGTGAGCAGGCAGGGCGCCGAGGCCGAGATGCTCTTCAGGGCACAGGTGAAGGAATTGAGCGCACCCGCGGAACCGGTCTCGGGGACCAGCCCGGCGACGGGGTTCACCGCGGCCGGTTCGGGGGCGGCGGGTTGCACCGACAGCGGAGCGGCCAGGGCCGGGGCCGCGCCGAGTCCGGAGCCGATGGCAGCGATCGCACAGGCTTTCAGCACAACGGTTTTCATGAATAGTCCTCTCTCACAGCAAGTTCACAGGAAGTGGAACGCAGCGAGACTAACCCGAAAGCCGTGAATGTGAACGTGATTCGTTTCAAATTGCAGGGTGAATTCCTCGCCGCGGTCGGCGGACCCCACGCAAGAACACTTGACCTGAACCAATGTTCAGGTTGCAGGCTTGGGGACACGTTCATTGCCGAGGCTAGGAGTTGCTGTGCGCGCCATCCGTCTTCACGAGTTCGGACCTGCCGAGAATCTACGGTACGAGACGGTCCCGGACCCCGAGCCCGGGCCCGGCCAGGTCCGGATCGCGGTCCGCGCGGCGGGGGTGCATCTGCTGGATACCGCACTGCGGCAGGGCTTCTCGGGATCGCCGACGCCGATCCCGGAACTGCCGACCATCCCCGGCCGAGAAGTGGCGGGGACGGTGGACCGGATCGGTTCCGGAGTGGACGACAGCTGGCTCGGCCGCGCGGTCGTCGCCCACATCGGGCAGGTGCCGGGCGGATACGCGGAACTCACCGTGACCGAAGCCGAACGGCTGCACCCGATTCCGGACGGTGTCGATGCCGGGGCCGCGGTCGCGATGATCGGCACCGGACGCACCACGCTCGGGATTCTCGGCTTCGCCGAGGTCAGTGCCGAGACCGTCGCCATCGTGCCGTCCGCGGCCGGTGGCATCGGCACCCTGCTGGTGCAGTACCTGGCCGCCGCGGGCGCGACCGTCATCGGACTCGCCGGCGGCAAGGCGAAGGCCGATCAGGTCTACGAGAACGGCGCTGATCTGGCGGTGGACTACCTGGATCCGGCATGGCCGGACGCGGTGCGCGCCCGCTACGGCGACCGCCCGGGCACCCTGCTGTTCGACGGTGTCGGCGGCGAGATCGCCCGCACCGCAGTCGATCTGCTCGGCGTGGGCGGCGTGCGACTGGTGTTCGGCTGGTCCGGCGGACAGATCGACCTCGACGAGCGGTCCCTCGCCGCACGCGGCATCACCTCGCAGGTCGTGCTCGGCCCGCCCATGCTCGAACGCGCGGGCGGCTTGCGCGCCTTGGAGACTCGCGCGCTGGCCGAGGCCGCCACCGGTCGTCTGCGCCCGGCCGTCCAGTCCTTCCCACTCGCGCAAGCCGCCGCCGCGCACCGGGCCCTGGAGTCGCGCGAGACGACCGGAAAAGTGGTGCTACTTCCCTGACCTGCGACCCATGCCGCGCTCCATGAACCGTTGCGCGGCCCCGCGCCGCAGATCCGAGAACGCCTGCACCGCACCGGTCCACCAGGGCGAGATCTCCAGCGGCCGCGCCACCACGGCGTGGCAGATGAGATCGGCAGCCTCGTCGGCGGTGAGCCCGGGCACGCCGGAGAAATCGGTGGGCGCGCTCATGCGGGTGTGCACCAGCGGCATGTACACCGAGGTGGTGGTGACACCGTCGGCGGCGATCTCCGTCGCCACGGTGCGCAACCAGATGTCGAAGGCGCCCTTGGACGCACCGTAGGCCGACCACCGCGGCGCGGGCGGCATGCGCAGTCCCCAGGTGGAGATGTTCACGATGTGCCCACGCCGGTGCTCGCGCATGCTCGGCAGCAGGGTGAGCAGCAGCCGCACGGGTCCGAGGTAGTTGACATCGATGGTGCGGGTGAAGTCGTGGAACCGGTCATAGGATTTGTCGATCGGGCGGCGAATCGACCGGCCCGCGTTGTTGATCATCACATCGACCCGGCCGTGCTCGGCCAGCACCCGCTGACCCAGGGCCTCGACGGCATCGAATTCGGTGATGTCCGACTGGTAGACGTGCGCGGTCCCGCCCGTTTCCCGGATCTCGGCGGCCACCCGTTCGAGGTCCTCCAGCGACCGCGCCACCAGCAGCACCGTCGCGCCCGCGGCCGCCAGTTTCCGCGCGGCCGCCTTGCCGATGCCGTGCGAGGCGCCGGTCACCAGGATGACCTCGCCGGACACGGACTCGCGCAGCGCCTTCTCGCGCGGCCGGGAGGTCGGATAGAAGAGCCTGGTCGCCACGCGTTCCGCCAACGGACGTCCGTTCGACCCGGCCGGTCGCGCACTGTTCGGAGCGTCTTGCTCAGCCACGTTTCCGAGCCTAACCGGCGGACCGGTACGTGATCGGGAACTGAGTGGAAATACCCTGGGCGCAGCCCACTTTCCGGCACCAGGATGGGAGGCGGTCTACGGGGGGAAGGAATCCGTCATGTCGTATCGAGCGCCGGAAGAGCCGACGCCGGAACACGTCTCGATCCCGGGTTGGATCGCACGTGGCATCGTGCTGGTGCTGTTCGTGCCACCGCGACTGGTGTGGGAGGCGCTCACCCGGATACCGCGACTGATCGCCGCGGCATTCAGGCTGTTCGACGAGCATCTGGCGCGACCGCTGGCGATCTTGTTCCGGGACTGGGTCTTCCGCCCGCTGCGCAATTTCGTGCGCAACCATCTCTGGCACCTGCTGATCCAGCAGCTGCTGTTCGGCATGGTCCTCACCCCGATCGGGGCATTCCTGCTCGGCTATGTCCTGCGCCCGATCCAGCGCGCCATCGAGGAGTGGCTGTGGCGGCGGGTCCTGAAGCCGGGCATCCCGTGGATCTTCCGCACCGTGGTGAGACCGATCGCCGAGGCGATCGGGTGGACGCTGGCCATGGCGTGGAAGTGGCTGGTCGCCGTGCCGATCTCGGCCCTGTGGCGGCGAATCCTGCGGCCCGGCGGCCACTGGCTGCTGGTCACCGTGATCGAGCCGCTCGTCACCTGGCTGATCGTGTGGCCCGCGCAGCAGCTGTGGCGATGGGTGCTGCGTCCGCTGGTCTACGCGGTGATCGTGACGGCTGTCTTCGGCTGGCGAGTGGCCACCACCGTCGTCCACATCACGGTGGTGACCCCCTGCCGCTGGTTCAATCGCACTGTCCTGCAACCACTCTTCGCGGCCGTCGCCCGCGCCTGGCATGCCCTCTCGGGCCCGGTGCGCCAGGCGTATCAGCGGGTGGTCATGCCCTGGCGCGCCCGCATCACCGAGGTGTGGACCACCCTGTTCGGCTAGTGCGCGGAACCGGCCGGCACCGCTGCGCTGGTCGCCGGGGCGCCGGGCTTGGCGAAGAACGCCACCACGGCCATCGCGGCCAGCAGCACCGCACCGGTGGTGGTCGCCACGTGCATGCCGGTCACGAAGGATTCGCGCGCCGATTCGACCAGGGCGGCATTGCCGCCGGCCTGGTCGACGGTCTCGCCCAGCGTCGGCCCGAAGTCCCCGCCGGAGCGGAAGACCAGGGCCGCCAGGGATCCCAGCAGCGCCAGGCCCAGCCCGTTGCCGAGTTCGAAGCTGGTCTCGGAGATACCGACCGCCGACCCGGCCCGCTCGGCCGGCACCGACGACACCGCCACCTCCGACACCAGCGTGAACGCGATGCCGAAGCCCGCGCCCGCGACCACGGAACCGGCGATGTACCAGCCGATCCCGCCGTCCACACCGACCCCGAGCAGCATGAGATTGCCCAGGGACGCCATGCTCAGCGCCAGCACGAAGGTGGTCTTGGTGCCGAGCCTGCGCCCGATCCGCGCGCCGCTCATCGAGAACACGAACACCACCACGGCCCCCGGAATCCCGAGCAGCGCCGACTGCAGCGCGTCGCGTCCGGTCACCGACTGCAGGTACATGCTGGTCAGGTAGCTCATGCCGGCCAGCGCCAGCATGCCCGCCGTGCTGGAACCGATGGCCACCGAGAACAGCCCGCGCCGGAACAGGCTCAGATCCAGCAGCGGTTCGGCCAGCATCCGCTGCCGCCGGATGAACGCGGTCAGCAGCAGCACGCCGAGGATCCCGATGCCGACGGCCGGCAGGTCGAATCCCTCGGCCGCGCAATGCTTTACGGCGTATACGAGCGGCAGGATGCCGCCGATGGACAGCAATACGCTCACCCAGTCCAGGCGCCCGCGCCCGGCGTCGCGGTGCTCGGGCAGCAGCAGCGGACCGAAGGCCAGCAGCACCAGCAGCACCGGCGTATTGATGAGGAACACCGAGCCCCACCAGAAGTGATGCAGCAGGATGCCGCCGATGATGGGCCCGACCGCCGACCCGCCCGCGAAGAACGCGGTCCAGACGCCGATGGCGGTGGCACGCGCGCGATCGTTCGGGAACAGCGTCGAGATCAGGGCCAGGCTGGACGGCAGCAGTGTCGCGCCGCCGATGCCCATGAGCGCCCGCGCCGCGACGAGCACGCCCGCGCTGGGTGCGAAAGCGGCCAGCGCCGAGGCGATTCCGAAGACCGTGGCACCGGCGAGCAGAATATTGCGGCGCCCGATGCGGTCGCCCAGATTGCCCATGGTGATGAGCAATCCGGCGATCATGAAACCGTAGATGTCGAGGATCCAGAGCTGCTGTGTCGCGGACGGATCCAGGCTCTGGGTGAGGGTCGGCATGGCCAGGTAGAGCACCGACATGTCCATCGACACCAGCAGCACCGGCAGCAGCAGAACCGCCAGGCCCGCCCAGGCGCGGCGCGGCGTCTTCGCGCCGGGACGCGCGAGGGTACTCGTCATGACCTATCCTTCGGGCTGATTTCGGGCTTGCAAGACAATGCGCGCGTACGTTGTACGCACGAGCGCGAGTACAGTGTACGCATCCCCTGCGCGGAAGGGAACAATTCGTCCGATGACCGAGGCCAAGCTCACCCGGGCCGCCATCGTCGACACCGCCATCACCCTGGCCGACGAGTCCGGACTGGATTCCCTGTCCATGCGCCGCATCGCCGATCGGATGAACTCCGGCGCCATGTCGCTGTACCGGCACATCCCCAACAAGGACACCCTGCTGGCGGCCATGACCGACGAGGTCTCGCGGCGCAACCCCTACCCGCCGGCCGAGGGCCGGGGCTGGACCTGGCGGGACCGGGTGCGGATCGCGGCCGAGGTGGATTGGCGGCTCTACCAGGAACATCCGTGGGTGCTGTTCACCTTCGCGGTGCCGCGCTACAACTTCGGCGAGCACAGCTTGGTGGTGCTGAGCTGGCTGGTCGAGGGCTTCGCCGAGCTCGGCGTCGACACCCGGGAGGCGACCCGCATGTCACTGTCGGTGTGGAGCTACATCGCCGGGGTCGCCCTGCAGGAGGTCAGCGCCCGGCTGCTGCAGGGCCGCGACAGCAGCGCCGACGAACGCTCCGGGCTCACCGCCCTGCTCGACGGCGACCCGCACTGGCCCACCCCGGCCCCGCTGGCCGATCTCGTCGGCACGGGCGACACCGCCCTGCTGAATCCGGAGCATCTGCTCGACACCGGTCTCACCGCACTGTGCGACGGCTTCGAGGCCCGCGCCGCTCACTGATCCGCCAGGAATCATCATCCTGGGCACCACCGAATCCCGTTGTCCGGCATCGCCCGCACCCTTGCATGGACTGCAACATTGCGGACGATGCAGTTCTGCCGCTTCTGCGTGCAACCCGGCGACGGTGTCTTGTGCCCCTGTTCGATCACTCGGCGCTACAGCCGTTGGATGATGCCGGTCGTACTGATCGTGCTCGGGCTCTACATCATCGACCGTTCGGGCCTCGTGTTCGGCCAACCGCTGCTATGAGTCCATTCCGGTCGGTACTCTTCTATCGGAACGAGAGGCCGGTGAGCAGCGAGAGTTCCGGACACCGAGTCCAGGAATGGCATGGTCACCGACGCGTCGATGAACTCCCAGCGGGCTCGCCGGAGCTGGGTATCACTACCAACGATTCTCCTTTTCCCGAGGTGAATGATGGCCAGGAAGTTCGAAGGACATGTCGCCCTCGATATCCGTGACTCTGTCGCCGACTGGGGGCCCTACGCGGAGCCGACCGCGAGGCAGGGTGCGCCCAACGTGCTGTATCTCGTGTGGGACGACATCGGAATCGCTACCTGGGACTGCTACGGCGGTCTGGTCGACATGCCGAATATGAAGCGGATCGCCGATCGTGGCGTGCAGTTCACGCAGTTCCACACCACCGCACTGTGTTCGCCCACGCGGGCCTCGCTGCTGACCGGGCGAAATGCGTCATCGGTCGGCATGGCCACGATCGAAGAGTTCAGCGATGGATTCCCGAGCCTGTCGGGGCGCATACCCGCCGACACCGCGTTGTGTTCGGAGGTGCTCGCCGAGCGCGGGTGGAACACCTACGCCGTCGGCAAATGGCACATGACGCCGCTCGAGGAGGAGAATCTCGCGGCGTCGAAGCGGCATTGGCCGCTGGGGCGCGGGTTCGAGCGGTTCTACGGCTTCCTGGGCGGCGAGGCCGACCAGTGGTATCCGAACCTGGTGTACGACAATCACCCGATCTCGCAGCCGTATCCGCCGGAGGACGGGTATCACCTGTCGAAGGATCTGGCCGACAAGTCGATCGAGTTCATTCGCGACGCAAAGGTGATCGCCCCCGACAAACCGTGGTTCATGTACCTGTGCCCGGGATGCGGGCATGCGCCGCACCACGTCGCGCACGAGTGGGCCGACAAATACCGCGGCCGGTTCGACATGGGCTACGAGAAGTATCGCGAGATAGTGCTGGAGAACCAGAAGCGCATGGGCCTGGTGCCGGAGAACACCGAGCTGTCACCCATGAACCCGTACATCAACGTCACCAGCGCCGACGGCAAGCCGTGGCCGGCGCAGGACACGGTACGGGCATGGGATTCGCTGTCCGACAACGAGAAACGGCTGTTCGCCCGGCAGGCGGAGGTGTTCGCCGGATTCCTGTCGTACACGGACGCGCAGATCGGCCGGTTGCTGGACTATCTCGAGGAGAGCGGCCAGCTCGACAACACCATCATCGTGGCCTTCTCCGACAACGGCGCCAGCGGTGAGGGCGGTCCGAACGGTTCGGTCAACGAGATGAAGTTCTTCAACGGCTACATCGACACGATCGAGGACAGTCTGGCCAAGCTCGACGAGCTGGGTTTGCCGACCACCTACAACCACTACAGCATCGGGTGGGCGATGGCCTTCAACACCCCGTACAAGCTGTACAAGCGGTATGCCTCGCACGAAGGCGGCATCGCCGATCCATGCGTGATGTCGTGGCCGGCCGGCATTCCGGCCCGCGGCGAGATCCGCCACCAGTACCTCAACGTCTGCGACATCACCCCCACCGTCTACGAACTGCTCGGCATCACACCGCCGGACACGGTGAAGAACGTGGAGCAGCGCCCCTTGGAGGGGGTCAGCTTCCGGGCCCTGTTCGAAGACGCCGACGCCGATGTCGGCAAGCACACCCAGTTCTATTCGATGCTGGGCACGCGCGGCATCTGGCATCGCGGGTGGTTCGCCGACACCGTTCACGCGGCATGCCCGTCCGGCTGGGGGCATTTCGACAAGGACCGCTGGGAACTGTTCCATCTCGAACAGGACCGCAGCCAGATGCACGACCTGGCCGAGGTCCATCCCGAGAAACTGGAGGAATTGAAGGCACTGTGGTTCTCGGAGGCCGAGAAATACAACGGGATGCCGCTCAACGATCTCGACATCGTCTCCGCGATGGTGCGCTATCGCCCGACCTATGCCAAAGGCCTGGACCGGGCCGTGTACTACCCGGACAGCGCGGAGGTCGGACCGGGCGCGGCGCTCGAGATTCTGGGACGCTCGTTCGCACTGCTGGCCGAGACGACGATCACCAGCCCGGACGCGGAGGGAGTGCTGTTCGCCCACGGTGGGCGCCTCGGCGGGCACGCCTTGTTCGTCCAGGACGGTCACCTGTGCTACATCTACAACTTCCTCGGCGAGGAGGAACAGGCCATCGTCTCCGACCGCCGGGTGCCGCTCGGTGATCACATCCTCGGGGTGCGGTACGAACGGCACGGCACCCGGCCCGACCACTTCACGCCCACGGGTGAGGCTGTCCTCTACATCGATGAGAACCCCGTGGGTTCACTCGATGACATGCGGATCCAGCCGACCGTGTTCTCCGGTGTCGGGGAGGGCGTCCGGGTCGGCCGGGACACCGGTCAGTCCGTTTCGGCGCGGTACCGGTCACCGTTCCCGTTCACCGGTGGGACGATGCACCAGGTCATCGAGGACGTGAGCGGAAAGCCGTACCAGGATCTGGAAATGGCTGCGGCCGCGGCCTTTTCACGCGATTGAGGCGAGCACCCATGGCCACTGCGATCCGCGCACAGGTCTACCGCGGCATGGTCCGGATAGCCGGTGGCGATTTCGGCATGGGTTCGGAGGATTTCTTCCCCGAGGAGCGGCCGGTGCATCGGGTGCGAGTCGATCCGTTCTGGATCGACCCGCACCCGGTGACCAACGCCGCCTTCCGGCGATTCGTGAAGCAAACCGGTTACATCACTGTCGCCGAACGCATTCCGGCGGCCGAGGATTACCCGGATGCGGAGCCGGCGGACCTGACACCGGGCGCGCTGGTGTTCCGGCCCACCTCGGGTCCGGTGTCGTTGGACAACTGGCGCCGCTGGTGGCGCTACGTTCCGGGAGCCGACTGGCGCCATCCGCACGGGCCCGGCAGTACGCTCGACGGGCTCGACCGCCACCCCGTCACCCAGGTCGCCTACGAGGACGCCGCGGCCTACGCGGCCTGGGCCGGCAAAGAGCTTCCCACGGAGGCGGAATGGGAGTATGCGGCCCGCGGCGGACTCGATTCGGCGACCTACGCCTGGGGTGACGAGTTCGAACCCACCGGCCGGCGCCTGGCCAATGTCTGGGTCGGCGCCTTCCCCTGGAAGTTCCATCCCGGCCGCGGGCAGACGTCCACGCCCGGCACCACGGCGATCGGCACCTATTCGCCCAACGGTTACGGGCTGTACGACGTGACCGGCAACGTGTGGGAGTGGACAGTCGACTTCTTTCGCCCCGGGCACTCGGCGTCGTCCTGTTGCGCGCCACGCAACCCACGGGTTGACACACCCGAAGTCGAAGCGGCGCAACACTTTCCGCGTCGGGTGGTCAAGGGTGGCTCATATCTGTGCGCGGCCGACTACTGTCTGCGCTACCGCCCGGCCGCCCGGCAGGGGCAGACCGAGGACACCGCCACCTGCCATCTCGGATTCCGTTGTGTCGTGCGCGACGAAGGCCCGTGACGAGTGATGTGGCAGAAGCGAATCCGCTGATCAGTTCTCGATATCGCCGTCGAGGTAGACCCACGCCCCGTGGTCCCGGCGGAAGCGGCTGTTCTCGTGCAGTTGTCCCGCCCTGCCGTGGGCACGGTAGTGGGCACGGAACTCCACCGTGCCCTCGGTGTGGAACGGCCCCCCGCCGGTCGTGCCGAGGATCTCGAGCCGGTCCCAGCGCAGTCCCGGGTCGAAATCCACGTCGGCGGGCCGGGTTTCGGGGGCCCAGCTGCGCAGCAGATACGCCTCGTCCCGCACCGCGAAGGCGCTGAAGCGCGACCGCATGAGCTGTTCGGCGGTGCCCGCACTGGCCTCGCCGCGATGCAGGCGCCCGCAGCAGTCGGCGTAGGCGGCGGGCAGCCCGCACGGGCAGTCCTCGGGCACGGGACGGGGGGTGCGGCGCTTCGACATGGGCTCAAGCGTAGAAGCTGCGTCCGGTGGGTCCACCGGACACCGACCAGACTTCGACGATCCGCCCGTTCTCGAATCGCAGGATGTCGGTACCGCTGATGTCGCGCACGACGGTGCCGTCCGGATCGACGACCCGGGCCCCGTAGGGCTGGGCGATCAATCCGCTTCGGCCGTCGATCAGGTCGACGACGGGCACGCCCTGCGGCTCGTACTCCAGGCCCGGCCGCTCGGCGCGGAAGGCGTCGACGACGGCGGCGAGGGCCGCGGGGTCGTGGACGTCGTCGAAGACGGTCGCGCCGGGCTGGGCGTAGCGGAGGGTGAATTCGGGGGCCATGATCTCGCCGGCGATGGCGAGGTCGCCGTTCCAGAGGGCGGCCCAGCGGTTGTACAGATCGATGGCGTAGTCGCGCATCCCAACTCCCATAGTCTCATTGATACGGTATGACGGGAATGAAGGTATAGTCTCATCGATACCGTGTCAACCCGAGAGGAGTTGCCGAATGCACGACCTCGGCCCGCAGGACCACATCGTGCTGGGCCTCATCGCCCGGCACGGCCCGCTGACGCCCTACGACCTGAAGGCCCGCCTCGAGGAGAGCGTCGACAAGTTCTGGCCCATCCCGCACGCCCAGCTCTATCGCGTCCCGCCGCGCCTGGCCGAGCAGGGCCTGCTGCACGAGGAGGCCGAGGAGAGCGGACGCCGCCGCCGCGTCTTCCACCTCACCGCCGCCGGCCGCGCCGAGCTCACCCGCTGGCTGGGCGACCCCACCTCGCCGCCGCCGGAGACCCGCGATCCCGCGCAGCTGAAACTGTTCTTCGCCGACCTCGGCGAGCCCGGTGACGTGGTGGCGCTGGCCCGCAATCAGGCCGCCGAGCATCGCGGCTGGCTGGAGCTGTACCGGACGCTCTACGACGAGATCGATCCGGACGACAGCGAGCGCGCGACCTCACGCGCCCGCGTGCTGCGGCTGGGCATCATGCACGAGCAGGCGTACGTGGACTATTGGGAGGAGTTGGCCGCGAACCCGGACGAAACGCCCGGTTCGCGAGCGTGATCGCCCACAGAGCAGGTGACAGTGACTGCCCCGCAGGGCATTACGACGCGTGCACGACCGGGAGCACCGGACTGGCCGACACGGTGGTGGAGACCCCGGCCCGCTGGTTCCGGCCGGGGTCGGCGGTGGCCGGATGCTCGCCGCGATAGATGACGACGGCGAGCACACCCACCGTCCCGACCAGCGCGACGACCGGCGCGGCCACGAACACGGCCGAGCGCAACCGCTCGAGTGCGCCGGGTCGATGGCCGGATTCCGGCGGGGCCGCGAAGGCGGGCGGCGGATAGGTCGAGCCGTACGGGTCCGTCATGCGTACGACCGTATTGTCGACACCCGCCGAATGACAAGCAAACGTGCAGCAAATTTTCCGGGACGGGGCGGACCGGGCAGAGTATGCCCAGTTCGCCCTCCGTTCAGTGACGTGAAACTCAGTCGTCCTCGCCCAGCACGACCGCGTAAGCGAAACCGTCCCAGCCCTTTCCGCCGACGGTCTGCAGTACGGTCCCGTCCAATCGTGGCTCGGTGGCGATCAATTCGATGACCTCCCGGCTGGCCCGCACCGCCGCATCCGCCGACGCCGCGTCGGCGATGCCACCATTGCGCACCACATTGTCGACGATGATCACCGACCCGGGCCGGGTCAGCCGCAGCGCCCACCGCACATAGTTGGCGTTGTTGACCTTGTCGGCATCGATGAAGACCAGATCGAACGGTTCCGGCTGCTCCTCTGCCAGCACCGGCAGCGAGTCCAGCGCCGCGCCGACCCGGATGTCGACCCGCTCCCCCACCCCCGCGCGATCCAGATTGTGGCGCGCCACCTCGGCGTGCTTCGGCTGGTATTCGAGTGTCACCACCCGGCCGGCCTTCCCGACGGCCCGCGCCAGCCAGGTGGTGCTGTATCCACCCAGCGTGCCGACCTCGAGTACGCGCCGCGCCCGCACGGATTTCGCGATCAGATACAGGAGCTTGCCCTGCGGCGGCGAGACGTCGATGGCGGGCAGTCCGGCCTCCGCGTTCGCCCGCAAGGTTTCCGAATCCTCGTCTCCCACCAGGGTTTCGACGAGATAGCGATCAACTTCGGCCCAATCGGCAGTCGTCATATCCGAAGTCTGCCACCGCCTCCGGCGCACTCCCAGCATTGCGCTCACGCCGAGAGATTTCCCACTCGGGAGCCGGGCTCGGTGCCGGGCGCGCGCTCGCCGCGCCCGGCGCCGGCTCCGTTCAGAACAGGAAGTACCGCTGTGCCATGGGCAGTTCGGCGGCGGGCTGCTCGGCCCACACTTCCCCGTCGATCCGGACGGTGAAGGTGTCCGGCTCCACCTCGATGCGGGGCATGGCGTCGTTGTTGGGGAGGTCGGCCTTGGTGCGGCTGCGAACATTGGCCACCGGCACCAGTTTCCGGTTCACCCGCAGCCGGTTCGCGAGGCCGTCCTCGATGGCCTGCTCGGACACGAAGTGCAGCGAGGTTCCCGCCGCCACGCTCGGCGCCGCCCCGAACATCGGGCGCGGCAGTACCGGCTGCGGAGTGGGGATGGACGCGTTGGCGTCGCCCATGGCGGCCCAGGCGATCGCGCCGCCCTTGATGACCGCGTGCGGGCGGACCCCGAAGAAGGCGGGCTCCCACAGCACCAGGTCGGCCAGTTTGCCCACCTCGACGGAGCCGATCTCGGTGTCGAGGCCGTGTGTCACCGCCGGGCAGATGGTGTATTTCGCGACGTAGCGCCGCACGCGATTGTTGTCGGCCGCGCCGTCGCCGGGCAGCGCGCCGCGACGGCGCTTCATGACGTGCGCGGTCTGCCAGGTGCGCATGACCACCTCGCCGATGCGGCCCATGGCCTGTGCGTCACTGCCGATCATGGAGATCGCGCCCAGATCGTGCAGCAGATCCTCGGCCGCGATGGTGGAGGGCCGGATCCGGCTCTCCGCGAAGGCCAGATCCTCCGGAATGGACGGGCTCAGGTGATGGCACACCATGAGCATGTCCAGATGCTCGTCGAGGGTGTTGATGGTGTGCGGCCGCGTCGGGTTGGTGGAGCTGGGCAGCACATTGAGATGCGAAGCGACCGTGATGATGTCGGGTGCGTGCCCGCCGCCCGCACCCTCGGTGTGATACGAGTGGATGGCCCGGCCCCGGATGGCGGCGAGGGTGTCCTCCACGAATCCGGCCTCGTTCAAGGTGTCCGAGTGCAACGCCACCTGCACGCCGGAGGCGTCGGCCACGGTGAGGCAGTGGTCGATTGCGGCCGGGGTGGTGCCCCAGTCCTCGTGCAGTTTGAAACCGCCCGCGCCGCCGCGCAATTGCTCCCACAGCGCGTCCTCGCGCACGGTATTGCCCTTGCCCAGCAGCAGGATGTTCACCGGCCAGGAGTCGGTGGACTCGAGCATGCGGGCCAGATGCCAGGCACCCGGAGTGACGGTGGTGGCCTTGGAGCCCTCGGCCGGTCCGGTGCCGCCGCCGACGAGGGTGGTGATGCCGCCGGCCATGGCCTCGTCGAGGATCTGCGGGCAGATGAAGTGCACGTGGCAGTCGATGGCGCCCGCGGTGACGATGCGTCCGTTGCCGCCGATGATCTCCGTCGAGGGCCCGACCACCAGGTCCGGGTGCACCCCGCTCATGGTGTCGGGGTTGCCCGCCTTGCCGATGCCGATGATGCGGCCGTCACGGATGCCGATGTCGGCCTTGATGATTCCCCAGTAGTCGACGATCACCACGCCGGTGATGACGGTATCGGGGGTGCCCTCGGCGCGGGTGGCGCGGGCCTGGCCCATGGATTCGCGCAGCACCTTGCCGCCACCGAAGACGGCCTCGTCACCGGCGAGACCCGGTCCGCCGCTGCGGTCCTCGGTGATCTCGATGAGCAGATCGGTGTCCGCCAGGCGGATTCGGTCGCCGGCGGTGGGCCCGAACAGTTCGGCGTAGCGGGCGCGGGACAGTTCGGCCATCAGGCATCCAGCTTTCCGGGTGGGGTGAGGCTGATTCCGTGCACCTCGCGGTCGCCGCCCAGCGGGACCAGCGAAACCCGCTGCCCCAGACCGGGTTCGAAGCGCACCGCGGTGCCGGCGGGAATGTCGAGGCGGTGGCCGTGGGCGGCCGCGCGGTCGAATTCCAGGGCGGTATTGGCCTGCGGGAAGTGCACGTGCGAGCCGACCTGAACCGGCCGGTCACCGGTATTGACCACGTCCAGTTCGATGCGTTCCGCGCCCGCGTTGAGCTCGATCGCGCCTTCGGCACAGAGGTATTCGCCGGGAATCATGGCCGTCATCCGATCGGGTGGTGGACGGTGACGAGCTTGGTGCCGTCCGGGAAGGTGGCCTCGACCTGGACGTCGTGGATCATCTCCGGGATGCCGTCCATGACGTCGTCGCGGGTGAGCACGGTGCGGCCCGAGGCCATCAGCTCGGCGACGGTGCGGCCGTCGCGCGCCCCCTCGAGCACGTGATCGGTGATGATCGCGATCGCTTCCGGGTGGTTCAGTTTGAGTCCACGGGCCTGTCGCCGCCGGGCCAGCTCGGCCGCGTAACTCAGCAGCAGGCGCTCCTGCTCGTGCGGCGACAGTCGCATTCGGACTCCTCGTCGAATTGCGGGGACGGATCGTCGGTCATTCTGGCACGACCTGCGTTACCAGCATGTTTCGGTGATATCCGATCCGCGGACGACGAGTTCCGGCGCGGCGATTCCGATTCCGCGCCTTCAGTTCCGAGGGTTGAGGTTCTGCAGCCGGACCTGACCGCGCGCCACCGTCCGGTCCTGTTCGTCGGTGATCACCACCTGCCACAGCTGCTGCGAACGCCCGCGATGGATCGGGCTCGCGACACCGGTCAGCTTGCCCTCCCGCACCGCGCGCAGGAAGTCGGTGTTGTTGTTGACGCCCACCACGGTCCCGCGATCGCCGAGCCAGGCGCCGGCGGCCACGCTGGCGAGGGTCTCGATGACCGTGCAGTACACACCGCCGTTGACGATCCCCGCCGGCTGATACTGCTGCGGCGTCACCACCCACTCCGCGGCCACCCCGTCACCGCTCAGCGCGGTGAACTTCAGTCCCAGCAGGTCGGTGAAGGTACCCTCGCTGAGCTTGTTCATCAGCTCCGGGGTGATATCGGCCAGGGACTTGATCGAGGAGAAGTCGTCGCTCATGGCTCCACGTTCGCACGCGGGATCCTGGTCCGGACCGCCGGGTCGGCACCACCAGTTGTCTAGTTAGGTAAGCCTGCCCTATACTGGTTTCGGCGTCAGGATCGAGCGAGGCCCCGAGGGCTGCGGTGGCCCCGATCCCCTGCCGGTGGTGGGTTCCGTCGTTCGGCGGAACCCACCACCTTCGTCTCATGACCTTGCGTGAAGCCCACCACCACTTCATGTTCCGCGCCGATCAGCGCGCGGCGCCGACCTCGAGGCCCCAGCGCGCCGCGGTGGTGGCGGCGACGGTTCGGTTGGGCGCGTTCAGTTTCCGCAGGATGCGTTCGATATGGGTGGCGATGGTGGAGGGTTCGACGCCGAGGTCGGCGGCGATCCGGGCATTGGATCCGCCCGCCGGGAGCAGCGCGAGGACCTCGAGTTCGCGCAGGGTGAGCGCGTGCGGCGGGTCGATCCGGCGGTAGGCGACCCGGGTGCCGCCGGAGCGGGCCGGGCGCATCCGCGTCCGGTAGACGTCCCCGCCGGCGAGCAGGAGATAGTCACGCGGACAACCGGATTCGGCCACCGACCGCGCGAGCCGGAATCCGGCGGTACCGGCCGCGAACAACCTCGGTGTGGCGAACTCCGTCACCGCGTGCACGTCATTCCCGGGGCCGACGAGCACGACCGATTCCCCGGGATCGACCGCGGTCTCGGGGCTGCGGCACGGATCGAGCGCCGCGCCGACCACGTCGGCGAGCAGGGCGAGCGCGGTCATCGACGACCGCGAGAACGGCACGCCCGCGGTGCCGCTCATGTTCAGCATGCCCAGGTAGCGGCCGTCCACGCCGAACAACGGCTGGGTGAGGCCCTGCCGGTAACCGAGCGGCACGATGACCCGGTCGAACACCGGTCCGGAGCGGGCCGTGGCCGGGACCTCGGCAAGTTCCAGCGGTACCCGCTCGTCGCGGAGCCGGGTGAACATCGGATGCGAGTGCAGGCAGGTGTCGATGACCTCGAGCGCGCCCGACGGATACCCGACACTGGCCGCGGTGCGATGCACTCCGGCGACCGGATCGAACCGTGTCAGCGCCGCGTGCTCGAAGGCGACGACCCGCGACAGCTCGAACAGCACCCGGGCCAGACCCGGCCGGTCCGGTGCCGCCGCCGCGATCGACGTCCGGACCCGCAGGGCGACGGCCGGGTCCAGACCCTCATCAGATGCGGCAACCATCCGGCCAGTATGACGCGGGTCACGATTCCCGCGGCCGCGGGAGTGTGTGCAGACAGCACCCGGACCGCAGAACCGCGTCCGTCGATCGACGGACGCCACACCCGGCGCGGCGACCTACGTTCTGGCGCACCAGCACACAGCACCGGGAGGTTTCCGATGGATATCGCCGACTACGCGGCACACGACGCGACGGGTCTCGCCACCCTCATGCGGCAGGGACAGGCCGGGGCCGCCGAGGTCCAGGCCGCGGCGGCGGCCGCGATCGCCCAGGTCGATCCCCAGCTCGGGGCGGTCGTGGGCGAGGTCTTCGAGCAGCCGCTGGACTACGACCCGTCCGGTCCTTTCGCCGGCGTGCCGTTCGCGATCAAGGATCTGATCATCCACGCGGCGGGCGTGCCGCAGCGCAATGGCAGCCGGTTGTTCGGCGACGGTGTGGCGCACCCGCACGACACCGCGCTGATGGCCCGCTTCCGGCGCGCGGGCCTGGCCACCATGGCGGTGACCACCTCCCCCGAGCTCGGTTTCAACGCCACCACCGAGGCCCGCGCCTACGGTGCCCCCACCCGGAATCCGTGGGATCCGGCGCGCAGCGCGGGCGGATCCAGCGGCGGCGCAGCCGCATTGGTGGCTGCCGGGGCGCTGCCGGTCGCGCACGCCAATGACGGCGGCGGATCCATCCGGATCCCGGCGGCGGTGTGCGGACTGGTCGGGCTGAAGCCGAGTCGCGGACGGGTCTCCGCCGCACCCGATTACGCCGATCCGCTGCTGGGTATGGGTGTGGAGTTCGCGGTCACCCGGACGGTGCGGGACTGCGCGGGCCTGCTCGACGCCGTGCACGGCAGCGAACCCGGGGACAAGTACCTGTTCCCCGCCGAGCCGGCCGACTTCCGTACGCTCATCACCCGGCCCGCGCCCGTGCTGCGCATCGCCGTGACCGCCGACCTGTCGCAGGCCGATCCGGACTGCGCGCGGGCGGTCGCGGACGTCGCCCGCGAACTGGCCGACATGGGGCATCAGGTCGAACTGGCCGATCCCGCCGTCGATTACGAGGCGTTCCACCGCGCCAACCTCGACGCCTGGTGCAGTTTCCTCGCCGACGCCGTCGCCACCGCCGCGGCCGCGCTGGGCGTCACGCCGGGCGCCGATCACCTCGAGGCCACCACCCGCGCCTGTGTCGACTACGGCGCCACCCGCACCGCGGCCGATCTGTACGCGGTCGAGTCGACCTTCAATACGGCGCGCCGCGCGGTGGCCCGCCTGCTCACCGACTACGACCTGTACCTGACCCCCACCACCGCGCGGCCGGCGCTGCCGCTGGGCCACCTCGACGCCGATGATCCGGCGCTGACCGCACCCGCGTGGTATCGCAAGATCTTCGAATTCGGCTCGTATACCGCGCTGTTCAATGCGACGGGCAACCCGGCCATCTCGCTGCCGCTGGGCCGCTCGGCCTCGAACCTCCCCGTCGGTGTGCAGTTCGTCGCCGGTTACGGCCGGGAGGCCACCCTGCTCGCCATCGCCGCCGACCTGGAGCGCCGCCTCCCCTGGCACCGGCAGCGTCCCGGGATCTACGCGCACTGATCCGCCGCCGAAAACCCTGCGACGGCACGGCGGTGGGTTTGCGAGGATGGCGCGGTGACCGCGACCGCTCCCCCGATCTTCCACGGCGACTTCGAAGCCCACCTCACCGTGCGCGCGACCGATGCCGGACGCCTCGAACGGTACGCCGCCGCACACGGATTGAAGTTCGTGCACATCGTGCTGGAGCGCGGCCGCGTCATCGACCAGCCGATGCTCACCGTCCGCGCCGCGGGATCGCTTCCCGCGGTTGCGGATTCGGTAGCGGCGCGCACCGCGCGGCTCGATGCCGCAGGATTCGAGGTGGTCCGCACCAAGATCGAGGCGACACCCTGGACGACAGGCGTGCCCGCCACCGATGACGCCGCCGTCGCACTGGGTGCCGGATACTACTTCGAGCACCACATCAAACTGCTGCTCACACCCGGCACCGAGGTGCGCGCACTCGCCCGCCTCGCCACCGCCCACACCGCACACCTCTCCGCCAATGCCCGCCGCACCCGTCCCGGCGGCCGCACCGAGCGGTTCGTCACCCAGCGCTGCCGCCTGGTCGGCGACGCCACCGCCACCGCCCGCCACACCGCCCTGGTGACCGCGCTGCAAGCGAACAACTACGAAGTACTCTCCGCCGAACGTGAATTCGTCGTCCTCGACACGGACGAGTCGATCGACGCCGGCTGGATCGTCGAGGGAGGGAATCGGCCATGACAACCACCCCGTGGACCGCCCTGGGGCCCGGCCCGTGGAAGCCCATCGCCGTGGTCCCGGCCCAGCCGCCGTCCGCAGCGGACCGGGAACTACGCGACCTGCCCCGCACGCTGCTGCCGGTCGCGGGTGACGGCGTCCTGCAGCGGCCGGTCTTCGATCCCGCCATGGCGGCGCATCGCATGGGGATGCGTTTGAGCGAACCGCACTTCGACGACGCGGACCTGGCCGCGGCCTGGTTCGCCGCTCGCCGCGACGCCCTCGATTCCGTGCTGGCGGCCATCGCCGATTCTCCCTGGACCGACCACCTGGTATTGCGCGGCAGCGTCCTGCTCGGCGCCTGGTTCGGCGACCTGGCCCGCGAGCCCGGCGACGTGGATTTCATCGTGCTGCCCACCGAGTGGGAGTTCCACAGCGACCTCACCGACAGCATGCTCGCCGATATCGCCGCCCGGGTGGCCGCGTCCGCCGAGGCCTCCCAGTCGATCCGTCTCCACGCCGGCGAGGCCGTCGATGCCGACATCTGGACCTACGACCGCGTCCCCGGTCGCCGTCTGGTCATGCCCTGGACCGCCCTCGATGCCCGGATCCCCTCCGGCACCGTGCAATTGGACTTCGTGTTCAACGAACCCCTGCCCGAACCGCCGCGCTGGACCGAGATCCCTCGCCTGGGCCGCCCCGGCCCGGCCGCCGCCATGCTCGCGGCCGGCCCGGAACTGTCGCTGGCGTGGAAACTGCTGTGGCTCACCGACGACCGCTTCCCCGAGGGTAAGGACCTCTACGACGCCGTCCTGCTCGCCGAGCACTGCACGCCGACGCCGGAACTGCTTCGCGCGGTCACCCCGGACACCCGGTTCATCCAGCTGCGGCAGATCGCCATCGACGCCGACTGGGCCGAGTTCGCGAAGGACCGCCCGGACCTGGCGGACCAGCAGGAGGCCTTCGCCCGGCGGCTGACCGAAGCCCTCGCGCCGGCCTTCCACCCGGAGGAGCTCGGTGAGCAGCGCTGACAGGGATCAACGCTCATGCGCTGAATTTCTGTGACCGGCGGGCGGGGCGCGGCGGTACGTGTTACAAACCAAATCTGCGCTTTTCGCCGTGTTCGCCCATCCGAGAGAGACGCATCCGCATGACCGGTCCGGTCGAGTACTCGCTGTTCGGCGCGATCGAGGCGTGCGTCGACGGGACCCCGGCGGCCCTGGGCGGGCCGAAACAGCGGTGCGTACTCGCCGTACTGCTGGCCGAGCGTGGCACGGTCGTCGGTGTCGATCGGCTCACCGACGCGCTGTGGTACGACGAGCCGCCCGCCAAAGGGCTGGTATCACTGCGGTCCTATGTCTCCAATCTCCGCCGGTGCCTGACGGCCGCTGACACCGATGCCCCGGTGACGCGCTTGGAGACCTTGCCGCTCGGCTATCGGCTGACCCTGCTGGGCGAGGATCGGCTCGACCTCGCCACCTTCGAACACCTCGTCGATGAAGGCCGTGCGGCGCTCGGCCGCGACGACGCGCAACTCGGGCTCGACATGCTGACCGCGGCGTTGCGACTGTGGCGCGGTACGCCTTTCGGCGAATTCGCCGATCACGGGTTCGCCCACGCGGAAGTGCTGCGGTATTCGGCGCTACGCAGGCTCGCGGTCGAGTCCCGATTCGATGCCGCGCTGCGGCTGGGCGGTGGGGGTGAACTGATACCGGAACTCGAGGCCGCCCTCGCGAACGATCCGGTGCACGAAAAGCTGTGGGGCCACCTGATGCTCGCGCTCTTCCGCACCGGACGCGGGCCCGACGCGCTGGGCGCCTTCGAGCGCGCCCGCGCCACACTCGACCGCGAGGTGGGGGCACCGCCGGGCGACGATCTGCGTACCCTGTATCGCAAGATCAGCGAGAACTCCACCGATCTGCTGCTCGAAAGACCTTCGCCCGCATCACTTGTCGTGACCGGACCGGACGCCCGCCGACCGGCCCTGGTCGGCCGCGCGGGCGAACTCGCGGCGCTCACCGACTCGGTGACACGCGCCCATGCCGGGTCGGGCGGTCTGATCGTGGTGACCGGGGAGAGCGGAATCGGCAAGACGGCGTTGGCCGACGCGGTGTCCGGCCGCGCCGGCGCAGCTGGTCTGACGGTCGCCTGGGCGGCCCACCCCACCGGTATCCGCGTCCCCCAACTGTGGATGTGGATCCAGATCCTGCGCCGGCTGGGTGACGAATTCGGTGAGGCGGGCCGGAACGCGGTGCGCCACAGGGCACCCGGCGTCATCGACGCGCTGGTGCCCGAATGGCACACCGGCGCGGCGGCGGACGCGCCAGGGCCCGCCGCGGCCGGGTTTCCCCTCTTCGAGGGCATCGTGACCGTCCTGGCCGAGCTGGCCGCCCTGCGCCCGCTGCTGCTGGTCATCGACGACCTGGACCTCGCCGACGCCGCCTCCGGCAGCGCCTTGCTCCTGCTGGCCGCCCGCATCGCCCGCCTGCCCATCCAGATCGTCTGCACCTGGACATATTTCGGCAGCGGCCGCCCGGTCAACCGGCAGCTGTACGAGAAGCTCATCGCATCGAGCGAGATCTCGACCGTGCCCCTGCGGGGCGTCGATCGCGACGCGGTCGGCGAGCTGATCGAGCGGCTCACCGGCACGTCGGCCACCCCGGAACTGTCGGAGCACCTGTGGGCGCATGCCCGCGGAAATCCCTTCTACATCAAGGAATTGGTGCGAGCGCACGCGGTCGGCACACACCCGGGCGGCCCCGCCGTGCCCGACCTCGACGCCGTTCCCGATGCCATCGCCGCCGCGGTCGGTCGCCGGCTGGCGGTGCTCGGCAAGCCCAGCCGGCGCGCGCTCGCCGCGGCCGCGGTGATCGGCCCGGAGTTCGATGTCGCGACGCTCGCGGGCATCCTCGACTCGCCGGTGCCGTCGGTCCGGGCGCAGCTGCGACCGGCCTACGAGACGGGTCTGCTCGACGAGCACCGCGTGCCCGCGCCCGCCGCATGCTCGAGACCTTCCCGCCACCGGAGACGGTCAGCGACCCGACACACTTCTTCCATCCCCGGGTGTACTGCTGGATGGGACTGATGGAGGCGCTGCGCGGCGACCGTGCCGCCGCCGAAGCATACTGCCGAATGTCGTTGGAGCTGGCCCGGACTCGCGGTGACGTCTTCAACATCCTGGCCGCGCGGCTGACCTTCGTGGAGGTCTACGGCGTGCTGGGCGTCACCGAAGGCACCGCGGGCGCCGCCGCGGCGGTACACGCGGAACTCAGCGCCGCGGGCGGTGGCCAGTGGGCGGCCTGCGCCAAGGTGGTCGAGGTCTGGGCACGCACACTCACCGGCGACCACACCGATCCGGCCGCCGCCTTCGCGGCGTACGACGCCATCACCGAGGACGGCAGCACCGTCATGGCCCCGTTCTTCCTGGCCCTGCTCGCCGATATCGAAACGCACCACGACCGCACCTCCGAGTCGCGCGGATTGCTCGCCCGGGCACAGCGGATCGCGGACGCCACCGGCGAGCACGCGTGGGATCCGCTGCTGTCGGCCCGCATCGCCGGGCTGCGCCGGGACGCCACGCACGAATAACAGGACGCTGGGCACGTGGCCGCTCCTTGGTTCCGCTGTACCGGGTCTCGCGGACCGTAACCGGCACGGATTGGAACCGGCATGGACGGCGGTTCCAATCGAATCCCAATTCCGGGTAGCTACCTTTCGACGGCTCGATTCGACAAGGAGGTGCCCATGATGATGGGAAATCGCGGCCTGATCGGGGTCGCCGTGGCGGCGGTGGCGGTGAGCGTGGCGCTCACCGGCTGCGGTGGCAAGGACAGCGCGAAGAGCGCTCCGGCGTCCTCGGCGGCGGTGACTTCGAGCGCGACCAAGCCGACCACATCGGCGAATCCGGCCAACAGCAAACTCGCCCCGCGCACGCTCGACACCACCGGCGGCTCGAACTACACGATCGCCGACTACATCAAAGACCAGCACATCACCGAAACCCCGGTGCACAACGGCGATCCGGGCGCACCGGCGATCAGCCTGCCCTACCCTGCGGGCTGGGCCGACGCCGGATCCGACACCCCCGACTACGCCATCGGCGCGATCGTCTACAGCGGCCCCGACGCGGTGGGGGCGAACTACACCCCGAATATCATTGCGCTGCTGTCGAAACTGCAGGGCACGGTCGATCCGCAGAAGCTGATCGCCGACGCCGCCGGCGAGATGAAGAACCTGCCCGGCTTCACCCGGATCGGCACCGGCTCGGTCACCACCGTCTCCGGATTCCCCGCCTACCGGATCGCGGGAACCTACACGCTGCAAGGCATTTCCGCGGTGTCCGCGCAGGAGACCGTGGTCATTCCGGGACCCGGCGGCGTCTACTACGTCCTGCAGCTGAACGCCACCAGCAACCAGGACCAGGCCGGGGTACTGCAGTCGGCCATCGAGACCATCGACCAGCAGCTCACCATCACGGTCTGAGAAGCGAAGCCCGCCAATGTCTGTGGCGTGCTGTGGGTTCTGCTCTGGCCCTTGTTTCCCGGCGGCGGTCCGACTCTACCCGGGCCGCGGGCGACGGAGCAGGGCCGGTGGCCGTCTCCTGACCCCGGTCGAAACCGGATCCGGTCCCGACCGGGCGACGCCAGGTGCGGGTCGGGCCTACCTGATGCAGGCCCGGCGGACCGGTAGACCGCGGTCCTCGAACGCGGCCAGCATGGCCTGGCCGCGGCGGGCGCCCTCCGAGGAGGAGGTGCGCGACAGCGCCGGCACGTAGGTCGCCGCGCCCACAATGGATTCCGCGACCAGGCCCCAGAAGCGGCGGACGCTCAGACCCGCGCAGCGCGCCATCGCCACCTGGATCAGGGACAGCGCCGGCAGGCAGCGGTGGGCGAGCCAGACGTAGAGCGCCGGCTCACAGGGCAGGGCCACGACGCCGTCCTCGCCGGTGAGGCGGTCGCCGTCGATCACGCGGATCGTGGTGTCGGACAGGCCCGCCCAGTCGATGCCGCCGTCGTTGTCGGTGTGGATCCACAGGTTCTCCAGGCCCGGATCCCAGGCTCGGCCCTCGGACACCACCATCGCCATCACCCGTCCGATCACCGCGTGGATGAGCGCCGTGGCCACCACTTCGGCCGCGATGTCGGCATTGCTCATCTCGGCCGCGTGCCGCCGGTACATCACCTCGATCCGCCCCTCGCGAATGCCGTCGGCGAGCCGCCACCAGCGGCGTTTTCCCTGGTCGGCCATGGCGGCGACGGCGTAGACGCGCGGGTGTTCGGGTTGCAGGGCGCGCAGGCGGGAACAGGCCGTCCCGAAGGCGAGCCGGGAATCGCGCGGCGGACACACGGTTACGGGTTCGAGCATCGAACCTCCTCATTCATCGACTATTCGGCCAATGCATGGACAACGAGCACGGGAAGATAGGTTAGGCTTACCAGACTTATCGAAGCAATGAACGCGTCAGGAGTAGTTCGTCACCGTGCCCGCCGTAGTCACCACCAGACGGCGACGTCTGTCCGGACTTCTCGTTCTCGCCGCCCTGCTGCTGTGTGCCATCGCGGCCAGCATTGCCCTCGGCTCCCGGAATCTGAGTCTCGGAACCGTGTACGACGCGCTCATTTGCCCTGGTGGACTACCACTCTCGTGTCCCGCGGACGGCTCGGCCGCCCAGATCGTGCGCGAATTACGCCTTCCGCGAACAGGACTCGCCCTGATCGCCGGACTCGCGCTCGGCATGGCCGGAGCCCTGATCCAGGGCTACACCCGAAATCCGCTGGCGGACGCCGGATTACTCGGCATCAATGCGGGCGCGGCCTTCCTGGCCGCGCTGAGCATCCACCTGCTCGCCCTCACCACGCCCGCGCAGTACATCTGGTTCGCCTTCGCGGGCGCGCTGCTCGCGGGCCTGGTGGTATTCGGCGTCTCCTCGCTCGGGGGCGGCCGGGCGAGCCCGCTCAGCCTGGTCCTCGCCGGCGCGGCCGTCACCGCGTTCCTGCAGGCCATGACCAATATCGTTGTCCTGCTGGACGGCACGGCCCTCAATACCTACCGCTACTGGGTGGTCGGCGACGTGGCCGGGCACGACGCCTCCACCTTCGGCCAGGTACTGCCGTTCCTCGCGCTGGGCGCGCTGCTGGCCCTGGCCTCGGCCCCCGCCCTCAACCTGCTCGGCCTCGGCGATGATGTCGCCCGCGGTCTCGGCGTGAATGTCGCCCGCAGCCGGGCACTCGGCCTGGCCGCGGTCGTCCTCCTGGCGGGCGCGGCCACCGCCGCCGTCGGACCGATCGCCTTCCTCGGTCTGATCGTCCCCCACCTGGCGCGCGCCCTCACCGGCCCCGATTACCGCTGGCTGCTCCCCTTTTCGGGCCTGCTCGGCGCACTGGTCCTGCTCCTCGCCGACACCGCCGGCCGCCTCATCGCCCGCCCGGGCGAACTCCAGGCCGGCGTCACCCTCGCCGCCCTGGGCGCACCGTTCTTCATCCTTCTGGTCCGCCGCCGAAAGCTGGTGAGCCTGTGACTCTTCCGACACCTCCCAACGCCACCCGCAACGCGGTGAGCCCCAGCCACCCCACGGCAAACACCCGCGGAAGCGCCCCATTACCCTCCACCGCGCCAACCTCCGTCGACACGGTGCGCAGTGTTCGGCCAGCGGTGCGAGTGGGTCGGATCTCGGCGGTGCTGCGAATCGGCGCGGCGCTCACCGTGGTTGCGCTGGCGGCGATTCTGTTCGGGTTGTTCGCGCTGGATATCGCGGTGGGCGAGTTCCGGATTCCGCTCGGGCGGGTGCTGGATGTGCTGGGCGGCGGAGGGACTCGCGCGCAGCGGTTCGTGATCATGGATTCGCGGCTGCCCAGGGCGCTGACCGCGATCGTGGTCGGGGCGGCGCTGGGGTTGGCGGGCGCGGTGACGCAGTCGATTCTGCACAATCCGCTGGCCAGCCCGGATCTGCTGGGCATCACCTCCGGCGCGAGCTGCGGTGCGGTCGCGGTGCTGGTCGGGATGGGTGGCGTCGGGACGGGCACGGCCGCGGCGCTGGGTGTTTCGGCGGCAGCACTGGCCGGCGGGCTGCTCACCGCCGCGCTGATCTACCTGCTGGCCTGGGGCCGGACGGCGACCGGGGACAGCGGGGTCCTGGGATTCCGGCTGGTGCTCATCGGGATCGGCGTGAACGCGGCGCTGCTGTCGGTGGTGAGCTGGCTGCTGACGCGGGCCACGCTCACCGATGCCGCGCATGCCCAGCAGTGGCTCACCGGGTCGCTGAACGCGGCGGACTGGTCGTCCCTCGTGCCCGCCGCGATCGGCCTGGGCGTCGCGCTGCTCGTCACGGCCGGGTCGGCGCGGACGCTGGCCGCGCTGCGGTTCGGCACCGACACCACGCGCATCCTCGGCGTCCGCATCCAGACCCAGCAGGCGATTCTCCTTGCCGCCGCGGTCGGTTGCGCCGCGCTGGCGACCGCGGCGGTGGGCCCGCTCGGGTTCGTCGGGCTGGCCGCGCCGCAGATCGCGCGGCGACTGCTGCGGACCCCCGGGGAACCGGTCGTCGCCTCGGCACTGGTCGGAGCGATCGCGGTGGTCGGGGCGGACCTGCTCGCGCGCACCGTCTTTCCCGTCTCGCTGCCGGTCGGCGTGGTCACCGCGGCCGTCGGCGGACCGTTCCTGCTCTACCTGCTCGTTCGGACCAACCGGAAGGCGACACTGTGACTCTCGCGGCGGAAAACATCACCCTCGGCTACGGCGAGCGGGTCATCGTCGACGGGCTCTCGGTGCAGCTCGAGCCCGGGCTGATCACCACCGTCATCGGCCCGAACGGCTGCGGCAAGTCGACGCTGCTGCGCGCCCTGGGCCGGTTGCTGCGGCCCCGGTCGGGCCGAGTCCTGCTGGACGGCAAGGCCATCTCCACCATGAAGACCAAGGACGTCGCGCGCATCGTCGGCATGCTGCCCCAGACGCCGGTCGCGCCCGAGGGCCTGACCGTCGCGGATCTGGTTGCCCGCGGCCGGCATCCGCATCAGTCCTGGCTGCGGCAGTGGTCGGCCGACGACGAGGCCGAGGTGACCGCCGCCCTGGAACAGACCGGTATCGCGGACCTGGCGGGCCGCACCCTCGACGAGCTCTCCGGCGGCCAGCGCCAGCGCGCCTGGATCTCCATGGCCCTGGCCCAGGGCACCGACATCCTGCTGCTCGACGAGCCGACCACCTACCTCGACCTCGCCCATTCCCTCGAGGTCCTCGACCTGGTCGACCGCCTGCACGACGACCTCGGCCGCACCGTGGTCATGGTCCTGCACGATCTGAATCTGGCCATCCGCTACAGCGACCGCCTCATCGTCATGCACGCCGGCCGCATCGTCGCCCAGGGCGTCCCCGCCGACACCATCGACGCCGAGCTGCTGCGCGCGGTTTTCGGCCTGCGCGCCGAGGTGCTCGAGGACCCCGTGTCGGGGCGGCCGATGATCGTGCCCATCGGCGCCCGGCACGTCCGTGACTCCCGATCCGGAGACATGCCGGCGGATGCCGGGGTATGAGCAATACCACACCAGCAACTCGCCGGTTACGACGGGCTGTAGTACGCATTCCTGTCGTTGTCTCCGTAAACTTGTGGGATGGCAGGTCTTGGTGAACTCGAGAAAGCGGTCATGGACCAGTTGTGGTCGGCCGACGAACCGCAAACGGTCCGGCAGGTCCATGAAGCCCTCGCTGAGCGTCGTGAACTCGCGTACACCACGGTGATGACCGTTCTGCAGCGCTTGGCGAAGAAGAATCTGGTGGTCCAGCAGCGCGACGACCGCGCGCACCGCTACGCGCCGGTGCACACACGCGACGAACTCGTCGCCAGCCTCATGGTCGACGCACTGCAGCAGGCGGACGAAGTCGGCAGCCGCCGCGCCGCGCTGGTGCACTTCGTCGAACAGGTCGGCGCGGACGAGGCTGCCGCATTGCGCGACGCACTCGCTAAGCTCGAAGCCACCGAGGTGGCGCGCAAGGACAAACCCGAGTCCAAATAGCCGTAGCCTCGGCCCGAGCCCCACAACGCAGTGAGCTGAGGACATGGACTGGACAGCGCCGGTTTTCGCCGGTCTCGCCCTCTTATTGGCGGGACCGGTGCCAACGCTGCTCAGCCGGGCCACCTGGCCCTATCGCAGCCCCCGTGCGGCGCTGGTGCTGTGGCAGGCGATCGCGCTGGCCGCGGTGCTGAGCGCCTTCGGTTCCGGACTCGCCATCGCCTCCCGGCTCCTCGTCCCGGGCGGCGACGGCCGTCCGACCACCACGCCCAGCAAGGAGATCGACGCCCTCGGTCTGCCGCTGTGGCTGGCCCTGGTCCTGGTGTTCGCGCTCACCCTGCTCGTCGGAGCGCGGCTGATCTGGTCGGTGATCCGGGTCGGCATCCACACCCGCCGCCGCCGCGCCCGCCACCGCATGCTGGTCGACCTGCTGGATCAGTCCGGTGTGCATCGGAAATCGGCCGATATCCGGGTACTGGCCGCCACCGAGCCGATCGCCTACTGCCTGCCCGGCCTGCGCCGGCGCGTGGTCCTCAGCCAGGGCACCGTCACCAACCTGTCCGACGAGGAACTCACCGCCATCGTCAGCCACGAGCGCTCCCACCTGCGCGCCCGCCACGATCTGGTACTCGAGGCCTTCACCGCCGCGCACGAGGCGTTCCCCCGTGTGGTCCGTTCCAAATCCGCGCTGGACTCGGTGAAGCTGCTCATCGAACTGCTCGCCGACGACTCCGCGGTCAAGGTCACCGGGCCCACTCCCCTGGCGCGCGCCCTGGTGGCCTGCTCCAATTCCCCGGCCCCACAGGGCGCCATGGCCGTCGGCGGCCCGACCACCCTGATCCGCATCCAGCGCCTGGCCGGTCCGATCGGCGATCTCCGCATCGCTGTCGCCGCCTACCTCGCCGCCGCCGCGATCCTGGTCGTCCCGACCCTCGCCGTCGCGATCCCCTGGCTGGTCGAGCTCAGCCGCCTGGTCAGCCGTGCCTGATCCGCACCTACCTGCTCCCGAATCCGACTCGGGCGCGGCGCAATCCGCCATGCCCGCCGCCGATTCCGGCCCGGGCGAGAGCCTTTCGCCACCGCCCGCCATCAGCGGCAACCCCGCACCCACTCCGACTTCGACACCCACTTCAGCCCGGGAGGAAACCATCACCACCGACTCGTCACCCGCAGCCGAGGCTTCGCCGACCGACCGAGCGGCCGAAGCCCGCCGGGCCGGTGCCCGCGAGAGCGGGCCGGACCAGCGCGACCCGGCTGGGACCACGAGCCCGGTGGACGAGCGCGTGAGGACCGGTTCCGAGGGCGGCGAGGTGCGGTTCGCGGATCTGGGACTGCCGCCGGTGCTGGTGCAGGCGCTGCGGCGGGGCGGAATCGATAAGCCGTTTCCTGTTCAGGCAGCGGTGATTCCGGACATTCTGGATGGACGGGACGTGCTGGGCCGGGCGGCGACAGGGTCGGGGAAGACGCTCGCGTTCGGGCTGCCGATGCTGGTGCGGCTGTTCGGTGCGCCGAGTGCGCCGCGGCGGCCGCGCGGGCTGATTCTGGCCCCGACGCGGGAGCTGGCGATTCAGATCGAGAGCGCGTTGGACGAGCCCGCGCTGTCATTGGGGCTGCGGCTGGCCACGGCGGTCGGCGGGTTGCCCATCAAGAAGCAGGAGGAGCGGCTGGCGCGCGGGGTGGACGTCGTCATCGCGACGCCGGGGCGGTTGACCGATCTGCTCGGGCGGAAAGCGGTGCAGCTGGGCGACATTCGGGTCGTCACGGTCGACGAGGCCGACCACATGGCCGAGCTGGGCTTCCTGCCGCAGCTGACGGCGCTGCTCAACAAGGTGCCGCGCGAGGCGCAGCAACTGCTGTTCTCGGCGACCCTCGACGAGACGGTCGACGAACTCGTGCGGAAGTACCTGCGGGAACCGGCGACCCATGCGATCGGCACCGTTCCGGCCGCGGCGTCGGCGGGGCCGGTGGAAACCGGTGCGGCAGACACGGATTCGGACAGCGAGCTCGGAAGCGTCGCGGCCGGACCCGATATCGCGCACTACGCCCTGCATGTCCGGCGGTCCGACAAGCGGGCGGTGGTCAGCGAGATCGCCGCGCGGCAGGGCCGGACGCTGCTGTTCGTGCGCACCCAGCACGGTGCCGACAAGCTGGCGCGCAAGCTGCGCGAGATCGGGATCGGCGCGGTAGCGCTGCACGGCGGGAAGGCGCAGAACCAGCGCAATCGCATGCTCGCGGCGTTCGCGGACGGAACCGCGCCCGTACTGGTCGCCACCGATGTGGCCGCCCGCGGGCTGCACATCGACGATGTCTCGCTGGTCGTGCACGTGGATCCGCCCGCGGATCCCAAGGACTATCTGCACCGGACCGGGCGGACCGCGCGGGCGGGCGCGTCGGGCACGGTCGTCACCATCGTCACCCCGGACGATCGGGAGGAGGCCGCGCGGCTGGCGGAGCGGGCCTCGGTGACGCTCACCGACGTGGAGGTGCGGCCGGGTGATCGGCGGCTGCTCGAGATCACGGGCGCGCGCCGGCCCAGTGGCCGTCCGGTGCCGGATCCCTCGGCGCCGCCGGCGCCCGCGGCGGAGGCTTCGCGCGAGCAGCCGCGGTTCCGGCAGCGGCCGAAGGGCGAGAGCCGGCCGCACAACAAGAAGCGCAAGCCGGGCGCGGCCCGACGTTCGGCCCGCTGACGCCGACACGTTTGGACGTTCCTACAACACGCGCGCCAAATCGAGCGGGGTTTCCGGCAAATCGGACGAGATCGAGATAACTCCGAGCCCAAAAGTGGCTGTAGCAATCTTGCAGCAAACGGCACTTTGGTGGCTCGGCACGGACAGCGGACAGCCTCCGTGTCATTCCCTGCAGGGAATCGCGAATTCGCAGCCGGGCGGTGAACATGTGGGCCATGAGCGAGCGAAAGAACCTGCGCTACACCGTCATCGAAGCCACGAACGAGGGCGGTTCGACGTTCACCGACGCCGAAATCCCTTTGGCTGAGCGAACTCTGGCGATCGGAGTGCCCACCATGGCCGTCGGCGGCCTGCCCTCGATCGCGGGTGTGTCCTACCTGCGCAGCGCGGGCTTCGACAGTGCGCCGCATCCGGCCCCGGCCCGGCAGTGGGTGGTCATGCTGCGCGGCGTGATCGAGGTGACCACCTCCGACGGTGAGCACCGGCGGTTCGCACCGGGTGATCTGGTGCTGGCCGCCGACACCGAGGGACGCGGTCACACGACCGTCGCGGTGGGCGAACCGCCCTTCGAGGCGCTGTTCATTCCCACCGCGTCCTGAGCTACCGCTCAGAGCAGGTCGGCATTGCCGTCGATGGTCTTCAGCTGGTATTCGAAACGGTCGATGCGCCAGCCCTTTTCGGTCCGCCGCAGGCCGAGGACATAGCTGCCGACGAACCAGCGGGTGGTGCCGCCGGTGGCGTCGTTCTTCACGTGCACGGCGATGGCGTCGGCGTGGGCCAGCGCGGTGTCGCCGGTGATCTCGACGAGGTGATTGCCGGCCTGGTGGTGGACGGCGTCCAGTGCGCCCAGGCCGGTGGCCCAGGCATCGGCGATGTCGGCGCCGGGCTGCGGGCCGACGGGTCCGCCGAAGCCGTTGTCGAAGAACACCTCCTCCGCGAGCACCGACTCGCGCAGGTCTGCCCAGCGGGCCTGGTCGCAGTAGACGAAGAGTTTGGTGATGGTGTCGCTGACATCCAGTCGATCGGCGAGCGCCGCAAGATCGGTCACGGACGCCAACTTAGGAGACCGCGCTGGCACCCGCCTGGCATTTTCCGCGCCCGATCGCACCGCGAACTCCCAGCATTCAGCTACCATGGTCCAACGTGCAGTTTCTTCCCGGGCAGACTCCGCCCTACGACCTGACCTACGACGACGTCTTCCTCGTCCCCCGCCGGACGGATGTGGCGTCCCGGTTCGATGTCGATCTCTCCACCACCGATGGGAGCGGCACGACCATTCCGCTCGTGGTCGCCAATATGACAGCCGTCGCCGGCCGCCGCATGGCCGAGACCGTCGCCCGCCGGGGCGGCATCGTGGTACTGCCGCAGGATCTTCCGATCCCCGCGGCCGCCGCCACCATCGCCTTCGTCAAGAGCCGCTCGCTCACCGCCGACACCCCTGTGGTGCTCGATCCCGACCAGTCGGTGTCCGACGCGCTGGCCCTCATCCACAAGCGCGCCCACGGCGCGGTCGTGGTGGTCGAGAACGGCAAGCCGGTCGGTGTGGTCACCGAGGCCGCCTGCGCCGACGTGGACCGCTTCGCCCGCCTGAGCGTGGTCGCAGACGCCAATTTCGTCAGCGCCCCGGCCGACTCCTCGCCGCGCGACATCTTCGATCTGCTCGAGGCCGAGCACGCCCACCTGGCCGTGCTGGTCCATGCCGACGGCACCCTCGCGGGCGTGATGACCCGGACCGGCGCCATCCGCACCGGCATCTACACCCCGGCCACCGACGCCAATGGCCGGCTGCGCATCGCGGCCGCCGTCGGCATCAACGGCGACATCCCGGCCAAGGCCAAGGCCCTGGTCGACGCGGGCGCCGACGTCCTGGTCATGGACACCGCGCACGGCCACCAGCAGAAGATGCTGGAGGCGCTGGCCTCGGTGGCCGCGCTGGACCTGGGCGTGCCGCTGGTCGCGGGCAATGTGGTCTCCGCCGACGGCACCCGCGATCTGATCGCGGCCGGCGCGGACATCATCAAGGTCGGTGTGGGCCCCGGCGCCATGTGCACCACCCGCATGATGACCGGCGTGGGCCGCCCGCAGTTCTCGGCGGTGGCCGAATGTGCCGCGGCCGCCCAGGAATTCGGCAAGCACGTGTGGGCCGACGGCGGCGTGCGCCACCCGCGCGACGTGGCCCTGGCCCTCGCGGCCGGCGCCGCCAACGTGATGATCGGCTCCTGGTTCGCGGGCACCTACGAGTCGCCCGGCGACCTGCGCGTCGACCGCGACGGCAACCGGTACAAGGAGTCCTTCGGCATGGCCTCCAAGCGTGCCGTGGCCGCCCGCACCGCCACCGACTCGGCGTTCGACCGGGCCCGCAAGGCGCTGTTCGAGGAGGGCATCTCCTCCTCACGCATGCGCCTGGATCCCGAGCGCCCGGGCGTGGAGGACCTGATCGACCACATCACCTCCGGTGTGCGCAGCTCCTGCACCTACGCCGGCGCCCGCACCATCGGCGAGTTCCACGAGCGCGCCGTACTCGGCGTGCAGTCGGCCGCCGGTTTCGCCGAGGGCCGGCCGCTGCCCTCCGGTTGGTGATCACCACCGGTTAGTACTGCACATCCCGAACCCGGCGGGTCCCTCTCGGATCCGCCGGGTTTCGCGTGTGCGGGGCCCGGCCCTGCCGGTCCTGCGGCGATGCGGGGCCGCCGCCGGATGTGATACGGCACCGCTGTGCGGAAACCTTGGAGGCCGCCCGGTAACATAGCCTGACCGGACCCAAGAAATGGGTATCCGTGGCGTATCTCCGCCAGCAACCCCTGCGAAAGGAACAAGTTGTCACCCGCGTCCAAGGGCGCTTCACAGGAGGGCTCCTCTACCGAGCCGGGTGACGAACCCGGCTTCCCCGCAATACCGGCTTCGGAAACGGCCAGGTGGTGCTGACCGTGTCGGTCCTGCTCACCGTTCTCAGTCTGCTCGGATTCATCGCTCTGACCGCCGGCACGGCACTGTTCGTCGCCGCCGAGTTCTCGCTCACCGCTCTGGAACGCTCGACCGTGGAGGCGCACGCCCGCGACGGCGACCGCCGGGCCCGGCAGGTGCGGCAGGCGCATCGCACACTCTCGTTCCAGTTGTCGGGCGCCCAGCTGGGCATCACCATCACGACGCTGATCACCGGTTATATCGCCGAGCCCGTGCTGGCACGGCTGCTGGAGCCGATGTTCCGCTCGTTCGGGGTGAGCGCCGGTACCGCGCAGGGCATTTCGCTGGCGCTGGCACTGCTCATCGCGACCTCGCTGTCCATGATCTACGGCGAGCTGGTGCCCAAGAACATCGCCATCGCCAACCCGCTGTCCATGGCGCGGCTGACCGCCGGGCCGATGATCGCGTTCTCCACCGTGTTCAAGTGGATGATCAATTTCCTGAACGGGGCCGCCAACTGGGCGGTGCGCCGGCTGGGCGTCGAGCCCGCGGAGGAACTCCGTTCGGCGCGCTCGCCGCAGGAATTGGGTTCGCTGGTGCGGACTTCCGCGCTGCACGGGGTGCTGGACCAGCGCACCGCGCAGGTGGTGGATCGCTCGCTGCAGTTCGGTGAGCGCACCGCGGAGGAGCTGATGACGCCGCGGATGACGATCGAATCCCTCGATCGGGATTGCACTCTCGCCGATCTGGTCGACGCCGCCCGCGAGACCGGTTACTCCCGGTTCCCGGTCATCGACGGCGACCTGGACAACACCCTGGGCTTCGTGCACGTGAAGCAGACCTTCGTGCATCCGGCCAAGGATCGGCGCAGCATCAAGCTGAAGACGATCGCCCAGCCGGTGCCGATCGTGCCGGCCAGCCTCGATGGCGACGAGGTGCTCGAGCGGGTGCGCCGGGACGGCATGCAGGTGGCGCTGGTGGTCGACGAGTACGGCGGCACCGCCGGCATCGTCACCATGGAGGACCTGATCGAGGAGATCCTCGGCGACGTGCGCGACGAGCACGACGAGGAGGAACTCGATGTGCGCCGCACCCCGAACGGCTGGAACTGCTCGGGCCTGCTGCGCATCGACGAGGTCTCCCGCACGACCGGTTACGACGCGCCCGAGGGTGAGTACGAGACCATCGGCGGCCTGGTGCTGACCCGGCTGGGCCGGATCCCCGAGACCGGCGACGAGGTGCTGCTGCCGCACCCCGGCAACCATCAGCTGGAGCACCCGCACACCAAGGGCGGCTGGATCGCCCGGGTGGAGCGGATGGACGGCCGGCGCATCGACCGCGTCCTGATCCGGCCGGTCGACGCCGAGGCCCTCGCGACCTGGGAGCACAGCCATGGGTGACCTGTACGCCGTCCTGCTCACGCTGGTGCTGCTGCTGGGCAACGCGTTCTTCGTGGGCGCGGAGTTCGCGCTCATCTCCGCGCGCCGCGACCGGCTGGAAGCGCTTGCCGCGCAGGGCAAGCGGAGCGCCAACACGGTGATCGAGGCGGGTCAGAACCTGTCGATGATGCTGGCGGCCGCGCAGCTGGGCATCACCATCTGCTCGATCCTGCTGGGTCGCGTGGGTGAGCCGGCGGTGGCGCATCTGCTCGAGAAGCCGTTCGATCTGGTGGGCGTGCCGGATTCGCTGTTGCATCCGATCTCGTTCGCCCTGGCGCTGACCATCGTGGTGATCCTGCACATTCTGCTGGGCGAGATGATTCCGAAGAACATCGCGCTCGCGGGACCGGAACGGTCGGCGCTGCTGCTGGTTCCGGTGCATCTGATGTGGCTGCGGCTGGCGAAGCCATTGATCGCGATCTACAACTTCGCGGCCAATATCACCCTGCGCGCCCTGCGCATCGAGCGGAAGGACGAGCTGGATTCCACGGTGTCGTCGGTGGAGCTGGCCGAGATGTTCGGCGAATCCCGTTCGGAGGGTCTGCTGGACGAGGAGGAGCATCGCCGCCTCACCCAGGCGCTGGGCTCGAGCGACCGAATCGTCGCCGATGTGATGGTGACGCTGACCGAGACCCGCTCGGTGCCGCTGCGCGGGGACGGGACCACGCTGGGCGATATCGAATCCGCCGTCGCCGAAACGGGATTCTCCCGGTACCCGGTGCGCGCGGACGACGGTTCCCTGGTCGGCTACCTGCACGTCAAGGACGTGCTCGATCTGACCGCCGACGACAGCGCGGGCCCGGGCACCCCCATCCCCCGCACCGATATCCGCCCGCTGCCCACCGTCAGCATGGGCACCACCCTGTTCGAGGCGCTGGCCCGGCTGCGCCGCACCAACTCCCATCTGGGCCGCGTGGTCGACAGCCGCGGCAATACGGTCGGCATCGTGGCCCTGGAAGATCTGGTGGAGGAGTTCGTCGGCACGGTCCGCGACGCCACCCACCGCCTCGCCGAATGATGAACGCGCGCACCGATTCCACCGTGTCACCCGGACCCCAATGGCTGTCCGGCCCCGCTTGGCGGGGCCGGGCGGCCGCCCACCGCGACCGCGTCGACGCCCTGGTCGGCCCGTATCTCGAGCGCCGGGCGACCGGTTCGAAACACCCGGTGATCGACTTCCTGTTCACGTACTACGGCCACAAACCCGCCCAGCTCCGAAAGTGGCATCCGGGCTTCGGTGTTGTGCTCGCCGAGGCCGACGACTACGCGGGTTCCCGCGGCTACCACCAGATCTCGGCCACCGATCCCGGCGGCGCTCCGACCTCCGGCCGGACCGCGGACCCGGCCTTCCTCGAAAAGCGCCGCGACACCCTCGAATTCGTCGCCCGCCTCCTCGCGGCCACCGCCGCCCGCCCCGCCCAGCTCTCCTGCTTCGGCCTGCACGAGTGGGCCATGGTCTACCGCACCGACGACGTCCGCCACCAACAGGTCCCCCTCCGCCTGGGCCCCGGAGGCACCGACGCCGTAGTCGACTCCATGCAGCTGCGCTGCACCCACTTCGACGCCTTCCGCTTCTTCACCCCCGAAGCGGCCCCCCGCAACGCCGAACCTCTCACCCGCGACCTGCAAATAGACCGCGAACAACCCGGCTGCCTCCACGCCAACATGGACATCTACAAGTGGGGCTTCAAGCTCACCCCCCTGATCTCCTCCGACCTCCTCTTCGACGCCTTCGAGTTGGCCTGCGCCGCCCGCGAACTCGACATGAAGGCCAGCCCCTACGACCTCCTCTCCTACGGCTACATCCCCATCCGCATCGAAACCCCCACCGGCCGAGCCGAATACGTCCGCGCCCAAGCCGATATCGCCACCCGCGCAGAAGTCCTCCGCACCCGCCTGCTCGACGCCTGCCGAGCGCTGCTGACCGGGGTGATCACGCCCGCGCCGTAAAGCGCAGGGGCGATGGGTCTATTCCGCAGTCGCCGTCGGATCGGCGAAGTTCGGCGTACCGGGCTCGTTCGGCAATCTGGTCACCCGCGCGACGAAGCTGATCGCGTGGTACCAGCCGCACAGGAGCACCAGATCCAGCAACTGCCGCTCGTCGAACTCCTTCGCCAGTGCGCCCCACAGGCCATCATCGATATCGCCCTCGTCGTGCAACGAGTCGACCGCGCGGATCAGCAGGCGTTCGGATTCCACTGTCCAGCAAGGATCGTCGGGCTCGCCGTGGGTGAGTGAGATCTGCTGTTCCGTGGTGAGCCCGGCACGCCCGGCGAAGACCGCGAGGTGTACACCCCACTCGTATTCACAACCGCAGCGGGCGGTGGTCCGGTCGATGACGATCTCGCGTTCGCGCAGCCTCAGTGACAGCCCCTTGCTCAGTTCATAGCCTCCCCAGCCATGCATTGCGGTGGCCATGGGCAGGTTCTTGGCGAAGAGCCGGAACAGACCGATCGGGGCCGCGTCGCCGGGCATCATCCGGGCCAGCAGTGAGCCGGTCTCCTCGGCGTACGGCGGCTCGAGAGGTTCGATCCTGGACATCCCCAACTCCCAAGTTTCGGAAATAGAAACACTCCGGATGCTAGTGTTTCGATATTCGAAACACAAGGAGTGCGATGGGAGTCCCACGGCCCGGAAAACCGGTACGCGGTTCATCGACGGGACGTCCACTGATGGCGGCCCTCGACCTGCTCGGACGCCGGTGGACCCTGCGCATCATCTGGGAACTTCGTGACGGCCCGGTCGGAGCGCGGGGTCTGCTCGCTCGATGCGAGGGACTGTCGTCCAGCGTGCTGTATCAACGGCTGCGGGAACTCACGGAGGCCGGGGTGCTGCACGCGGACGACGACGGGTACGCGCTGACTCCACTGGGCGCCGCACTGCGCGGCGCACTCGGCCCACTCGACGCCTGGGCCGTCACGTGGGCCGCAACCCATTCCAGGACAGACTGACTCGCAGAGCACCACGACCAGCGGCACCTCGACCGCCCTGTTCGCGATCATCGTGAACACCGAGCGAGGACAGCGGCAGCCAACGCGTTACTCGGTGACTGGGTGGATCTCGAGGGAGCAGGTGTAGATGGTGGCGTCTATTGCGCGGGTGTCGGTTGAGTTGGGGGCGGTTACTTCGGTTTTGACGACTTTGGGGTCGGGTTTGTTGTACGGGCCGCAGGAGGTGCCCTCGGCGATGGCGTGGGCGGGGTGGCCGGATTTGACCACCACGGTGGGTGGGGTGTCGGCACCGGCGGGGAGGCCGCCGATGTACCCGTTGGGGGTGCGTTCGGCGTGGATGACAGTGCCGGTGTCGGTGATTTCGTCCAGGCCGGGGTAGCCGGTGAGGGTGCAGGCCTGGGACGGGTTGGCGATGGCGAAGGTGAGGGTTGTGCCGTTGTGGCTCATGGCGGCGCCCATGCTCTTCGCGGTGACGTCGACCTGACCGGAGGCGCAGGCGGGGATGGGGGTGTCGGTGGGTTGCGTGGCCGTGGAGGCGGGAGTGCCGGTGGCCGGGCCGCCGCCCCGGTTGCCACCGGACGGGGTGCCGCCCGTGGTGAGCGCAGAGGTGGCCGGCGCGGGGGACGGAGTGGAGGACGGGGAGCTCGAGCAGCCGGTGGCGGCTGCCAGCACGGCGCACGCCAGTAGTGCTGTGAATCCTGTTGTGCGCATGAGTCACCTATCCCCTTCGATCATCGGATGTTTCCGCAATCGACGGACCGACCGAGTCTGTTACTCACTGCAGCAAGGGATTTCGCCTTGCCCCGGGATGATCGGCCCCCGGCTGACCGATGGTGTCACAGACACTTATTTGTAACTCGCCCTACCGGACAGTCCGTTTATGCGTTAGCGTTTCGAGACGTAATGGTGACCACATTGCATAGCTGTCTGTGCCACCGGTCACGATACGAACATTTCGGAAGAAGACGGGGGTAACCGCAATGATGCGGTTCACGGGCGTGCGCCGGTCCAAGCCGGCGGCGGTGCTGGCGGTGACGCTGCTGGGGGCGGCCCTGCTGCCGATGCAGGGTGCGACGGCGGATCTGCAGTCCGACATCGCGAATCAGGTGCAGCAGTTCCTGGATGTCGGACGGACATCGGTGCCGCGGGCGGACTGCGGGGACGACGCGCTGCCGGAAACCGGTCTGCAGGGCGATGTTCCGGCCGAGGATCGCAACAGCGGGCGCAGCACGCTGGGGTATCGGTGCAATCTGTCGTTCGTCGGCGGCTATGTGGGCAGGGGCGCGGGGATCACCTCGGCGACCTACGACCACTGCTCCTACACCGGGTCGATGTTCCCGGGCAATATTCTCGGGCCCGCGCAGGGTGTGCAGGTGCTCGATGTATCGGATCCGGCGAATCCGGTGGTGACCGGGACCCTCACCGAGCCCGCCATGCTCGCCGGCACATGGGAATCGCTCAAGGTCAATGCCGAGCGAAAGCTGCTGGTGGGCACCGGCGTTCCGGTCGGCGAGGGTGCCGGGTTCCTGTCGGTCTACGACATCTCCGACTGCGCCCACCCGCGGCTGCTCAATACCGGTGCGGGCACGAATCTGCTGATGCCGCTGCCGATCACGACCCACGAGGGCGGGTTCTCCCCGGACGGCCGGACCTACTGGGCCTCGGGCATCGCGCCCGGTTTCGTCAGCGCGGTCGACCTGACCGACCCGGCGAATCCGCACGTGATCTGGCAGGGCCTCACCGGCATCGAGGCGCACGGCTTCGGGATCAGCCCGGACGGCAACCGTATGTACCTGTCCGCACTGGCCGGTTTCACCGTGCTGGACATCAGCGCGGTACAGCGCCGGGATCCGAACCCGCAGGTCAACCATCTGGGACGGGTGTTCTGGACCGATGGCTGGGCGACGCAGCACAGTATTCCGGTCACCTATGACGGCAAGCCGTACCTGTTCACCGTGGACGAGGGCGGCGCGGGCGGGGTGAAGCTCATCGATATCTCCGACGAGACCAACCCGACGGTCGCGGCCAAGATCAAGCTGGAGATCAACCTGCCCGAGCATCAGGATTCGATGCTGGCCTCGGCCATGGGCGGCTCGGTGTTCTCCTACGACGCCCACTACTGCGCCGCCGATCGGCCCGCGAATCCGACCGCGCTGGCCTGCGGCTGGGAGGAATCCGGCATCCGGGTGTTCGATGTGCGGGATCCGTTCCACGCCAAGGAGATCGCGTACTTCAATCCGCCCGCCCGCAAGGGCCGGAACCTGGAGCTGTGGAACTCCCCGCACGCCCTGGCCTCGCTCATCGGCGTCCCGGTGATGGAGTTCCCGTCGGCGGCGCGGGCGGTGCTGGAGGGCAAGTTCGATCCGAACAGGGCGCTCTCGTCGCGGTCCGGCATGGTCGCCTTCGGTGATCTGTCCACCGACTGGTGCTTCTCCCCGCCGGAGTGGCACGGCAACCAGTTGTGGGCCACCTGCAATGACAACGGCTTCATGGTGTTGCAACTCGCCGATGACGTGTACACCCCGCCCGCCGACCAGCAGTCCGTGGTGGGATCGTGACGGCTCGCCCGGGCGCTCGGGTCCGGCGGCCGGCGGCGCCGGCGTTGCTCGCCCTCGCCCTGCTGGCGGCCGGGATGCTGCTGCGCCCACTACTGATTCCCGAGAGCCGTTCCGCGCCACCGGTGCTCAGCCGGGCCGAGATCGGCTTCAGCCAGGACATGACCGCCCATCACGAGCAGGCGCTGATCATGGTGCAGCGCTTGGATTCCGGGGTGGATCCCACGGTGCGCCGGCTGGCCCAGCAGATCGCCGATGCCCAGCGCATGGAGATCGGCACCATGCTCGGCTGGCTGCGCCTGGCCAATGCCTCGCCGGACTCCACCCATCCGATGGCGTGGATGACGGCGGATGCGGCTGCCGCGCACGACCATTCGATGCCGACCATGACCAGTACGAACGGCACGTCCATGCCCGGCATGGCCACCCAGGCCGAACTCGACTCGCTCGCCGCCGCCCGCGGCCAGGCCGCCGAGGTCCTGTTCCTGCAGCTCATGCTGCGCCACCACCGCGGCGGCGTGGCCATGGCTCAGGCGGCCGATCGGCTGCTCGCATCGGGTCCGGTGAAGGAGGCCGCGCGGGGCATGATCACGGCCCAGTCGCAGGAATCGGGGCTGATGACGATCATGCTCGCGCAGCGCGACGCCCAGCCCCTGTCCTGAGGCGCGGAGGCTGAGGTGTTGCCTGTCGCCCACGGCCGCAATGGTTTTGGAGTCGCCATCGCTCGACTGGTGGAATCGGACGCTGTCGCGGGACGCCCGTGTCTCCGTCACTCGATGTGCTGTACTGGCGGCATGATCGAATCTGGTGGCCTGACCGAGGCGGTCGACGCGGTGGTCGAACGGTCGTTGCTCGGCGGCCCACGCCGGTACACCCGCGCGCAGGTGGCCGAGCTGTCCGGTGTGCCCGCCGACCGGGCCCGCAAGCTCTGGGTGGCGCTGGGCTTTCCGGCCGCGGCCAGCGACGACGAGGTGGCGTTCACCGACAACGATGTCGCCGCGATTCACGCCTTCACCAGCCTGGACCAGGCTTCGATCGCGAACGAGCAGAACCAGATCGCCGCCGCCCGCACACTGGGTCAGGCGATGGCGCGGCTCGCCGAGTGGCAGGCGGATCTGATCACCCGCGAGATCGGCGGCCGGATCGCGGCGGGCGCCGGGCGGCCCGAGGCGGGCCGGGAGGCCACCGAACAGGCCATCGCGGTCCTCGCCGAATTGCAGGACTACGCCTGGCAACGGCACATGGCCGCGGCGCTCACCCGCTCGCTCGCCTCCGGCGGAGCCACGCGCCACCTGCTGGTCGGCTTCGCCGATATGGTCGGCTACACCCGCCTGTCCCGCCACCTCGACCCCGACGAGCTGACCGAACTGCTGGAGACCTTCGAGTCCGCGACCACCGAGGTGATCACCGCGCACGGCGGCTGGGTGATCAAGAATGTCGGCGACGAGGTGATGTTCGCCGCCGAGGACGCCCGCGCCGGCGCCCGCATCGGGCTGGACCTCAATACGGCGATCACCCGTGCGGCCCAGACGATTCCGGAGATGCCCGAGCTCCGGGTGGGCCTGGCCTACGGACCGGTCCTGACCCGTTTCGGCGACCTCTACGGCACGGTGGTCAATGTGGCCGCCCGGCTCACCGGTGTGGCCCGCCCGGGCACGGTCCTGGTCGACGACGGCGCGGCGGCCGAACTCGACGGCGACGATGAGCTGACGATCCGCCGTCTGCGCAGCGTGCGGGTCAAGGGTTTCTCCCGCTTGCGTTCCCACCTGGTCCGCGAGCGCAAGCGCCGCTAGCCCGACCGCTCCGCCGCCGGTCGGGCCCCGGGCAACCTTGGGACGGCACCGGTGATCCCTGCCCGAAGCTCGGTTGTTCCAGCCGATGCCCGGCCTCGTCATCGCTCTCGCCGAGAGTGGGAAATTTCACCGGCTGCGCCCCGGCCTGCTGTGGGTATGGTCGAAGGGATGATCGGCCGACCGGCCGGGAAAGGTTGACTGTCAGCATGACTCGGGCCGAGGCGCTCACCGTTCCGACGCATATCCACGGTTATCCGGAGATCGCGTTCGGTGGCTACCTCGCAGGCCTGCTGGCCGCCCAATCCGGCGCGGACACCGTGCGCGTCGACTTCCGGCGCGCCGTCACGGTCGACACCCCGATCCTGCTCTCCCGCCCCGGCGACGGCCACGTCGCCTTCACCGCCACCGACGACACCCTGCTGGTCGAGGCCGCGCCCGCGGCGCTCACCCTCGATCCACGGCCCGCGCCCTCCTGGGCGGCGGCGAAATCCGCTGTCGAACTGGGGCTGTCGGGCGACCGGACGGTCACCGACTGCTACGGCTGCGGGCTGGCCTGCGAGCCGGGCCGCGGGCTGCTGCTGTTCCCGTCGGAGCTGCCCGGTGCGCAGATGATGGCCGCCGCCTGGACCCCCGACGCCGGGCTCGCCGACGAGTCCGGAGAGCTCCCGCCCGAGGTGGTCTGGTCTGCGCTCGACTGCCCGGGCGGCCGCGCCGCGTTCGTCTTCTCGCGAATGGGCAGCGGCGCGTTCACCGCCGCCATGACCTCACAACAGCTGCGACCGATGTACGCCGGGGCCGACTACATTTCGCACGCCTGGGTGGTCACGCGTGAGGGCCGCAAACACACGGTCGGCGTGGCGCTCTCGACGGCCGACGGCGAACTGTGCGCCCTGTCCGAAGGGCTCTGGATCGAACCGCGCCAGGGCTGAGCCGACGCGCCGTGCGCGCCGCGCCGCCGATGCCGTTGGCCGCGAGGCGGACTCGCCGCAACCGCTGAGCCCGGCAACGGTACGCGTGCCACACTGACCGGGTGGCAGGATCTTCGTCGCCCCAGGCCCAAACCGACGCCATGGCAGCGGTCATCGACTGGAATGTCGTCGGCCCCGCGTTCCACGATTTCTGGACCAGCACCTACGCCCGCGAGGTCGCCGACACCGGCCGCCTCACCGGCCGATTCCGCAGCTGGGGGCAGATTCTCCGGTTCGTCGCGATGGTCGCCAGCGCCGTGGTGACTGGCCTGGCCGGATTCGAGGGCTCCCTCATCCGCGCCGCCACCGCCTGCGCCGGCGGGGTGGCCGTGGTGGCCACCGGCAGCGCCGCCATCTTCCACGCCGACCAGCGGGTGGCGACCAACCGCCGCACCCAGCAGTTGCTGCTCTCCGAAGGCTGGCGCTTCGTCGCCGGCGCGGGCGATTACGCGGGCGGCCCCACCGCCGCGAACGCCACCAGGTTCCTGCTCACTGTCGAGCAGATCCTCTCCACCTACGTGGATGACTACATCAAGACCATCGGCGAACCCACGCCGGCGCCCTGATCGCCGAACAGCCGGCGGACGAGAGGCACCGGATCGCCCTCGTCCGCAGGCCTTCGGATCAGGCGGGCTAGAGGTTTCCGACGGCGTGCTCGAGCCGGTCGGCCACCAGCTGACGAGCCTGTTCGCGCAGGGCGGGCCGGAAACCGCTGGGGTAGACCGGATCCGCGGGCGCGTAGGTCTTCAGGACCTCCTTCGCCAGGGTGATCTTGTGGACCTCCGTCGGCCCGTCGGCGATGGCCATCACCTGGGCGTAGTTCATCATGTCGAGGAACGGGAGATCGGTGCTGACGCCGATGGCCCCGTGCAGATGCATGGCGCGCTGGGCGATGTCGTGCATGACCTTGGGCATGGCCACCTTGATCGCGGCGATGTCGTGGCGGACCTTGCGGTAGTCCTGTTCCTTGTCGATGCGCCACGCGGTGCGCAGCACCAGCAGCCGGAACTGCTCCATCTCGATCCAGGATTCGGCGATCTTCTCCTGGGTCAGCTGCTTACCGCCGAGCACGCCGGTGCCCATCGGCCGCGACACCGCCCGTTCGCACATCATGTCGAAGGCCTTGCGCACCAGCGCGACCGTGCGCATGGCGTGGTGGACGCGGCCGCCGCCCAGGCGGGTCTGGGCCACGACGAAGCCGAGGCCCTCCGCACCCAGCAGCGCGTCCGCCGGAATGCGCACGTCGGTGAAACGCAGGTGGGCCTCGTGCTCGCTGAAACCGGGGACGGTGAAGTTCCGCACGATCTCGAGACCGGGGACGTCAGCGGGCACGATGAACATCGACAGCCGCTGATGCGGCGGCGCGTCCGGATCGGTCACCGCCATGACGATGTGGAAGGCGGCGAACTCGGCGGCGGAGTTGAACCACTTCTCGCCGTTGATGACCCACTCCTGGCCCTCGCGCACCGCGCGGGTCCGGAAGGCCGTCGGGTCCGAACCGCCGGTGGGCTCCGTCATGACGTAGCACGAGCCGATCTCGCCATCGAGCAGGGGCTGCAGGTATTTCGCCTGCTGCTCGGGCGTGCCGAAGTGGGCCAGGATCTCGGCATTGCCGGAATCCGGTGCCTGACAGCCGAAGACGAGGGGGGCCCACTGGGACGTGCCCAGCATCTCGTTGAGCAGGGCCAGCTTCAGCTGCCCGTAGCCCGGGCCGCCCAGCTCGGGTCCGAGGTGGCACGCCCACAGCTGCTGCTGTTTCACCTTCTCCTGCAACGGTTTCATGAGCGCCCGGACCTCCGGGTTCCGACGGTCGTAGGGGTTGGGGTAGAGCAGGTCCAGAGGTTCCACCTCGGTCCTGACGAACTCCGCGACCCAGTCCAGTTTCTTCTGGTATTCCGGGTCCGTCTCGAAATCCCAAGCCATGATCAGCCTTTCGTGCTCTTGCGCGGTTGGATGAGTCCGTCCAGGACGGTGGTGCAGAGAATGTCGGCGATCTCGTCGGGGGTGTGCTGCCCATCGGGCCGGTACCAGAAGGTCACCGAATTGAGCATGCCCAGTACGCCATTGGTGACCACGTGGTCGTCGGTGCGCAGCACGCCCGCGGCCCGGCCGGCGTCGATGACCCGCTGCCACAGCGCTTGCAGGCGGTCGCGCAGCTCCTGCAGCTCCCGCGCCCGTTCGCCGGTCAGCGCGGTGACATCGCGCAGCTGGATGGCCACGGCCCGGCGATTGTCGATGATCAGCCGGACGTGGCTGTGGATCAGCTTGCGCAGCTTGGTGATCGGATAGTCGGGGCCGTCCGCGATCTGCTCCGCCTCGGCCAGCATGAGCCGGGTGTAGTCGGCGAGGATCTGCCACAGCAGTTCCTCCTTGGATCCGATGTGGTAGTACAGCGCCCCGCGCTGCACATCGGCCCGTTCCCCGATCTCGGCGACGCCGGTGCCGTGGAAACCCTGCTCCGCGAACAGTTCCAGCGCCGCGCGCACGATCCGCTCCCGGGTCTCCCCCGGTCCGCTCGCCGACGCGGGCGGGCGGCCGCGGCGGCGGGCCGGGACGGCGGCGGTCATCGGAATCCACCGTCCAGGGCCAGGGTCGCGCCGGTGCAGTAGGCGGAGGCGTCGGAGGCGAGGAACAGCACCGCCCCCGCGATGTCGGCGGGCGCCCCGATCCGGCCGAGGGCGGTGTGCCGGGCCAGTTCGGCGCGCATCTGCGGCGGCCACGCCTTGGCGATATCGGTGTCGAAGGGGCCGCAGCGAATCGTGTTCACCCGCACCGACGGCCCGTAGGTGTGCGCCAGCCCCACGGTCAGGGCCTCGAGACCGGCCTTCGCGGCGGCGTAGGGCACCGCCAGCGGTTCGGGATGCGCGGCCTCGATCGAAGATATATTCACGATCGATCCGCCGCCCGCCGCGGCCATGCGCGCGCCGATGAGCGCCGAGAGCCGGAAGGGCCCCTTCAGATTGGTGGCGATCACCTTGTCGAACATGGCCTCGGAAACCTGGTCCAAGCTGGGATAGAGCAGGGACATCCCGGCATTGTTGACCAGGACGCCGACCGTCCCGAACTCGCCGTAGGCGGCCTCGGCGAGCGTTTCGCACTGCTCCCAGTCGCCCACATTGCAGGCCACCGCCAGCGCCCGCTGCCCGGTCTGCGCACGCACCTCGGAGGCTAGTTCCTCACATGCCCCGAGCTTGCGGCTGGCGATGACGACATCGGATCCGGCCGCCGCGAGCGCCAGCACCATCTCGCGCCCGAGCCCGCGACTGCCGCCGGTTACCACAGAGACCTTGCCGGACAAGGGTTTTCCCATGAATCGCACCTCCGCTCCGAGCGGCCGGAAAATGTTCCAACCAGTACATTAAATATACCGATCGATACAATCAACCCCCATCGTCCGAGGCCCCAACCCCGAGGCCGTGAAATACCGCCCGGTAACCGCGAGTAATATGACGCCCGTACTTTTTCCACCCGGCTTCTCGAAATGAGGCAGTAGATGACAGAGCGGATTCAGGTCGGCGGGCTGCAGGTTGCCAAGGTGCTCCACGATTTCGTGGAGAACGAGGCCCTTCCCGGCACCGGTGTTGATTCCGCCGCGTTCTGGTCGGGTGCCGAGGCCGTCATCAATGACCTCGCTCCCCGCAACCGCGCACTGCTGGCGGAACGCGACGACATCCAAGCCAAGATCGACGAGTGGCACCGCGCGAACCCGGGCGCAGGCTACGACAAGGCTGCCTACAAGCAGTTCCTCACCGAGATCGGCTATCTCCGTCCCGAACCGGCCGACTTCCAGATCGGCACCGAGAACGTGGACGCCGAAATCGCCACCCAGGCGGGACCGCAGCTGGTCGTGCCGGTGATGAACGCCCGCTTCGCCATCAATGCCGCGAACGCGCGCTGGGGCTCGCTGTACGACGCCCTGTACGGCACCGACGCCATCTCCGAGGCCAATGGCGCGGAGAAGGGTTCGGGCTACAACAAGGTCCGCGGTGACAAGGTCATCGAGTGGGCCCGCAACTTCCTCGACGACGCCGTGCCGCTGATCACCGGCTCGCACGTCGGCTCCACCAAGTACTCGATCGAGGACGGCGAGCTCGTGGTCGGCCTCGAGGACGGCACCGAGATCGGCCTCGCCGACAACGACGCGCTGGTGGGTTACCTGGGCGAGCCGGCCAACCCGACCTCGGTGCTGCTGAAGCACAACGGCCTGCACATCGAGATCCAGATCGACCCGGCCTCCCCGATCGGCTCCACCGACACCGCGGGCGTCAAGGACGTGGTGCTCGAGTCCGCGGTCACCACGATCATGGACTTCGAGGACTCGGTCGCGGCCGTGGACGCCGAGGACAAGGTCCTCTGCTACCACAACTGGCTGGGCCTGATGAAGGGCGATCTGGCCGAGCAGGTGTCGAAGGTCGGCAAGACCTTCACCCGCACCATGAACCCGGACCGCGTATACACCGCCCTCGACGGCAGTGAGCTTGTGCTGCACGGCCGTTCGCTGCTGTTCGTGCGCAACGTGGGTCACCTGATGACCTCCGACGCGATCATCGACGCGGCCGGCAACGAGGTGCCCGAGGGCATCATGGACGGCCTGATCACCGTCCTGATCGCCAAGCACGCCCTCAATGGCGAGACCCAGCTGAAGAACACCCGCACCGGCTCGATCTACATCGTGAAGCCGAAGATGCACGGCCCGGACGAGGTGGCCTTCACCAACGAGCTGTTCGGCCGCATCGAAGAGGTCGTGGGCCTGCCGGTCAACACCCTCAAGGTCGGCATCATGGACGAGGAGCGCCGCACCACGGTGAACCTGAAGGCGTCCATCTTCGCCGCCAAGGACCGCGTGGTCTTCATCAACACCGGCTTCCTGGACCGCACCGGCGACGAGATCCACACCTCCATGGAGGCCGGGCCGATGGTCCGCAAGGCCGAGATGAAGGCCCAGCAGTGGATCAAGTCCTACGAGGACTGGAACGTCGACACCGGCCTGGCCACCGGCCTGCCCGGCAAGGCGCAGATCGGTAAGGGCATGTGGGCCATGCCCGATCTGATGGCCGAGATGCTGGTCCAGAAGATCGGCCACCCGAAGTCCGGCGCCAACACCGCCTGGGTGCCCTCGCCCACCGCCGCCACCCTGCACGCCACCCACTACCACCTGGTGGACGTGTTCAAGCGGCAGGCCGAGATCGCCAAGGGCGGCCCGCGCGCCACCGTCGACGAGATCCTCGAGATCCCGCTCGCCCCGAACACCGACTGGTCCGCCGAGGAGATCCAGCAGGAGCTGGACAACAACTCGCAGGGCATCCTCGGCTACGTGGTGCGCTGGATCGACCAGGGCGTCGGCTGCTCGAAGGTGCCCGACATCAAGGACATCGGCCTCATGGAGGACCGCGCCACCCTGCGCATCTCCAGCCAGCTGATGGCCAACTGGCTGCGCCACGGCATCGTGACCGAGGCGGATGTCATCGCCTCCCTCGAGCGCATGGCCCCCGTCGTCGACCGCCAGAACGCCGGCGACTCGTCGTACTTCCCCATGGCCCCGGACTTCAACGCCTCCATCGCCTTCCAGGCCGCGAAGGAACTGGTCCTCGAGGGCACCAAGCAGCCCAACGGCTACACCGAGCCCATCCTGCACCGCCGCCGCCGCGAGGCCAAGGCCTTCAACAAGTCCGTCTAGGACACATCTGCTCCACCCCATGAAGCGAATCCCCGGTCGACAGTTGTCGACCGGGGATTCGCTTCAGAGGGCTGATTCGATTGTTCCTATGGATGCTAGGTTTTGGCTTGGTGGGCGTGGGAAGGAGGGCGGATGTCTCCGCGGGTTGGGTTGACGACGGAGCGGGTGGTCGGAGCGGCGGCCGAACTGGTCGATGAGATCGGGTTCGAGAAGCTCACGCTCTCCGCGCTGGCCAAGCGGGTGGGGGTGAAGGATCCGAGTTTGTATGTGCATGTACGGGGGCTGCAGGATTTGCGCGTGCGGGTGGCGCTGCTGGCCAGTGCGGAGCTGAACGAGCGGATCGGGGCGGCTGTTCTCGGTCGTTCCGGGAGGGAAGCGTTGGTGGCGTTCGCCGACGCGTATCGGGCCTACGTGCTCGAGTATCCGGAACGCTATGCGGCCACGCAGATTCGGATGGATCCGGCCGAGGTGGCCGATGAGCCGGCGCTGCTGCGCAGTGTCGAGCTGACGGCGGCGCTGCTACGCGGGTACGGATTGGGGGAATCCGAGGGACTGGACGCGGCTCGCCTGCTGCGCAGCACTTTTCACGGATTCGCCACGCTCGAGTCGGCCGGCGGCTTCGCTCACTCACGCTCCCCCGGCGACTCCTGGCCGCACATTGTCGAAGCACTGCACCAGACGTTGTCGAACTGGCCGCGCTACCAGGACAGTCCTGCCTGACGACGAAACAAACACCGCGCGAGGTAACCGGATCGGCACCGAGAGCTCGTGTGCGGGCGGCATCAATGGCGGTAGAGGCGGGCCATCGCCGCGGTCTCGGTGGCGATCCGTTCGCGAAGCGATTCGGGGGCGAGGACTTCCGCGCCGGCGCCGAGGCGGAGCAGGTCGGGGACGACGCGGTCGGTGGATTCGATGGGGAGGCGGATGTCGCGGTGGCCGGTGGGGGTGGGGTCGGTGGCCGAGTCGCGCGCGGCCTGCGCGGTGGCGGGGTCCAGGAGTTCCGGTAGCCGGTCGAAGGTTTCGGCGGTGAGGCGGATCAGGGCCGAATGGTGGTGGCGGCGTTGGTCGAAGGAATCCAGGTAGGTGGCCCAGTAGGCGGCGAGGTCGAAGTCGGGTGGGCGGGATACGGGGTCGGGGAGGACCTCGAGTTCCATGATCCGGGAGATGCGGTAGGTGCGCAGGTCGGTGGCGGTATGGCCGACGAGGTACCAGTTGCCGGATTTGAGGACCAGGCCGAGGGGTTCGGTGGCGCGGGTGACCAGATGTGGTGTGGCCCAGCGGATGTAGGTGAAGCGCAGGGCGCGTTCGTTCCAGACGGCGTCGGCAACCGTGGTGAGGTGGGGCGTCGGCTCGGCTTCGTTGTACCAGCCGGGGGCGTCGAGGTGGAAGCGCTCGGCGACGCGGCCCGCCCGGTCGCGGAGTTCCGGGGGCAGGGCGGACATGACCTTGAGGTTGGCGGCGGTGACGATCGCACCGAGTCCGAGATCGGCTGCGGCGCTGGGGAGTCCGGCGAAGAACAGGGATCCGGCCTCGTCGGTGGTCAGCAGCTCGAGTTTCGCGCGGAAGCCGTCGAGGAGGCGGTAGCCGCCGTCGTGGCCCGGATCGCCGTAGACGGGGATGCCGGCGGCGGAGAGGGATTCCATGTCGCGGTAGACGGTGCGGATCGAGACCTCCAGCTGGCCGGCGATCTCCTGGGCGGTGACCCGGTCGCGTGTCTGCAACAGCAACAGGATCGACATGAGACGGCTGGCGCGCATATCGAAAATTCTGCCCGAATCCACTGACACTAGATGTCAGTGAAGCCGACATACTGTCCTCCTCGTTCCGAACGGACCCTGTCCGACCATCGAATGAGGAGACATCGCAATGCCTTTCGTCGAAACCCGCACCGGCACCTCGCTGTTCTACCGCGATTGGGGCACCGGCCGCCCGGTGCTGTTCCTGGCGGCGGCCGGGATGGACAGCACCGAACCGCGCGGTGTGATGGCCGATCTGGCCGGGCGCGGCTACCGCACCATCGCTCTGGACCGCCGCGGCCACGGCCGCTCCGATGATCCGGGCCACGGCTACGACTACGACACCCTCGCCGATGATGTCGCCGACTTGATCGACCACCTGGACCTGCGTGATCTCCTGCTGGTCGGCCATTCCATGGGCGGCGGCGAGATCGTCCGCTATCTGACCCGCCACGGCAGCGCCCGGGTGGATCGCATCGCGCTGGTGGCGGCCGCGCTGCCGTTCCTGCTGGCCACCGACGACAACCCGGACGGCGCCCCGCGCGCGGCCGCCGACGCCCTCCGCGATTCCTGGCACCACCATCAGGACCGCTGGCTCACCGACAATGCCGACCCCTACATCGGTGTCGGCCTGCCCGGCTGCGAGGTCTCCGCGATCACCCGCGACCGCGTCCTGCAATCCATTGCGGGAACATCGATGTGGGCGACCCTCGAATGCAACCGCGCGGTGGTCGAAACGGACTTCCGCGCCGAGATGCGCACCATCACCGTCCCGACATTGATCATCCACGGCGACTCCGACGCCTCGATCTCACTCGATTTCGGCGGCCGCCGCCAGGCCGCCCTCGTCCCGGACAGCGAACTCGTCATCTACGAAAACGCCCCTCACGGCCTCTACCTGACCCACCCGGAACGCCTCACCCGCGACCTCCTCGCCTTCGCGAAGTCCCCGGTTCCCGCCTCGGCGTAGCGGATTCGGTCCAGCCCGGCTGCCGCCCGCTCCGTACCGATCCGGCAGCCGCGGCTCATCCTTGACTCTGTACCCGGGTACCGGGTTGAGAATGGCGGTATGCGCAGCAGTGAGGTGGCCGCCCGCGCGGGCGTGAACGTGCAGACCCTGCGGTATTACGAGCGGCGGGGGCTGCTGGCGGAGCCGCCGCGTTCGGCGGGCGGGTATCGCGCGTATCCCGCGGACGCGGTGGCGACGATCCGATTCGTCAAGCGGGCGCAGGATCACGGGTTCAGCCTGGACGAGGTCGAAGTGCTCCTGCAGCTCGCCGCGGGCGGCCCCGAGGACTGCGATACGGCGCGGGAGCTGGCCGAGTCGAGGATGGCCCTGCTCGCCGAGCGCATCGCCGACCTGCAACGCATGCGGCGATCGCTGGCCGAGCTGGTGGCGACCTGCGAGCGCCCGCGCGAGGACCGCTGCTGCTCATTGCTGGAGACCTTGCACGAGAAGGGAGATCGGTCGTGAAGCTCGAGATTCTGCAGGTTCCGCACTGTCCGAATGTGGCAGTGCTGGAGGATCGCATCCGCCAGGCGACGGCGGGCCATCCGATCGTCCTCGAGATTTCTCACCGCGTCATCGACGACCCGGACGATGCGGCCGCGGCGGGCATGGCCGGGTCGCCCACGCTGCTGGTCGACGGGGTCGACCCGTTCGCTGTGCCGGGCCAGGTCCCGAGCGTCGCGTGCCGCCTGTACCGCTCCGAATCCGGCGGCATCGACGGCGCCCCGACGGTCGGCGCTCTCCGCGCGGCCCTGCAACTCGAGCCGATCGATGCGCCGGACGACTCCCGAGCTGCCGGCGACTGCTGTGCACCCTCGGACACCGTGGGCTCCCTCGCACCCGGACTCACGACGTGGCGACGCGCCGCGCAACCGGCGGACCCCGCCGAAAAGGAGATCCACCAGGCTGTTCTGCGCGGTTTCGCCGCCACGGGCCGACCACCGAGCGCAACGGAGCTGGCCCGCATCGCCGCGCGATTCGACGTCTCGGCCGAATCGGTCCTGGCTCGCCTACACGCAGCGGACGTGATCCGCCTCGATGCCCCGGGCGCTATCGCCTCGGCGTATCCCTTCTCGACGTCACCGACCCCGCACCGCGTTCGAATCACCAACGGCGCAACGGTTTACGCAATGTGCGCGGTCGACGCACTCGGCATGCCGGCGATGCTCGGCGCCGATGCCGTCATCACTTCGGCGGACCCGTCGACCTCGGAGCCCGTCGAGATAACCATCCGGGACGGCGAACTCACCGCCCAACCGGCAACCACGGTCGTCTTCCTCGGCGCCCGAGCCGGCGAGGGCCCCTCCGCCGACTCCTGCTGCAACGACCTGAACTTCTTCACCGACCGCGACACCGCCCAGCGCTGGTCCGACGCCCACCCCCACCTCGACGGCACCATCCTGGATCTAGCTGCGGCCCGCCGGCTCGGCGAAGACATCTTCGGCGCTCAACTCTCCGCGACCTCCGACCACCCGGCCACCCTGTCGCGTCCTACTCCGCCGCAGCACTAATTCACCTTTGCGCCAACCCATATCGCTCCCGAACCCCCTCGACTACGCTCCGCACCGTCAACCACCCCGAGCACTGAGGAAACACCGACGGGTTCAACCGTCCTCGACATCGTCAACCTGATCCTGGCCCGCATCCACGCGGGCTGGTCCTGGGTCTCGTCGGGCTCGTCCGGCCCGATGCCGCTGTAACAGCGGACCATTCGATTTCGTGAACCCCCTCGCCGCACTCGGCGGAGGGGTTCACGCGTCTCCGCGGTCAGCTGACCACGATCGAGACCACGATGGACCCGCCGACCGCCCACAGCAGCGGCGCGACATAGGCCACGTCCACCACCGCGGTGTGCCGCGCACGCGCCAGCCAGCACGACGATCAGATAGTTGACTCCCTCCCGGCCCTGAAGGATCGGGATTCCCTGCCTCACGACAGGGGCTTCCTGTTTCATCGACGGTTGCCTCCTCGCATCAGCTGCGGGGCGGTCTCACACCATCTCCGCAGGCTTCGACGGCCAGCCCGGCCGCAAGAATGTTCTTCGCCGCGTTGATATCCCGATCGTGGACAGTGCCGCACGGACACGTCCACTCCCGGATGTCGAGCGGCAGGCGATCGGCGATCCGCCCACACGTCGAGCATGTCTTGCTCGACGGATAGAACCGGTCGATCGCCACCACGGTGCGCCCGTACCAGTCGGCCTTGTATTCCAGCATCGACCGAAACTGTGACCACGACGCGTCCGAGATCGCCCGCGCCAGCGAACGATTCCGAACCATGTTCCGCACACTCAAATCCTCTATGGCAATCACTTGGTTTTCGCGCACCAACCGAGTCGAGAGTTTGTGCAGATGGTCCCGCCGCCGATCGGCGATCCGGGCATGAATACGAGCCACCTTCAACCGAGCCTTCGCCCGGTTGCTGGAGCCCTTGTGTTTCCTCGACAACACTTGCTGCGCCTTCGCCAACCGCGCCCGGTCCTTGCGCTCGTGCCGGGGATTGGACACCTTCTCCCCGGTGGAGAACGTGTACAGCGACGTGATACCCGCATCGACACCGACCGTCGCATCGGTCGGGGCGTGCGCGCTGATCGTCTCCTCGACCAGGATCGAAATGTGGTACCGGCCCGCGCTGTCGCGTGACACCGTAACCTGCGACGGGACAGCACCTACCGGCAGTGGACGAGACCAGCGAATGCTCAGCGGTTCCGCTTGTTTCGCAAGTCTGATCTGGCCGTCGCGGTAGGTGAAGCAGTTCGAGAAGTAGGTGGCCGAGTCCTTCGACCGGCCCTTCCTCTTGAACTGGGGATAGCCGGTTTGTTTGCGCCAGAACTTGTCGAAAGCCCCCTGAAGGTTCCTCAAGGCTTGCTGCAACGGCCCCTTGGAAGGCTCTGTAAGCCACTCGGTTTCGGGGTCGCGTTTCCATTGCGTGAGCATCAGCGATGTGTCCGCGTAGTTGACGCGACGCTGCTCCTGGCTCCAAGCACGGGAACGCTCCGCCAATGCTCGGTTGTACACGTACCGGACACAACCGAAGGTACGGACGAGCTGTTCGGCCCGCTCGGGCGTGGGGTAGAAGCGGAACTTATACGCCCGCTTCACCACTCGATCGCCCACGCTTGACATGGTAGTACATTAGCGTGCCACGCGATGCGCTATCCCCGCCCTGAAGAACGGGTACCGCGCGCTACGTTCCCGGATCAGGTACGAGACCACGGCCGCGACACCCCGGATCCAGGTTCGCTTCTCCCCGTAAGGCTGAACCCGGCGTCAAGAAAACACGACTCGATGTACAGAGTCTTTTACATCGCGACGAATTGCCATTCGCCGCAAGCCATTCCATCGGTTAGGGTCGCGGTATGGCCGACACCGAAGCCCCGGACCGGATCGAATCCATCGGCCCGGAGTTCTTCGCCGATCCGCACGCCCACTACCGGCGCTGGCGCGAGCACGGGCCGGTGCGGCGAGTCCGGTTCCCCGACGGCGTGATCCGCTGGGTCATCCTCGATTACGCCGCAGGGCGGGCCGCACTCTCCGATCCGCGCCTGCAGAAGGCGGCCGCGGTCTCCGACGCACTGCTCAGCCGCAAACGTGGTGTGCCGCAGTCGGATCCGAATATGCTGGCGCTGCTATCCCACATGCTCAATACCGATCCGCCCGGCCATACCCGGCTGCGGAAGCTGGTGACCCGGGCTTTCACCCCGCGCCGGGTGGCCGCGCTGGGCCCGCGCATCGAGGAGATCACCGGCTCGCTGCTGGATGCCCTGGAGGGCCGCTCTGAGGTGGACCTGCTGCGCGAATTCGCCGAGCCGCTGCCGATCACGGTGATCTGCGAGCTGCTCGGTGTGCCGCTCGGCGATCGCGCGGACTTCCAGGAGTGGACCCGGGCGCTGGTCGCGGTCGCGGGCCTGGACGAAGACCGGGCCCGCGCCTCCGAGGCCATGGCGGTCTACCTGACCCAGCTGGTGCGGGCGAAGGCAGTGCAACCCGCCGCCGATCTGCTGTCCGCGCTGGCCGTCCCCGCCGACGACGGCGATGCCCTCACCGAGTCCGAGCAGGTCGGCATGGCCTTCCTGCTGCTGGTCGCCGGGCACGACACCACGGTCAATCTGATCGCCAACGGCACCCTCGCCCTGCTCCGCAATCCGGCGCAGCTGCGGGCCCTGCGCGCCGAACCCGAGGCGATTCCCGCTGCGGTGGAGGAATTCCTGCGCTTCGACGGCCCGGTGAACATGAGCACCCTCCGGCACACGGCCGAACCGGTCACCATCGCGGGCACGGACATCCCCGAGGGTGAATTCGTCTTCGTCGCCTTGGCCGCCGCCAACCGCGACGCCGACCGCTATCCCGCCCCCGACGCCCTGGATCCCGCCCGCGACACCACCGGCCATCTGGCCTTCGGCCACGGTATCCACTTCTGTGTCGGCGCCCCGCTGGCCCGCCTGGAAGCGCGGGTCGCCTTCGCCGCATTGCTGTCCCGGTTCCCGGACCTGCGCCTGTCACCGGCCGCGGAGGCGCTCGCCTGGCATCCGAGCACCCTCATGCACGGTCTGCACGAGCTGCCGGTGCTGCTGTAGTAGCCGCCGCGATCAGCGGGCCCGCAGGGTGACCGGCAGCGCCGACGGCGAGAGCACGAAATCCCGGTTGGAGGCCCGCACCCGGTGTCCTGGCACCGGGGTGATCCGCCAGCGGGACAGCAGTGCCGCGGAGGCCAGCGCGATTTCGAGCATGGCGAAGTGGTCGCCGAGGCAGCGGCGGCGGCCGACGCCGAAGGAGATCATCGCCTTCTTGGCGGTGTCGGCGGCGTTCTCGGCGGACCAGCGTTCCGGATCGAAGGATTCGGGGTGGGTGAACCAGCGCGGGTCGTGCTGAACCATGTAGGGGCTGAACATGATCGCGGCCCCCGCCGGTATGGTGACGTCTCCGATGGTCAGGTCGGCGCTGGCGTTGGCGGCGCTGATCCAGGGCCCCCAGAATCGAATGGTCTCGGAGACGACCTGTTTCAGGTACGGCATGGCGGCCAGGTGTTCGGGCCGCACGTCACCGGTGCCGACCACGGCGTCCAGTTCCGCGTACAGGCGTTCGGCGATGGCCGGTCGCAGGCTGACCTCGTGCCACAGCCACCCGGTCAGCGACGCCATGGACCCGACGCCGCCGGCGAGCATGAGGATGGCCTCGTCGATGATGTGATCGTCGGACAGCCGCGCTCCGGTCTCGCTGTCGGTGTGCCGGATGAGCGCCGACACCACGTCGTTGAAATCCTCATCGCGCCTGCGGTATTCGCTCACCACGGCCCCCACGGCGGCGCGCAGGTGCCGGGACTTGCTGCGCCACCGGTAGTTCGCGATGACCCGCAGCCTGCGCAGCTGCGGCGGCAGTGCGGTGCGCACGATGACCTGGCTGAGCAGCCACGGCACATTGTCGCGGATCTCGCGGCGCGCGCTGTCGCCGAAGTCGGCGGTGAACAGGGTCGCCGACACGGTGTCGAGCACCAGGCCGTGCGCCTCGTCCATGAGATTCACGCGTTGACCGACCGGCAGTGCGGCGGCCCAGGCATTGGCGATATCGGCTGCGGCTTCGGCATATTCGGCCAGCCTGCTCTGCCGCAGCGCGGGCGAGATCATGCGGCGGCGCAACCGGTGCTCGGACCCGCGCAGCACATTGACCGCCCCGCCCGCGATATCGTCGATGGCCTCGCGCAGATCCTCCCGCTCGAATTCGGCGTCGCTGAGATTGACCTCGCGCAGCAGGTCCGGGGTGGTGAGCACGTAGCCGGTCTGGCGGCCGAAACGCACGCGCACGATCGGCCCGAGCGCGGGCAGCGAGGTCACGAAGCCGGATGCGTCGGTGAGCGCCCGCAGACTGTGCCCGAGCACCGGCACGCTGCGCGGTGCCGTAGGGATGTCCGCCAGGCTCCGCGGCACGACGGGCGGTGGCGCGGCGGCCAACCCGGCACCGGCGTCCCGGTAGACCTCCAATACCCGTGCGATCTGGTGCGATTGGCGCACGGTGTCGATCTGACCCGCCAGCTGCGCGCGCAGGTCGGCGAGCACCGAGCGGTCCGCTGCCAGCTTGGCGAGGGTTTCGCTCAGCGCCTCGACCGACGGATCCGCCGACCGGATGCCCGCGGGCACCGATTCGGCGAGATCGGGATCGCAGTACACGACCGGGAGCCCGACGGCGGTGGCCTCGAGCAGCACCATGCCCTGGGTGTCGAATCCACTGGAGGGGAACAGCAGTGCGTCCGCCGCGGCCATGGCGTCGAGGCAGGCGGCCTGGCTGACCCTGCCGTGCAACCGGATTCGCTCTCCGAGCCGCCGTTCCACGACGCGGCCGACTGCCGCACCGCGCAGGTCGCCCTCGCCGTAGATGTCGAGCACGCAGTTGTCGGTGCGCCGCACCGCCTCGATGGCTTCCAGCAGCCGCTTCTCCCCCGACAGCCGCCCGCACCACACCAGCCGCAGCGGCCCGTGCGCGGGGCGTGCCATAGCGGTGCGCGCGTCGAGCAGTGCGTCGTCGACACCGTTGGACACCACGGTGATCGGGCGGGTGAGCCCGTGCGCGAGCAGCAGGTCGGCGAAGTGCCGGGTTGGCGCGATCACCTGGTCGGCGGCCTGGGCCTGCCCGCTGATCGTCCACCAGGCGTGCCGGGCCGCGGCCGATTCCCCGGCCCGGTGCGGCATGTGATGTTCGTGCGGCACCCAGCGGCCGTGCAACCCGCGCAGCGCCAGCGCGGTGGCGTAGGGCGCGGGCGAGGTGTGCTCGATGAAGGCGTCGTCGCGGCTCTGCGCGGTGTGCACGAGCGGAATCCGGTGCCGCCGTGCCGCTTTCATGCCCGCGATGGCGACGCCGTAGGTGCTCTGGGTGTGCACGAGGTCGACGGGCCCGCGGGCGGCGAATTCGGCGTCGATGAGCGCGGCATTGCGCCGGGTCGGTGCGACGACCGCGAATCCGTTCACGGCCGGAACCGGCAGCGGTTGCAGCGCAACGACATCCGGGTCCGGCGCGGCCGCCGGATCGGGCACGGTGAACACGGTGACCCGATGCCCGGCGCGTTCGAGTCCGCGGCGCAGCCCGGTGACGGCGGTCTGCACCCCGCCGAGCGAGGCCGGATGGTAGTCCACGAACATGGCGATGTGCATCAGCGCAACCCTACGCAGCGCCGCCCCTCAGTGAAATGCCCACATTTCCTACGTCTGGACGCCGGCCCGCAGAGCACCCCAGTGTCAAGGGATCCCGTCCCCTGCCGAGAGAGGCCGCATGCGCATCGCGATACCGCTGACCGGAACCCGGGGCGATGTGCACCCGATCGTGGGCCTGGGCGTCGAATTGCAGCGCCGCGGCCATGAAGTGCTGATCGGCGCGCCGCCGAATCTGGTCGAATTCGTCACCGCCGCAGGCCTGTCCGCGCAGGCCTGCGGACCGGACGTGCAGCGGCTCTACAGCTCCGACGCGGGCCAGCGGGCGCTGGCCGCGGGCAATACGCTGCGGCTGATGCAACTGGTCGGCAAGCAGATGGCCGAGTACGGCGAGCGGATGAATCGTGAGGTCATCGACGTGTGCGCGAAGGCCGACCTGATCGTGGCCAGCACCGTCACCGAGGACCGGGCGTCCTCGATCGCGGAGGCCATGGGCGTGCCGCTGGTCAGCCTGCACTACTACCCGGCGCGGATGAACGGCGCCTACCCGTTCCCCGGTCTGCTTCCCGCACACTGGAATCCGCCCGCCCCGGTCAATCGGGCCACCTGGCTGCTGGCCGAGAACCTGCGCCGCGTGGTGTTCCTGCGCTACCTCAACGAGCTGCGCGGCGTGCTGGGGCTGCCGAAGTCGTACACCAGCCCGGCCGCGGCGCTGGCGCGGGCGCGGGTGCCCGAGATCCAGATCTACGATCCTGCCCTGGTGCCGAACCTGCCGGAGCAGTGGGACCACCGCCGCCCCTTCACCGGCTTCCTGACCCTGGATCAGGCCACCCGCGCGGCGGTCGGCGAGCTGTCGGGCAGCCACGACGACATTCTGTCCTGGGTCGAGGCGGGCGAGCCGCCGGTGTTCTTCGGCTTCGGCAGCATGCCGATTCGCGACGCCGCGGCCGTGTTCGCCATGGTGGAGCAGGTGTGCACCCGGCTCGGGGTGCGCGCCCTGGTGCACGCGGGGTGGAGCGACCTGGATGTCGCGAACACCGTGACGGGCGACCGGATCAAGCTGGTCGGCAATTTCGCCTACGACCTGATCTTCCCGCGCTGCGCGGCCGCCGTGCACCACGGCGGCATCGGCACCCTGTTCGAAAGCCTGCGGGCCGGACTGCCCACGGTGGTGTGCTCGGTGTCGTTCGAGCAGCCCATGTGGGGCGGGCAGGTGGAGAAACTCGGTGTGGGCGCACATCTTCCGTTCACCGCCATGACCGCCGACCGGCTGGCGGGCGCGCTGGCGCCGCTGCTGAACGCGCGCACCCGGCGGCGGGTCGAGGGCTTCGCGGCGACCCTGCGGACCACCGGGGTGGCCGAGCGCACAGCCGATCTCATCGAGGCCGCCGCCCGGTGACCGCGCCCATGCTCACGGCGGTACGCCATTTCGTCCCCGACACCCTGGTCATGTTCCGGCGCTGCGCCCGCCGGACCCTGCGCAGCACCGACACGCTGGTCATCTCGCTGACCATGCCGATTCTGATGATGCTGCTGTTCACCTACGTGTTCGGCGGCGCGATCGAGGTCGGCGGCTCGTACCTGAACTATGTGGTGCCGGGAATCATGCTGCTGTGCACGGGTTTCGGCGCGTCGATCACCGCGACCAGCGTGTGCACCGATATGACGCGGGGTAGCATGGACCGCTTCCGGACGCTGCCCATGTTCCGGCAGGCACTGTCGGCGGGGCATCTGAGCGAGGGCCTCGTGCGCACCATGGCGGCCATCGCCATCGCGGTGGGTGTCGCGGTGGCACTGGGCTATCGGCCGGGTTCGGGGCCGCTGGGCTGGCTGGGCGCGGCCGCGCTGATCACCTTGTTCGTGGTCGCGATCACGGCCGTCGCGGTGGCGCTGGGCATGGCGGCGAGCAATCCGGAGGCGGCGGGCGGACTCACCTACGCCATCACGTTCATCCCGTATGTCAGCAGCGCGTTCGTGCCGACCCGCACCATGCCGGGCTGGCTGCGCGGGATCGCCGACCGGCAGCCCGCGACCCCGGTGGTCGACACCGTGCGCGCGCTGCTGGACGGCACCACCGCCGATCGGGCGCCGGCGGCGGTGCTCTGGTGCCTGGCCATCGCGGCGGTCGGATTCGCCTGCGCCGCCGTGTCCTTCCGGCGTTTGTCCTACCGCTGAGCGTTCAGCCGCGGGTGGCCACCGCCGCCTGCGCGATCAGCGTCAGGTACAGGGTCAGAATGAACAGGACCGCGGGCAGCACCGGGTACTCGTCGTCCCGCGACCGCACGAACCGCCATGCTCCGATGGCCGGGATCAGCATGAGTGCCACGGGAATCCAGCCGAGGACGGCGGCCGTGCCGTGCCACTCCCACGGTTTCGCGACGGCGATCTCACCCACCGCCGCCGCCAGTGCGCACAGAACCGACGCCCCGGCACTACCGGGCGCACCGAGCGCGTTCGAGTAGTACATCTCCCCCGGCCGCACGCTGCGCGAGGTCTTGCGGGCGAACTCGAACTGCAGGAAGGCTCCGGCGAACACGATCGCCACCACCGCGACCCGGCCGTGGGCCGCCGCCTCGCCGGTGTCGATGGCCGACAGCACGACGTACGCGGTCACCAGCAGCTGCACCGGGTAGGTGACCACGAGGTTGAGCATGATATCGGTGCGCACCGTCTCCGAAAGCTGTTCCAGCGCCCAGAGAATCAGGCCGTAGACGAGCACCGCCGCGATGGCCACCGCGGAGCGCACCGACAACGCGAGGCTGCCCGCGATCGACACCGCCGCGATCACCCCCATGGCACTGCGCAATTCGAGCGCACTCACCGCTCCGGTGACCAGTGGCCGGTCCGGATTGTGCACCCGGTCGTACTCGAGGTCCTTCTGCTCGTCGACCATGCGCAGGTACAGCAGCACGATCGCGACGATGCCGATGCGGGCGGCGGTCGCGCCGGTCGGATGCCAGGCGACGCCCGGCTGCGTCAGCAGTGCCGCCGTCCCTTCGAGGGCCAGCACCCAGAGGATGCCATACAGCAGGTAGTGCGGCTTGTACATCACCTTGGTGAACCGTGCGATCCGGCCCACCGAGGTGAGAAGTCCGGTGCGGGACGGGATTTCGGCGAGATCGGTCACGGCGCTGCCACCTCCCCCGGCGTCGGCCAGCCGTCCCAGCCGGTCAGTTCCACGGCGGGTGTGCGGCGCACGGGTTTGCCGCCGCCCGGCAGCAGGTGCGCGACCGGCAGCATGGCCACCTGGGTGACCTCCTCGAACGGAATGCCCAGCAGCTCGGCGACTTCGCGCTCGTAGGCCAGATGCGCCGTGGTCAGCGTCGATCCGAGTCCGCGTGCGCGCAAGGCCAGCTGGAGATTCCACACCGCCGGATAGATCGACCCGTAGAAGCCGGCCAGCCGCAGCGCCGTGGGTTCGGCGGGCGGGCGGCCCAGCGCGCACACCAGGATCAGCGCGGGCACCTCGCCCAGGTGGTCGGCCAGGTGCTGCCCCGAGGCCAGATCGGCCAGCTGATCCGGCCGGGGTGTGCGGCCGGAGAGGTTGGCGGCGAACCCCTTCCGGTAGTACTCACCGATCCGGGATTTGAGGCCGGGGTCGCGCACCACCACGAACCGCCACGGCTGCCGGTTCGAGCCGCTGGGCGCGTGCACCGCGATCTCCAGGCACTCCCGCAGGTCGCGGTCGTCGACGGGCCGCTGCAGGTCGAGGCGTTTGCGGACCGCGCGGGTGCCGGTCAGCAGATCGGTGTCCATCAGTCGCCGTCCTCCGCCGGTGCCAGGTCCCCCGCGAATTCGAGGTCGATCCGGGCCGCGACAGCGCCGGCCTGGCGGATCTCGCAGTGCACGACGGTGGCGTCCACCCCGGAGTCGGTGCGCTCGGCCACGCACACGGCGGGCAGGTCGAGTTCCACGAACTGGTCGAAAGCGCTTGTCACGCTGATCAATCGGCGGGGCTGCGGGCCCACGGTGGTGAGCGCGACCTGCCGGCAGGCCTCGATGAGCAGGTTGCCGGGCACGTGGTCGAGCTGATGGTCGAACAGGATCGGATGGGTGGTGTCGGCGACCAGCGCGGCGCGGGACCGTCCCGGGGTGGACTCCGGCGGCCCGATCACCACATTGCGGGGATTCTCCCGGCCGACCAGCGCGGCGGCGGCCCGCGTGCCCGGCGACGCGGGAATCTCGAAGGGCCCCAGGCCCAGCTGCTTCCGGTAGCCCGAGCGGATGGCGGCCCACTGCCGCGGATCCACCCAGGAGAAGGAGCCGTCCACGGTACCCATCGGAACTCCCCGGCAGCTGATGTCGAGGAACAGGTCCAGTCCCTCCAGCCGCTCCCCCCGATGGTGTTCGCGCAGCGCCCGCACCCGCAGTTCGAGATCGGCCGGCGCGGAACCGATCTCCCAGATCGCACCGTCGATGCCGGTGCCGTTGAAGGTGCGCACCAGGAAGGCCCGGTCGGTGGGCACGTCGAAGAACTCGTGGGTCACGGCGATGGAGACCTGCCGGGCGGCCTCCATGACCGCGATCAGGTCGTGGTGCAGGCCCAGCGCGCCGGCGTGATCGCCGTAATGGCCGTGCATGCGCGGCAATTGGGCCCCGGCCACGAAGGCGCCGGAGGTCTCGGCCTCCAGCGAGGTCACGAAGACCTCGGCGACCGCGTGCCGGTGCGCGAGCGCGCGCGGGATGGTGCGCAGGTGGGTGGCGCGCACGGCGGCGGCGCGGGTGAGCGGGTGGGCGGTTCCGGGTGGCTGTGTCGTCGTCATGGTCTGGCCTCCAGCCAATCGGTCGCGCTGACCGGGCGCAGGGTCTGCGACCCGGTCCCGGCGCGCATGGGTAGGACGTAGGAACCCAGCACGATGAGCGACCAGGGGTCGAGCTCGCGGCCACTGGACCACGCCGCCTCCAGCAGCGCGGCCTGGGCGGCCGGGGAGCCGGGTTCGGCCGCGGAGATCCGATGGTCGAGGGATTTCATTGCGGCGGAACCCAGTTCGGTGCACAGCCGGGCGATGGCGTCGGAGCGCTCGAAACTGCGGGCGGGGGCCCGATCGTAGAGGTCGCGGGCCAGCGCGGCGGCCGCGTCGGTCCGGTCGCGCCCCTCGAGCGCGTGGGCGAACACCTGGGCTCGGGTGGTCTCGTCGAAGTAGATGGCGAGTTCGCGCAGCACGTCGGCGGGATCGTCGGGGGAATGGACGAGATTGAGCAGGTAATTGTGGCGGCCGAGCAGGTAGCGCAGTTCACCGGGCTGCCGTTTGCGGGGGTCGGTCGCGCCCTTGGCGGCGGTGAGGCGCACCGGTGTCGGCAGGTCGGCGACCGGGCCGCGGACCACGAGCACCAGGACATCGGAGATCCCCACCAGCAGGTCGGCCAGCCGACGCCGTTCCGGGGAGGCGATGTTCCAGGCGAAGTACCACAGGGCGCGGGCCACGTGCCGGTCCACCACCACGCGGCGAGCGTCCACCACCTGGAAGTCGTTGTCCGCCAGCCATGTCAGGGTCGGTTCGACGGCCCGGGCCACGATGGCGTCCGGTTTCAGCAGCAACAGCGAGTGCTCGCGGGCGAAAGCGGCGGCGTCGATACCGAGCCGCTGTGCCTGCTCGACGGTCTCGAGCACATAGGTGTCGGTGAGATAGGCGTCGACCTTCTCCTTCGACGGAGTCGCGTCGGCGAGCAGGGTGCGCAGGTCGTCGTCGGTCACGACCGGACCCCCGTTCCCGGTGCCGATGCGCCGATTCCGGTGCGCGCCAAGGTTTCCGCGATGGACGGCAGCGGCGCGCCCAGGTAGCCGGACTCCAGGCAGTGGTCCAGCAGCGCCCGCAGGTAGTCCTTGCCGGTCTGCGGTGGGAGCCGGTCCAGCAGGCGGTCCGCGTTACTGGTGTCGAAGGACAGCCGGCGCTGGAAGTAGCTGGTGTAGAGCACCCCGATCCGCAGGTAGTACTCGCGCTCGATCGGGTCGAGATCCTCGGCGCGGAAGGAGGATTCCGGCACGAAGGTCGCGACATCGAAGGACGGGTACTCGGCCAGCACGTCGGAGACCTCGCGCAGTGACAGCGTGTCCCGGCCCACCGCGTGCAGGGTGGATCCGGCGACACTGCCGAAATCGGTGACCGCGGCGGCGATCACGTCGGCGACGTGGTCGACCGGGGCCAGGGCGAGCGTGGCGTCGTAGCGGCCCGGCAGGGTGCGCAGCTTGCCCTCGACCATGAGTTTCACCACGGTGTAGAGGTTCTTGTACTCGCGGATCACGCCGTCGCCCAGCGCGCCGGTGACGATGCCCGGACGCACCACCGCCCATCGCAGCCCGCGTTCCCCGGCCGCCCGGATCACCTGTTCGGCCCGCAATTTGCTCTGCTCGTAGCCGTTTCCGAAGGATTGGCCCGCGTCCAGCTCGTCCTCGCGGATGACGCCGTGCCGCAGCCCGCACACGTAGGCGGTGCTGACGTGCAGCAGCGGCACGTCCCAGGCGAGGGCCAGCGCGACGGCGTGCTCCGCGCCGCGCACATTGAGCTCGTCGTAGGTCTCGGCGGTGGCGTCGAAGGCGGTGGTGGCGGCGCAGTGCACGATGATGCCCACCCGGCCGGCGAGATCGGCGGCCGTCGCGGGGTCCAGCCCGAAGACCGGCCGCCGGATGTCGCCGGCGATCCGCAGGTCCGGCTCGTACCCGCTGCCGTCATTGCGCCGGATGTCCGAATTACTGTGCAGCACGGCGGCTACCGGGCGGCCGGCGGCGCTGAGCCGGGCGGCGACTTCCGACCCGACCAGTCCACTCGCGCCGGTGAGCAGGACGGTGGTCCGTTCGCTCATGCGCTCACCTCCAGGGTGCGGGTGACCAGATCGACGACCTGGCCGACCCGCAGCACCCCCATCAGCTGTTCGGGCCGGTAGCGCGGCAACGCGAAGCTCTGTTCGAGCACCACGGTCAATTCCATGAGCCGCAGCGAGTCGAAGCCGAGATCCTCGATCAGGCGCAGCTCGCCGGTCCGTTCCGGCGCGTCGGCGGCACCGTCGAGTTCGGCGGGCCGCGGGGCCATGGTGGCGATGATGTGCCGGACGCGTTCGGCGACAGTGGCTTCGGTGGTCATGACTGCTCGCTCTCTCGCAGGTGGGGCTGCTGGCCGCCGCTGGCCAGCAGGTCGCGGGCCTCGTCCAGGGGCAGGTCGGCGTCGAGATACCCGGCCAGCCGCAGCCAGTCGTAGCCGAGGGTCAGGGTGCGCTGCCACTGCTCGCGGGAATCGAAGGAGGCCGGGAAGTCCCGGCCCGCACCGGTATCCGCGGCCAGACGCCGCACCGTGGCGACGACGGCGTCGACACGGGCAAGATCGTTCAGCGCGTCGCCGCCGTTTCGCAGGGTGTGCGAGAACCGCACGCGCGCAGCCGATTCCAGTGTCGTGATCAGCACGCACCGCTCGGGGGCGTGCGCGGGCAGCAGCCCGGCGACCGTGCCGACCGGATCCACATCGGCGGGCAGCGGATGAATGCCGAACGCGCTCAACAGTACTCGCACACTCATGGCGATGAGCCGGTGCGCGGCGATATCGGCGACCTCGCCCTGCGCGTCCTTGACCGCGCCCACCAGATCCTCGCGGGCGTTCTCGAGCACCACGTTGGACCACACCAGATTCAGACCGGCCCCGATGAACCGCCGGGCGGGCAATGCCGACAGCGTCGCGATTCCCTCCCCGCGCGCCGCACCGGTGAGTCCCAGCGCGGGCGTCGCCACCACGGCCACCGGCGTATATGGCTCCACCGGTTTGCACATGGCCAGGGCCGGTTCGAGCACCGCGCCGCCCCGCCACTGCAGGCCGACGAACCCCAGCCGGACGAACTCCGCCAGCGCCGCCCCGATATCGCGCGGAGCGCGCGCCATGACATCCCGGATCGACTGCCGGAACACCACCGACCGCCACGCCTGCGCTCCCGCCTCGGACAGCACGAAAATCTCACTGTCGGAACGCAGCACGTGCAGACGTCCGGCCAGCGGCCAGGTGGTGACGGCGGGACGCCGCGTGAAGATCAGCTCGTGCGGGTCATCCACGACGCCGTCGACGCCGAGATCCGCGGCCAGCACCAGCCTCGCAGCCCACCGCGAGCCGGCCGGCTCGCGCGTCCCCGCGGCCGACTCCGATCCCGCCGTGGCGAGGATCGCCCCGTCCACCCGGCCGGCGGAAGCTGCTGCCGTGTCGAACTCGGGTCCGAACGCAGCAATGCCGGCATCGCCCGAGGAGTCTTCGACCTGTGTTGCGTACCTACTGGCGGAATTCGACGATCCGGACACTCCGGGCCTGAACCGACTGGATTCGCCGTCGCTGCCCATGGACTCCTGGTCGGCCGCGTCGATGAGCCGCCGGTAGCGGTCGATGAGCGTATCGGGAGCGGTGCGATCGAGTTGCTGTGGCAGCCATTTGGTTTCGAGGTAGGTTTCGCCGCGGCGGGCGAGCCAGGCCTTCATGGCTTGCCGGAGGCCGTCTTCGGCCCAGGCCTCGGCTTCGGTGTGGGCTCCGAAGGCGCGCAGGGCGAGGGCGTAGCCCAGGGCGTGGCGGGCGCGGGTGGCCCACCAGTCGGCGACGACCGTGGTGAAGGCGTCGTGGGTGAGGATTCCGCGCAGCTGGTCCAGATCCACCGTGCCGGGTCGGATGACCGTGGCACGCAGGAAGCGCTGGCAGCGGTTGAGGCCGTCCTCGTCCGGATCGGTGGCGGCCCGCTCGAGTTGCCGGCGCAGCTGGGCCACCGAGCGGGTGCGGACCTCGACGCGGCGGCCGTCGAGGAACAGGACCGTCGGCAGGGTCGGCAGCTCGTCCGCGCCAGGGGACACCACCAGGAAGTCGATGTCCGAGCCCGCATTGCCGAAACCCTCGGCCAGCGAGCCCTCGAACAGGACAGCGGCGTCCTCGGGAACGGCGACCGACCGCAGCGCGCCGTCCAGGAGCTGTCGCAGCCTGTCCATGGGCATTCCGGGTCGCGGCACGGCTTGCGCCGGGCGCCGTACAGCCTCGGATCCGCCATCCGCGGAGTCGCCGACCTGTGTAAACCCACTCGGCTGTGACTTGTCGACCGCAGCCCCTTCCGGCTCGAGGGAAGGGGGTTGCCCCGCAGCGGCATCCACCTCGTGCAGCACCGCGCCCTCGAGGGCGCCGTCCCGCAGCAGCTGCCACATGTGCCGGCGGCGGGGTTTGCCGCTGGAGGTGCGGCGGATGAGGCCGCGCGGCCCGGTGACGATGTGCACGGTCTGGGCGGGTCCGAGGTGGTCGCGAATGAGGGTGCGGGCCTGCGGAATCCAGTCGCCGGGCGCGGTCTCGGCGAAGAGGGCGACACCCTGGAGTCCGGCCTCGACGAGGCCGACGGCGGCGAGCTTGCCCTTGGTGAGCCCGGTTTCCTGGGCGACCCGGGATTCGATGTCCTCCATGAACACCGAGCGGCCGCGCACCTTGATGCTGGTGCCCATCCGGCCGAGGACGAAAACCTCGCCGCGGTAGAGGAATCCGGCGTCACCCGTGTACAGGCGGCCGTTCTCCAGGCGGGTCGACGAGGTCGCGCTCGCCTCTCCGGAGTAGCCCAGCGCCACCGAGTCTCCGGTCACCACCATCTCCCCCAGGACGCCGTCGGGCAGTTCCCGGCCCTCGTCGTCGACCACGGTCACGGTGGATTCGGGGGTGGAGAAGCCGAGCCCGGTGATCCAGCCCGCGCCCGCCACCCGGTGGGTGTCGTCGAGCATCGCCTCCTCGAGCACCGGAACTGGTTCGCCGAAGCGCAGATTCGGATTGTCCAGCCGCAGCGCCGTGATGGGCCGCCGGGTGGGCGAGGAGGTCACCATGAGCGTCGCCTCGGCCAGCCCGTAGGCGAGGGTGAACGCGCCCATCGAGAAGCCTTGCGGGCCGGTCAGATTCGCGAAGGCCTGCAGATCCGCCACCTCGACCGGTTCGGAGCCGATGGCCAGCGTCCGCCAGCCCGACAGATCCAGGCCGGCGATCTCCTCGGGCCGGACCCGGTGCGCCACATAGCCGAGCGCGAACGACGGCGACGGCGCGTGCTGGGCGTGGGTCATGGCGCGCAGCCAGCGCAGCGGGTCGCGCACGAACTGGTCGGGACGCATGAGGTACAGGTCGGCCTGGTTGGTGACGCCCTGCAGGAACGCGCCGACCAGCCCCATGTCGTGGTAGAGCGGCAGCCACGACACCATGGTTTCGCCCGGCTGCCAGTCGATGAGGCGGGTGATCATGGCGATGTTGTTGGCCAGGTTGTGCCAGCTCACCCGCACACCGCGGGGTGCGCCCGAGGAACCCGAGGTGAACTGCAGCAGTGCCACTTCCGACACGTCGGCGAGCTCGCGCGTCGCGGGGGCGGCGGGCAGCGTCGCGGCATGGACGACCACCGGTTCGTCGGTGCGACCGGCCGCGAGGCAGGCGCTGCGCACGAAGGTCTCGAACTCCGGGGAGGTGACCACCAGGCGGGGCGCGGCCTGCTCGACGATGCCCGCGATGTGCGCGACGATCTGCTCCAGGTCGCCGAACATGGGCGGCGCGACCGGGGTGAACACCCCGCCGCACGCCCACACCGCGTAGAACGCCGCCACACATGGGAATCCGGTCGGCATGATCACGCACGCGCCGTCACCGCTGCCGAGTCCGGCGGCCCGCAGCAGGTCCGCGATCGACCACACCTGGTCGGCCAGGTCCCGATAGCTGCGGTACTCCCATCCGTCGGCCTCGTCGGCCAGGTAGAGCCCGGTGCCTGCCGAGGGCTCGATCAGCCACCTGCGCACGGTCGCTTCGTCGTTCACGTGGTCGATCACTGGTCTCCTTCGGAAAGCACGGTGACGGTGCCGGCGGCCCCATCGACTCGAATACGCATGCCGCTGCGCAGTTGGCGGGTGATGCCGGGCAACTGGACCACGGTCGGCACGCCCAGCTCGCGTGCCACGATCGCCACGTGGGTGAGCGGGCTGCCGCGTTCGATGACCAGCGCCGACGCCGAGGGCAGGGCCGCCACCCAGCCCGGATCGGTGCGGTAGGCGATGAGGATGCCGCCGGCCACGTCGCGGGGTTCGTCCACGATCACCGCGGCGCCCTCGACAATGCCCGCCGCCGACGGGGTTCCGGTGAGCACCGTGCCGGGAGTGGCCGCGGCCGTCGCGGTGACCGGCACCCAGCCCTGTTCGGCCAGTTCGGCATTGCCCAGCCGCGGTCCGACGGTGCGGAAGCGGGCCGGGGCCACCAGCGTGGAATCCTTGGCGCGCAGCGACTTCCGCACCGCCACCACCTCGCGCAGCCGGTCGGTGTCCGCGCCCTCGTAGCAGCCACGCAGTTCCTCGACGGTCAGCTGGAACACGTCCTCGAACTCGTCGATCACGCCGCGGGCCACCAGATCCCGGCCCATCACCCGGATCATGCGCTTGACCATGCCGAACGCACGGGTGCGGCAGAAGCGCAGCCGCTCACGGTGGGCGGCGCAGCGGGAGACCTTGGCGCGCAGGCGTTCGTAGACGCGCCGCCGGAGGCCGTGGCCGAGATGCGCGTCCAGGTAGGCGTCGGCCTCGCCGGCGCGGTTCGCGGTCACGGTGTCGCCGACCCGGCCGACCGCACTGCGCAGCATGACGAACAGATTGGCCGGATTCTCGCGCAGATCCGGTGTTTCCAGCTTCAGCTCGTCGAGGCTGCGGTAGCCGTAGCGGTCCAGATAGTCGTCGAGGGCGGCGCGGAACTCGGTGCGCCCGGCGGCCCGCAGCGCGTCGTGAATCGCCTCCGGCGCAGTCGAATTGATGATGTCGTTCAGTTCCGGATCAGCGCGAACGACCCGGGCGAGCTCGGTCATCGCGCGGGCCGGCTCGGCGGATTCGACGTCCGCGCCCGGGCCGACCACGGCGTAGAGGAACCATTCCGGCGCCTTGGGCAGGAACAGCTTGGTCAGCACGAACATCAGGCCCGACAGGGTGAGCAGGATGGCGTCGAGCACCATGAGCGGGCCCCACCGCCGCACCAGGTCGCCCTCCACCGTGCGATAGGAGCGGTAGGCCTGCTCGCCGGTCAGCGCGGTGTAGTCCACGGCGTCGTACTCGTCGTAGACGCGGTAGAAGTCGGCCATGAACTGTTCGACCAGGTCGTCGATGCCGAACAGGCGCCGTGCGTAGATCACCGTGGTGCGCGCCCGCGAGCGCAGCCGGGCCGCTGTGCTGTCGAATTCGAAGGGCCGCAGCGTCTTCGCGATCTCCGTCGGCAGCGGTTCGGCCACGCCGAGGGCGGCCTCGAGCACCCGGCGGTTGAGCGGGTAGCCGGGCGCGATGCCGACCATGCGGTACCAGTGCAGCAGGTTGTAGTAGACGCGGCCGTGAAAGCTGCCCAGCAGCACGGGAGTCCACGCATCGGTCTGCCGCAGCTGCTCGGGCGGCACCCCCAGGGAGGCCGTGTAGCCGCGGTACACGCGGCCGTAGATATCGGCGGCGGTGGTGTAGGTCAGCGGTGAGGTGACGCCGCTGAAGCTCTCGATGATGTTGGAGTTGTCCCAGATTCGCGTCTCACCGGGACCCACCCGCTCGCCCGCGCCACGCAGCTCGACCTCGCGCGCGGACAGCGTCGACGCGGTCGCGGTGATCGGCCGGGTCTGCAGCAGCCACACGCCGGTGTCGTCGATGGCCCATTCGATGTCCTGCGGTGCGCCACAGGATATTTCGACCTCCCGGGCGATCTCGGCGAGCTCGGCGGTCTCGGCGTCGCTCAGCACCCGCGCGCCGCGTCGGCCGGCCTCGACCTCGACCGTCGCGCAGCCCTGCCCGTCGCCGGGATCGACACGAATATCCTTGTCCCCCAGTGTGATATCGATCAATGCACCGGTGTTCCGGTCCAGGATCATCGAGTCGGCGTCGACCGCGCCCGACACCAGACCCTCCCCCAGCCCGTAGACGGCGCTGATCACCAGCTCGTCGTCCGCACCGGTCATCGGATTCCGTGTGAACACCACGCCACTGGATCGCGCCGAGATCAATCGCTGTAACACCACCGCGGGCGCGTAGGCGCGAGACAGGCCGTGCGCGAACGCATATCGCACCGCACGCTCGGAGAACGCCGACACCCAGCAGTCCCGCACCCGCGCGATCACCGCTTCGAGACCGTGCACGTTCAGATGGCTGTCGAACTGCCCGGCGAACGAAGCCTCCGCCCCGTCCTCGGCCGACATGGAGGACCGCACCGCGATAGGCTCCGGGCCGAGCCGCTCCCAGGCCTCGCCGATCACCGCCACCGCCGCGTCGGACACCTCCGCGACCGCCAGCGCTGCGCGCAGCTCAGCGGCCCGCACCACCGCGGCCTCGACCTCCCCGAGTGCCGCGAACCCCTCCAATTCCCCTGTCAGGCCGGCCGCACTCGCGAACCCCTCGAACGCCTCCGTGCCGAGTGCCACCCACTCGGGCACCCGCACCCCCACCTCCCCCAGCGCATACAACCCCCGCGCCTTCCCACCCCCATACGCGGCGACATCCACCGAATCCGACCAAGGGCCGAGCAACCGCACAACCTCTCCCATCCCCCTGAGGCCAGTCACATCACAGCGAATGCCGGAGCAAGATCAGGGGTTCTACTTTGAGTAGTCCACGTTTCAAACGCGCACCAGCCCAAGGTTCTTGGGTCTGCCTCACTCCGGTTCCTCGAGCCACCATCACGGCCGAAGCCACGCCGTGCAATTCGCACAGCGAGTGTGACACGGCCGGATAGCGTGAAAACCTCCGATGGTCCACGGCGGGCACCGATTCAACTCGGCAATACTACGTATTCTGTTGCACAGCAACATGTTCCGGCGCGGGCGCGCCGAAGCACGGTCACCGGCCGCAAGACGGGTGGCTTTTCGGAGAGCGGATCGGGGTGGGCGGCCATGCGCTGCTCCCGATTGGGAACGGGCTCGGGGGCAACGCGAGATCGCCCGCGGATCGCCGGACGTCGAGCCCACCGTGTCGGAGCGCTCCCACGGTCGCGCGGTCACGCGCGCTGCTCGATTCGACCGATAGACAGTGCCGATCGCCGCGCCATGCCGGGCGCCACGCACCGAGACTGGGCGCAGCACACCGCACGAACTCGGCGAAAGCCCTTGCAGTCCCGGAGAAAGGAGAGCGGTGGCCCCGCTTCGGCGACAAACCGGCCGTCTCACCAATTCCGGTGCGGGCCTGCACATTCTGTCCAGCGACCCGGCCAAGCAGCGCGTGTCTGGGAGCTGATCAGATATCTCACCAGTGAGGAGTCCTACGTGAAGATCTCCCAGAACATCGGATACCTGCCACTGCGCTCCGAGATGATGACCGACCCCGCGGTTCTCGGCTCCTGGGCCGCGCAGAACCCGCTGCTGGCCCCGAATGTCGCGCAGCCGGCCACCAGAGAACCCGGGGTCTCACCCGGCAACGACTATCTGCAGATCCGCGACGGCATGATGGACGCTGTCGAGTCGGTCGTGTTCCAGGGCAAGGATCCGCAGGCCACCCTGTCCGCAGCCCGCGCCGAGGGCGCCACACTCCTGCCGGCGTCATGAACCCGGCGAACATCCTGACCCTGGTCCAGCTCACCGACACCCACCTGCGCCCCAACGGTGAGCGCGTCCTGGGCGCGGTCGACACCCATGCGGTCCTGCTGCACGTCCTCGACAAGCTCCGCACCGGCGGGCGGCGCATCGACGCGCTCATCCTGTCCGGCGATCTGGCCGACACCGGCGCACCCGAGGCATATCGGCGACTGCGCGCGGCCGTGGAACCGGTCGCGGCCGAGCTCGGCGCGCAGGTGCTCTACGTGATGGGAAATCATGACGAGCGAGCGGCATTCGGGGTCGAACTGTTGGGGCACGAGCCCGGTTCGGCGGCGGCCACCGCACCCTACGACCAGGTCCTCGAGGTGGCCGGGCTGCGCGTCATCGGCCTGGACTCCACCACACCCGGACAGCACCACGGCCATCTCGAAGACAACCAGCTGGACTGGCTGGCCGCCCAGCTCCGCGAGCCCGCGCCCCTGGGCAGCCTGCTGGTGCTGCATCACCCGCCGCTGCCCTCGGCCGTCCCCGCCGCCGAATTCCTCAAGCTGCGCAATGCCGATCGGCTGGCCGAGGTGCTCACCGGCACCGACGTCCGCATGATCCTCTGCGGGCACAACCACATGACCGCGGCCTCCGCGCTGGCGGGCATCCCGGTCTGGGTCGGACCCGCGCTGGCCTATCGCATCGACGCCCTGTCACCGGCGGGCCGTCAATACGGCATCGCCGGTTCGGGTTCCACCCGGATCGACGTCCTGGACACGGCCATCATCGCCAGCGCGGTCGAGACGACACCCACGACCCGGCTCTACGACAAGTCAGACATCGAGGTGCAGGGGCGCCTCCAGACGCTCGCACCCGGAAAGGGCTAGTGGTGCCGGGTTGGTCTGCCTGCCGGTACTGCTGCTCTACCTGGTGTTGCAGCGGCACATCGTGAACGGCTTCGTCCGTTCGGGACTCAAATGATCACAGACCGAACACCCGCCGGGCGTTCCCGTCCAGGTACAGCTCCCGCGTCTCGTCGTCCAGGCCCAGCTGCTCCAGCCCGTCGAGCGCGTGCTGCGGCATGATCATCGGATAGTTGGTGCCGAACAACACCTTCCGCCGGCCACTCGTGGTCTTCAGATACGCGACCAACGCCGGCGGCAGCCGCTTCGTGGTGTACGCCGAGGTATCGATCACCACGTTCTCGTGCTTGCGCGCCACCGCGATCATCTCCTCGGTCCACGGATAACCGACATGACCGCACACGATCGTCAGCTCCGGGAAATCCAGGGCGATCCGGTCGATGTAGGGAATCGGCCGCCCCGGGTCCGAGGGCCGCAACGGCCCGGTGTGCCCGACCTGCGTGCAGAACGGAATCCCCAGATCCACGCACGCCGCGTACAGCGGATAGAACCGCGCGTCGGTCGGCGGCACCTCCCACAACCACGGCAGCACCCGCACCCCCTTGAACCCCTCTTCCCGCACCCGATGCCGCAGCTCCCGCACCGACTCCATCGGCCGCCGCAGATCCACCGAGGCCACCCCGATCAGCCGGTCGGGCGCCTCCGCAACCCATTGGGCCACTTCGTCATTCGAGATGAGCACCCCCTCCGGCGCGCACCACGCCGACAGCAGCGCCCGATCCACGCCGCCGGCGTCCATGGCGGCCAGCGTGGCCTTCAGCGGAATCTCCTCCGACGGGATGACATCCCCGGTCCACCGCCGCAGCGAGTCGAAGATGTCACGCGCGAGAAAGCGACCCGTCGGATGCTGTGCCCAGGCGTCGATCGTCATCACTGACCACCCCACTGCTCTCCGGGTCCGCAGCGCTCGCCGGCTCCGGACCGTCCATACATTCCAGGAACGCGGCCACCGCCGGATTGGTCTCCGCACTGCGCCAGACCGCGTACAGATCCAGTGTGGGCACCGGATCCACGATTTTCACCGCAACCGACATACTTCCCGGTCCACCCATCCCCATGGAGATGGCACGCGGCAGCGAGGCGAACCCCACCAGCGGCCGCACCGACACCATGTGCGCGGTCGCCCCGGGATCATCGGCGTACTGCGTGACATTCAGCGAGATCCGCGACTGCGCGGCCGCCCGGAAGATGTTGTCGTACATGGCCGGGCACTGCTCCCGCGCGAACAGCACACACTCCTGGTCCTGCAATTCCGCGAACGGCACCCCCGCCCGGTCCGCCCACCGATGCCGCCTGCCCACCACCGCCACCAGCGGCACTCGATGCAGCAGCCGCCGGTACCGGAACTCCGGCGTGCTCGGATGGCCGTACACCATGGCCACATCCAGCGCGCCCTCCGCGAGCGCGGTGAGCTGCGGGCCGGTCCGCTTCTCCCACAGCGACACCTCGATATCGGGATACCGCTCGGTCATCCGGACCAGCGTGTCCGGCAGCACATGCCGGCTCGCCGGCAGGTTGTAGCCGACATTCACCGTCCCCACCCGGCCGTCCGCCAGGGCCCGCGCCGCCCGCGCCGCCCGATCCAGCTGCGCCACGATCTGCCGGGCCTGTATCTCGAACTCCCGCCCGGCCGGCGTGAGGCGCACCTCATGGGAGTTCCGCGCCACCAGCGTCACGCCGATCGACTTCTCCAGCTTCTGCAACTGCGCGCTCAGGCTGGGCTGCGTCAGATGCAGCCGCTGGGCCGCGCGCCCGAAGTGCAGCTCCTCGGCGAGGGTGATGAACGAGACCAGATGTCGGATCTCCATGGGCCGGCTCCTCTGTAATACCCGCCACGCTCGTCGCGATACCAGCCACGCTAGCCCCGGCGGGTAACCGGCGATGAATTGCGGTTCTCCCCGGAACAAATGGCCGATGGCCTTCGTTGTACCTCCACGGCTCCAGGTCCGCGCTCCACGCGGGCACCCGGAGTCAGGGGGCGAAAAAATCACCCGACAACGGCAGGTCCGTTGTGCCACCATGTTTTTCACCGATGATCAGCCGACCGTCACGGTCGTGACCAGCAGGAGAGGAGGAGACGGCAATGAATCCGAGGTTCAGCGAACAGTATCCGAGTTCGCCCGAACAGCGCGCCCTACTCGTGCGCCATACCGAGCGCAGCCTGCGCGGCGACGACCGGAACATCGGCCGTCTCCAGGCCCACGCGTAAGCGGGCAACTCCCAACCTTCTGTTCGATCCCTTTCACGAAACATGGTGACCCCCATGCTGTTCCGTCACGCCGACGACCCGGAGACAACCACCGACAACTGGATACACGCCGGTGTGCTGCTGCTCAACGCCTCCTACGAGGCGCTGACCACGATCCGCGCCGAGCGCGCGGTGGTGCTGCTGCTCGGCGGCGCCGCCGAGACCGTCACCGATCGGCGGCCGCACTTCCCGATCCGCTCGAAGCACCTGGAGCTGGCGCTGCCGGAGACCATCCGGCTGCACCGCTACATCTACCTCGAACACCGGATCCTCGTGCACGACGACGACAGCCGCGCCACCCTGGCCGCGGTCCTGCGTCGCGACCGCTACCGCTGCGGGTACTGCAACGACTGGGCTCGCACCGTCGACCACATCCGCCCGCGCTCGAAGGGTGGGCCCAATACCTGGGCCAACCTCATCGCCGCGTGCGGTCCCTGCAATACGTACAAGGCGGACCGGACTCCCGAGGAGGCCGGCATGCGCCTGCTGTGGGAGCCCAAGGCCCCCGATGACAGAGAACGAGCCCAGCGTCAGGTCTGGAAGGAACTGGCGGCGTCCTGAATCCCAGGACCGGGACCGACCTCGATGAACGAAGAACACCCGCACCGCGTGATCGGACATGAGAGGAGCGAGATCCGATGACGAACACTGCACTTCGGGAGCCGACCCTGGCGGATCTGCTCCCCATCTCCGACTCGAAGGACTACTGGCAGCGCGCGGCCTGCAAGGGTGACCCGAACCACGAGGCGTGGTTCCCGTACCCCTCGCAGGACTTCGACTACGCCCGCACCATCTGCGCGGCCTGCCCGATCCGCCGCGAATGCGGCGACTTCGCGGCCCGCACCGGCCAGTCCGGCGTCTGGGGCGGTCACGAGTACGACCGCGGCAAGCTGATTCGCGACTGACACCTCGGCGGTGACTCCCCTGGGAGTCACCGCCGTTGTCACTCGGAGTCGTTGTCGTCGCTGCCCCGCCGGGTCCAGGCCGGTCGGACTTCGCGTAACCGCCTGGCACAGGTGGCTACCGACCCGTCAACATAGGATGGTCGCTCGTGGGAACTCATCGCGCCGCGGGCAGGTCACGAGGTATCAGCAAGGGACCGGTTATCGCAGTGGTCGCGGTGGCAGTGCTAGCGCTGGCCGTCGTCGGCTGGGCCTGGCTGTCGGATCGGTCCAAGGAGCGCGACAGCCGCGCCGCCGCCTCCTGCGTGGAGGGCACCGCCACCCTGAACGTGACCGTGGATCCCGACATCCTCACCCCGGTCAAGGCCGCGGCCGACCGCTTCAACGCCACCAAACCGCACGTACGCGATCACTGCGCCGAGGTGGCCGTGGCCGCACAGCCCTCGGCCGCCATGGTCGCGGCATTCACCTCCGGCAAGGCGTGGGATCCGGCGCTGGGCCCGCAGCCCGCGCTCTGGATTCCGGAATCCTCCCGCTCGGTCGAGCAGATGCGCGTGCCGGGCCTGATCGCGGGCACCCCGGCCCCCATCGCGGTCAGCCCCATCTCCCTGGCCGTTCCCGACGACCTGCGCCGCGCCCTCGAGACCGCCAAGGTGCACTGGTCGGACCTGCCCCGGCTGCAAGAGGGTTCGCTCGCCGATCTCGGGCTGCCCACCTGGGGCAAGCTGCGTCTGGCCATGCCCGCCGGGGACGGCTCGCTGGCCATCGCGGCCGCGGTCGGCTCGGGCGTCTCCGGCACCGATCCCCTCGACGAGAAGGCCGTCGCCACCGGTCAGGTGGTCTCGGCCATCTCCGGCCTGGCCGCGGGCGCACCCGCCGCCAAGGACGTGAGCGGCGCGCTCACCGACCTGTCGGGGGCCGCCGACGCGGCCACCGCTCCCGTGCACGCGGTGGCCGCCACCGAGCAGCAGATCCGGGCCCGCAACGGGCTGGCCGCTTTCCGCCCCGATGGCGCTGGCCCGGTCGCCGACTACCCGGCCGCCCAGCTCACCGGCTCCTGGGTGGACCAGACCCAGAATCTGATCGCGGGCCTGTTCGCCGATTTCCTGCGCGCCCCCGACCAGTCGAAGCTGTTCACCGACAACGGTTTCGGCGCCGCACCCCCGGCCACCACCCCGGTCCCGGCGAAGGCGGTCCTGGACAAAGTGGGCCAGATCCTCGCCCATCCGGTGCTCGGTGTGCAGGCCACCGTGCTGCTCGACGTCTCCTCCTCCATGTCCGCCACCGAGGGCTTCGGCACCCGTCTCGCCAATGCGGCCGCGGCACTGGAGTCCACGATGGGCGTCATGCCGCCGGGCTTCGGCCTGGGCGTATGGGAGTACTCGAAGAACCTCGACGGGAACAACCCCTACAAGGTCCTGACCCCGACCGCGCCGCTGTCGGACGATCAGCGCACCGCCATCAGCCAGGCCCTGACCACGGTCACCGCGAGCACCTCCAAGCCGGACCGCACCTATCCCACGCTGCAGGCCGCCTACAAGAACGTGCTCGCCAACTACGCCGCGGCCCGCACCAATTCGATCCTGCTGATCACCGACGGCCCCGAGGACGATTCCACGGTCACCGGCGATCAGTTGCTCGCCGGCATCGCCGCCGCGATGGATCCGGCGCATCCGGTGCGGATCGACGTCATCGTGGTCGGCGGCCCCGGCACCCAGACCCTGCAGACCCTCACCCAGCGCACCGGCGGCACCTATACCAAGGTGAACACCACCGCGGACCTGGCGTTCGGCACCGCGGTCTCGCAGGCGCTGACCACACCCTGACCGGCCCGGATTCCAGGGCGGCCAGGGCACGGAAACACGGCGGCAGCGGTTTCCGCATTCGCCAGCAAACCCGTGGCATATTCGGCCAATGGCACAAAGCACTGGTCCCGAACCCACACTGAAACAGGGCTTCGCCGCCGGAACGGCGATCGCGGCGGGCATCCTGCTGCTCGTCGTCGGCGCGCTGTCGATCTTGCAGGGCATTTCCGCGGTGGCATCGGACGATCTGCTGGTCGTCGGCTACGACTACGTCTACAAGATGAACACCACCGGATGGGGCTGGATCCACATCGTCCTCGGCATCATCGAGATCGTCGTGGCGATCGGCCTGCTCCGGGGCACCACCTGGGGCCGGGTCGCCGCCCTGGTCCTGGCGGCCCTGTCCATCGTGGAGAACTTCCTCTGGATTCCCTACTACCCGGCCTGGTCGCTGCTCATCATCGCGCTCGACGTCGTGGTGATCTGGGCCATCTCCACCTACAAGCCCGTCACCGTCTGAGCCCCGGCGCGGTGACCGTGCCCGCGGCACCGCCGCGCCGATAGTGCCTGCGGCACAACGGTGAAGCGGCCCCACGGGTCGGGGACCGTAGGGGGGCGTCTCATTTGGACGGTGAGTGGCCGCTGACGGGGCGGAGGGGGGCGAAGGCGGGGGCGAGGGCACCCGGA